>NZ_VFMX01000001.1:2523378-3154222 GCF_006715285.1 Arthrobacter sp. SLBN-83
CCTGCCTGAAGAGGCCGCCAAAGTTTCCGCGGACTCTGTTGCCCTCCCCTCGTCGCCGCGGAAGCGCAGGCGCCTGCACCCAGCGTGGGCGGTGGCCGCCGTCGCGTTCCTGGCCCTCGTTGGGGCAGCCGGATTCCGGGCCGCCCCGGGTGTCCTCATGGTCCCGCTCCAGCAGGAGTTCGGCTGGTCCACCACCGTGTTGTCAGCGGCCGTGAGCATCAACCTGGTGCTATTCGGCCTGACCGCCCCGTTCGCCGCCGCCCTGATGGAACGGTTCGGGGTCAGGGCCGTCACTGCAACTGCACTTGCCCTCATCGGCATGGGCAGCGCCCTGACCGTGCTGGTGAACCAGTCCTGGCAGATCCTGCTGACGTGGGGGCTGCTGATCGGGCTGGGAACCGGTTCCATGGCCCTGGTTTTCGCCGCCACCATCGCCAACACGTGGTTCACCAAAAGCCGCGGACTGGTGATCGGCATCCTCACTGCAGGCAGCGCCGCAGGACAGCTGGTCTTCCTGCCCTTCATCGCCATGCTCGCGCAGGACCCCGGCTGGCGGCAGGCCTCCCTGCTGATCGCCGCCGGTGCCCTGGCCGTGGTCCCGCTGGTGTTGAAGTTCCTCAAGAACTCGCCTGCCGACGTCGGGGTGCTGCCGTACGGCGCTGCGCCGGTGGACGTCGAGGCTGAAGAGGCCGCACCGGTCCAGGACAGCGGACCCCGTACCAACGCCGCCGTCCGCGCGCTGCAGGTGCTGCGGCGGGCCAGCAAGGTCAGGACCTTCTGGGCCCTCGCGGCGGGGTTTGCCATCTGCGGCGCCACCACCAACGGCCTGATCGGCACCCATTTCATTCCCTCCGCCCACGACCACGGCATGCCGGAAACCACTGCCGCTGGGCTGCTTGCCGTCGTCGGGATCTTCGACATCATCGGAACCATCGCCTCGGGCTGGCTGACCGACCGCTTCAACCCCCGCATCCTGCTGGCCGTCTACTACCAATTCCGCGGCATCGGCCTGCTGGTGCTCCCGCTGCTGCTCAACGCCGAGGTGCAGCCCAGCATGATCGTATTCGTGGTGATCTACGGCCTGGACTGGGTGGCCACCGTCCCGCCCACGGCCGCCATCTGCCGCGAGACGTTCGGCGCTGACGGCAGCGTGGTCTTTGGATGGGTCTTCGCCGCCCACCAGCTCGGGGCTGCCGCGGCCGCCATCGCTGCCGGCGCCCTCCGCGACGCCACCGGGCACTACACCTACGCGTGGCTGGGAGCGGCGGCCATGTGCACCATCGCCGCGGGCATCAGCGCCACCATCCGCCGGCATAAAGGCTCAAAGGAAGCGGAGCCGGCAGCGGCCTGAACAGCGCGGGCACCAGCCGCCGCTAGGCTGGTCGAATGGAATCCACCGTGCCCGTCCCCGCCCGTCCCGTTGCCCTGGTCACCGGAGTGGGGCGCCTGGCCGCGATCGGCGCCGGCATCGCCCGGCAGCTGGCTGCGGATGGCTGGGACCTGGTTCTGTCCTACTGGGCCGACTACGACGCCCGCATGCCTTGGGGGAGCGAACCGGAGGACGTGGTCCGGCTTACCGCGGAGCTTGAAGCCATCGGCGCCAAGGTCTCCGTCCTGTCGGCCGATCTTCAGGACCCGGGCGTGCCGGACCGGCTGGTTGCCGAGGCCGCGCAGCTGGCCGGACCGCTGCAGGGCCTGGTGCTCAGCCACGCGGAGTCGGTGGATTCGGGCGTGCTGGACACCACCATCGAATCCTTTGACCGGCACTTCGCGGTGAACACCCGCGCCAGCTGGCAGTTGATTGCCGCCTTCGCTCGCCAGGCAACGGACGACGGCGGCGCGATCGTTGCGCTGACCAGCGACCACACGGCGTTCAACCTTCCGTACGGCGCTTCGAAGGGGGCGCTGGACAGGATCGTGATTGCCGCCGCCCGCGAACTGGGCCCGCAAGGGATTTCCGCGAACGTGCTGAACCCGGGCCCGGTGGATACGGGGTGGATGACCCCGGAGATTCGGGAGGAGCTCACCGCGCAGCAGCCTACCGGCCGCCTGGGCACCCCGGCCGACGTCGCCGGAACCGTGGCCTTCCTGCTCTCGCCGGCAGGTCGCTGGGTATCCGGCCAGCTGATCAAGGCAGACGGCGGCTTCTCGGCCTGACCAGCCGGGCCCCCGCGCTTACTGGAAAGCGCCCAGGCCGGTGATGTGCCTGCCTAGGATCAGGGTGTGGACTTCGTCGGTGCCCTCATAGGTCCGCACGGACTCCAGGTTGGCAGCGTGCCGCAGCGGTGAGTAGTCCGTTGTGATGCCGTTGCCGCCCAGGATGGACCTGGCCTCCCGCGCCACGGCAATGGCCTCGCGCACGTTGTTGAGCTTGCCCAGCGAAATCTGCTCCGGCCGAATGGTCCCCGCATCCTTGAGTCGCCCGAGGTGAAGGGCCAGCAGCGTGCCCTTCTGGATCTCCACCAGCATGTTCACCAGCTTCTCCTGCGTGAGTTGGTAACCGGCCAGCGGCTTGCCGAACTGCAGCCGGTCCTGCGAGTACGCCAGGGCCGCCTCATAGCAATCGCGGGCCGCGCCCATGGCGCCCCAGGCAATGCCGTACCGGGCCTCGTTCAGGCAGGTGAACGGGCCGCGCAGCCCCCGCGCCCCCGGCAACAGGGCCTCGGGACCCAGCCGGACGTCGTCGAACACCACGTCGCACTGGATGGACGCGCGCATGGACAGCTTCTGCGTGATAGGTGTGGCGGTCACGCCGGGGGTTCCGGCCGGCACCAGGAAGCCGTGGACGCCGTCGTCCGTCATGGCCCACACCACCATTACGCCGGCCACCGACGCCAGGCCGATCCAGCGCTTCGCCCCGTTCAGCACCCAGCCGGCGTGGTCCCCGGTGCCGTCGCGCTGGGCGAAGGTGGCCATGGAAGCAGGGTCCGAACCCGCAGTGGGCTCGGTCAGGGCAAAGCAGCCAATGACTTCGCCCGCTGCCATCCGCGGCAGCCACTCCTGTTTCTGCTCCTCCGAGCCCCAGGTGTGGATGGCGGTCATGGCCAGGGAGCCCTGGACGGATACGAACGTGCGGATCCCGGAGTCGCCGGCTTCCAGCTCCATCGCGGCGAGGCCGTAGTCGACGGCGGATCGGCCGGGGCAGCCGTAGCCCTCCAGGTGCATGCCCAGAACGCCCAGCTCGCCCAGCTCCGGCGCCAGATCGAGGGGAAAGACGGCGTCCTCATACCAGCGGGCGATGTCCGGCTTGATGCGCTGGTTGGTGAAGTCCCGGACCTTTTGCCGCAGTTCCAGTTCCCCCGCTGACAGCAGGGAATCAAGGTCCAGGATGTCTGACAGACCGGCGGCCATGGCTTCAGCTGTCATTTCTTCGCGTGTCATGTGTTCACCCGTCACTTCTTGATCAGGAAGTAGCCGCGGGTGGCGGGCAGGAACCGGCAAACGGCAGCCAGCACCACGCCGAGGGCCAGCAGCACCACACCGCTCACAAACGCCCCGCCGACGCCGAAGATCTGCGTATCGCCGTACGCCGGGTCCCACATCTGCACAGCGGAGACAAAGAACGCGGCGGTCAGCAGCAGCGCGCCCACCAGGGGGAGGATCCCGCGGAACCAGAGGTTGCGGGCGGATTCCCGAAGTGTTCCGCGGAAGTACCAGAAGCAGGCGAAGCCGGTCAGGGCGTAGTAGAAGGCGATGAACAGGCTGATGGCACTGATGGAGTCTGCCAGCAGGTTTTCGCTCAGGAAGCTCATGGCGACGTAGTAGGCTGCCGCGGCCCCGCCCATCACCTTCGTGGAAAACCCGGGAGTCTGGTTGCGCGGGTGCACCTCTCCGAACCTGGCCGGCAGGGCGCCGTGGACCCCCATGGACAGGGTGCCGCGGGCGGTGGGCAGGATGGTGGTCTGGGTGGAGGACAGGACAGAGGCCAGGACCGCGATGACGATCAGCCAGCCCCACGGCCCCAGCACCACGTCCTTCATGGCCAGGAACACGTCGTCCTTGTTTGCCTCGTTGCCCAGCCCGATTCCCTCGGAGCCCACCGTGGCGTACATCATCACCAGGAGCGCCACGGAAACGTAGATGGCCACCAGGACGAAGGCCGAGATCACGGCGCCGCGGCCGGGGGTCTTGGACGGGTCCTCGGTTTCCTCGTTCACCGCCAGGCAGGTGTCCCAGCCCCAGTAGATGAACAGGGCCAGCAGGGCTCCGTGCACCACGGCGCCGGGGTCGGTAAAGGCACCCACCGGGTTGAACCACTCAAAGTCGAAGGCCTGGCCCTCCGGGGCACCCCCAACAATCCGCACCACGATGGCCAGCGCGAAGACGCCCAGCGCGATGTACTGGACGTACGTGAGCACACGCTGGACGTGTTCGCCCAGCCGGATCCCGCGGTAGTTCACCAGGGTCATCAGCACAATGAACAGCAGGCCCGTCCCGGTGACCAGAACCTTGTTCTGCGCCAGCGACCCGTCGCCTACCAGCAGCCACAGGTACTGCCCGGCCACCTGCGCCAGGTTGGCCAGGACCACGATTCCGGCGAGCGCCACGCCCCACCCGCCCAGCCAGCCTGCCCACGGGCCGAAGGCCTGGCGGGACCAGGTGAACGTTGTGCCGCAGTCCGGGATGGCGCTGTTGAGTTCACGGAAGGCATAGGCGATGAACAGGACCGGGATGAAGCCCAGCAGGAGGATCAGGGGAGTGTAGTTGCCGTTGACCGCAACGATCAGGCCCAGTGTGGCGGCCAGGGAGTACACCGGCGCGGTGGAGGCCAGCCCCAGCATCACCGAGTCGCCCAGGTCCAGGATCCCGGCCCGCAGCCCCTTGGCCGGCACTGGGGTGCCCGGACCTCCTCCGGAGGCGCCCGTCGTCGTCATGTCCGTACTCATAGGGTGATACCTGCCTTGGTGGAGTCGGCAACCGCTGACAGCGGCGCCGGGGCGTCAATCGTGTTGGGGACAAAGCGGCAGAAGTAGTCCGTGACCGGCCCGTCGGATTCGCGGATGCCGCAGCCCACGGACTCGCCGTCAACCACCCAGAGCCCCAGGACGGGACGGTTTCCGTCGAAGTCCGGCAGCGGGTGGTACTGCTGGTAGCACCAGCCTTCGCGGCCGTACCCGCCGGGCTGTTCCATGTTGATGCCGTCCGCGTGGATGCGGATGTTGTCGCCTTCACGGCCGTGCAGCGGCTTGCCGACCCATTCCTTCAACGGTCCGGGATCGGTGAGGTAGGCCGGCAGCAGGTTGGGGTGGTTGGGGTAAAGGTGCCAGAGTGCGGCCAGCAGGGCCTTGTTGGAGAGCAGCATCTTCCAGGCCGGTTCCACCCAGCGCGGGTTGTGGGCACGCTCCAGCAGCCGCGGGCCGAACTCCTCCTTCATCATCAGCTCCCAGGGGTAGAGCTTGAAGATGGTGCTGATCAGAAAGTTGTCCAGGTCCACGAAGCGGTTCAGGTTGGGGTCCCAGCCGATATCGGACATGTTGATGCCGATGGTGGTCCATCCGGCCTGGCTGGCAACGTCGCGCATGTACGCGGCGGTCATCCAGTCCTCGCCGGACTCCTCCACCTCCGAGTGGGCCACGTGCAAGGTGCTCATTCCCGTCCGGTACTGGAATTTCTTCCACTGCCGGATCAGTGCCTCGTGGATGCCGTTCCACTGGTCCTTCTCCGGATGGACGTCCTGCAGCCAGAACCACTGGGCCACGGCGGCCTCGATGAGCCCGGTGGGGGTGTCGGCGTTGTACTCCAGCATTTTGGCCGGGCCGCCCTGACCGTCATAGATGAAGTCGAACCTGCCGTAGACGTCCACGTCGCCGGCCTGCAGGGATTCCGCCGCCAGTTCCAGGGCCTGCGGACCGATGCCGATGCTGCCCATGGCGCCGGTGGCCAGGAATTTGGCGGCCTCAAGGCACATCCGGTGCATGTCCTCGGCCACCACTTCCAGGGTCTCCACCTCGTCCATGGTGAATTCGTAGTACGCCGACTCGTTCCAGTACTCAATGCGGCGTCCGTCATCCATCATGGTGGTGGAGAAGACCAGGCCCTGCTCTTCGATCTTTTGCTTCCACCCCGGCCGGGGCTCAGACAACATTCTTTTCATCCGTCAGCCCCCCGAAACCTTTCCGCCGCCGCCGCTGGAACCGCTCTTGGCGATTGACCCAAAACCGCCGCGGCTCACCGTGCCGCCCTTGCTGCTGTAACCCGTGGAAGCCTTGGCCCCGCTGGGAACAGTCCGTGTGTAGTTGGGTGCGGTGGACCGGTTCTGGCCGATCGAGGGGACGCTGGCTCCGCGGGAGTAGAAGTACCAGGCGTAGATGCCGCCGCCGCGGCCAGCGGAGCTGTCGCAGTTCCTGTCTTCAACGCGCTCGCCGGTTTCATCGTTGAAGCACACCTGGGCATACTCGGGATCGTCCTCGTTGCTGGCCACCACGGCCGTAATGGTGCCCGCCAGGAGGGCGGTCACGCCCAGGCCCACCACCACCGCGCGGCGCTGGGAGCGCTTCTTTCGCGCCGCGCCATCGTTGAGCTGCTTTTCCCGCTCGCGCGCGAACGGGTCCACTGGAGTAACGGGTTGGTTGAGGAGCTCGGGACGCAGCTCAGGCTTGGGCACCTGCCAGGGCGGGGGTTTGGCGCTGCTGCCCGGACCACTGCTGCCCCCGGCGCTGTCCGCCCCATTCGGGGGCCCGTCCTCCGGTTCCCCTTGTGGGTTTTTCTGGTTCGAATCCACGGCGTCCCCCTCAGTTGTCCGCACGATTTGGGCGCAGCACTGCCCCCCAATGCAAGTCTCGAATCAGCGTAGTCCCTGCCGGTGCCGCCTGCGAGTAGGAACGCAGTGCGGCAGCAGGGGAGAACTGCCCATGGCCGGCAGTCGGGGACGGCGTCCCGGGGAACCCTAGACTGATGCCATGGAATCAGGTTCTGTCCTTGCCGTCTGCCGTGTCCACCAGCTCCTGGGGGACCAGGGCAGCATCGGCGTCACCGCCATCGACAAGCGCCCGACCAATGGCCCGGTCAAGGTCCACAAGCTCGGCCTGCGCGGGGACATCCAGGCCAACCGGGCACACCACGGCGGGGAGGACCAGGCCGTCTACGCCTACTCCCAGGCCGACGCCGATTACTGGGCCGGCGCTCTGGGCCGGGAACTGCCGCCGGGCAGCTTCGGTGAGAACCTGAGGGTGTCCGGCATCGAAGCCACCCATGCGGTGATCGGGGAGCGCTGGAAGGTGGGGTCCGGCGTCGAACTCGAAGTCACCTCCCCGCGCACCCCCTGCGCTACGTTCCAGCGCCGGATGAAGGAACCGCAGTGGGTCAAGCGGTTCACGGACGAGGGGCGGGTGGGGACGTACCTGCGCGTCATCCGCACCGGCAGCATCCGGGCCGGCGACACCATCGAGCGGACCTTCGTGCCGCGCCACGGCATCACCATCGGCAGGTGGTTCAGTGAACCGGACGCAGAGGCCATCGAGGCCCTCCGCGGCGCAGAGGCCGACGGCGAGATCAGGCTCCAGGACGAATACCACGCCAGGTTTGAGGTACTGCTGCGGCGGCTGGGGCAGTAGTACCCCTTGCCCTGGCGGCACCTAGGAGACACCGTGTGCGCAAGCTCACCGCCGCCGTCGCCCGTTCGATTAACGCCGCGGCGCCTGCGTGCCCTACACTTGAAACATCCCCCACTCCGGAAATCCCTTATTCCTGCCCAATTTTTGAGGCAGGACTGGCAAGTGTTGGGGCCCGCGCAAGCGATGCGGGCATTTTCATAGGGAGAGCCGGCTAAAGAGAAACGCTGTACAGACTGCTGGGATAGCAGCCAAGAGATGCAGCGCGAAGTCCTGCCATGGGATTGCGAAAGCGCCGGACTTCTGTGACCGGCCGGTCAACGTTTGCCCGGCACCATCGGCACGTGTACTGCGGCTCCGCTCACCTTGGGTAGTGCCGCCT
Source organism: Arthrobacter sp. SLBN-83 (assembly GCF_006715285.1). Classification (NCBI taxonomy): domain Bacteria; kingdom Bacillati; phylum Actinomycetota; class Actinomycetes; order Micrococcales; family Micrococcaceae; genus Arthrobacter; species Arthrobacter sp. SLBN-83. The sequence goes on from NZ_VFMX01000001.1 coordinate 2,531,311, forward strand.
GGCCCCCTATGGATGAGGAATCTCCCTATGCCCGAAAACCAGAACGAAACCACCGCCGTTATTGAGGACGCCCCCGTGGCCGCCGCTGAGGCTCCCACGAACTCCGAGGCTCCCGCAGCCGAGGCACCTGCCGCGGACGCTGACGAAAACACCGTGAAGTTCACCGACCTCGGCATCGACGGCCGCGTCCTTGCCGCCCTCCAGGATGTCGGGTACGAAAAGCCGTCCCCCATCCAGGCAGCCACCATCCCGCTGCTGCTCGAAGGCCGCGACGTGGTGGGCCTGGCACAGACCGGTACCGGCAAGACTGCAGCATTCGCAGTGCCGGCGCTGTCCCGCCTGGCCGAACTCCACGACCTCAACGGCCCCTCCCGCAAGACCCAGGCCCTGGTCCTGGCCCCCACCCGCGAGCTGGCGCTCCAGGTGGCCGAGGCCTTTACCTCCTACGCCAAGCACATCGATGACTTCACCGTGCTGCCCGTCTACGGCGGCTCCGCCTACGGTCCCCAGCTGGCCGGCCTGCGCCGCGGCGCCCAGGTGGTTGTGGGTACCCCCGGCCGCGTGATCGACCACATCTCCAAGGGGTCCCTGGACCTGTCCGAGCTGCAGTACCTGGTGCTGGACGAGGCTGACGAGATGCTGCGCATGGGCTTCGCCGAAGACGTGGAGCAGATCTTCCAGCAGACCCCCGAGGACCGCCAGGTGGCGCTGTTCTCGGCCACCATGCCTGGCCAGATCCGCCGCATGTCCAAGCAGTACCTGAACGATCCCGCAGAGATCTCGGTCAAGACCAAGACCACCACGGGCAACAACATCCGCCAGCGGTACCTGCAGATCATGGGCCCGCAGAAGCTCGATGCCATGACCCGCATCCTTGAGGTGGAAGAGTTCGACGGCGTCATCGCCTTCGTGCGCACCAAGATGGCCACCGAGGACCTGGCTGACAAGCTGAAGTCCCGCGGTTTCCAGGCTGCCGCCATCAACGGCGACATCCCGCAGCAGCAGCGTGAGCGTACCGTTGACGCGCTGAAGGAAGGCCGCATCGACATCCTGGTGGCCACCGACGTTGCCGCCCGCGGCCTGGACGTGGAGCGCATCAGCCACGTCATCAACTACGACATCCCGCACGACACCGAGTCCTACGTGCACCGCATCGGCCGCACCGGCCGCGCGGGCCGTAACGGTGACGCCATCCTGTTCATGACGCCGCGTGAGAAGTACCTGCTGCGCGCCATCGAGAAGGCCACCCGCCAGCCGGTGGAGCAGATGCACCTGCCCACCGCGGAGACCGTGAACACCCTTCGCCTGGGCAAGTTCGCGGACCGGATCACCGAGACCCTCGCCTCCGAGGACGTTTCCATGTTCCGCGACCTCATCGCCTCCTACGAGGAAGAGCACAAGGTGCCGGCCGCAGAAATCGCTGCGGCACTGGCCGTCATGGCCCAGGGCGGGCAGCCGTTGCTGGTCAAGGAACTGCCTGCTGCTCCCGAGTTCCAGAAGCGCGAGCGCTCCAAGGACGGCTTCGGCTCACGCGGTCCCAGCCGCCAGCTGACCGAAGGCAACGCCACCTACCGCATCGCGGTGGGACGCCGCCAGCGCGTCATGCCCGGCTCGATCGTAGGCGCCATCGCCAACGAGGGCGGCATCTCCTCCGCGCAGATCGGCGGCATCGACATCCGCTCGGACCACTCCCTGGTGGAACTGCCCGCGGACCTGAGCCAGGACCAGCTGCGCGCACTGTCCCGCACCCGGATCGGCGGCGAGCTGATCCACCTGGAACTGGACAACGGCCGCCGTCCCTCCGGCGACCGCCCCAGCTACCAGGGCAACCGCGGCGGCAACTTCAAGGGCAACGGCGGCTTCAAAAAGGAATTCCGGAAGAACGACGGCGAACGGTCCTCGGCTGACCGCGGCGGCCGTTCGTACAGCGAGCGTTCCGAGCGTTCCTTCAGCGGCCACGGCGACGGCTCCCGCAAGCCCCGCCAGGGCGACTTCAACCGCAAGGGCAAGTGGTAAACCTTCCGCAGGTTTGAGTAATTGACGACGGCGATGGGCCGGCTTTCGAGCCGGCCCATCGGCTTTTAAGCAATCGAGTGTGGGGATGGACACATTCCGCTCCCGGCATGGAGGCGTGGGACCTCCAAAAGATGCCTCCCGTCGTTGTAAGCTCTCCTGTCCCGGGCCGCTCCAGCCCCGTAAATCCGCGGAAAACCGGCCTTCCCGGGTTCCGAATTGGCAGCGCCCCCTGGCCCCGGGAGCGCCCGGGGCGCCGATTTGTTGGTGCGGAAATCTTCCGGTAGAGTATTTACTCGTTGCCCCCCTAGCTCAGTGGTAGAGCGCGTTCTTGGTAAGAACGAGGTCACCGGATCGATTCCGGTGGGGGGCTCTGAATGAGGGCCTGCGTCAAGGCGGTTTGACCGGCTTGACGCAGGTTTTTCTCATTCGTGGCGGTGTAGCTCAGTTGGTTAGAGCGCACGACTCATAATCGTGAGGTCGGGAGATCGAGCCTCCCCACCGCTACAGGCTAAGCCCCCGGATCCCGCAAGGATCCGGGGGCTTTCTTGTATAAGATTCCAGGCGCGTGCCAAAAGCCTCCCACCTGTCCACTCTCCGTAGAGGCTGTCACCGACTGGCACAGCATCTCCGGGAAAGGTAACGTTTAGGTCACCGGTTGGCACACACGCTGGGAGCGTCCTGGACGCTCTTGCGTGTGCTAAGTCCCAGGCCTTTGTGCCTTGCGTTCCGCAGACCGCCACTCTGTCCGGGCAAGGCATCCTGGTGCCGCTGCCCTTCTCACTCCCATGAAGAGGCTCAGTTTTCATGCGCAGGAACAGTCTGCTCGCTGCCACAATGCTCTCGGCATTACTTGCCACGACCGGCTGCGGTGCCGCCAACACGGCGTCCCCGGCTTCCAACTCCTCTGCGGGCGTCGAAGCCGGTGCCCGCACTTCCCTCGACATGGCGCTCGACGAAGTTGGCGCCTCCCAGCGGATTGCCGTGGAAAGGGCTGCTTCCGCAGCGCAGGCCGGGAAGGAAGCGGCCCACGCCAGGAAGGCCGAAGAAGCCGCCGCTGCGGAGAAGGCTGCCAAGGCCACTGCCGCAGCAGCGCAAAAAGAGGCCGCCCGCGCACAGGCAGCTGCCAACGCGCCGGCGGCAGTTCCCGCCCCTGCCACGCCGCCGTCCGCCGCGCCGAAGACTGCGCCCGCGCCCGCCGCCGCGGCGGCCACTGCCCCATCGTCCTCCGAACGTGTTGTCGCCACTACCTACACCACGGCGTACACCTGGTTCGACAACACCCCTGCCGGTTCAGCCACCATCAGCCACCCGGTGCTCCATCCGACTGCGGGAGGCACGGGCTCCTTCGAGGACCCCATCACCATTGCCGTAGGACACTCGCTGGCCACCGGGCAGGACGTCCTCGACTTTCCCGCGGGCACGCGGATCTACCTCCCGGACGTCCGCCGCTACTTCATCGTCGAAGACACCTGCGGCGATGGCAACAATCCGCAGGGCGGCCCGTGCCATCAGGGCGCCAACGCGAACGGAACCAACTCCACTATCTGGATCGATATGTGGATCGGCGGCCAGGGTGTGAGTGCCGGCGCCGCCGACGAATGTGCCAGTAAGGTGACCAAGGTCAACACCGCCGTCTTCAATCCGGCCCCCAACTACGCGGTGGCGCCCGGGGCAGGAGTAATACACGACGGCAAGTGCGATGCAGGGTACGGCAACGCGCTTGTGAAGCAGTAGGGCCGGGAAACCCGGCAGGACCTCCTTTACTGCCTGGCCCGTGACAAGGACCCGGTTTCGCCGTAGCTTGGCAGCAACTGGCGGATGGGGGATTCGTGGACTTTTTTTCGGCAGTGATGGAGCCGTTCCGGTGGCTGGTGTCCGTCATCCTGGTGGCTTTCCATGACGGGCTGGCCGCCGCGGGCATGGCGGCGGCAGGCGGATGGACCTGGACGCTGGCCATCATCGGGCTGGTGCTTGTCATCCGGGCCGCACTGATTCCGGTGTTCCTCGCCCAGGTCCGGGCGCAGCGCCGGATGCGCCTCCTGCAGCCGAAACTGAAGGAGCTCCAGGCCAGGTACAAGGGCAGGACGGACCAGGCATCCCGGCAGGCCATGTCCCAGGAACAGATGGCCCTGTACAAAAAGCACGGCACCAACCCGTTATCCGCCTGCCTGCCGCTGCTGATCCAGGCCCCGTTCTTCCTGGCCCTGTTCCAGGTACTGTCCGGAATCTCCAGCGCCGCGCCGCAGGGCCAAGGTATCGGCGCACTGGGCCGGGACCAGGTGGTCCAGTTCGATTCCGCCAGCGTCTTTGGCGCGCCGCTGTCCGCCTCGCTGCTGCACGGCGGCGGGGACCCCGCCGCCGTGGCCGTCCCCGCCGTCGTGATGATCCTGGTGATGATTGCCTGCCAGTTCCTGACGCAGAAACTGGGGGCCGCACGGAGCATGGCCGGACAGGACAGCGACAGCCCCCTGATGCGCCAGCAGCGGTTCATCCTTGTGGGGCTGCCGCTGCTTTTCGGTGCTGGCGGGATCTTTTTCCCCATCGGCGTCCTGGTCTATTGGACGGTCTCCAACCTCTGGACCCTGGGGCAGCAGTTCCTGGTGTCCCGGTAACGTTGACGCAGCTTCAACGTCCCCCATATGCCCGGGCCTGCTCCCTGAGGAAGTCGCTGACAGGCCGTGGATTGATCCCGCGCTGGCGCAGGGGTTTGTCGTCCCACGTGGCCTCGTGGAGGTCTGTCGTCAGGCCGGCCCCCAGGGCGGAGGCCAAACCATCCCTGCGGCGGCTGAGCATCCTGACGGCGAGTCGTGCCACAGGGCGGGGCATGTGCTGCACCTTCATGGGGCGATGCATCAACTCCGCGGCCAGCAGGCTCGCTTCGTTCTTCGTCAGCGGCTCCGGGCCGCCAAACTCGACCAGCCGTGGTGGGTCCGGCTCGAGGGCGACGGCGCAAAGGAGGGCCGCCACATCATCCGTCGCCACCCAACGCGCCTTCGTGTTGCCCTTTCCAATCACGGACACCTTGCCGGCCGCCACATCGAAGCGGCTGATGGGGGACAAGTGCACTTCCTGGAACGCGTCCGGGCGGACAATTACTGTCCGCATGGCAGAAGCCGACAGGCGCCTCTCCATGGCCAGCTTGGCGTGCCTCAAGGGTGTCTCAACAGCGGTATCAACCCCGCCGAATGACAGGTAGACGAAGCGGCGCACGCCGGCGGACTCCGCAGCATCGATGAGGTGACCCATGCCCACCTCATCTACCTCACGGATGCTGGCCGGGCTGCTGCCTTGCAGCCGGCGGCTTATGGCAGTAGCGGTGGCGATCACAGTATCGACGCCTGCACACGCGGGCGGCAGCGTGCCGGGCTCGGTGAGGTCTCCGCGCACAATTTCCGCCCCGATTGCCCTCAGCGACGAATCGTCAGTGCTGTGCCGGACCAGGCAACGGACCTCGTGTCCGTCAGCGCGCAGCCGCTTTGCGATCCGGCCACCCAGGTCACCGGTGGCCCCAACCAGGAGGATCATGGCACGGCTCCTTCCGGTCCAGTGCCGGCCATCGCCCGGACCGCAGCATTCACGTCCCCGGTGTCCTGATCCGCCGGCTCCAGGTAGAACCTGACGGCAGAAATCCGGTCGTCGCGAAGGGTGAAGATGCCTATCCCGGCCTGTTCGACGGCGATGCCGTCACGGCGGGTGCCATGGGATGCCCACTCAACCCAGACCTTGCCATCGGTGCTGGTTGCGGCATCGACCACCTTCAGGCTTAGGTCCGGAATGCCGGCGAACAGCGCAGACCAGTTGGACCGGACCTGTTCGCTTCCGGTGAAGCTGCGGGAGGGGTGGTTTGGGGTGGTATTGACATAGTCGCCGGCAAACTCGGCCACCATGGCGTCGAGGTTGTGTTGCCCGGCTGCGGTAAACATGCGGCGAACAGGGCCGTCGGGGAGGCGGTCCACGCCGTCTGGCGTGTCCATGGAAAACTCCTTGGTGCCTCGGAGGGCGAGGCAGTGACCTGTTAGATTTATTTCAATACAGTTGACTGTATTGATTGGAGTTTAAGACTGCATGCAAAGCCCAGTCAATGCTTCCGGGGAACGCTCTGGCACGCGCAGTTACGACGCCCGGAAGCGCCGGGAGCTGGCCGCCGAATCGCTGCGTACGGTCCGTGCCCGCGCCCGGGAGCTGTTCCTGGCCAAGGGATTCGGCGCCACCACCATCGCCGAAATCGCCGAGGCGGCCGGGGTATCCGCTGAGACCATCTACAAGAATTTCGGCGGCAAGCCGGGGCTGGTCCGGGCAATTTACGAGGAGAGCCTCCTCGGCGCCGGTGGGTCCCCGGCCGAGGAACGATCGGACCTGGCCCAGCTGACCAGCACCGACCCTGCCGCCCTGATGGAGCAGTTCGGCCGCTTCACCACCGAGGTGAGCCCGCTCGGGGCCCCGGTGTTCCTGCTCATCCGCGAAGCTGCCGCCGGCGGCGATGCCACCATGGCGGCCCTGCTGGGGGAAGTGGACGAGGCGCGGTACCGGCGGATGCTGCACAACGCGCGGCAGCTGGTGGGCAGGGGACTCCTCCGGCCGGGCCTCAGCGCCAGGGAAGCGGCGGACGTCATGTTTACCTGCACGGCCGCTGAGCTTTACGAAACGCTGGTCCTGAAACGGGGCTGGTCGGTTGAACGTTACGGGACGTTCATCGGCAGGACCCTGGCAGCGAACCTGCTTTAAATTGCGTGCGGGATCTGCCCAGTACCGGCAGAATGGGCCCATGGCGCAGCTGATCTACTCCGCAATCATGTCCCTGGACGGCTACACGGCAGACGCAGACGGCAACTTCGCCTGGTCTATGCCGGACGAGGAAATCCACGCCTTCATCAACGACCTGGAGCGGGACGTGGGCACCTACCTCATGGGCCGCCGGATTTACGAGGTGATGTCCGTTTGGGAAACCATGGACACACGGAATGAGCCACAGGTCATCCAGGACTACGCCCGCATCTGGCAAGGAGCGGACAAGGTGGTGTACTCGACGTCGCTGGACACCGTCGCCACGCCAAGGACCCGGCTGGAGCGGCAGTTCGCTCCGGAGGCGGTGCAGGAGCTGAAATCCACCAGCGACAGGAACATCAGCATCGGCGGCCCCACCCTCGCCGCGCACGCCCTGAAGGCCGGGCTGGTGGACGAGTGCCAGCTCTTCATCAACCCGGTTACGGTGGGCGGCGGCCTGCGCTTCCTGCCGGACGGACTGGAAGCGCAGCTGGAACTGCTGGAGGAGCGCCGGTTCGGCAACGGCGTGGTGTACCTGCGTTACCGTGCCCTCTGAACCGCCGCGGTGCCTGCCCGGGGCTGGACCGCGAGGAGGGTGAATACCAGGGCCACCAGGGCCGTGCCCACCAGCAGGAGCAGCCGGATCGAGTAGCTGCGCGTTACGGCGTCGTACGTGGCCCCCATGACCAACGGGGGAAAGTAGCCGCCCAGGCCGTCTGCGGCGCTCACGATCCCGCTGATGCTGCCCACCTTCCCTGCCGGCGACAGGACGCCCACCCAGGCGAACACGCCGCCCGTCCCCAGCCCCAGCGCCGCTGCCATGGCGACGAACGTGGCACCCGCCGGGACCTCGCCGTCCGGCCGCATGTTCACCACCCAGCCCAGGACGGCCACGGCGCCGAGGGCCACCATGACCACCGGCTTGGGGCCCAACTTGTCCGCGAGCACCCCGCCCACCGGACGGGCCAGGACGGCGGCCAAGGCGAACCCGGCGGTCCGGGCACCTGCGCCGGCGGGGTCGAAGCTGTAGACGTCGCGCAAATAGGTGGGCAGGTAGGTGGCAAAGGATACAAAGCCGCCGAAGACCACGGCGTACAGGAAGCACAGTTTCCAGGTGACCGCCGTCCTGGCCGCGTCCATCAGCTTGGGCAGCACCGGCGCGTGGTTGGGTGTCCAATCCGGGGATTCCTTCATGAGGAACCAGACCAGCGCCGCCATGAGGGCCAGGACACCGGCGATCAGCAGGTGCGTGGGGAAGTAGCCGATCCCCGCAACCAGCCGGGGGTTAAGGAAGGCAGCCAGGGCGGTGCCTCCCATGCCCGCACCGAAGACGCCGGTGGCGAAGCCGCGGCGGGCGGGCTCGTACCAGGCGCTGACGAACGGAATCCCCACGGCGAACACCGTCCCGGCAACGCCCAGCAGCAGCCCGGCGGCCAGCACCAGCGCGAACGAACTGATGAGGCCGCCAATGGACACCAGGAGGATGGGAGGGATGGCGGCCAGCAGCACGAATGTGAACATGGCCCTGCCGCCGTACTTGTCCGTCAGGGTGCCCACCACGATCCGTCCCAGCGAACCGACGAACACCGGCATCGCCACCAGGACTCCCGTGGCGGCCGGTGTCAGCGCCAGGTCCTGCGTGTAGAAGGCACCCAGCGTGGCCACCGAGTTCCACGCCCAAAAGCCTGCCACGGACGCCGCCGTCGCGAGCGCAAGGTTCAGCGCCCTTCCGGTAACTGGCGTTGAGGTTGTTCCGGCCACGGCTAGCTCCTCAGCACATTGTCTAAAACGCACCGCCGGTCAGCGGTTGCGGGTGTCCCGGTCCGGCGTGCCCACGGCGGACCAGCCCCGGCCCTTCGTCTCCCTGTCCCGGGATCGGTAGACGATGTACGGGCGGAACAGGTAGTGCAGCGGCGCGGTAAAGGCGTGCACCAGCCGCGTGAACGGCCAGATGACGAACAATGCCATCCCCACCAGCGTGTGCAGGTGGAAGGAGAACGGCGCCGCGGCCATCGCCGCGATGTCCGGCTGGAAGACGAACAGCGACCGGAACCACGGCGCCACGGTTTCGCGGTAGTTGTGCCCGTGCCCGCCCTCGAAGACGCTGGCCAGCGTGGTCCACAGCCCGAACACGATGGCAGCGGTCAGCACCACGTACATGGTCTTGTCGTTTTTGGTGGTGGCCATGAACACCGGCCCGGTGGTGCGGCGGCGGTAGATCAGCAGCGCGATCCCGCCCAGCGTTGCAACCCCGGCGATGCCGCCCACCAGCAGGGCATTGAAATGGTAGAACTCCTGGCTCATCCCCACCGCCTGCGTCCAGGCCATCGGGATCACCAGGCCGAAGAAGTGCCCGGCGATGACAGCCAGCAGACCAAAGTGGAACAGCGGGGAGGCGATCCGCAGCAGCCTGGATTCATAAAGCTGGGAGGACCTGGTGGTCCAGCCGAACTGGTCGTACCGGTAACGCCACACCAGTCCGCCCACCAGCACCACCGCCATGACGTAGGGCAGGACGCCCCACAGCACGGTATCCCAGGTGTAAAGCACGACGGCGGTCCCCGGCTCCGTCTCCAGCAACGCCTTGAGTCCGGCCATGGTCAGGCCCTCCGGACCGGCAGCAGCCGCGGGTCGTAGGGGTCCAGCCCCACGCTTTCAGTGGGTGGACCGTAGCCGGCCATGCGCATCACTTCCTGCTCGTCCTGCGGTGACTTCCCGGGCAAGGTGGCGCAGATGGCCGCCAGGATCCGGGCGTGCGGGAGGTTGTCCCGCAGCAGCCCGAGCCGGAGCATCTCCAGGCTGGCCCGGTAGCGCTGCAGCAGGTCGCGGCCGGCCTCGCCGTCAACCCGGGCGGCGAATTCCAGCACCATGGGCAGGTAGTCGGGGAGTTCCCCGTCCAGGTCCACCAGGACCCCGCTGTGCCGGTAGGCCTCCTTGAAGAAGGCCAGCACTTCGCCGCGGCGCCGGGTATCGCCGTCCGTCCAGTAGCTCAGGTGCAGGGCATGCCGCCTGCCCAGGTCGAATTCCCGGACGTACTGGGCCTGCAGTTCCATCGGCGGGGTTGTTTCCAGGAGCTCCAGCACCGGGGCGAAATCCGGCAGGGCGCCCGGAAACTCGGCCAGCGCGGCCCGGACCAGGGGAACGCGTTCCACCAGTTCCACGTCCGGATAGGACAGGCACCAGGCCGCGGCAAGGTACACCACCTGGTCGCGGCGGGTCATCGCCGGTGAGTTGACGGCTGGCCGGATCACGGCTGGTCCTCGGCGGCGGCCAGGGTGTCCGGCTCCCCGCCCCCGTGCGGGGAAAGCCTGTCCGGGAACAGTCCCGGCGGCGCGCCGCGGCCATCCCAGTTCAACAGGTTCACCCTGCCATGAAGGCTTGAACCTGCGGCGATGGTGTCCGAGCTCTGCCGGTCCCGCAGCGCGTGGAAGGTATCCACGGCCACCGGGACGGGCCGGCCGCTCGCCTCCCCGAACGGTGCCGAATCCTGCATGCCAGGTCCGCCGTCGAAATCCAGCGAACAGCCCAGCTCCTCAAGGTCGTGCGCCTGCTCCAGGTGGGCCGTGGGAATGACGTAGCGCTCGCTGTATTTGGCGATGGCCATCAGCCGGTACATCTCATACATGCCTTGCCCGTCCATGCCCACGGACTCCGGGATGGTCTCGTCCGGGTCTTCGCCCAGGCTGATGCCGCGCATGAAGGACCGCATGGCCGCGAGCTTCCGCAGCACGGCGGTGACCCGCTCCGTGTCCCCGGCGGTAAAAAGCTCGGCGAGGTACTCCACCGGGATGCGCAGCGCGTCGATGGCGCCGAACAGGTTGCCGGCGTCCTCGCCGTCGTGCCCCTGGTCCCGCAGCAGGTCCACCACGGGTGAGAGCGGAGGCACGTACCAGACCATCGGCATGGTGCGGTACTCCGGGTGCAGCGGCAGGGCCACCTTGTACACCTTGGCCAGCGCGTAGACGGGGGAGCGGCGGGCAGCGTCGAGCCAGTCCTCCGGGATGCCCTGCGCCCGCGCCTCGGCCTGGACGCGGGGGTCGTGGGGGTCCAGCAGCACGTCCATCTGGGCGTCGTAGAGGTCCTGCGGATCGGTGACGGACGCTGCTGCGGTGACTGCGTCGGCGTCGTACAAAAACAGCCCCAGGTACCGCAGCCGCCCCACGCACGTCTCGGAGCAGACTGTGGGCAGGCCAACCTCCACGCGGGGGTAGCAGAAGGTGCACTTCTCGGCCTTGCCGGTCTTGTGGTTGAAGTAGATCTTCTTGTACGGGCAGCCGGTGACGCACTGGCGCCAGCCGCGGCACCGGTCCTGGTCCACCAGCACGATCCCGTCCTCCACCCGCTTGTAGATGGCGCCGGACGGGCAGGATGCCATGCAGGAGGGGTTCAGGCAGTGCTCGCAGATCCGGGGCAGGTAGAACATGAAGGTCTGCTCGTAGGCGAACTTGATCTTGTCCTCGGACTCGCGCCGGACCTTCTCCACCAGCGGGTCCAGATGCCCGTGATCCCGGGAACCGCCCAGGTTGTCGTCCCAGTTGGCGGACCAAGTGATTTTGGTGTCCTCGCCGGTGATCAGGGACTTGGGCCGGGCCACGGGAAAGTCGTCGCCCAAGGGGGCGTCCACCAGGGTTTTGTAGTCGTAGGTCCAGGGCTCGTAGTAGTCCTTGAGCTCAGGCTGGACGGGGCTGGCGAAGATGCCGAACAGCTTCTTCACCCTGCCGCCGGCCTTCAGCGCCAGCTTGCCGCGCCGGTTCAGGGTCCAGCCGCCGTACCAGCGATCCTGGTCCTCGTAGCGGCGGGGATAGCCCTGCCCGGGCCGGGTCTCCACGTTGTTGAACCACACGTATTCGGTGCCGGCCCTGTTGGTCCACGCCTGCTTGCAGGTGACGGAGCAGGTATGGCAGCCAATGCACTTGTCCAGGTTCATCACCATGCCCATCTGGGCCATCACCCGCATCAGTACTGCACCTCCTGCGACCGGCGGCGGACGGTGGCCACCATGTCGCGCTGGTTTCCTGTGGGTCCGAGATAGTTGAAGGCGTACGCCAGCTGGGCGTAGCCCCCGGCCAGGTGCGATGGTTTCACCAGCAGTCGGGTCACCGAGTTGTGGATGCCGCCGCGCCGCCCGGTGGCCTCGGACTTGGGCACGTCGATGGTGCGTTCCTGGGCGTGGTGGACGTACACCACGCCTGCCGGCATGCGGTGGCTGACGATGGCACGGGCCACCAGCACCCCGTTGACGTTGGTGCATTCCACCCAGTCGTTGTCGCGGACCTTGATCGCGTCGGCGTCGGCAGGGCTCATCCACACTGTGGGTCCGCCGCGGGACAGGGAGAGCATCAGGAGGTTGTCCTGGTACTCCGAGTGGATGGACCACTTCGAGTGCGGCGTCAGGTACCGGACGGTTACCTCCATGGCGCCGTCGGAGCCGAGCCGCGGCTCGCCGAAGAGCCGGTGCATGTCCAGCGGCGGCCGGTAGATGGGCAGGTTTTCGCCGATGTCCGTGATCCAGTCGTGGTCCAGAAAGAAATGCATCCGGCCGGTGAGGGTATGGAAGGGCTTGAGCCGCTCGATGTTGATGGTGAACGGGGCGTACCGCCGCCCACCGGTCTCCGAACCGGACCATTCCGGGGACGTGATCACCGGGACCGGGCCCGCCTGGGTCTGGGCGAAGGTGATGGTCTTTTCCTCGGAACCCTCCGCCAGGTCCGCCAGTTTCTGGCCGGTGCGGACCTCCAGGTCCTTGAAGCCCTGGACGGACAGCGAACCGTTGGTGGTGCCGGAGAACGCAAGGATTGATTCGGCCATCTTCGCGTCCGTGTCCATGGCCGGCCGGCCGTCCGCAGCCCCGCCCAGCATCACGCCGTTGGCATGGCTGAGCCTGGCCACCGGCTGGGCCATGTTGTAGGTGACGTTCTTGACGGTGAAGCCCAGCCGGTCAGCGAGGGGCCCGACGGCGGCGAGTTTGTCCGCGATGGCCGTATAGTCCCGCTCCACCAGGGAAAAGACGGGCATGTTCTGCCCCGGGACTGCCGGGATGTGCGGCTCCCGCCAGTCCCGGACCCGCCCGCCGGGCTGGGCCAGCTGACCGGGGGTGTCGTGCATCAGCGGCACACTGACCAGGTCCTTCCGGACGCCCAGGTGCGTCCTCGCAAGGCGGGAGAATTCGCGGGCCAGCAGGTGGAACGTGTCGAAGTCCGTTTTGGTTTCCCAGGGCGGGTCGATCGCAGGGCTGAAAGCGTGCACGAACGGGTGCATGTCCGTGGAGGAGAGGTCGTGCTTTTCGTACCAGGTTGCGGCCGGGAATACGACGTCGGACAGCAGCGTGGTGGAGGTCATCCGGAAGTCGGCGGAGACCAGGAGGTCCAGCTTTCCCTCCGGCGCCTCCTGGTGCCAGGCGACGTCCCGTGGCTTGAGCTCCTCTGCGCTGTCACCGCCCATGACGTTGTGGTGGGTTCCCAGCAGGTTGCGGAGGAAATACTCGTTGCCCTTGGCGGAGGAGCCGAACAGGTTGGACCGCCACAGCACCAGGGTGCGGGGCCAGTTGGCAGGGGCGTCCACGTCTTCGATGGCCGGGTTGAGGGAGCGGTTCTTGAGGGAATCGGCAATGAAGGACGGCGCATCGGCGGCAGTGCCGGCGGCGACGGCGGCCTCCGCTTCATCCGCCACGTCCAGCGGGTTGCGGTCGAACTGGGGGTAGAAGGGCATCCAGCCCAGCCGGGCGGACTGGGCGATGGCGTCCGCCGTGTGCATGCCGTCGAGCTTCCCGGTGGACAGCGGGGACTTCAGGGCGTCCGCCGAATAGCCGTCCTGCCGCCACTGGTCGGTGTGCATGTACCAGTAGCTGGTGCCGGTCATGGTCCGCGGCGGTCGGGACCAGTCCAGCGCATTGGCCAGGGACACCCAGCCGGTGACGGGCCGGGTCTTTTCCTGGCCCACATAGTGCGCCCAGCCGCCGCCGTTGCGGCCCATGCAGCCGGTAAGCATCACCAGTGCCAGCACGGCGCGGTAGGTGGTGTCGCCGTGGAACCACTGGCAGATGCCGGCGCCCATGATGATCATGGAGCGGCCCTTGGACTGCTCCGCATTGCGGGCGAACTCGCGGGCCACCCTGATACAGGCCTGGGCCGGAACGCTGGTGATCTCCTCCTGCCAGGCCGGCGTGTAGGGGGTTGCGGGATCGTCATACCCCGCAGCCCAGTCGCCGGGCAGGCCCTCACGGCCCACGCCGTACTGGGCCAGCATCAGGTCGAACACCGTGGTGACCAGATGGCCGCCCACCTCCATGACCGGAACACCGCGGCGCAGGATGGTGCCCTCGCCGCCTGCAGCCTCGAAACAGGGGAGCAGGATTTCGGCACTCTCGGTGGAGACTTCCTTGAGGGACAGGGCGGGCGCGATCCCTTCGAGGTCCAGGTTCCACTTGCCCTCGCCGCTTGGGGAATAGCGGAACCCCATGGACCCGTTGGGGACGGCGGCGCGGCCCGCCGCCTTGTCGTACAGGACGGTGCGGAACGCGGCATCCTCGGCCAAAGACTCACTGGGGACGTCCAGGGCGGTGAGGAATTTCGACGGCGTGAGCGCGCCGTCGTCGTTCTTCTCCAGCCTGACCAGAAAAGGAAGATCCGTGTACTGCTTCACGTAGTCGGTGAAGAACAGCACCTGCCGGTCCACGAAGAATTCCTTCAGCATCACGTGGCCCATGGCCATGGCGAGGGCCGCGTCCGTCCCGGCCTGGGCGGGGAGCCATTCATCGGCGAACTTGGTGTTGTCCGCATAGTCCGGGCTGACCGTGACCACCTTGGTGCCGCGGTACCGGACCTCGGTCATCCAGTGGGCGTCCGGCGTGCGCGTCACCGGAACGTTGGAACCCCACATCATCAGGTACCGGGCATCCCACCAGTCCCCGGACTCGGGAACGTCGGTCTGGTCTCCGAAAACCTGGGGGCTGGCCACGGGAAGGTCCGCGTACCAGTCGTAGAAGGACGTCATCACTCCGCCGATGAGCTGGATGAAGCGGGTGCCCACCGCATGGGAGACCATGGACATGGCAGGGATGGGCGAGAAGCCCGCGCAGCGGTCCGGGCCGTAGGTCTTGATGGTGTTCACGTGGGCGGCGGCGGCGATCTCGATGGCTTCCTGCCATGACACGCGCACCAGCCCGCCCTTGCCGCGCGCCTGCTGGTAGCGGCGCCGCCGGTCCGGGTCCGCTGCCACCTCGGCGAACGCCAGCACGGGATCTCCTAGCCGGGCCTTGGCCTCCCGGTACATCTCCACCAGCACGCCCCGGGCATATGGGAAGCGCACCCGGGTAGGGGAGTAGGTGTACCAGGAAAAGGCCGCCCCGCGTGGGCAGCCCCGTGGTTCATACTCGGGACTGTCGGCCCCGACGGACGGGTAGTCCGTCTGCTGCGACTCCCACGTGATGATGCCGTCCTTGACGTACACCTTCCAGGAGCACGATCCGGTGCAGTTCACCCCGTGGGTGGACCGCACCACCTTGTCGTGGCTCCAGCGGTCGCGGTAGAAGATGTCACCCTTCCGGCCGCCCTCGCGGAACACCGCCCGTCCGTCGTCCGTCTGGTCCCACCTCGTGAAGAAACGGCCCAGCTTCAACATCGCTTCTGATGCGGGTCCATCTAACCCCGCATGGGGTCCGGCAGCCATCCCCCCAAGCTAGGTGGGTGTCGGAAACGTGGAACAGGGCACAAAGGCCCTGTTCAGGGCCATGTCGCTTCTGTCTGTCGGTGCCTGGCGGGCAGAATGGGTGCATGACACGCATCGCCATCATTGGCGGCCACGGAAAAGTGGCCCTCCTCCTGTCCGAACTGCTCACCGGCGAGGGCCACTCCGTGACCTCGTTCATCCGAAACCCGGACCATGCCGGCGACGTCAGCGCCACCGGCGCCACGCCGTCGGTCCTGGACGTGGAGAATTCCACGACGGCGGCCATCGCCCAGGCGCTCGCCGGCCATGACGCCGTGGTGTGGTCCGCCGGGGCCGGCGGCGGCAACCCGGACCGCACCTACGCGGTGGACCGTGATGCAGCCATCCGGTCCATGGATGCCGCTGCCCAGGCCGGGGTGAACCGGTACGTCATGGTGTCCTACTTCGGCGCCGGCAAGGACCACGGGGTGCCGGAGGACAGCAGCTTCTTTGCCTACGCCGAAGCCAAGGCAGCCGCGGATGAGTACCTGCGCAGCACCGGGCTGGCGTGGACCATCCTGGGACCCGGCGCGCTGACGGACAACCCCGGGACGGGACGGATCGACGTCGACCCCTCGCCGGAAGGGGAACGGGAAACTTCCCGGGCAAACGTGGCAATCGTGGCGGCGGCCGTGCTGGACCTGCCGCAGACCGCGGGCCGGACCATCGAGTTCCGCGACGGCACCCTGCCGGTGGCCGCTGCCCTGGAACCGCGCCCGTAAGCGCCGGCAGGGAAGAGGCTTATGGATCAGCTCGCACTAATAGTCGGACTGCTGCTGGCCACGGTGGTGGCCGTAGGCCTGGGGGACAGGCTGCGGCTGCCGTACCCGGTCCTGATGCTCCTCCTGGCGGTGGCCCTGACCTTCATTCCGGGCTTCCCGGACCTGGAGATTGAACCCGAGCTGATCCTCCCCATCTTCCTGCCGCCGCTGCTGTTCGCCACCGCCCAGCGCAGCTCCTGGGCCGTGTTCCGGGTCCGGTGGCGGACCCTGATCATGCTGGCCGTGGCCTTGGTGGTGATCAGCACCGCCGTGGTGGCCGGGGCCGCGTGGCTGATGATTCCAGGCCTCGGTATTCCCGCCGCCATTGCCCTGGGAGCCATGGTGGCCCCGCCTGATCCTGTGGCCGTGGAATCCGTCGCGGGCCGCGTGCACATGCCGCGCCGCCTGATCACCGTCCTGCAGAGCGAGGGGCTGTTCAACGACGCGGCCGCCATCGTCATCTTCCAGGCGGCCGTGGCGGCTGCCGTGGGCGGCACCAAGGTGGGGCCCGACGTCGTCCTGCAGTTCATCGTGGGAGCGGCACTTGCCGTCCTGGTCGGCGTCGCCATGGGCTGGCTGATCGCGCTCATCACCCGGCTGGTCACGTCCATGGTGGCCCGGAGTGCCGTGACCCTGGTGGTGCCGTTTGCAGCCTACATCCTCGCGGAGGAGGTGCATGCCTCCGGCGTCATTGCCGTGGTGGTCACCGCCTTGGAAATGCAGCGCCACGCCCGCCCGCAGGATGCCGCTGAGCGGGTTACCCGGAACGCCTTCTGGGATGTGGTGGAGCTGCTGGCCACGGGACTGGCGTTCGGTCTGGTGGGGCTGGAAATCCGCCATGTCATCCGGGATGAGGGGACGGAAATCTTCAGCATGATCGGGGTGTCCCTGGTGGTGTGTGTCCTGGTCTTCGCGGTCCGGTTCCTATGGCTGGGCGTCCTGGCCCTGGGAGCCAGGAAACGCCGGAACCTGCTGCAGCCCACCTCCCTGAAGGAAGTGCTCATCCTGACGTGGTGCGGAATGCGCGGCCTGGCCACCCTGGCGCTGGCCCTGGCACTGCCGCTGACCCTGGCGGAAGGCACGCCGTTCCCGGGAAGGGACTACCTGCTGGTCATCGCCTGCGCGGTGCTGCTGGCCACGCTGGTCCTTCCGGGCCTGACGCTGCCGTGGCTGATGCGGGTCCTCAAAGCCTCCGAGGACGGCACGGCTGAACGTGACGCCGTCCGGCTTCTGGCCACCAGGGCGCAGGCAGCCGCGGTGGCTGCCCTGAAACAGCACGACCTGATGACGGACCTGCCGCCGGAGAAAGTGGCGCTGGTCAAGGACAGGATGCGGCGCCTGCACGCGGAACTGACGGACGGCAGCCTGCGGAACGAACCCTTGGCCGAGAAGCGCCAGCGGGGACGCGAGCTTGCCATCGCCGTCCAAACCATCGCACTGGACGCGGCCAGGCAGGAAGTGGTGGCGGCGCGGAACGAGCCGGACATGGACCCGGAGGTGGCGGACAGGGTGCTGCGGCAGCTGGACCTGCGCACCATGGTCATGCCGGAGTAACTGGCCCTCTGCAGGTATAGCGAAAAACCTAGGCCGGAGCAGAGGTCGACACCAGCTCCAGGTCCAGGGAGTTCTTCTCCACGTAGTCCAGGGCGCAGCGCACGGCGCCCACCGTCACGATGGAATCACCCAGCGGGGACACCGCCACCCGTGCGGGGGTGGCCGTGAACTCCTTCAGGCCCTCGCTGATTGGCGCCAGGAGGACGTCCGCTGAACCGGCCACGCCGCCGCCGATCACCACCAGTTCGGGGTTGAGCATGGTGGCCACCGTGCCCACCACCCGTGCCATCCTGTCCGCAAGCCGGTCCAGGATGCCCAGGGCCACGGGGTCGCCTTGGGCTGCTGCGGCGAAGACCTGCTCGGCCTCCACCCGTCCTGGCCGGAAATCGCGGAGGGCCGTGGGCTTGTCCGTGGCCAGTGCCTCGGCTGCCCAGGTCCGGGCCAGGTGGGCAATGCCGTAGGTGTCACCCACGCCTTCCACCAGGTCCAGGTAGGCAAGTTCCCCGGCGCTGCCGCGGCTTCCGTGCACCAGCCGGCCACCTTCCACGATGCCAGACCCCAGCCGTTCGCTGGCCAGGATCACCACCACGTCGTCCACCCCGGCGGCCGCCCCCTGCCACCGGTCGCCAAGGGCTGCCAGGTTGGCATCGTTCTCGAGCAGCACCGTCCATCCACGGGTCTCCTTAAGGGCCGGCCGCAGCCCGAGGTCGAACAGTCCCCAAAATTTTTGCGTGGCCACCACGTCCCCGTGCCGGTCCACTGGGGCTGCCACCCCGGCGCACACGGCCAGCACCTGTTCAGGTGCGGTCTCCGCGGAGCGCAGCGCCGCCATGGCTACGCCGTCAATAAAGGCGATGCGTTCCTTCGAACCAACGTCGCCGGCCTGGAAGGGGCGGCTGGACCGGCCCAGCGTGTTGCCCCGGAGATCGGAGACCACCACCGTGACCTTGGAGTAGCCGATGTCCATGCCCAGGACCACACCCGCCCGTTCGTTGAGCTCGAACCGGCGCGCGGGGCGGCCCTTTTGGTATCCCCCGAACTCGCGTTGGTTCTCCAGCTCCAGGATCCAGCCGCGCCGCACCAAATCCTCGCAGACGGCGATGGTGGTGGCGCGGGTCAGTCCGGTGGCCGCCATGACGTCCGTGACCGTCACGGCAGCCGAGGCGCGCATGAATTCCAGGACCGCGCCGGCGCTGACGCGCCGCAGCAACTGGGGAGTCGCGGGAACGGGTTCAGCCATGCTGTTGACCTTCCTGTACAAAGCACCAGATAATACTTGGGAAAGTAAATTTAGATTCAATATCAATATAGCTGCACCACGTATTAACCGCACTGAAGAAAAGGGTCAGTCCTTGTCCACCACTGCCACGCTGGCAACCCTGTCCGACTCCGACCGCCTGGGCGACCCCAACTGGTGGCGCCAGGCCTCCGTCTACCAGATCTATCCCCGCAGCTTCGCGGACTCCAATGGCGACGGTATCGGCGACCTGAAGGGCATTACCGCCAAGGTCCCGTACCTGAAGTCGCTGGGAATCGACGCCGTCTGGCTGAGCCCGTTCTACCCCTCCGCGCTGGCGGATGGCGGCTACGACGTGGATGACTACCGCGACGTCGACCCCAAGCTGGGCACGCTGGCCGACTTCGACGAGATGGCCAAGGCCCTGCACGAGGCCGGCATCAAGCTGATTGCCGACATCGTGCCCAATCACTCGTCCAACCGGCACAAGTGGTTCCAGGAGGCGTTGGCATCACCCAAGGGCTCCCCGGCCCGGGACCGCTACATCTTCCGGGACGGCAAGGGCCCCAACGGCGAGTTCCCGCCGTCGGACTGGGATTCGGTGTTTGGCGGACCCGCCTGGGAGCGCATCACCGAACCGGACGGCACCCCCGGCCAGTGGTACATGCACATCTTTGCCAAGGAGCAGCCGGACCTGAACTGGTCCAACCGGGAAATCCGCGACGACTTCCTCAAGACCCTGCGCTTCTGGTCCGACCGCGGCGTGGACGGCTTCCGCGTCGACGTGGCCCACGCCCTCACCAAGGACCTCACCGAGCCGCTGCTGTCCAAGCTCGAGCTGAGCGCTGCGAACACCGGCGTGGACGGTTTCGACGACGGCTCGCACCCGTTCTGGGACCGCGACGAAGTGCACGAAATCTATGCCGAGTGGCGCGAGGTCTTCAACGAGTACAACCCGCCCCGCACCGCCGTCGCCGAAGCCTGGGTGCACGCCACCCGGCGTGCCCGGTACGCCAGCCCGCAGGGGCTGGGCCAGGCGTTCAACTTCGACCTGCTGCAGGCCGACTTCGACGCCGCGGAGTACAAGGAGATCATCACCCGCAACCTCGCCGAGGCTGCCGCCACCGGAGCTTCCTCCACCTGGGTGTTCTCCAACCACGATGTCGTCCGGCATGCCACCCGCTATGGCCTGCCGCAGGTGGCGAAGGAGAAGGCCGGCGCGAAGGGCCAGGACGGCAAGGACTGGCTGCTCGCCGGTGGACCCAAGGACCAGCTGGATGTGGAACTCGGTGAACGCCGCGCCCGCGCCGCCACGCTGCTGATGCTCGCCGTACCGGGCTCCGCCTACCTTTACCAGGGTGAGGAACTTGGGCTGCAGGAAGTGGCCGAGATCCCGGAATCCGAACGCCAGGATCCGTCCTTCTTCCGCAACAAGGGCGTGGAGATCGGCCGCGACGGCTGCCGCGTTCCGCTGCCGTGGAAGGTGGAGGGCACCTCCTTCGGCTTCGGCGATGGCGGGTCGCACCTGCCGCAGCCGGACTGGTTCAGCAAGTACGCGGTGGAGGCCCAGGACGGAACCGAAGGCTCCACCCTTGAGCTTTACCGCAAGGCACTGAAACTGCGCCGCGAACTGCAGACCGGCGAGGAACTCGAATGGGTGGACACCGGCAATCCGGACGTCCTGCACTTCAAGCGCCCCAACGGCTGGCAGTCCGTGACCAACTTTGGGAACACCGCCGTCGACCTTCCCGCCGGCGGGGTGCTGGTCTCCAGCGCGCCGCTGGAAGACGGCAAGCTGCCGGCCAACACCACCGCGTGGCTGCGCTGATGCCGGCTGCCCGGCCGGACGGGGCCTCCTGATGCAGGAAGTCATCTATGGATGCATGGGCCTGGGCGGCAGCTGGTCTGAGGAGCCGCATGGTGCCGGCCATGTGGACCAGGCGGCCGCTGCCGTCCAGGCTGCCCTGGATGCGGGCATCACCCTGTTCGACCATGCGGACATCTACCGCAATGGCAAGTCCGAAGCGGTGTTCGGTGAGGTCCTCGCGGCCAGTCCGGGCCTGCGGGAGCGGATCCGGCTGCAGACCAAGTGCGGCATCCGGCTCAACGAACGCGGCCTGCAGACGCACTATGACCTCAGCCGGGAGGCCATCCTTGAACGGGTCGAGGGCAGCCTGAAACGGCTCCGCACCGACTACGTGGATATCCTGCTGCTGCACCGCCCGGACCCCTTGGCGGACCCTGCCGAGGTGGCGTCCGCCGTGGGGCAGCTCATGGCCGAAGGAAAGGTCCGGGAACTGGGCGTGTCCAACATGTCCGCGGCGCAGATCGAGGTGCTGCAGGACCGGCTGGAGACGCCCGTGGTGGCCAACCAGCTGGAGATGAGCCTGCTCAAGCGGGCGTGGCTGGAGAGCCAGGTCCTGGTCAACCACCCGGAGCACCTGGACTACAGCTTTCCGCACGGCACATTGGAGTACTGCACCCGCAACAACGTCACCTTGCAGGCCTATGGCTCCCTGGCCAGGGGCGTCTACACCGGCGCCGAGCAGGAGAACTCCACCTCTGCGGAGGCAGCCACCGCCGAACTCGTGGCGGAACTGGCGGGGGAGTACCGCACCACCGGCGAAGCCATCCTCTTGGGCTGGCTCATGAAGCACCCCGCCGGGATCGCGCCGGTGATCGGCACGGTCAACCCTGACCGGATCCGTGCCTGCGCCGACGCCGCCCGGGTGGCCAAGGCACTGACGCGTGCCGACTGGTACAAACTGTGGGTCACGGCGCGCGGGAGCAACATTCCCTAAGCGCCATCTGGCTGGCAGTACTTGTCGTTTTGCAGCTCCACAACGACAACTACTGCCAGCCAGTTTCCACGGGAGCGCAGTCACATCGCGTTTAGTTCGTATTGAACCTCACAAGCTGGCCGTTTTCTTCGCCGAGCCGCTTGCGGGCCGGATACTGTAGAAGGCATGACGTCTACCATCGCCGCCGAAACCGTTAGGCCGGAACGGAATATCCCCGCCGAGATCGCCCGCTCCTGGCTGCTGGTCAATGCCATGAAGCCCGAACTCTTCGACCAGTCGGCCGTGTCCCGCGCTGACTCGATCATCCTGGATATTGAAGACGCCGTGGACCCCTCGCAGAAGGACCAGGCCCGGAACAACGTTATCGATTGGCTGACCGCCGGCGGCAAGGCCTGGGTCCGGATCAACGACGCCACCAGCCCGTTCTGGGCCGACGACCTCGCCGGCCTCCGCGGCACCCCCGGGCTCCTGGGCGTCATGCTGGCCAAGACCGAATCGGCAGACCAGGTGACCGAGAGCTACCACCGCATGGACGGCAAGACGCCCGTCATTCCGCTGGTGGAATCCGCCCTCGGCATCGAGGAAGCCAACCACATCGCCAAGGCCCAGGGCGCATTCCGCCTGGCCTTCGGTTCCGGCGACTTCCGCCGCGACACCGGTATGGCCGCCACCCCGGAAGCCATGGCCTACCCGCGCGCCAAGCTCGTGGTCGCCAGCCGCGTCGGCAACCTGCCGGGCCCCATTGACGGACCCACCGTCGGCACCAACCATCCCATCCTGCGCGAGCAGACCGGCATCACCGTGATGATGGGCATGACCGGCAAACTGTGCCTGGCCATCGACCAGACCCCCGTGATCAACGAGGTCATCAGCCCCACGCCGTCGGACGTCGCCTGGGCCACCGACTTCATGAACGACTTCGAAGCCAACGGCCGCGTCATCCGTGACGGCTCCGACCTGCCCCGCCTGGGCCGCGCCGAGAAGATCATGAAGCTCGCGGTAGCCTTTGGGGTGCAGCCCGCGCTGTAGCGCCAACCCACCACTTCAGGAGACCCCGTGACCGATACCCGCTATCTGGTCCACGGGGTCTTTTGGCATGCACCGGACGCCTCCAAAGAAACGGACGACGGCGGCAGCCCCGTGCTGCGCCTCCAGTCACCTGAAGGGGACTTCCGCCAGCTGAGCCTCGGCCCGGGCCAACGGCTTGGCTTCGAAGTGGTGGAGCCCGGCAGGTCCTGCCTGGGCCACGTCACGGTCCAGTCCGCCGGATCGCGCAGCCACGTGCTCTGCACCTCTTCAGCTCCCGCCGTGCGGGGAAAGCAATGCGAGCGGTGCTTCGTGCTGGACGAGTCGCGGCTGATGCACGACTTCCACCGCGGCGGCCGGGTCACTCCCGGCCTCCGGGACTACCTGATGCAGGAGCACTGGCTCTATGTGGCCACCTTCGGCGGGGGCGCCACCAAGGTGGGAACGGCGTCGGGCCGCAGCAAGTGGACCAGGCTTGCCGAACAGGGTGCGGCGGTGGCGAGGTATGTTGCCAAGGCCCGGGATGGCCGCGTGGTGCGGATCCTCGAGGACGTGGTTACGGCCGAGATTGGCCTGACCCAGCAGGTGCGCTCGGCTGCCAAAGCGGAGGCACTGCTGCAGCCGCTCCCGGCCGCGGAGCTGGACGCCATTAATGCCGGTGCTGCCGGGGAGGTACGTGCACTGCTGGCGCACACCGCCGTCGACGGTTTCGGGACCGTGGAGGAGCAATGGGCGCGGCCCGCGCATGCTGACGCCCTATACGGCGCGGGCGCCTGTTTCGGGCACAAGACGCCCCATGCCTACCCGTACGCGCTGGACGGCGGACAGCACGGGTTCGACATTGCCGCACTCAGTGGGGCGAATGCGCTGGCACGGCTGGACGGCTCGGACGCCGGGTTCGTGGTCAACCTGTCCCAGTTGGCCGCCCGGACGGTCGTGCTGGGCAGCTTCTCCTCCGAGGTGCCTGCCGTACAGGAAGCGCTGTTCTGACCGCCGTCCCGGGTGCTGCCGGCTGCGGCCGGTAGACTTGGACGGTGCTGAACGAATTCTGGGCCACCGCGCCGACCCGCTACAAAGCCCTGGTTTTCAGCGCGATGGGACTGATCGCCGTCGGCATCATTCTCACCCTGATCGGCAACACCAGCGGGAACCAGGGACTGGCCATGGCCTCCCTGCCGCTGATCGGACTGGGCCTGGTCCTGCACGTCGTCGGCCTCGTGGTCCGCGGGCAGGCCATCCGAAGGAACCTGCGCCGGTAGGACCTGCGCTACGGTTGCGGCGGGCCTTTTCTGCCCGCCAACATGCGGGTTATAGGCTGGAATCCATGACTATCAATCCGGACCTGCAGGGCAGAAGCTACCCTGCCGCAGAGGTGTACGACGTTGGCCGCGAAAAAATCCGCGAGTTCGCCCGCGCCGTGAAAGCCACCCACCCTGCACACTTCGACGTGGAAGCAGCCAAGGCCCTGGGCCACGACGACCTGGTGGCACCGCCCACCTTCGCCATCATCATCGCCCAGCGTGCCGACGCGCAGCTGATCCAGGATCCGGAAGCGGGCATCGACTTCTCCCGCGTGGTCCACGCTGACCAGCGCTTCACCCACCACCGGCCCATCATTGCCGGGGACCGCCTGGTGGCGGAGCTCCACGTGGACGGCGTCCGCGCCATGGGCGGCGGGGCCATGATCACCACCCGCTCGGAGATCTTCGCCCTCGGCGCCGGCGACTCACGGGTGCCCGTCACCACCACCACGTCATCCATCCTGGTCCGGGGAGAGGGACAGTAGCCATGAGCCTCAGCATCCACGAACTCAGCCCCGGCCAGGAGATCGGCAGCCGCACCATCGAGGTCACCCGGACAGACCTGGTCAAGTATGCCGGCGCTTCCGGAGACTTCAACCCCATCCACTGGAACGAGGCCTTCGCCACCAGCGTGGAACTGCCGGGCGTGATCGCCCACGGAATGTTCACCATGGGCTCAGCCGTCCAACTGGTGACCGACTGGGCAGGCGACCCCGCCGCCGTTGTCGATTTCCAGACCCGCTTCACCAAGCCAGTCCTGGTTGCGGACACCACCGGTACGGACCAGCCTGGCGCCAGCATCGAGGTCAGCGGCATCATCGGAAAGCTCGACGCCGAAGCCAACACGGCGCGCATCGACCTCACGGTGGTTTCCGCCGGGCAGAAAGTCCTGATGAAGGCCCAGGCCCTCGTCAAGCTGTCCTGAGTGTTCCTGACGACGAGCTGCAACCCTTGACCACTCCTGCAGGAACCACCGCCTCCGCTGCCCAGGTTACTGCCTGGCGCAACGCCGTCGTCGTTGCTTATGGCGCCAGCGGCCTGGCCTTTGCCTCCTGGGTCTCCCGGTTGCCGGCCATCCGGGACGCGCTGGACCTGACCCCGGGCAACGTGGGCATCATCCTGCTGTGCATGACGCTGGGCTCGTTCGCCTCCGTCTCCATGTCGGGGCTGATCGTGCTGCGCTTGGGCTCCAAGCGGACCATCCGCACCGGCAGCATCATGGTGGGCGCCGGGCTGCTGACCACCGGTTTTGGCACGACTGTGCTGGCAAACCCCGTGGCAACAGCCATAGGTCTGGCCATCATCGGCTTGGGCACAGGAAGCTGGAACACTGCCTCCAATGTGGAAGGCGCGGCGGTGGAACGCGCCGTGGGCCGGCACATCATGCCCCGGCTCCATGGCGCGTTCAGCCTTGGAACAGTGGCTGGCGCCGGACTGGGAGCCCTTGCTGCGGCCGTGTCCCTGCCCGTGTTCTGGCACCTGGCAGCAGCAGGGACGGTCGTTGCTGTTTCGGTGGCGACGGCGGCATCCTGGTTCCGTGCCGATGACATCGCGGTGAAGGGGGAGCGCAACTACTCCCCGGACAACTTCGAGGACCCCACCACGGGGCCCATTCCCGTAATTCCTGCCGCGGGCGCGACGGAGGCGCCGCTGGACAACAAGCGAAAGATCGCCCAGGCCTGGCGGGAACGGCGGACCCTGCTGCTGGGCATCCTGGTGCTGGGGCTCGCCCTGGCGGAGGGCGCCGCAGGGGACTGGGTGGCCCTGGCCCTGGCGGACGGCCACGGGCAAAGCGATGCCGCCGGTGCTGCCGGGTATGGCCTCTTTGTTACCTTCATGACCATCGGGCGGTTCGCCGGAACACCGCTGCTGGACCGGTTTGGGCGGGTTCCGGTTATGCGATGGTGCGCTGCCGCAGCCGTCCTGGGCCTGGCCGTGTTTGTCTTCGCCCCGGTGCCGTGGCTCGCGTACGTTGGGCTGGCGGCATGGGGCCTGGGCGCCTCCCTGGGCTTTCCGGTGGGCATGTCCGCTGCGGCCGACGATCCCGCCAAAGCCGCGGCCCGGGTATCGGTGGTGTCCACCATCGGGTACGGGGCGTTCCTGTGCGGGCCGCCGCTGCTGGGCCTGCTGGCCGAACACGTGGGCATACTGCATTCGCTCCTGGCCGTGATGGTGATGCTGGCCGTGAGCTTCGTGCTGTCGCCGGTGGCCCGGAAGGCCGCATAGGTTTCCCTAGTATTGTTGACGGGTGACTCCCACCCTGCTTTCCTCCCTGACCACGTCCGCCGTCGGCGGCCCCGCCGGTACGTTCATCGAGGCCCGGACCGAGGCGGAGATCATCGACGCCGTCCGTTCCGCGGACGCGGCCGGTGAGCAGGTGCTGATCATCAGCGGTGGATCCAACCTTCTGGTGTCCGACGACGGGTTCCCCGGCACCGTCATCAAGATCGCTTCCGAGGGGTTCACGGTCAACGCGGAGGATTCCTGCGGGGGAGTGGCCGTGGTGGTGCAGGCCGGGCACAACTGGGACAAGCTCGTGGAGCACGCCGTCCGCCACGCCTGGTCCGGCATCGAGGCGCTCTCCGGCATTCCCGGCTCAACCGGCGCCACTCCCGTCCAGAACGTGGGCGCCTACGGTGCGGAAGTTTCCCAGACCATCGCCGCCGTCCGCACCTGGGACCGGCAGCGGAATGCCGTGCAGACCTTCACCAACTCGGAGCTGAAGTTCGGCTACCGGGACTCCATCCTCAAACAGACCACCGTCAACGGCTCGCCCCGGTACGTGGTGCTGACCGTGGAATTCCAGCTGCCGCTGGGGCGGATGAGCGCCCCCATCCGGTACGCCGAACTGGCCCGCTCCCTCGGCGTGGAAGTAGGCAAGCGTGCCTACGCCAACGACGTCCGCCGGGAAGTGCTCCGGCTGCGTGGCTCCAAGGGCATGGTGTGGGACGCCGCGGACCGGGACACGTACTCCACCGGCTCCTTCTTCACCAACCCGATCGTTCCTGCCGACGTCGCGGAAAAGCTGCCGGAAGCGGCACCGCGCTACCCCGCAGGGCAGGACGGGCTGGTGAAACTGTCGGCAGCTTGGCTGATCGACCAGGCAGGGTTCGGCAAGGGCTTCGGCCTGGAACCGGAAGGCGTGGCCGGTGGCCGCGCTTCGCTGTCCACCAAGCACACCCTGGCCATCACCAACCGCGGCTCCGCCAGCGCCGCCGACATGGTGGCTGTCGCACGGGAAGTGCGGACCGGCGTCGAACGACGCTTTGGCATCTCGCTGCACCCGGAGCCGCTGCTGATCGGCCTGGAGCTCTAACCGCCCAATCCGGGTCCCGCCCCTGCTACCGGGCCTAGGATGGGCGCATGGCTGCACAAGCTGCTTTGCGCGACCCAAGGACCATGGGGCGGCTGAGGCTCGCGTCCCAGCGGCTCGCTGATAATGGTGCCGCGTCCGCTGCGGAGCTGGTTCGGTGGATGACCGCCATGCAGGCACAGGACCTGCAGGCGGCACTGTGGGCGGTAGGTGTCCGGGTGCCCGGGGCAGGGATCGCAGACGTCAGGGCTGCGATCAACAGCGGTGCGGTGGTCCGCTCCTGGCCCATGCGCGGGACGCTGCATCTGGTGGCTCCTGAGGACCTGCGCTGGATGCTGGAGCTCACGGCCGAGCGGCTGGCCAGGAGCATCGCGGGCCGCCACCGGCAGCTGGGCATCGCATGGACCGACGTGGAGAAGGCACGCGACTTGGCGCTGGACCGCATCCTGTCTGAGGGTCCCATCAGCCGCGCCGGGCTGTTCAGGGTGTTCGACGCCGGTGGCCAGCCGACGCAGGGCCAGCGGGGGATCCATCTCCTGGGTTCGCTGTGCCGGCACGGGTGGCTGGTGCTGGGGCCCTTTGCCGGAAACCAGCAGCTGATCGCGGCCTTCGATCAATGGATCCCGGCGTCCCGCGCCCTGGCACGCGAGGAGGCTCTGGCCGGATTCCTCCTCCGCTACTTCCGTAGCCACGGGCCGGCCACGCTCCGCGACTTCGCCTGGTGGACACAGTTGCCGCTGACCGAGGTCCGGGGCGCGTTTGAGCGCGTCCGCCAGGAGTTGGTGGAACTGGAGTTCGAGGGCACCACCTACTGGCTCTCACCTGATGTGGCCGCCCTCCTGGATACGGGCCTTCCGGGTGCGCGGTCCCTGCACCTGCTGCCGGGTTTTGACGAGTTCGTCCTGGGCTACACGGACCGGACACACGTCCTGGACCCCGGGCATGCCGATCTGATCGTGCCCGGCGGGAACGGCGTCTTCAAGAAGACGGTGGTCGCCGCGGGGAAGGTGATTGGCACCTGGGCGCTGCAGGGCACCGGGCCGCGTGCCGTCGTCGTACCCGAACTCTTTGAGGGGACCCAGCCAATGGGCCCCGCAGCACAGGCCGCCCTTGCCCGCGCTGCCAAACGCTACCTTGCTTTCCTTGTCGACTGACAAAGGGTCCAGGGGCCTTCTGTTCGCCTCTCCGCCGAGGTTGGGCTGGGTGTATGGGGGTGGCCACGTCCAAATCGCGTAGTGGCAACCCTAGCCGTACGGGTCAGACGGGTTTACCTTGTCTTCACTGAGTGAAGGCGGCCGCCCAGCTTGCCGGGACTGTGGGCGACTGCCCGCTTCACCAGGCAGGACTTTCCGCCAGAGCGGGAACTACCACCGCAGGGGCGGGGACGAAATGAACATCAGGGATCGAATCCAAGTGATGAGGCCCGCGCTTCGGCAGAGGAGGCGATCGCTCAAATGGTTGGCTGCTCCCTTCTCCGTCACCTTGATACTGTTCGCCGCTTCGCTTGGGGTTGCCCCAGCCGCGCACGCCGCAGGCGCAATGGTGAGTGTGACATTCGACGACGGCTGGGCCAGCCAGTACGACAATGCACTGCCCATCCTGGAGAAGTACGGAGTTCCGGCCACGATGTACGTCCTCTCGGGATCCATCAATACTTCGGATTACATGTCGCAGGCCCAAATCCAGGCCTTTGCAAGCCGGGGTGACGAGATCGCGTCCCACACTGTGACCCACCCGGACCTGACCAAACTTTCCGCCGCCGAGCTCGAGAACGAGCTTGCGCAGAGCAAAGCCACGCTGCAACAGATGTTTGGTCCCTCCGTGGGACTGGATTTCGCCTCACCCTATGGGGCGTACGACGCAACCACCACTGCGGCCGTCCGGAAGCACTACGCCACCCAGCGCAACACCGACGACGGGTTCAATGCCCAGGCCGGTTTCGACGCATACAACATCCTTGTCCAAACCGTCGATTCCAGCACCACCACCGCCACCGTGCAGCGCTGGATCAATACCGCGAAAGCAAACAACACGTGGCTGGTGTTGGTCTACCACGAGGTGGGAGTGAGCCTCGGCCAGGATATTTACCATACGGACACTGCCGTGCTCGATTCCCATATGGCGGCAGTGAAGAACAGTGGGTTGCCAATGGTGACCGTCCGCCAGGGTGCCAACGCCCAGGCCTCGCCAAACACGCCACCGCCGGCCAGCAACGCCGCCGGTCACCGGTGAATGCGACAAAGGGGCCCGGTCTGCACAAGCATTCTTGTGCGGACCGGGCCCCTTTTTCGGCTGTAACGGCTACAGGTTGCCGGTGGCGATGTTGAGCATGCGGCGCAGTGGCTCGGCGGCGCCCCAGAGGAGCTGGTCGCCCACGGTGAACGCGCTGATGTACTGCGGGCCCATCTCCATCTTGCGGATGCGGCCCACCGGGATGTCCAAGGTGCCGGAGGCGGCCACCGGGGTCAGCTCGGCCATGGAGGCTTCCTTGGTGTTGGGAACCACCTTGGCCCACTGGTTGTCCTCGTCCAGGAGCTTTTCGATCTCGGCGACGGACAGGTCCTCGCGGAGCTTCAGCGTCAGGGCCTGGGAGTGGGAGCGCATGGCCCCGATGCGGACGCAGAGGCCGTCCATGATCACATGGTTTTCGTCCGTGGTGCCCAGGATCTTGTTGGTTTCCACCCCGGCCTTCCACTCTTCCTTGGACTGGCCGTTGCCCAGGTCCGCGTCAATCCAGGGGATCAGGGAGCCGGCCAGGGGGACGCCGAACTGGGTGGCGTCGATGTCCGTGCGCTGGTGGGCCAAGACCTTGCGGTCGATGTCCAGGATGGCCGACGCCGGGTCGTCCAGTTCGGTGCTGACCTCGGCGTTGAGCGTGCCGAACTGGCTGAGCAGTTCGCGCATGTGCCGGGCGCCGCCGCCGGAGGCTGCCTGGTAAGTCATGGAGGTGCCCCACTCCACCAGGCCGTTCTTGAACAGGCCGCCGAGGCCCATGAGCATGCAGGAGACGGTGCAGTTGCCGCCGATGAAGTCCTTGGTGCCGTTGACCAAGCCCTTGTCGATGACATCGCGGTTGATGGGGTCCAGCACGATGATCGAGTCGTCGTTCATGCGCAGGGTGGAGGCGGCGTCGATCCAGAGGCCGTCCCAGCCGCGGCTGCGCAGCTCGCCGTGGACCTGCTTGGTGTAGTCGCCGCCCTGGGCGGTGACGATAATGGGCAGCTTGGCCAGGGTGTCGAGGTCGAACGCATTCTC
This sequence comes from Arthrobacter sp. SLBN-83, assembly GCF_006715285.1. Taxonomy (NCBI): domain Bacteria; kingdom Bacillati; phylum Actinomycetota; class Actinomycetes; order Micrococcales; family Micrococcaceae; genus Arthrobacter; species Arthrobacter sp. SLBN-83. Next base: position 2,562,045 of record NZ_VFMX01000001.1, read on the forward strand.
GAGCTTGCCGGCCCCGTCAGCGAAGGACGGCGCGGCACCTCCCGCGTTGGAGGTGGAGAAGAACACCGGATTGATGTTGGCGAAGTCGCCCTCGTCCTGCATGCGCTGCATCAGGACGGAACCGACCATGCCGCGCCATCCGACCAGGCCGACGGAAGGGGTAGCTGCTGTAGTCATTGGTCCAGTTTAGACTTCGCATACGGAAGGGCGCAGTCGGTTACGTCACGCCCGGCGCCGGGGTCCGGTCATAAAATACGACGGCGTCAGGCGGGCTTTCGCTGTCAAATGCCGTTACCAGTCCGGCCGGCTTGATAGGACAGTAATACCCACAACTTCGGTGGCCCGGTTCTGTTAGTCCAAAAACGTCGTAGACAGACCAGGTTCAGGGGGTCCGGAGCTCTGCGACGGCGCGCCCTGGACCCAACAGCCGGCCGCGCCAGCGGACGCCCATCAACTGGTTGAAGCGCAGCCGAAACCAGGGCGAGCCCCACGAGCCTGCCTCTCCCCCGGCCCCGGGACAACCCAACGGCACCACCATCTCTGGATTCACTCAATGAAATTTCTAATGTCGATTTGGTTCTCTGTGAGGAACCCTGAAGGGAAAAGCAGCGCACGTTCGCCCTGGAACTTTTGAGGAGTCCGACGATGACATCATCACCTGTGACCGAGTTGGACCTTATTGGCGGAGACTTTGCCCTGATCCGCGATGCGGTCCGCGGAGCACTGCATGTAGAGCCGGCGGCAGACGGAATCAGCGTTTCGCGTCTTCCGGAGTGGACACGCGCACAGTACGGCGATGATCCGATGATTGGGCGAGCTTCCTCCGAGGGCTCCGGAGTCCGGCTGGTGTTTACCACGAAGGCCAGTTGGATCGAGTTGGAAATGACATTCACTCGAGTTTCGCTGGAGTGGCTCGGATTCCCCGCCCGGCCTGCAGCGGTGACCGTCACCGCAGGAGGCGCTCATGAGGAAAGCGCCTTCTTCGAAGAGGGCCATATTCTGCAGATACAGCCAGGTCAGCCGCCCGCCACGATCCAGGGTGCGCCCACCTTTGTACGGTTCGAGCTACCACCCGTTGACGCCGACCAGACCATTGAGGTGTGGCTGCCACACAACTGCAGCGTTCGACTGCATCGGCTGCGTGCTGATTCCGAGTTGCGGCCGGGACCACGAACCGATCCCCGCTGGATCCACTATGGAAGCTCCATCAGCCAGGCTTCTGAGGCCGAAACACCTTTGGGCGTCTGGTCCGTCATAGCCGCGCGTGAACTGCGTTTGGACTTGCTAAATCTCGGGCTCGGCGGCTCGGCGCAGCTTGACCCCTTCACTGCCCGATCCATCAGAGACGAGCCGGCTGCACTCATCACGCTCAAACTTGGCATCAACGTGGTCAATGGCGCGACCTTTCGGAAGCGCACCTTCGGGCCGGCCGTTCACGGTTTCCTGGACACAATCCGTGAAGGGCAGCCGGAGACACCCATCGTCGTCATGGCACCGATATTCTGTCCGGCTCATGAGGAGACCCCCGGCCCGACGATGGTCGAAAACGCAACCGCTCGTGGAAGCGACATTCCGCGCCGCCCCAACGACGGGCAACTGACCTTGGTTGAAATCCGAAAGATACTTGGGTCCATCGTTGAGTCGCGGTCCACAAATGACCCGAACATCTATTTCCTTGACGGACTCCACCTGTTTGGTGCCGACGACGCGAAGCACCTGCCAGATGATCTGCACCCCGACGCGGCGGGATACGAACTCATGGGCAAACGGTTCGTAGCAATTGCCAGCTCTGAACCGTGGCTCCCGGCTTCTTCCTGAGGGCCACCTCATCAAGTCGACAGCACCACAGGACCTCTGTTCCGGCACGGAATCGCTGTCCCCGGACTCATTCAGCCATGATTTGCTATAGGAGTATCGGCGTTGTCCATAAATTTCCACTTCCGTTTTTAGCCGTTTGGGTGAGCAGCCGTGCGGTCCCGGGTTGAGCGCCAGGGAGCCCGGACTGCTAGGTTGCGTGCGCGTCCCCAGGAAACGGGCGCGTGCTGTCAGGAAAGTTGTCGCGGGTAATGGCGATGTGGGACGGTTTTGATTCGAACCAGGCGCGCGCCTGGTCGTCGGTGAGGGCGAACCGCGGTTTAGGCAGTCCCTTCAGCGTGCGCAGTTTGGCAGCCCGCAGCTCGCGGCGTAGGCTGCCGATTCCCAGGAGCCAGCCTCCGGTGAAGAGGGCCGTCCCCAGGACTCCGAAAATGGCGACAATCACATTGAGGCTGGCGAGTGCGACGATCAGCATCAGCGGTGCGCCGAAGGCGGGGATGGTCATAAGGGCTCTCACGACAAACAGACCCGTTACAGTGTGAACCGAGTTGTTTCCGGTTGGCTGGGAGCCGCCGATGCCCCATTCGTCCTTCGTATACGCGAAGACCGTGCGTTCCATCCCCGTGGCATAGAAGTAAGGCCGATCCACGAGTAGCTTCTCTACGGCAGGATCGATCGCCCTGGGTGACTCGCGCTTCATCGGGGAGCCGCAGGCGGTCGGAGCCTGTGCGGAGAATCACTGGTTGACATGTCCTGCCCGAGGTTCCGGTGCATTTCGTTCCTTGCGCAGCTTCTTGGCCCGATATTCATCCCTCGCCATGGAGAAGGTGTACCAAGCTCCGAAAATCCCGAACGCGGTGAGAAGCAGGGCGGCCCAGAACGGCTGGCCACCGTCGGTTACGGGCCTCAGCAGTATCACCAGGGAAAGAATGACCAGGACCGCCATGACGGCGGTGAGGATTCCCATGCCCCACCATGACTGTACCTGCACATGTCCACGGCCGGGTGAAAATCCGATCTCGTCGCCCGGGTAGCTGTGCAGTTCGCCTGTATCTGTCCTGCGCAGTACCCGCTTCTCACCCCGCGCAAGCGCTGCCTTGTGTTCGGCATAGACGGCGTCATTGCGGCGTTCGCGGTCGCGGTCGAATGTCACAGTCAGTCCTGACGGATGATTTGGATTTGGCCAAGGAGAACGGCGTCGTCCACACCCCTGGTTTCGGCTATGTCTTTTTGTCCGGGGGTGGAGAGGCCGATAGTCCAGGACTCGTCGCCGCCCTTCTTCACATACAGGGTCTGTCCCGTGGGATCCTCGCGGCGCCGGAGCGTGGCACCGCCGTGGGGGTTGTCGCGCAGATGCTGTTTGATGACCAGGAGGTTGGCCTCGGCGGCCGTGACGTCGGGTCTCTGCGCCATCGCCCACCATGTGAAGTAGGCGCGGGGCTGGAACAGGAGATGCAGGTCCTCGCCTTCCATGCAGATAACGCTATCGCCCCCTTCTGCGGTGAGCAGCGATATTTCAATGCGACGGCTGGCGGAAGAAAGGACAGCGGCGACCGCGGCAGTTGGTCCTGATACGGAGAGGAGTCCATCGCTTTCGGCTTTGGCCAGGCCACGGGCCACCAGGGACGACGCACCTGCGCTCACCATGTCCGTGTTGTCCAGGTAGCCGGCCACTCTAAGGGCTTCCGCGCTGAGCACTCCAGCCTCGCCGCCCCGGAGGGTTGCAAGGGCAGCTATCTCGGCAAAGCCGTATCCGATGGCATCCGGTATGGCGGTGGCTTCCGCAGTTGTCTCAGTCATCGTCGATACCTCTCGTTGTGGGCTCAGAATCCAAAGAAGTCGCCGACTTTTTCGGCGGCATCCCCGGCGCCTTCCCAGGCTTCCTTGGCACCATCAGCGATGGACCCGCCGATGGCATTGACTGTCTCCTTTACTACCGGAACATTGTCGTAGATGGCCAGTGCGCCGGACGCTACCATCGCCGCTGTTCCTACAGGAGGGGGAGCGAAACTCGCCACTCCCAGGCCAGCCTTGATTCCAGAGTAGAAGGCTGCCCCTCCGTCGCCTTCCTTGATGTTGTTGACGGTGTCAAGCACATCAAGACCTACCCCGATTCCGCCCAAGGCCTTACCGCCGAACTCGAAGAACTTGGCCGCCTTTCCGCCCTCGGCGAGGTTTAGGGCAGTGTCCCACCTGCCGTCGAACAACTCTGAAGAGGTGTTGAAATACTGGCTCAGCATGTTCGAGTCCTGGAATGTCTTCGCCACGGTCCGGAAGTCCCTGGAGAAGAGGAACTCGCCGAGGTTGTCTGCCTTGCCGATGAAGTGGGGAAGATCGAACAGTCCTGCCCGGAGATTCGGTAGCGCCTTGGTGAGGTTGTAAATATCCCAGCCGCTGCGGAACGGGGAGTTTGGATCCGTGAGCCAGTCCGGGCCCCAGGGATCGTTGCTGCCCTGCCCCGGGATTGGCGGGCGCGGACCGTTGTTGCCGGCGGGCGCACCGGCACCCGGTCCACCAACGGCGCCTGCGCCGTTGGTGCTGGCCTTCTCCTGCTCATCTGCGTTCTTGAGCAGCACCTTTGATTCCTGCTTCAGCCGCGAGACAGTTTGCTGAAGGAGTGTGCGGTGGCTGCTGTTCCAGTCAGACCGGAACCGCTGGGCGTCAGCGCCCCTCCAGGCCGGATTGTTGTTGATCTGGCTGCTCAGCTGCGTCGACTGCTGCTGCAGCAGTTCCGCCGTCTTGCTGAACTGCTGCGCGAGGGTCCGCAGTTGCTCTACGTCGGCGCCCCACAAAGTTCCTGCCACCAGGATTCCCCCCAATATTCATCCAACAGCCCCCAGAGTGCTGTGTGCCCCAGCCTAGGGCAGGACCAAGCCGGCTTCCATGGGGCGGTCTCCCCATCCCGCTGCCGTAAGCGCTAGCTTTGGTCCGACTGCTCCAGCACGGCAGCTTTCCGCGCCCGCAGCGCGAAGAACGCGCCAAAGGTGAAGACCTGCGTGACCACCACCAGCACAATGGCGCCGGCGATCTTGTTGCCGCCCAGGATCATGGTCAGCCCCACGAGCGCGGACAGCAGCGCCAGCAGGGGCAGCAGCATGTAGCCCAGGACGAACAGGGTTTCCGGTTTTTTCAGCATGTTCCTAGCCCTCGGTCCGTGACCATTTTGTGAATCGGTAGCGCGTGCCGTTGGCGGCCGTCAGCCACCCGTCCGGCGGAACGGAGGCGGACGCCTCCCAACTGGGGCCAAGCTCGGGAGCGAACGTGTCGCCGTCGGCCTTCACATCGATGGTGGTGACCACCGCGACGTTGGCGAGCTCGGTGGACTGGCGGAACACTTCGCCGCCGCCCAGGATCCATACCGTCTCGCCGCCGTCGACAAACTGCGACTCAAGGAGCGCGTCATCCAGGGAGGGAACCACGACGGCGCCCTCCGCCTCAGGCGTGTCGGCCCAGCTTTTCTGCCGGGTGATGACGATATTGGTGCGGCCGGGCAGGGGACGGTACTTGTCCGGGAAGGACAGCCAGGTCTTGCGGCCCATGATGACGGGGTGGCCTGTGGTGAGCCGGGTGAAGTGCTTCAGGTCCTCGGGCAGGTGCCAGGGCATGTCCCCGTCCTTGCCGATCACACCGTCGGAAGTCTGTGCCCAGACCAACCCGACGCCGCTGATAGAGGCGGCCAGCTCCTCCGTAAAGGACTGGGGATCCGTGGAGTTTTCGGTGCTCATACGGCGATCGGTGCCTTGATCGTGGGGTGGTGCTTGTAGCCCACCACTTCGAAGTCCTCCAGCGTGTAATCGAAGATCGACGCCGGCTTGCGCGTGATCTTCAGCTGCGGGTATTCGTAGGGCTCGCGTTCCAGCTGCTTGAGGACCTGGTCCATGTGGTTCTCGTAGATGTGCACATCCCCGCCGGTCCACACGAACTCGCCCGGTTCCAGGCCGACCTGCTGCGCAATCATGCAGGTGAGCAGCGCGTAGGAGGCGATGTTGAAGGGCACGCCCAGGAACATGTCCGCGGAGCGCTGGTAGAGCTGGCAGGAGAGCTTGCCGTTGGCCACGTAGAACTGGAAGAAAGCGTGGCAGGGCGGGAGCGCCATGTCGTTCAGTTCGGAGACGTTCCACGCGGACACGATGTGCCTGCGCGAGTCGGGATTCGACTTCAGGTTCTCCATGAGTTCGGCGATCTGGTCGATGTGGCCGCCGTCCGGGGTGGGCCAGCTGCGCCACTGGACGCCGTAGACAGGGCCGAGGTCCCCGTCCTCATCCGCCCACTCGTTCCAGATGGTGACGCCCTGGTCCGTCATCCACTTGATGTTGGTCTCACCGCGCAGGAACCACAGGAGCTCCACGGCCACTGACTTGAAGTGGACCCGCTTTGTGGTGATAAGCGGGAAGCTTTTGGAGAGGTCGAAGCGGATCTGGCGCCCGAAAACGCTCGTGGTTCCGGTGCCCGTGCGGTCCGATTTATGGGTGCCGGTGGCCAGGACATCGCGCAGGAGGTCTTCATAAGGCGTTGGGATGCTCACGCCTCAAGTCTACCGGCTGGGTATCGGCCGCTTCGGGTGATCCCGCGGCGGCGCGAAGGTTGTTCCCCTGCATCGCCGGATTGGCCAGGGCTCGCGTACGCCGGCGGGCTGGCGATTTCCCGGGAAGCCGGGGCGGGGCCCACAGCAGCATCACCAGCAGGACCGCCAGGTTGAGGACCCCTGCCGGGTTGAACCAGTTGGCCGGCCCGGTGCCAGGATCGGGGCGGGCAGCGTGGTTCCCTGCGATAGCTGCCAGACCCGCAGCAACTGTTGCGACCGTGCGCAGGAGGCGGTTCGCGGTAATGGTCCTGAGGAGGCCATCGGCCTGACTGCCCAGTCCAGCCATCGGCGGCCGCCGGGCGGTCAGTGCCAGCACAGCCAAGGTTCCAGCAGCCAGCACCAACAGCGCCCCGCCAAGGTACTCCGCGAGTTCGACGCCGGGAATCCGGCCTTCCCCGCCGAAGGTGACATATCCACCCGAACCGTCCGGACGCGAACCGTAGGGATGGGCGGCGAATCCGGGCAGGGTGGCCGTCCATGCGATTTGCACGGCGGAAAGAAGGAAGACCGCCGCGACGGTCCAGGACAGGCGGTGCGGCAGGCAGGTGCGGATGGGCCGGACAGCCCCAGCGTGTACAGTCCGGGCACGGGGGTAGCTCAGTTGGCCGAGGATGTGCACGGCCAGGCAGCCGAGAACCGGCCAGGCGAGGGCCGGCAGAATCTCGACAGGTCCACTGGCGGTTTCCGGTACCGGGAGGATTCCGGCGTTGGCTGCCGGAAGCAGTGAACTTCCCAGCCACCAAGCACTCCGATACAGAACGCGTGCCGGGACACCGCTGCCGATACGTCGTGGCCCCGGGCACCACGGATCAGGTATCGAAGCAGGAGGTAGACCCCAGCGGTGAGCAGGAGCGGCCAGAGAACGGCCGCAGGTGGAACATCGAGGACAACAGCGATCGTGGCAGCCTGCACTTTTCCCCCAAAAGTGTGCGTGGTCCACTAAGTCAATGCTGCGCGGTCCGCGGGGTCAAGCCCGGCGTTCCCTAGTCGTCAAACGGCTTGAACTGCTCCACTGCCACAACGCCTTTCCTCCCGTTGCAGGCCACGTGGCAAACCACCACCTCGCCCGGAGAGAGGTACGGCTCATGGGCGGGCAGGCGCTTCGCCAGATTTGCAGGCATGTGCACCGCCAATTGCTTGAGTACCGTCGGCAGGGCGGGCCGGTGCGTGCAGACCACCACGGACCGCTGCTTGTCGAACAGCGAGTTGACGACGGCGGCTGTCTTCTTGGGGCTGCGCTGGTGCTTGTGCTCCGTGAGGCCTTCCGCCAGCTTCACCTTGGCACCAGTGGCCCGTGCGTACGGCGCCACTGTCGCCACGCAGCGCAGCCACGGACTGGTGACCACCCGCATGGGCTTCCACGCCTGCAGGAGCCTGCCGACAGCCTGTGCCTGGCGTGTGCCGGTGGCGGCGAGTGGACGCTCGCCCTCAGCCTTGCTCCAGGATGAGCGCGGCTTGGCCTTGGCATGCCGCAGCACCAGCAGCGGCCAGGTGTCCAGCGCGCCGCGTTCGTGCGCGTCCCGCAGGTATTCAAGGGGGACGACGTCGGACGGGTTGGACAGCAGGCGGGCGGCCTTTTCGGGGGCGCACCACATAACGCTGTCCACCTCCTTGCCGTCCGGCACCAAAGTGTCCCCGTTGACCTTGACCGCCCAGTAGTGGACCACTTTGAGCCCCGACGCCACGTGGTAGTGGATGGGCGGCAGCGGTATGCCCAGCGGTGCCCGGAGGCCGATCTCTTCCCAGACCTCACGGACAGCGCACTCGGGGACTGTCTCGCCGGCGTCGATCTTTCCCTTGGGCCAGGACCAGTCGTCATAGCGGGGCCGGTGGATCAGCAGGACTTCAAGGCGGTCCTTGTTGATCCGCCAGGGGATGGCGCCCGCAGCCGTGACGGCTACGGGTTCCCCCGGGTGGTCGGTCTGGTCAGCTACGAGTGCATCGCTCGACACGCGGCTGCCTATCGCCGGCTCAGGCTGCGTTGCCGCGGCCGGGATGCCAGCAGCCAGGACTGGACGTCTTCAAGCGGTTTGCCGTCCTCGGACAGGTGGTGCCGGGTCCAGTGGCCCTCGTTGTCCAGGTGCCAGCTGGAGGTTTCAGGGTCCATGTAGCGGCGCATGAGGTCGAGGACGTAGGTGATGTCATCCGGGCTTGCCAGCTGGACCAGGGCCTCCACCCGGCGGTCCAGGTTCCGGTGCATCATGTCCGCGGAGCCGATGTACACCACCGGGTCACCACCATTGGCGAAGGCGAACACCCGGGAGTGCTCCAGGAACCGGCCCAGGATGGAGCGGACCGTGATGTTCTCGCTCAGGCCGGGAACACCGGGGCGCAACGAGCAGATGCCCCGGACCACCACGTCCACCTTTACCCCCGCTTGGGATGCGCGGTACAGCGAGTCAATGATGGCCTCGTCCACCATGGAGTTCACCTTGATCTGCACGTGCCCCGGCACCCCCGCACGGGCGTTGCGGATCTCGGTCTCGATCCGGTCGATGAGTCCCGACCGGACGGACCGGGGTGCCACCAGGAGCCGCTTGAACGTGGACTTCGGCGCGTAGCCGGAGAGCTGGTTAAACAACTTGGAGAGGTCCTCGCCCACCTGCTCGTTGGCGGTCAGCAGGCCCAGGTCCTCGTAGTACCGCGCCGTGCGGGGGTGGTAGTTGCCCGTGCCGATGTGGCAGTAGCGGCGCAGCCCGTCCACTTCCTGGCGGACCACCAGCGACAGCTTGCAGTGCGTCTTCAGGCCAACGATGCCGTAGACAACGTGCACGCCGGCCTGCTCCAGCTTGCGGGCCCAGGAGATGTTGGCCTGTTCGTCAAAGCGGGCCTTGATCTCCACCAGGGCCAGGACCTGCTTGCCGGCCTCGGCAGCGTCGATCAGTGCATCAACGATGGGGGAGTCGCCGGAGGTGCGGTAAAGGGTCTGCTTGATGGCCTGGACCTTCGGGTCCGCCGCGGCCTGTTCCAGGAACGCCTGGACGGAGGTGGAAAACGAGTCGTACGGGTGGTGGAGCAGGATGTCCCGGCGCCGCATGGCGGCGAACACGTTCGCGGCCTTGGAGGTCTCGGACTCGTTCAGGTACCTGGAGGTGTGCGGGACGTGCTTGGGGTAGTGCAGGTCGGCCCGGTCGATGCCGGCGATGACCGACAATCCCCGGAGGTCCAGCGGAGCCGGCACCGAGTACACCTCGGATTCCTCCACGCCAAGTTCGCGGATCAGGAGCGCCCGGATGTTGGGGTTGATGTCGTTGGTGACTTCCAGCCTGACCGGCGGGCCGAAGCGGCGGCGCAGGAGTTCCTTCTCCAGGGCCTGCAGGAGGTTTTCGGCGTCGTCCTCTTCCACCTCCACGTCCTCGTTGCGGGTGACGCGGAAGGTGTGGTGTTCCAGGACCTCCATGCCCGGGAACAGCTTGTCCAGGTGGACGGCAATGACTTCCTCAAGCGCAATGAACCGGGCGACCCGACCGGGTACGGCACCGGCGCGGGGACCGTCGATGGAGATCAGCCGCGGCAGCTGGTCCGGGACCTTGACGCGGGCGAAGAGTTCCTTGTCGCTGACGGGGTTCCGGACCACCACGGCCAGGTTCAGCGAGAGCCCCGAGATGTAAGGGAAGGGATGGGCCGGGTCAACGGCAAGGGGAGTGAGGATGGGAAAGACTTTTTCCGCGAACATGGCGCTGAGCTGCTGCTGGGCGGCGTCGTCCAGTTCGTCCCACTGCATGAGGTGGATGTGCTCGTACGCCAGCGCGGGCCGGATCTGGTCCGCGTACACCTGGGCGTGCCGCGCCTGGAGCCGGTGGGCTTCCTCGCTGATGCTCTCCAGCACCTCGACGGGGCTCAGCCCGGCAGGGGATGGGACGGCCAAGCCGGTGGCAATGCGGCGCTTGAGGCCGGCCACGCGGACCATGAAGAACTCGTCCAGGTTGGAGGCGAAGATGGACAGGAAGTTGACGCGCTCCAGCAGGTGGAGGGTGGGGTCCTCGGCCAGCTCCAGCACCCGGGAATTGAAGGCGAGCCAGCTCAGCTCGCGGTCCAGGAACCGGTCCGGCCGGATGTCGCCCTCCGGCTGCAGGTTCGGTGCGAACTCCGGGATGTCGATGCGGTCCTGCGTTGCCCTGGATGCCGGTACCTCGGAGGAGCCGAAGCGCGCCCTGACAGGCACCGCAACATCCTGGGACGTGGCTGTTCCGGAAGGTTCCGGGTTCATGGCTGCTCCTTTTGCTGGCGCTCTGGTGCCGGCGCTTCCGCCCCGCGCGGCTCCCTTTCAACCTTACAAGCATTCAGTGACGCCACGGCCCTTGTTTTACGCGGTGACGGCGCTAGTTGGGGCCGCCCTGTTCAGCCCGCCGCAGGGCCGTACATGACGTCCATGTCCCATCGGGTGAAACCCAGCCGCCGGTACAGGGCCACCGCCGCTGTGTTGTCCGCATCGACGTAGAGCATGACGGCGGTCAACCCCGCGTCACGGAGGTGCTTGATGCCCGCAATCGTCAGGGCCTTGCCCAGGCCCATGCCCTGCGCCTGCGGTGTCACTCCCACCACATACACCTCGCCGATGGCCGGATGCGCACCATGCCGCGGGTGGACCTTCGTCCAGTGGTAACCCAGCAGCCGCCCGTCCCGGTCCTCGGCCAGGAAGAACCCGTTCGGATCAAACCACTCTTCCGCCATGCGTGCCTCGAGGTCGGCCCTGGTGAGGTTGCCCTGTTCCGGGTGGTGGGCAAACGCCGCCCGGTTCGCGGCCAGCCAGGAATCCTCGTCTTTGCCCGGCACGAAGGTGCGGATCGCCACACCCTCCGGTAGGCCGGCGTCGGGCAGGTCCGCTCCCGCCGTCGTCATCCGCATCTTCCACAACTCGCGCACGGGCGCGTAACCGTAGCGGGCGGCAAGGTCTGCAGCGGCCTCATGGTTCCCGTGGGACCACGCCTTCAACCCGTCGAAGCCGCGGACTTCCTTAAGCGCGCCCACCAGCCGGTCCGCCACTCCCTGGTTCCGGTAGGAGGGATGGACGGCGATTTCCAGGATGCCGTTGCCGTCCGGCTCTTCGACCACCACGGCGAAACCTGCAAGGTCCTGGGCTGTGGCGGGATCGGAGTCCTCGTCCGGGGCATACAGGGCCAGTGTCAGCAGCGTGTGCTCCGCGGAATCCCCGGCACGCATGGTCACCAGGGTCTGCTCGGAAATGGAGGGGTTGCCGTCCGATTCCTCGGCGGCGGCCAGGAGATCCCGGCAGTCTTTCAGGAGTTGCTGGTCAACTCCGCCACGGACAACATGGACGGGCCACTTCTGCGGATGCGCTGGAGTCATGAGCCAAGGCTATACGTCGGCGCGGGCCGGGGCTCAGGCTTCGGTGAGTTCGTCTTCCTGCTGCCGGACCAGGGTGAGGCGGTAGCCGACGTTCCTTACGGTGCTGATGAGGTTCTCGTGGTCCGCCCCGAGCTTGGCCCGCAGGCGCCGGACGTGGACGTCCACGGTGCGGGTGCCGCCGTAGTAGTCGTAGCCCCAGACCTCGGTGAGCAATTGCTGGCGGGTGAAGACGCGGCCGGGGTGCTGGGCAAGGTACTTCAGGAGCTCGAACTCCTTGAAGGTCAGGTTCAGCGGCGCCCCGTTTACGCGGGCGGTGTAGCTGGCTTCGTCGATGATGACGCCGGCGGCGCGGATTTCGCTTGGAGCGTCTTCCTGTTCCGGAACGGCACGGGCAACGGACAGCCGGATGCGGGCCTCCACCTCGGCGGGACCGGCAGAATCAAGGACGATATCGTCAACAGCCCAAGCCGAGGAGACCGCGGCCATGCCGCCTTCGGTCAGGATCAGCACCAGCGGGGCGCTGAGGCCGGTGGCTTTGAGGAGCTGGGTAAGGGAACGGGCTCCCACCAGGTCCTTGCGGGCGTCCAGCAGGACGATGTCGCAGGGGTCCGTTTCCAGCAGGGCGGTGGGTTCGGCGGGCAGGATATGGACCCGGTGGTTCAGCAATTCGAGGGCAGGCAGGATGTCCACCGAAGAACCGGTGCTGTTGGTCAGTAACAGGATGTGCGACATTGTTCCTCCAAGGGCCGTCCGCGCATCATTGGGCGACTGAACCGGTTTCTCACCGGCCGGTACTGGCTTCCTGCAGGAGGTTTATGGACCGTCAGCACGCCGCCGGCCAGCCACCTCAGCAGGGAGCGTAGCTGAACCTTGAGTATACCCGGCGGGTCCCTTCCGGCCACAGATTGCGGCCATGAACAGGCTCGATTTGCGACATATCCGGTTCACATAAGGCAGGATTGAACCAGGGCTGACCAGCCCTGCCACGAGGGGGCGGACCAGCCTTCCGGCCGAACGCCAGGATGGGAAAACAGCGCAGTGAGTGCACCGACGAAGCACAGGCCGGGCCCTGCATGACGGCCGAATTGCAGGCACCGGTGCGTTCGCTTGGTTCCTGGACCATCGGAGTCGTAGGGATCGCCGGCCTCATCGCCATCATCGCCGGGGTCTACGCCTCACCGGAGGCGCTCGTGGTCATCGGCATCGTGATTGCCGCGGCCGTGGGCATTGGCTGGCCGCACTTCCTGCGCATCCCCGCCAAGAAGACCCTTGCCGCCGTCATCGCCCTTCCCGGTGCGGCCTCCGCAGTAGCCGCCGCACTGGCTCCGGCCCCGGGGTATCTGGACTGGACACCGACATTCGTTGCGCTGGGGATGATGGCCGTCTTCGTGGTGCAGCTGATCCGCGGCACCGGCCAGGCGCAGCGGCTCGAATCCACCCTTGGATGCTGCGCAGGCGTCCTGCTGTCCTGCCTGGGAGCGGGCTGGATCGCCGGCGCCCGCTTCAACGGTGTCCGCGAGATGCTCCTGGTGGCGGCCATCAGTGCGGCCGTGGCCCTGCTTGCCGGGCTTATCCGCTGGCCGGACAGCATCGTGGCGCCGCTGGGAGTGGTGCTGGCCGGACTGGCAGGTCCGCTCGCGGGACTTGTCCTGTCCGATATCGCCGTCCTTCCGGCCGCCGTTTTCGGCGTAGTGGTCGGCGCGGTCCTGGCCAGCTTCCGCCGCCTTGCCACGCTCCGCGGCGCCCCACTGAACATCCCCGCCGCACTGAGCATGGGCCTTGCCCCCGTTTCGGCTGTGGGGTCACTCGCCTACTTCATCGACAAACTACTCATCTACTAACGGGTTAGGATGGCACCATGTCCGTACTTGCTTTTGAAATCTTCTTCCTTGTCCTGCTCGGCATCGCGAGCCTGTCCATGGCCTGGTTCGCCGGTTTCGTGGTTTACCGCCTCTTCAAGGGCCAGAAGTAACCACCCCCTTTCCGGAGCCAGCCGCATCTGGAGGTAAGACCAATGCCCATTGAGATTCCTACAGACCTGACCCCTGAACTCGTCCCCCTTTCCTGGCTCATTGGTGAGTGGGAGGGCCGCGGCCGTCTCGGCAGCGGCGACGAGGATTCCGAGCACTTCCTGCAGCATGTCTCGTTCACCCACAACGGCCTGCCGTACCTTCAGTACCGTGCCGAAAGCTGGCTGACCGACGACGAAGGGACGCGGCTGCGGCCGCTGACCGTCGAGACAGGTTTCTGGGCGCTGGAGCGCAAGCAGTTGGATGCCGACGGCGGTCCCGGCCTGGTGCCGGCAGACATCGTGCCGGTGTTGAAGAGCGCCGACGAGGTGGAAGCGCTGCGGAACAAGGACGGCGGCTTTGACATCTCCGTGTCCATCTCGCACCCTGGCGGAATTTCGGAGCTGTACTACGGCCAGATCAAAGGTCCACAGATCCAGCTGACCACCGACATGGTGATGCGCGGCAGCCACTCCAAGGACTACAGCGCGGCCACCCGGATCTTCGGCCTGGTGGACGGCAACCTGTTGTGGCGGTGGGACGTTGCCACCGGCGGCGAGGCCGGCAAGGGACTGGAGGCCCACGCCTCCGCGTTCCTGCACCGCGTTTCCTAAGCAGGGTTCCACGGTATTCCGGGAACCCGGAATACCGCAGACCCGTGAGGACTTCTACTTCATATGACTACGCCCAGCCCTTTGTTGTCGCGCCCCGGCGCCGTTGAGGCCACCGGCCCTGACGCCGGTGTCGCCGCCCATTACGGTGAGCCGCTGCGCGAGCAGCGCGCCCTCGCAGCCGGAACCGCCGTCGTCGATCTTTCCCACCGCGGCGTGGTTACCGTCACCGGGCCGGACCGGCTGAGCTGGCTCAACACCCTGTCCTCCCAGCAGGTGGCAGCCCTCAAGCCCGGCGAGTCCAGCGAGCTGCTGCTCCTGAGCGTCCAGGGCCGTATCGACTTTGACGCCCGGGTGGTTGACGACGGCGGGACCACCTGGCTGATCGTGGAGGCCGCCGAGGCCGGGCCGCTGGCTGAGTACCTCAACCGGATGAAGTTCATGCTGCGGGTGGAGATCGCCGACGTTTCGGCGGACTGGTCCGTGATGGGAAGCACCCGTGCGGTCCCCGGATGGTCCGCCTACCTCGCCTGGCAGGATCCGTGGCCGCACGTGGGCGCCGGCGGCTACTCCTACGCCACCGTTTCCGAGGAGAACCATCCAGGCGTGGACCGTCCCTGGTTCGAGTACCTGGTCCCTGCCGCCGAACTGGAGGACGCCGTTGCCGGCCGTCCGCTGGCAGGCGTGCTTGCGGCGGAAGCCCTGCGCATCGCTGCGTGGCGCCCCCGGATCGGCGCGGAAACCGATGACAAGACCATTCCCCACGAACTGGACCTGCTGCGCACCGCCGTGCACTTGGCCAAGGGCTGCTACAAGGGGCAGGAAACCATCGCCCGCGTCCACAACCTGGGCCATCCACCGCGCCGGCTGGTCTTCCTGCAGCTGGACGGCTCTCAGCACACGCTGCCCGCCGCCGGCAGTCCGGTCCTGGCCGGGGAACGGAAAGTGGGAACGGTGACTTCCGTGGGGCAGCACTACGAGATGGGACCCGTGGCCCTGGCGGTCATAAAGCGTTCCGTTGCCCCCGATGAAATACTGACGGTCCTGGACGGCGACGAGCCGTATCCGGCCGCCCAGGAACTCATCGTCGCCCCCGACGCCGGCCAGGTTGTGGGGCGCCAGACCGGATTCCTGAGGGGGCCACGCTGATGACCGAAAACACCACGCCCGTCCACGCTGGGACGGAGGCAGCGGAAGGGCACGACGACGACGCGCTGGCTTTGGCGCATGCGCTCTTCCAGGCTGCGCGGGAAGGGAACAACGCGCTGCTGGATGCCTACCTGGACGCCGGTGCCCCCGCCACCATGACGAACGCTGCAGGGGATTCCCTGCTGATGCTGGCCGCGTACCATGGCCACGCCGGCACCGTTGAGCTGCTGCTGCAGCACGGGGCCGACGCCAACACCGCCAATGACCGGGGGCAGACGCCCCTCGCCGGTGCGGCATTCAAGGGTTACACGGACGTGGCCCGGGTCCTGCTGGGCGCCGGAGCGGATCCGGACGCCGGTGCGCCCTCGGCCCGTGCCGCGGCGCAGATGTTTGCCCGCACGGAGATCCTGGACCTGCTGGGCTAGCCTTCCCCGGGTTCCCCCGGCACTAAATAACTCCAGAAGGATGACAGAGTGGAAAACGTAGAAAAGCCGTGGCCGGCACTGTGGTCCTTGGTGATCGGGTTCTTCATGATCCTGATCGACAGCACCATCGTCTCAGTGGCGAATCCCCGGATCATGGAGGGCCTGCACGCCGACATCAACTCGGTGATCTGGGTGACCAGCGCGTACCTGCTGGCCTACGCCGTTCCGCTGCTGATCACCGGCCGGCTTGGTGACCGTTTCGGGCCCAGGCGGCTGTATCTGCTGGGCCTGGTGGTGTTCACCCTTGCGTCCCTCTGGTGCGGCCTTGCCCAAGACGTGCAAACCCTCATCGCCGCACGCGTGGTCCAGGGGCTCGGCGCGGCCGTCATGACGCCCCAGACCATGGCCGTCATCACCCGGATCTTCCCCCCGGACCGGCGCGGCTCCGCCATGGCCATCTGGGGTGCCACGGCCGGTATGGCCACCCTGGTGGGCCCCATCCTGGGCGGCGTCCTGGTTGACGGCCTCGGCTGGGAGTGGATCTTCTTCATCAACGTGCCCATCGGCGTCGTGGGCTTCATCCTGGCGCTGCGCAACGTCCCGGCGCTGAGCACCCACCCGCACCGGTTCGATATTCCCGGCGTCCTGCTCAGCGCCGTCGGGCTCTTCCTGCTGGTCTTCGGCATCCAGGAAGGCGAGACGTACAACTGGGGCACCATTAGCGGTCCCATCAGCGTGTGGGGCCTGATTATTGCCGGCCTTGTTGTCCTGGCCGCGTTCGTGGCCTGGCAGCGGTTCAACAAGGGTGAGCCGCTGCTGCCGCTGGGACTGTTCCGGGACCGGAACTTCTCCCTCGCCAACCTGGGCATCACCATGGTGGGGTTCACCGTGACGTCCTTCGGCCTTCCGCTGATCTTCTACTACCAGCTTGTCCGCGGTTTGACGCCCACCCAGTCAGCACTCCTGATGGTGCCCATGGCGTTGATCTCCGGAGGCATGGCACCGGTTGTGGGAAAGATCGTGGACCGGGTCAACCCGAAATACCTCGCCGCTTCGGGCCTGGTGTTGATGGCTGTCGCCCTGGTGTGGAACGGCCTGCTGATGCAGCCGGACACGCCCATCCTGTTGTTCCTGCTCCCGAGCGCGGTTTTGGGCTTTGCCAATGCCGGCATCTGGGCGCCGCTGAGCACCACGGCCACCCGGAACCTTCCGCCGCGGCAGGCCGGGGCCGGTTCGGGTGTGTACAACACAACCCGCCAGATCGGGGCTGTGCTGGGCAGCGCCGCCATCGCGGTCCTCATTCAATCCAGGCTCGCCGCCGAACTTCCGTCCGGCGGTCCTGCAGCATCGGCCGGTGAGGGGATGGCCATGGGCGGCACCCTGCCAGAGTTCCTGCAGGCAGGATTCTCGACGGCGATGGCCCAGTCCATCCTGCTGCCCGCCGCGGTGGTGCTGGCCGGCGCGGCCGTGGCCCTGTTCTTTGCCAAGCCCAAACCGGTCCAGGACTGGGGTGCACCGGGCACAGCGGGTGCTTCAGCGAAGGTGGACGCTGGTCTGGATTCCGCCGGCTGAGAGGCCGAGTTTCCGGGCCAGTGCCAGGCACCCTGTGTTGCTGACATCCGCGCGCCACGGCAGGGTCAGTCCGGCGGCGAGTGCCTCGTGGGCCGCGATGGACCCTGCCAGTGCGCCGAGTCCCCGGCGGCGCCACTCAGGGTCCACCAGCACGCCCATATTGGCCAGCAGGCCTTCCCATTCCCCGTAGGCACCGCAGGCCAGGGGCACCCGCCTGCCGTCCAGCTGATGCACGATGGTGAAGCGGTTCTCCAGGTCGGAAAGGCCCACTTCGTTGACGTCGTCCGGTGGGCAGCGTCCCTCCAGTTCGATCGCCTCGGGATTGCCGTGCGAGACGGTCAGTTCCCCGGACGGCTGCTGAAGCGGCAGGTCGTCGGCGAAGAACAGGGCGGCTGCACCGAGCCCGTGGCCGCCGCGTTCCCTGGTCAGTTTCAGGAGCGTGACGTGGTGGGCCATCTCCTCATCAGGAATCTCCGCAGCGGCATCGATGACGCTCTGCGGGCCCACCAGCGCCGAACTCCCGAACAGCCGCACGAACTCCACGGTGCGGCATGATTCGTCGGCGCGGACAATCCGCTTCCCGGAGGCCAAAGCGTCGCCGAAAGCGTCGTCGTCAAGGCCCAGCCGGCGCGCCCACGCCAGCTGGATGATGGCCGCAGAGCCGGGATCGAGTGTCATGGTCCCAGCCTAGGGCGGCCCGGAGGCTTAGCCGAACAGGACAGGCTTAGCCGAACAGGACCGCGGCTTCGTCGTAGCGGTTTTGCGGGACGGTCTTGAGCTGGCCCAGCGCTTCCTCGAAGGCCACGTGGCGGATGTCGGTGCCCTTGAGTGCCACCATGGTGCCCCAGTAGCCCTCCACCACGGAGTCGATGGCGGCCATGCCCAGCCGGGTCGCGAGGACACGGTCGAAGGCGGACGGAACGCCGCCGCGCTGGATGTGGCCCAGGATGGTGGCGCGGGTTTCGATGCCGGTCCGGGCTTCGAGTTCGGGGGCGAGCTGATCGGCGATGCCGCCCAGGCGCGGCCGGCCGAAGGTATCCAGGCCGCGCTCGGAGTGCGGGCTTTCCATGTGCTCCGGCACGAACCCCTCGGCCACCACCACCAAGGGGGCGCGGCCACGGTGGTGGGCTTCCTTGACCCATTCGGTGATCTGCTCGATGCTGACTTTTTGCTCGGGAATGAGGATGGCGTGGGCACCGGCGGCCATGCCCGCATGCAGGGCGATCCAGCCCACGTGCCGGCCCATCACTTCGGCGATCATGCAGCGGTGGTGGGATTCACCGGTGGTGCGCAGCCGGTCGATGGCCTCGGTGGCGATCTGCACTGCGGTGTCGAAACCGAAGGTGTAGTCGGTGGCGTCAAGGTCGTTGTCCACCGTCTTGGGGACGCCGACAATTTTCAGGCCTGCGTCGGTCAGGCGCTTGGCCGCTGCCAGGGTTCCCTCACCGCCAATGGCGATGATGGCATCGATGCCCAGCCGGTCCATGTGGGCCTTGATCGCCTCGGGGCCGCCGCCGTTTTCGAACGGGTTGGTGCGGGAGGTACCCAGGATGGTGCCGCCCTGCTTGGCGATACCGCGGACCATAGTGCGGGGGATGTCGATGATGTCGCCCTCCACCACGCCGCGCCAGCCATCGCGGAATCCAACGAATTCCTGGCCATGGACGGCGATGCCTTTCAGCACTGCGCCGCGGATGACGGCGTTCAATCCGGGGCAGTCGCCACCGCTGGTGAGGATTCCAATTTTCATGTTCGGCTCAAATCCTGGGAGAAGGTTTACAGGCAGAGCGCCACGCTGAGCTCACCTAGAAGTGTAGTGGGGTGTGTGGGGTACGACACAAACCGGTTACATAAGGGTGCGCTGTCAAGAAGCGGGGAACAGCGAAAGGCCCCTGCCTGGGCGAATCATTCGCATCAGGCAGGGGCCTTGGGCCGGTCAATGGAAGCTGGGTCCGTTTGAAGCGACCGGCGGGGTCCGGTCAGGGCCGGTTGAGCGACCGGCGGTCCAGGAACGTCTGGAGCAGGATCTCGTTGCGCTGGTCGGGAATGATAATCCAGGCCAGGAGGTAGAAGATCACGGCGGGTCCGGGGAGCAGGCAGAACAGCAGGAAAGCGATGCGGACGTAGGCCACGTCCACGTTGAGCTGGGCCGCGATGCCACCCAGCACTCCGCCGAGCCAGCGCTGCGGACCGCGCTTCAGGCCAAAGCCCCTGACAATGCTGAAGAACTTATCCATGGTTCAAGACTTCCCTGTAGTTGGTTCGTTGTCACGTTTCCGGGCGGAGAGCAGGCCGCCCACCACCAGGGCCACGCCCGCCCCGATCATGAGGCCGATCAGGACGTAGGTGCCGTTGAGGGTGACGATGCCCAGCTGCGCCACGATGATCAGCGCGGCCAGCGCCAGGACGATCAGTCCCCACACCACCGTCCCCACCCTGGCAGGTGCCGCGTCCCCTGTGCCCGGTTCCGTCGTCGTAATGTTGCTGCTGTCCATGTCAGTTGCCTTCCTGGATGGTGACGTTGCTGAAGGTGCCGTCGATCTGCACCACCAGGTGGTTGCCGGGCCTGTCCGTGTTGTAGCTGCTTTCGCGGGTGGTGGTGCCGCCGCGCTGGCCGCTTGCTTCGTTCAGGTTCCCCATGGTCATGTCAGCCTTGATGTCCACGGGCACGTTGTGCGGGATCACCACGGTGACGTTGCTGGCGGTGACGTCCAGGGGAACTACGACGTCGGAGGTGAGGGGGGCGCTTGGGGACAGGCCCGTGAGGTCCACGGTTCCCCGGCCGGCGGTGATGTCGATGCCCCCGCGCGCCTCCTCGATGCTTGCCGGGTTCCAGTCCACCTGCTGGAAGCGCATCCGGCCGTCGTCCACGGTGTTGTAGACGCCACCGGTGACAAGGGCGATCACGGCGAAGAGGCTCAGGATGCCCGCGGTCCGGCCGCGGAAGCCCGCCACCAGGATGCCCAGGCCCAGGACCCCGGCTGCGCTGGCCCACACGATGGCGTTCGCGGAACCGCCCAGGTGGATGAGGTTGGCGGCGTCCAGCGCCTTGAGCCCGCCGCCCACCAGCAGGGCGCAGCCAGTTGCGATGGCGACGGCCGGGGCGCCGGGACCGGACGGCCGGGGCTTGGGCGGCCGCGGCGGGACCCATGGAGCAGGGTAGCTGCTTCCGCCGGGTACTCCGCTGCCGGGGCCGCCCGGTGCGCCGCCGCCGGGTGCACCTGCGCCAGGCACCCTGCCAGGGGGAACGCTGCCGCCATACCCGCTGCCGGTTCCCGTGCCGTCGGTGCCGTAGCCGCCCTGGCCGTAGGGGCTCAACCCCGCGCCGCTGCCGTACGTGGGACCACTACCGTAGGTGGGTGCCCCGCTGCCCAAAGTAGGCGCCGAAGATTGCCCTGGTGCCGGCGCTGGGGCCGTGCCGGCGGAGAACGACGACGTGTATCCAGTGCCGGAGCGCCCCGTGGGGTGGGTTGTACCGTGGACTGGCCCATGGCCGGCCACGGTGGGGTGGGCCTTGTTGCGCTGGGAGAGGTAGTAGACCACGTAGATCGCGCCGCCCACCCAGAAGACTGTCCACAGCAGGCCGCTCAGGCCGTTGTGGCTCCACCCCCAGAAGCCTCCACCCAAACCCGTTAGTCCCAGGACAGTGGCGATCAGGGAGCCCGTCATGCCGCTTGACCAGCGCCCGGCGCCGGCTTCCTGGACGTGGATCCTGCCGTCCGGTTCCGGAAGGAAAGCCCATGCCAGGCCGTAGAGCAGCACGCCGACGCCGGCCAGGAGGGTCAGGACGATGAAGACGCCCCGGATGATGATGGGGTCCACGTTCAGCCGGTGGGCGATGCCGCTGCACACGCCGCCGATCCACCGGTCGTTTCCACGGTAGATGCCGTGGCTGCGGATCCAGCCAAAAAAGTCTGTGGAGGGGGCCGGAGCCGCGCTGTTTTGGAAGGCGTATTCAGGGGCCGGAGCAGCGCCAGGGCTCGAACCAGTACCAGGGACCGCACCTTCACCATCGCCGGCGGAGGGATGCGGCCCGGAGGCCGAGGGTATCGAATCTGAAGACGGCAGCGGCTCGGTTGGCCGCTCGCTGCCCATGCCGTGCGGCCCTTCAGGGAGGGGCTCGGCAGGGTGTTCGTCGTCGGGGGAGGGAGTCTGCGAGTTCATATCTAGATCCTCCCGTCCGGGCCCGTTGCCGCTCTACTGGGGGAAACCCTGAACCGTCCCTGAGCTGTCCCCGGGAACCGGTCGAACGCGGTCCGGGCCACCCTGATCCGTGCTTGGATTGATCCATGACAACCCTCCCGGCGCGCCCACCCCTGGCACGGAGCAGCGACCGTGTCATCGCCGGGGTGTGCTCGGGCCTCGCCGCACACCTGGGCCGGCCGGTGAAGAACGTCCGGCTGGCCATGGTCCTCGCTTCCTTCGCGGGCGGGGCGGGGCTGGTCTTCTACGCGTGGCTATGGATCATGGTTCCCACAGCGGATGAGGCCGCCCGCCGCAACGCCCGCCGGCCGGCGTCGCCCATTGCTCCTGCCGTGAGCCAGCCATTAACAGGCCAGCCAATGCAGGGCCAGACCGCCCCGGGCCAACCGGCGCAGGGAGCCGCCCCCGACGGCGGAACGCCCCCAGGTGCCGCCGGTTCCGTTCCGGACGGCGTAGCATCCGCCGCCCCGCCATGGTTCCGGGCGCACGGCATGCGGTACGGCAAGGAGATCCTCCTGGGCTGCGGGCTGCTGCTGGTGGCCGGCATCATGATTGCCCAGCTGCTGGGCGTGGACGTCTCCCTCGGCACGCTGATCCCCGCCGCCGCAGTCCTGGGCGGTGCCTCCATCGCCTGGATGCAACTGGACGAAACCGGTCGCGCCGGACTGGTGGACAAGACCAAGGCGGACCAAGCCGGTGGATGGGGGCGGCTGGCCGCCGGACTGGCCCTGGTGGTGGCCGGCGTGCTGGTGATGGTCTCCGGCTCCGGGTCGTGGGAACAGACGTGGCTCGCGCTGCTTGCCTCCGTGGCCGTGCTGGGCGGGGTGGTGCTGGTCCTGCTGCCGTGGGCGCTGAAATTCTGGCGGGACTTGGAAGCTGAGCGCGCCGGCAGGATCCGCGAGACGGAACGGGCGGAAATAGCTGCCCACCTCCACGACTCCGTGCTGCAGACGCTCGCCCTGATCCAGCGGCGGGCGGGCAACGAGCACGACGTCGTCCGCCTGGCCCGTGCCCAGGAGCGTGAGCTGCGGGGCTGGCTGTTCCAGGACCCGGGCCGCGAAAGCGGGCAGCTCTCGGACCGCATCAAGGCGGTTGCCGCCGAGGTGGAGGACCTGCTGGGCAATGCCGTGGAGGTGGTTACCGTTGGTGATGCGGCCATGACAGAGGCACACGAAGCCTTGGTCCAGGCCAGCCGCGAGGCCATGCTCAACGCATCACGCCATGGCGGCGGCACTGTCTCGGTCTACCTTGAGGCGTCGGACGGGCAGGCAGAAATTTTCATCAAGGACAGGGGGCCCGGCTTTGAGCTGGGCGACGTACCGGCGGACCGGCTTGGGGTGCGGGAATCGATTATAGGCAGGATGAACCGCCACGGCGGTTCGGCTGCCATCCTCAGCACAGGGGACGGCACAGAGGTCCGGCTCAAGCTGCCGGCTGCAGCAGAACACGCGGAAGGGAAATCATGAACACGAGCCAGGGGACAGGTGCACAGGGGACAGGTGCGGGAAGCGGCCGCCCCGCCACCTCCGTGCGGGTGGTCATCGTGGATGACCATGCCATCTTCCGGTCCGGGCTGAAAGCAGACCTCCACTCCAGCATTCAAGTAGTGGGGGAGGCCGCCACGGTGGAGCAGGCCATCGCCGTGATCGCGGAACAGCGGCCCGACGTCGTCCTCCTGGACGTTCACCTGCCTGGCGGCCTCGGCGGCGGTGGACGGGAGGTTATCGCCGGTTCCGCCGCGTTGCTGTCCACCACGCGCTTCCTGGCCCTGAGCGTCTCAGATGCGGCCGAGGACGTGGTGGCCGTGATCCGGGCCGGCGCCCGGGGCTACGTCACCAAGACCATCTCCGGCGCCGAGATCACTGACGCCGTGTACCGCGTGGCCGGCGGCGACGCCGTCTTTTCGCCCCGCCTTGCCGGGTTCGTCCTGGACGCCTTCGGAACCGCCCCCGCGGACATCGCCGACGACGAACTGGACAAGCTCTCCGCCCGCGAACTCGAGGTCATGCGCCTTATAGCCCGGGGCTACAGCTACAAGGAAGTGGCCAAGGAGCTCTTCATCAGCATCAAGACCGTGGAAACCCACGTGTCAGCAGTGCTGCGCAAGCTCCAGCTTTCCAGCCGCCACGAACTGACCAAGTGGGCCGCAGAGCGTCGCCTCCTGTAACCCCAAACCCCCGCTCACTTCTGGCAGCTATTTCCCAAACGCCCGCTCAGCTCTTACGCCTCAAACGCCGACGCCCGCTCACCTTTGCTGCCTTAAACGCCAACGCCCGCTCACTTTCCCTAAAGAAGTGAGCGGGCGTTTGGATTAAAGCTGCGAAAGGTGGGCGGGCGTCCTACTGGGCCTTGCCCAGGAAGTCCTGGAGGCGCTGCACACCCGTGGCGAGGTCGTCGTCGCCCAGGGCGTAGGACAGGCGAAGGAAACCGGAGGGGCCGAAGGCCTCGCCCGGAACCACTGCCACCTCAACCTCGTCGAGGATCAGCGAGGCCAGCTCTGCGGAGGTCTGCGGCGTGGCGGTACCGGACGCCGTCGGGAATTCCTTGCCCAGGAGCGCGCGGACATCCGCGTACACGTAGAAGGCACCCTTCGGCGTCGGGCATTCCACTCCGTCGATCGCGTTCAGGCCGGCGACGATGGCCTTGCGGCGGCGGTCGAAGGCCACCTTCATCTCGTCGACGGCGGTCAGCGGCCCGGAGACAGCGGCGAGGGCGGCAATCTGCATGATGTTGGACACGTTGGAGGTGGCATGTGACTGGAGATTGGTGGCGGCCTTGATGACGTCGGCGGGGCCGATCATCCAGCCCACACGCCAGCCGGTCATGGCATAGGTCTTGGCCACGCCGTTGAGGATGACTACCTTGTCGCCCAGTTCCGGGGCAGCGGTGGCGATGGAGGTGAAGGGGACGCCGTCGTAGGTCAGGTGCTCATAGATCTCGTCCGTGACCACCCACAGGCCCTTGGCCGCGGCCCACTTGCCAATCTCGGCCACCTGCTCCGGGGAGTAGACGGCACCGGTGGGGTTCGACGGCGAGACGAACAGCAGGATCTTGGTCCGGTCCGTGACGGCTGCTTCGAGCTGATCCACCGTCACCAGGTAGTCCTGTTCCGGACCGGCGAAGACCTCCACGGGGACGCCGCCGGCCAGCCGGATCGCCTCCGGGTAGGTGGTCCAGAACGGGGCAGGCACAAGGACTTCATCGGCCGGATCCACCAGGGTGGCGAACGTGTTGTACACGGCCTGCTTGCCGCCGTTGGTCACCAGCACCTGTGACGGGTCAACCTTGTAGCCCGAATCGCGCAGGGTCTTCTCGGCGATGGCCTTCTTCAGCTCGGGCAGCCCGCCGGCGGGGGAGTAGCGGTGGAACTTGGGCTGGCCCGCAGCCTCAATGGCCGCCTGGACGATGTAGTCCGGGGTGGGAAAGTCGGGTTCGCCCGCACCGAAGCCAATCACCGGCCGCCCGGCCGCCTTCAGCGCCTTGGCCTTGGCGTCAACGGCCAGGGTTGCGGATTCGGCAATGGCGGAAATGCGTTGGGAAACGCGGGCGGCAGACATGGCAGGTCCGTTCTTCGCTTGCAGCCCGGAGGCTGGAATGTGGATTCGACGATTTCTACTCTATGCTGTTCACCGGACCCTCCGGGGTGCCGGTTTTGATTTATGACTGCCCCCGCGCAGCAGGTTTCAGGCCGGTGGTTCGGACGGGCCGGAACGGGCTGGTTTTACCTACGCGAAGTTCTTGCGTAGACTGGTTCACCGGTGTTGAAACACGGATGATGACGTGTGCCCCAGTCCAAGCTGGTGTTGGGTCGTCAAAGAGTGGCATTCACTCCATAGGGTAGTGGCGCAATTGGTAGCGCAGCGGTCTCCAAAACCGCAGGTTGCAGGTTCGAGTCCTGTCTGCCCTGCGCAAGCTGTTCCGGGCGAGAGCCCGGAACAGGCGCAGCAACCATGGTTCTGATCAGGGCCGGGTAATCCACCATTGCAAAGATGAGCGAGGACCAGGTGACCGAAACAGCTGCCAGCAGCTCCAAGGGCCGCCCAGCTAAGAAGGAAGCCAAGGCAAACTTCTTCGCCCGCATTGCACTTTTCGTCCGCCAGATCATCGGCGAACTGAAGAAGGTTGTTGCCCCCACCCGCAAGGAACTGATCAACTACACGCTCGTGGTGCTGGTGTTCGTGGCCATCATGATGGTCATCGTCAGCCTGCTGGACATTGGTTTCGGAACCGCTGTCAGCTGGATCTTCGGCGGCACCGGCTCCAAGGACAGCTAAGGCTGCACGGTCCGCAGGCCGCGTGTTCCGCCCGGGAAACCGGGAAGGAAGCACCGGTGTGCGGAATTGAGCCATTTAAATAGGCATGTTAGGCAATGAGGAAGCAGGAGACCAAGTGTCTGAGCAGGAGCTCGAGGTAACCGAGACTGGGCTGGAAGAATCCCCGGACGTCACGGCAGAAGCCGGCGAAGAGTCCGAGGTTGAGTCCTCCGCGCCCGAATCCGACGACGCCGCCTCCGACGTTGCCGACGCAGACGCAGAAGCCGGCGACGAAGAGACCGACGCCCTTGCCGCCGCGGCCGCCACTGCAGCTGCAGACCCGGCCGAGGAATTCAAGGCCAAGCTGCGCCGCCAGGAAGGTGACTGGTACGTCATCCACTCCTACGCCGGGTACGAAAACCGCGTAAAGGCCAACCTTGAAACCCGCATCCAGACCCTGGACATGGAAGATTACATCTTCGAAATCCAGGTGCCCATGGAAGAAGTCGTGGAGATCAAGAACGCCCAGCGCAAGGTGATCAACCGCGTCCGCATCCCCGGCTACGTTCTGGTCCGCATGGACCTGACCGACGCCTCCTGGGGCGCCGTCCGCCATACCCCCGGCGTCACCGGCTTCGTCGGCAACGCCCACAACCCGGTCCCGCTGCGCCTGGACGAGGTCTTCTCCATGCTCGCCCCTGTCTTCGAAGAAGAGCAGGCCGAGAAGGGCAAGCCGGTCAACAAGCAGAACCAGGCTCCCGTGGCCGTGGACTTCGAGGTCGGCGAGTCCGTCATCGTCAAGGAAGGCCCGTTCGAGACCCTTCCCGCCACGATCTCCGAGATCAAGCCCGAGTCCCAGACGCTCGTGGTGCTCGTCTCCATCTTCGAGCGCGAAACGCCCGTCACCCTGGCGTTCAACCAGGTCACCAAGATCTGAGAATCCTAGAATTCGTCCCGGCGCCGCCCGCTTAGCGGCACCGGAACGGCCGGCCGCCTTGCCATGGCGGCCACAAACCTGAGGCACGCTCCTGTGCCCCAGGACGTTATTGAGAGAAGGACCCTACATTGGCTCCCAAGAAGAAGGTCACCGGCCTCATCAAGCTGCAGATCCAGGCAGGTGCCGCCAACCCGGCCCCGCCGATCGGTCCTGCGCTTGGCCAGCACGGTGTCAACATCATGGAATTCTGCAAGGCGTACAACGCTGCGACGGAAGCCCAGCGCGGAAACGTCATCCCCGTGGAAATCACGGTCTACGAGGACCGCTCCTTCACGTTCATCACCAAGACCCCGCCGGCTGCAGAACTCATCAAGAAGGCTGCAGGCGTTGCCAAGGGTTCATCCACCCCGCACACCGTCAAGGTTGCCAAGCTGACCCAGGCCCAGGTCAACGAGATCGCCTCCACCAAGATGGAAGACCTCAACGCCACCAGCCTCGAAGGCGCAGCGAAGATCATCGCCGGCACCGCCCGCTCCATGGGCATCACCGTCGAGGGCTAATACCCCTTTACCGCTGTCCAGCGTCAGGGTCTTTGACGACGACGGGCGGCACCGCCGGGAAACCGGCACCAATAAAATTCAAATGTTGGCCATCCGGCCGGATAACGAACCGGATTGGGCGACTGTGGCAGGGCCCAGCGCGGTCCGCAGACCACAACTGCACAAGGAGAAACAAGCAGCATGGCAAAGCGCAGCAAAGCATATGAGGCAGCAGCCGCCAAGATCGATGCAACCAAGCACTACGCACCGCTCGAGGCAGTAACGCTGGCCAAGGACACCAACCCGTCCAAGTTCGACGCCACCGTTGAGGTTGCTTTCCGCCTCGGCGTCGACCCCCGCAAGGCTGACCAGATGGTCCGCGGCACCGTCAACCTGCCTCACGGCACCGGTAAGACCGCCCGCGTCCTGGTCTTCGCCACGGGCGACAAGGCAGAGGCCGCAATCGCAGCCGGCGCCGACTTCGTTGGTTCCGACGACCTGATCGAAAAGATCGCCGGTGGCTGGACCGATTTCGACGCAGCCGTTGCCACCCCCGACCTCATGGGCAAGGTTGGCCGCCTCGGTAAGGTCCTGGGTCCGCGTAACCTGATGCCGAACCCCAAGACGGGCACCGTGACCCCCGATGTCACCAAGGCCGTCAACGACATCAAGGGTGGCAAGATCGACTTCCGCGTCGACAAGCACTCCAACCTGCACTTCATCATCGGCAAGGTTTCCTTCGACACCACGAAGCTGGCCGAGAACTACGCAGCAGCCCTGGAAGAGGTTCTCCGCCTCAAGCCGTCCGCTGCCAAGGGCCGCTACATCCAGAAGGCCACCGTGGCCACCACGTTCGGCCCGGGCATCTCCGTGGACCCCAACGTCACCAAGGTGCTCACCGAGGCGTAGTCCTTGATTGAAGTTCCTGCCCCGGGCTGATTCCGGAGCATCCGAAGACCGTCCCGGCGCATCAGCGCCGGGACGGTCTTCTTTTGGTGCCGCCGACGCCGGCGCGCTCGGTCCTGACGTGGAATGAGAGCGCAAACCAGCATATGCTGGCCATAAATATTGCACTCGGATTCAGGCCTGCTGGCTATGGAGGTGAGTGGCAGAAACGGCTGGGATGATGCCCGAATGGCAATAGACGTTAAGATCGAGCAGCTCTGGATCCCCGACTCATTGGACACCCCGGACGCTGCGGACTTCCTGGCTGCCGTGGAAGTGGGCCGCAAAGTGCGGATGCAGACCTGGGGCAGTGACGATCTCGCCTATGGGCCGCTCGAGAAGCTGCTGGAGTTTGCGGACCCCTATGAGCGCCAGCTGATCCTGGTGGCCAAGGTGGACGGCGCCATCGTGGGCACGGTGGACATCGCGCTGCCCCTGACCGACCACCTTGACCTGGCCGAGCTCACCCTGGACATCCTGCCGGAGTACCAGCGGCAGGGCGTGGGACGCCGGCTGCTGGAGGCGGCAGAACATCTGGCCCGGGGCGAAGGGCGCACCATGATCCTGGTGGACACCAACCACCCCGGCGCGTCGCTGCATGAGTTTGAGCAGGCCCAGTTGGTTCCTGGATCCGGCCAGGGGTTTGTGCCGCTGGAGAGCCGGGAGGTGGAGTTCGCCCGGAAGACCGGATACACGCTCCAGCACATCGAGCAGTTCAGTTCCTGCCTCCTGCCCCTGGACACCAAGCTGGTGGCTGACCTGCAGGCTGAAGCGGAGGAGGCCAACAACGGCAGGTACCGGTTGCACCACTGGACGGACCGTTGTTCGGAACGCTGGCTGGAAGCGGTGGCGGCCCTTGAAAACCAGGCCGGAGTAGACGTTGACCCGTCGCTGGATGCGCCGATTGAGCAGGACATGGTGTTCGACGCCGGCATCCTCCGGGAGGCGGAAGAGGTCGCCATCGCGCAGGGGAGGCGGACGGTGGTCACCGCGGTGGAGCACATCGCCACGGGAACGCTGGTGGGACTGACCACCATCACGGTGCTGGCGCACCGGGCCGACGTTGTGTTCCAGGACGATACCCTGATCCTGCAGGAGCACCGCGGCAACAAGCTGGGCCTGCTGATTAAGGTGGCCAATATGGAGCGGCTCAGCGAGCAGTTCCCGGATGCACGCATCATCTACACCTGGAATGCGCCGGAGAACCGGTACCTTCTGACGGTCAATAAGCAGCTCGGTTTCCAGACGGCGGGGGTAACGGGAATCTGGCAAAAAGAGCTTCCAACCCTGCGCACCAGCACCAGTTGAGCGCCGATTTGGCCGGCGGGCTGTGCCTCGCGTAAGCTGGAGGTACCAAAGACCGTCGGTTGTTGGAAATCCACTCTCCTGAACATGGCTCAACTCTGCAGTTGTGCTCTGGGGACCACAGTGGCTTTCCGGACGAAGGACCCTCAACGCAGGGCGGCCGGCGCAGGTGAACGAAGCAAAGCTCCACGGTATAGCCCTGTTGAGCCAAGCCCCGTGCATCTGCGCGGGGCGTTTTTAGTTATAGCTCTCTTGAGCGGGGACCGTCGAATACCGGCACTATCCCCGGAAGGAGGGTTATGGCAACGCCTACCAAGGTTTCAGCAGTAGCTGAGATCACTAACGATTTCAAGGAATCGAACGCCGCTGTCCTGACCGAATACCGCGGGCTCACCGTTGCACAGCTCAAGCAGCTGCGTGTTTCTCTCGGCCAGGACACCAAGTTCGCGGTCGTCAAGAACACCCTGACCGCCATTGCAGCCAAGGAAGCCGGCGTCGAAGCATTCGACGGCCAGCTTGCCGGCCCCACTGCAATCGCGTTCATCAAGGGTGACGCAGTTGCCGCTGCCAAGAGCCTGACGGATTTTGCCAAGGCCAACAAGCAGCTGGTCATCAAGACCGGTTACTTCGAGGGCAAGGCGCTGGACGCCAGCGAGGTTGCCGCACTGGCTGCCCTCGAGTCCCGCGAGCTGCAGCTCGCCAAGGTTGCAGGCGTCCTCAAGGCCCCTGCCGCCGCAGCTGCACGCATCATCGACGCACTGCGCCTCAAGCTTGAAGAAGAGAACGGTGCACCGGCAGCTGCCGAAGCGCCCGCCGCTGAAGAAGCTCCCGCCGCTGAAGCAGAAGCGCCCGCCGCTGAAGCTCCCGCTGCCGAAGAGAACTAATTCTCTTACCCCCACCAGACTCCGGTGCCAGTCCGGCCCAGCGCCGTTCGGACACCACAACAGGAAGGACGCCTACCATGGCGAAGCTCAGCAACGAAGAGCTCATTGAAGCTTTCAAGGAACTGACCATCATCGAGCTCTCCGAGTTCGTCAAGCTCTTCGAAGAGACCTTCGAAGTTACCGCTGCTGCTGTAGCCGTTGCCGGCCCTGCCGGTGGCGGAGCTGCTGAAGAGGTCGAAGAGAAGACCGACTTCGACGTCATCCTCGAATCTGCCGGTGACAAGAAGATCGCAGTCATCAAGGAAGTTCGCGCCATCACCTCCCTCGGCCTCAAGGAAGCCAAGGACCTGGTTGACAGCGCCCCCAAGGCTGTCCTCGAAGGCGCCAACAAGGAAGCTGCCGAGAAGGCCAAGGAGCAGCTCGAGGCTGCAGGCGCCACCGTTACCCTCAAGTAACAGCGCCTTTTCCCAGGAAACCCCGCCCCACTGCGAACCAGTGGGGCGGGGTTTCCTGCTTTAACCAAGTACGGGCGCTAGCCTGGCTCGCTGATATCGGCCACCACCGCGTCCAGGGCCGACGTGAGCGCGTCGGCATCAACAAAGGCGCTGTAGCCGTGGGCGCCGGCCCCCATGGAGATGCGGCGTCCGGTAATGGTGGCATCCGCGTAGACAGGCCAGGAAGTGGTGCTGCCCAGGGGCGTGATGGTGCCCCGCTCGTAACCGGTCGCTTCCAGTGCGGTTTCCGCAGGCGGCAGGGACAGCTTGTTGACGCCCACCAGCGTACGCAGCTTGGGCCAGGAGATTTGCCGATCGCCCGGGATCAGGGCGAACAGGAAGGTGCCGTCCTTGTGTTTTACCACCAGGGACTTGACGATGTCCGCCGGGCTGATGCCCAAGATTTCCGCTGCCTCTTCGAGGCTCTTCGCCGCGGGCCGCTCCACTACCTCAACCTGCAGGCCCCGGGCCTCGGCGTCGGCCAGGAAACGTTCCTGCCCGACGCCGTCCGCTCCGTTACCCGATGCGCCCGCCATCAGTCGCGGTACAGCAGGAGGGCCTCGCCCTGCCCGCCCCCGCCGCAGAGGGCTACGGCAGCCTTGCCGGTGCCGCGCCGCTTCAGCTCATGGGCAGCGTGGGCGGCCAGTCGGGCCCCGGAGGCCCCAATCGGGTGCCCAAGTGCGATGGCACCGCCGTGGATGTTGCACTTTTCCAGAGGGTAGTCCAGGTCCTTGAGGGACTGGACGGCGACGGAGCCGAAAGCCTCGTTGATCTCGATGAAGTCGAGGTCCGAGGTGTTCCAGCCGGCCTTGCCGAGGGCATTCATGATGGCGTTCGAAGGCTGGGAGTGCAGGGAGTTGTCAGGACCTGCAACCTGCCCCGGCTTTCCCACCACCGCCAGGTATTCCAGCCCATGCTCTTCTGCGTAGCCGCGCGAAGAAAGCACCAGGGCGGCGGCGCCGTCGGACAGGGGAGAAGAGTTTCCAGCCGTGATGGTTCCGTCGGTGACGAAGGCCGCGCGCAGGCCGGCCAGCGACTCCACTGACGTATTCGGGCGGACGCCCTCGTCGGTATCCACCACCAGGGGGTCGCCCTTGCGCTGCTTGACGCTGACAGGTGCGATCTCGCCGTCGAACGTTCCGTTCTTTGCCGCAAGCGCGGCGCGCTGGTGCGACTGGGCCGCTACGTTGTCCTGGGACGTTCGGTCGATGCCCAGCGTGAGGTTGCGCGTCTCGGTGGACAGGCCCATGGACTGCCCGTCAAAGGCGTCGGTCAGGCCATCGTGTGCGGCAGCGTCCAACGCCTGGATGGATCCGTACGTCCATCCTTGGCGTGATCCGGGAAGCAGGTGCGGGGCCCGGCTCATCGACTCCTGCCCGCCTGCCACCACCACAGCTGCCTCGCCGGCGCGGATCATGCGGGCGGCGTCGATTACCGCCGTCAGGCCGGAAAGGCACACCTTGTTGACCGTTACCGCCGGGACGTTCCAGCCGATACCGGCGCCGATGGCGCTCTGCCGGGCCGGGTTCTGTCCGGCCCCCGCCTGGAGCACCTGCCCCATGATGACCGCCTCCACGTCGGCGGACTCCACGCCGCTGCCTTCCAGCGCGGCCTTGATGGCGTGGGCACCGAGGTCCACTGCCGTGAGGCTCGAGAGTTGTCCGTTGATCCGACCCTGCGGAGTCCGTGCCGCCCCGAGGATGACAACGTCGCTGCTGTCAGGAGAGTTGACCATGGTTACCACTTTCAATCCGGTTCCGGTGTAGGCCACCAAGGCTATCGTGAGCCTGGTCACCCAACTATTCAAACGCTGGAACGCCTATGTGCATTCCTGGCTTCGGTGCATGCCCGGCAGGGGAGCGGTGCCCATCACCGCATGGTGCACGACGGCGGCTGCTTGCGTAGGGTGGATGGCGAGGCTTTGCGGGGGATGCGCTTTGCGCGGAACCGGCCGGCAGGCGGGACGGACGGAGTGGGGATCATTAAGAAGACAGTGACAACGGCAGCGATCGCGGTAGCTGCAGGTTGCGCGCTGGCGGCCTGTTCTGTGTCCACGCCGGCACCGTCCACGCCGGCACCGGTGGACTCGGCCCAGTCCAGCCCATCCTCTCTGGCCCCGGGGCGGGGAATGGAGAGCAGCAGGCCCGCAACCGGCACGGCTAGCCAGGGCGCCAACGCGGCCGCCACCCGGGAAGCCTGCGAGCTCTTCAACAAGCTGGTGGCGGACTACGGAGCCGTGTCTCCCACCGACTCCAACGGCTACGAAGACGTGTACCTGAAGGCCCAGGACGCCAAGGACACGGTCTCGGGTGACCTCAGGGGGCTGTTCAGTTCCCTGGGCCTGCTGGCGATGGACCGGTCCTCGGCAGCGGAGTCCGGCGGCAAGCCGGCGCAGGAATCCCAGGACGCAGTCAGGGATGCCGTCTTCGCCAACTCCGCGGCGTGCACGGCAGCGGGCGTGACGCTCCGGCTCTGACAGCGGGGCCAGGAGGCCGCAGCGGGGACCGGATATCCGGTGCTTGCAATCCGACCGGATGTGGGGTAGACACGAAGGTTGTTTTGCCGTATCGTAGATATTTGCGTCTTCCCTGTTTACCTTCAGCCTTCATATAGCGGTGGGCTTCGCCCGGCAGCTGGCAATCAACGTGCCGTAACAACGGTCACAGCATAGCCAGTTCCGGGTCCCGGGTCATATAGCGGAACCGGATGGTAGCGCTGCGGAGTCACTTCGCAGGGTGCACAGCGGGGGAGATCTGAAAACGCCTGAAGGTCTGTGGAAGGATCCCTCTTGGTCGCCTCGAGCACCTCTAATAACGAAACCGCTAACACTGCCGACAGCACTGATGGTGCCACTCGCCGGCTCTCATTCGCAAAGATTCACGAACCTCTTGACGTTCCGAATCTGCTTGCCCTGCAGACGGACAGCTTTGACTGGCTGGTCGGCAATGAGCGCTGGCAGGCACGCGTGGCAAAGGCTGTCGAAGAAAACGATCTCAGCGTCGCCACCACGTCCGGCCTGTCGGACATCTTCGAAGAGATCTCCCCGATCGAGGATTTCCAGGGCACCATGTCCCTGAGCTTCTCCGATCCGGAGTTCGCTGACCCCAAGTACACCATGGCTGAGTGCAAGGACCGGGACGCCACCTACTCGGCTCCGCTGTACGTCAAGGCCGAGTTCATGAACAACAACACGGGCGAAATCAAGCAGCAGACCGTGTTCATGGGTGACTTCCCGCTGATGACCGAGAAGGGCACCTTCGTCGTCAACGGCACCGAGCGTGTCGTCGTCTCCCAGCTGGTCCGTTCGCCGGGCGCCTACTTTGAGCGCGCCGCCGACAAGACCAGCGACAAGGACATCTTCACTGCCAAGATCATTCCGTCCCGCGGTGCATGGTTCGAGCTTGAGATCGACAAGCGCGACCAGGTTGGCGTGCGCCTCGACCGCAAGCGCAAGCAGTCCGTCACCGTCCTGCTGAAGGCCCTTGGCTGGACCGAAGGCCAGATCCTCGAAGAGTTCGGCCAGTACGACTCCATGCGGGCAACCCTGGAGAAGGACGCCACCGAAACCCGCGAAGACGCCCTGCTGGACATCTACCGCAAGCTGCGTCCGGGCGAGCCGCCCACCGTCGAGGCTGCCCAGTCCCTGCTGGACAACCTGTACTTCAACTCCAAGCGCTACGATCTGGCCAAGGTTGGCCGCTACAAGATCAACCGCAAGCTGGGCATCGACCGCTCCCTTGGCGACAAGGAAGCCTCTGTCCTGCACGTTGAAGACATCGTTGCCATGATCAAGTTCCTCGTCGCGCTGCACGCCGGCGAGAAGACCATCAAGGGCACCCGCGATGGCCAGGAAGTTGACCTGCGCGTCGAGATCGACGACATCGACCACTTCGGCAACCGCCGCATCCGCGCCGTCGGCGAGCTCATCGAGAACCAGGTCCGCACCGGCCTGTCCCGTATGGAGCGCGTTGTCCGCGAGCGTATGACCACCCAGGACGTCGAGGCCATCACGCCGCAGACCCTGATCAACATCCGCCCCGTGGTTGCAGCGATCAAGGAGTTCTTCGGAACCTCCCAGCTGTCGCAGTTCATGGACCAGAACAACCCGCTCTCGGGCCTGACCCACAAGCGCCGCCTGTCGGCCCTGGGCCCCGGCGGTCTGTCCCGTGACCGCGCCGGCATGGAAGTCCGTGACGTGCACCCGTCCCACTACGGACGTATGTGCCCCATCGAAACCCCTGAAGGCCCCAACATTGGTCTGATCGGTTCGCTGGCATCCTACGGACGCATCAACCCGTTTGGCTTCATTGAGACCCCGTACCGCCTGGTCAAGGACGGCGTCGTTTCCGACGACGTCCAGTACCTGACGGCAGACGACGAGGCTGAGGTGCTGATCGCCCAGGCCAACGCGCCGCTGGACGAGAACAACCGCTTCTCGGAAGACACCGTCCTGGTCCGTGCCCGTGGTGGTGGGGGAGAGCCCGTTCTGGTTCCGGCCGAAGACGTTGAGTTCATGGACGTTTCCCCGCGCCAGATGGTGTCCGTGGCTACGGCCCTGATCCCGTTCCTGGAGCACGACGACGCCAACCGCGCACTCATGGGTGCCAACATGCAGCGCCAGGCTGTGCCGCTGGTCCGTTCCGAGGCCCCCGTCGTGGGCACCGGCATGGAGCGTGCCGCCGCCGTCGACGCCGGTGACGTTGTCATCGCCAAGAAGGCCGGTGTGGTCACCGAGGTTTCCGCCGAGCTCGTCATCATGCTCAACGACGACGGCACCGAGACCAACTACCGCATCAACAAGTTCGCCCGCTCCAACCAGGGCAACTGCTACAACCACCGCGTCCTGGTGAACGAGGGCCAGCGCCTGGAAGTTGGCGGCATCATCGCCGACGGCCCGGCAACGGACCAGGGTGAACTGGCACTCGGCAAGAACCTGCTCGTGGCATTCATGTCATGGGAAGGCCACAACTTCGAGGACGCCATCATCCTCTCGCAGCGCATCGTTGCCGAGGACGTCCTCTCCTCCATCCACATCGAGGAGCACGAGATCGATGCCCGCGACACCAAGCTTGGTGCCGAGGAAATCACCCGTGACATCCCCAACGTGTCGGAGGAAGTCCTCGCAGGGCTGGACGAGCGCGGCATCATCCACATCGGTGCCGAGGTTGAAGCAGGGGACATCCTGGTCGGAAAGGTCACCCCGAAGGGTGAAACCGAACTGACCCCGGAGGAGCGCCTGCTGCGCGCCATCTTCGGCGAGAAGTCCCGCGAAGTTCGCGACACCTCCCTGAAGGTGCCCCACGGCGAGTCCGGCACCGTCATCGGCGTGCGCGTCTTCGACCGCGACAACGACGACGAACTGCCCCCGGGCGTCAACCAGCTGGTCCGCGTGTACGTGGCCGCCAAGCGCAAGATCACCGACGGCGACAAGCTCGCCGGCCGCCACGGCAACAAGGGCGTTATCTCCAAGATCCTCCCGATCGAGGACATGCCCTTCCTTGCCGACGGCACCCCCGTTGACATCGTCCTGAACCCGCTGGGTGTTCCGGGCCGTATGAACGTGGGCCAGGTGCTCGAAACGCACCTCGGCTGGGTTGCCAAGACCGGTTGGAAGATCGAAGGCGAGCCCGAGTGGGTCAAGCAGCTGCCTAACCTGCCGCGTGAGAGTGGTCCCACCACTGTTGCAACGCCGGTGTTCGATGGCGCCCGCGAAGAGGAAATCACGGGCTTGCTGGATTCCACCAACGTGACCCGCGACGGCGACCGCCTGATCAACTCCTCAGGCAAGACCCGCCTGTTTGACGGCCGCTCCGGCGAGCCGTTCCCGGATCCGATCTCGGTCGGCTACATGTACATCCTGAAGCTCCACCACCTGGTGGACGACAAGATCCACGCACGCTCCACCGGTCCGTACTCCATGATCACGCAGCAGCCGCTGGGTGGTAAGGCACAGTTCGGTGGCCAGCGCTTCGGTGAAATGGAAGTGTGGGCGCTCGAAGCTTACGGCGCCGCCTACACGCTCCAGGAACTCCTCACGATCAAGTCGGATGACATCCACGGTCGTGTGAAGGTCTACGAAGCGATCGTCAAGGGCGAGAACATCCCCGAGCCGGGCGTTCCCGAATCCTTCAAGGTCTTGATCAAGGAAATGCAGTCGCTGTGCCTGAACGTGGAAGTTCTTTCCACGGACGGAACCACAATTGAAATGCGTGACTCTGATGACGCAGTCTTCACGGCTGCGGAGGAACTGGGCATCGATCTGTCTCGCGCAGAGCCCAGCTCCGTAGAAGAGGTCTAGCAGGCGCCCGTACGACGGCGGGTGGGAACCCGCCGTCGTACGCCGCCTCCCTCATCCCGCACCAAGACTTCAGAATTTAGAGAACAAGAGAGAACAGGGACCATATGTCCAGCGAATCCTCCTTCGGCCTCATGCAGATCGGCCTCGCCACCGCGGAAGACATCCGCGGCTGGTCGTACGGCGAGGTTAAGAAGCCGGAAACCATCAACTACCGCACGCTCAAGCCCGAGAAGGACGGCCTCTTCTGCGAGAAGATCTTCGGCCCGTCCCGCGACTGGGAATGCTACTGCGGCAAGTACAAGCGCGTGCGCTTCAAGGGCATCATCTGTGAGCGCTGTGGCGTCGAAGTCACCCGCGCCAAGGTCCGCCGTGAGCGCATGGGCCACATCGAACTGGCCGCACCGGTCACCCACATCTGGTACTTCAAGGGTGTTCCGTCCCGCCTGGGCTACCTCCTTGACCTGGCTCCGAAGGACCTCGAAAAGGTCATTTACTTCGCTGCCTACATGATCACCAGCGTCGACGAGGCTGCCCGCCACGAGGAACTGCCCAACCTGCAGGTTGAGCACGACATCGAGAAGAAGCAGCTGATCGACAACCGCGACGCCGACATCGCCGCGATCGCCCGCGACCTCGAAGGCGAAATCGCCCGCCTGGAGGGCGAAGGCGCCAAGGCCGCTGACAAGAAGAAGGCCCGCGACTCCGCCGACCGCCAGATGGCCAACGTGCGCAAGCGTGCCGACGCCGACATCGAGCGCCTCGAGCAGGTCTGGGACCGCTTCAAGAACCTGAAGGTCGCCGACCTCGAAGGTGACGAAGGCCTGTACCGCGAACTGCGCGACCGCTACGGCATGTACTTCGAAGGCTCAATGGGTGCCGAAGCCATCAAGAAGCGCCTTGAGAACTTCGATATGCAGGCCGAGTCCGAGGCACTGCGCGACGTCATTGCCAACGGCAAGGGCCAGCGCAAGACCCGCGCCCTCAAGCGCCTGAAGGTGGTCAACGCATTCCTGACCACCAACAACAGCCCGCTCGGCATGGTCCTCGACGCCGTCCCGGTGATCCCGCCGGAACTGCGCCCCATGGTCCAGCTGGACGGTGGCCGCTTCGCGACCTCCGACCTCAACGACCTGTACCGCCGCGTGATCAACCGCAACAACCGCCTCAAGCGCCTGCTTGACCTGGGTGCTCCGGAGATCATCGTCAACAACGAGAAGCGCATGCTTCAGGAAGCTGTTGACAGCCTCTTCGACAACGGCCGCCGCGGCCGTCCGGTCACTGGACCGGGCAACCGTCCGCTGAAGTCCCTGAGCGACATGCTCAAGGGCAAGCAGGGCCGTTTCCGCCAGAACCTCCTCGGCAAGCGCGTCGACTACTCCGGCCGTTCGGTCATCGTCGTCGGCCCGCAGCTGAAGCTGCACCAGTGCGGCCTGCCCAAGCAGATGGCCCTGGAGCTCTTCAAGCCGTTCGTGATGAAGCGCCTGGTTGACCTCAACCACGCCCAGAACATCAAGTCCGCCAAGCGGATGGTGGAGCGCTACCGCCCGCAGGTCTGGGACGTGCTCGAAGAAATCATCACCGAACACCCGGTGCTGCTCAACCGTGCACCTACCCTGCACCGCCTTGGCATCCAGGCGTTCGAGCCGCAGCTCGTTGAAGGCAAGGCAATCCAGCTGCACCCGCTGGTTTGTGGCGCGTTCAACGCCGACTTCGACGGCGACCAGATGGCAGTCCACCTGCCGCTGAGCCCCGAGGCGCAGGCTGAGGCCCGCATCCTGATGCTGTCCTCGAACAACATCCTGAAGCCCTCCGACGGACGTCCGGTCACCCTGCCTTCACAGGATATGATCATCGGCCTGTACCACCTGACCACCAAGCGCAAGGGTTCAGCCGGTGAAGGCCGCGTCTTCGGTTCGGTTTCGGAAGCCATCATGGCCTTCGACGCCCGCGAGCTGCACCTGAACTCGCAGGTCAAGATCCGCCTCGAAGGCTTCGTCCCGTACGCCGGCTGGGAAGCTCCCGAAGGCTGGGAGCAGGGTCAGCCGGCCCTGGTTGAAACCTCCCTGGGCCAGGTCATCTTCAACGAGACCCTGCCCGAGGACTACCCGTGGGTTGAGGCTGTTGCCGACAAGGGCGAACTGTCCCGCATCGTCAACGACCTCGCCGAGCGCTACCCGAAGGTCGTCACCGCTGCAACGCTGGACAACCTGAAGGATGCCGGTTTCTACTGGGCCACCCGTTCAGGCGTCACGGTCGCCATCTCCGACATCGAGGTTCCTGCTGCCAAGCCGGAAATCCTTGCCGGGTACGAAGAGCGCGCCGCCAAGATCCAGGGCCAGTACGACAAGGGCCTGATCGATGACGACGAGCGCCGCCAGGAACTCATCGAGATCTGGAACAAGGCCACCAATGACATCGCCTCGGTGATGCGTGAAAGCCTGTCCCCGATGAACACCATCAACCGCATGGTGTCCTCCGGTGCACGTGGTAACTGGATGCAGGTCCGCCAGATTGCGGGTATCCGTGGCCTCGTGGCCAACCCGAAGGGTGAGATCATCCCGCGCCCCATCAAGTCCTCCTACCGCGAGGGCCTGTCGGTGCTGGAATACTTTATCGCCACGCACGGTGCCCGTAAGGGCCTCGCCGATACCGCCCTGCGTACCGCCAACTCGGGTTACCTGACCCGTCGTCTGGTGGACGTCTCGCAGGACGTTATCGTCCGTGAAGAGGACTGCGGCACCGAGCGCGGCCTGGTCACGCCCATCGCCGTCGCCGACTCCAACGGTGAGCTGGTCCTGGACGAGAACGTCGAGAACAGCGCTTACGCACGTACGCTGGCCGTCGACGTCGTGGACTCCGAGGGCAACGTCCTCGCAGCCGCCGGCACCGACTGCGGCGACGTCGTTATCGACGAGCTCTTCAAGGCAGGCATCACCGAGGTCAAGGTCCGCTCCGTACTCACCTGTGAGTCCAGCGTCGGCACCTGCGCCCTGTGCTACGGCCGTTCGCTGGCCACCGGCAAGACCGTGGACATCGGCGAGGCCGTGGGCATCATCGCGGCACAGTCCATCGGTGAGCCCGGTACCCAGCTGACCATGCGTACGTTCCACACCGGTGGTGCTGTTTCCGCCGGTGGTGGCGACGACATCACCCAGGGTCTGCCCCGTATCCAGGAGCTCTTCGAAGCCCGTACTCCGAAGGGTGTTGCACCGATTGCTGAAGCAGCCGGCCGCATCACCATCGAAGAGTCCGAGCGCCAGATGCGCCTGGTCATCACCCCGGATGACGGCTCGGAAGAGATCGCCTACCCGGTGCTGCGCCGCTCACGCCTGCTGATCGAAGACGGCGACCACGTCTCCGTCGGCCAGAAGCTGATCAACGGCCCGGTGGACCCCAAGCAGGTCCTGCGCATCATGGGTCCGCGTGCGGCACAGAAGTTCCTCGTGGACGAAGTCCAGGGCGTGTACCGCAGCCAGGGCATCGGTATCCACGACAAGCACGTCGAGGTTATCGTCCGCCAGATGCTGCGCCGCGTCACGGTCATCGAGTCCGGTGAATCCGACCTGCTGCCCGGCGAGCTCGCCGAGCGCAGCCGGTTCGAGGAAGCCAACCGCCGTGTTGTGTCCGAGGGCAAGACTCCGGCTTCCGGACGTCCTGAACTCATGGGCATCACCAAGGCATCGCTGGCCACCGAGTCCTGGCTGTCCGCAGCTTCCTTCCAGGAGACCACCCGCGTCCTGACGCAGGCGGCCATGGA
Source organism: Arthrobacter sp. SLBN-83 (assembly GCF_006715285.1). Lineage (NCBI taxonomy): Bacteria > Bacillati > Actinomycetota > Actinomycetes > Micrococcales > Micrococcaceae > Arthrobacter > Arthrobacter sp. SLBN-83. The sequence continues at coordinate 2,603,136 of NZ_VFMX01000001.1, forward strand.
AGGCAAGAGTGACCCGCTGCTGGGCCTCAAGGAGAACGTCATCATCGGTAAGCTGATCCCGGCCGGCACGGGCCTCCCGCGCTACACCGAGGTCACCGTCGAGCCCACTGAAGAAGCAAAGGCCAACCTGTTCACCGGCCCCAGCGCATTCAGTGACTTCTCGTACGACACCCTGGGCGGTGACGGAGCTCCCGAGTTCCACGCCATCCCGCTGGATGACTACGACCTGGGCAACGACTTCCGCTGATCCGCTGATCCGCTGAATCTGGCTTAGCCGAAGGGATGGTCCCTCACCTGATGGTGGGGGACCATCCCCGTTTAACCCGTCGATTAAGGCATGGAGCCTGTCCATGCTAGACTTGTTACCAATTGTTATTGTGGCAGTGGATGAGAGCGCCGGTATCAGCTGAAAGGCTAAACCAGAGCGACGTTTCCGGTTTGCAGGGTTCTTGTGCAACGTATGCCACATTTTTGCATGCCTAGGGAACTGCAGGAATGTACGTTCGTCCCGGTGTGCGATCCGACTATTAAGGCTTCGCCTTCGCCGCCATGGAGATTCCCTTCAGGGCCCGGGCGGCGGGGCAACGCAACAGGAGAGTGGCCGGAAACAGCCACTCCGGATAAAACGGAGAACACGAGAGTGCCTACGATTAACCAGCTGGTCCGCAAGGGCCGCACGCCTAAGGTCTCAAAGACCAAGGCTCCCGCGCTTAAGGGCAGCCCCATGCGCCGCGGTGTGTGCACCCGCGTCTACACCACCACCCCGAAGAAGCCGAACTCGGCTCTGCGTAAGGTGGCACGTGTGCGCCTCAACGGCGGCGTGGAAGTTACCGCCTACATCCCCGGTGTTGGCCACAACCTGCAGGAGCACTCCATTGTGCTCGTTCGCGGTGGTCGTGTGAAGGACCTCCCGGGTGTCCGCTACAAGATCGTCCGTGGCGCCCTCGATACCCAGGGTGTGAAGAACCGTAAGCAGGCCCGCAGCCGCTACGGCGCAAAGATGGAGAAGAAGTAATATGCCTCGCAAGGGTCCGGCCCCCAAGCGGCCGCTCGTTTCGGATCCGGTATACGGTTCCCCGCTGGTAACCCAGCTCATCAACAAGGTGCTCGTTGACGGCAAGAAGTCCACGGCAGAGCGCATTGTCTACGGTGCACTCGAAGGCGCACGCGCCAAGTCCGGCGGCGACCCCGTTGCAGCCCTGAAGAAGGCCATGGACAACGTCAAGCCTTCCCTCGAGGTCCGCTCCCGCCGTGTCGGTGGCGCCACCTACCAGGTTCCGGTTGAGGTCAAGCCGGGCCGTTCCACCGCACTCGCACTGCGTTGGCTGGTTGGCTACTCCAAGGCCCGCCGTGAAAAGACGATGACCGAACGCCTCCAGAACGAAATCCTGGATGCGTCCAACGGTCTCGGTGCCGCTGTGAAGCGTCGCGAAGACACCCACAAGATGGCCGAGTCCAACAAGGCCTTCGCACACTACCGCTGGTAATACTCCCCGGCCGCCGCCGGCTCAACCGAGCCGGCGGCGAACGTGTAGTCCATCCCAAAAGGAGACCCCGTGGCACAGGACGTGCTTACCGACCTTAGCAAGGTCCGCAACATCGGCATCATGGCCCACATTGATGCCGGCAAGACCACCACAACCGAGCGCATCCTGTTCTACACGGGTGTGAACCACAAGATCGGCGAAACGCACGACGGCGCTTCGACCACTGACTGGATGGAACAGGAAAAGGAACGCGGCATCACCATCACGTCTGCCGCCGTCACCTGCTTCTGGGAAAACAACCAGATCAACATCATCGACACCCCCGGCCACGTGGACTTCACGGTTGAGGTTGAGCGCTCCCTGCGCGTCCTCGACGGTGCAGTTGCCGTCTTCGACGGCAAGGAAGGCGTTGAGCCGCAGTCCGAGACCGTGTGGCGCCAGGCTGACAAGTACAACGTGCCGCGTATCTGCTTCGTCAACAAGATGGACAAGCTCGGTGCTGACTTCTACTTCACCGTAGACACCATCATCAGCCGCCTGGGTGCCAAGCCGCTCGTCATGCAGCTGCCCATCGGTGCCGAGAACGACTTCATCGGCGTCGTCGACCTGCTCTACATGCGTGCCCTGGTTTGGCCGGGCGACGCCAAGGGCGACGTGACCATGGGTGCCAAGTACGAAATCCAGGAGATCCCCGCGGACCTCCAGGAGAAGGCCGAAGAGTACCGGGCGAACCTCGTTGAGACCGTCGCCGAGTCCTCCGAGGAACTCATGGAGAAGTACCTGGAAGGCGAAGAGCTCACCATCGACGAGCTCAAGGCCGGCATCCGCAAGATGACCATCAACTCCGAGCTGTACCCGGTGTTTTGTGGCTCCGCCTTCAAGAACCGCGGCGTCCAGCCCATGCTCGATGCAGTTGTGGACTACCTGCCGAACCCGCTCGACGTTCCCCCGATGATCGGTCACGATCCCAAGGACGAAGAGAAGGAACTGACGCGCAAGCCTTCCGCCGACGAGCCGTTCTCTGCTCTGGCGTTCAAGATTGCCGCGCACCCGTTCTTCGGCCAGCTCACCTTCATCCGCGTGTACTCCGGTCACGTGGAGTCCGGTGCCCAGGTGGTCAACTCCACCAAGGGCAAGAAGGAGCGCATCGGCAAGCTGTTCCAGATGCACGCCAACAAGGAAATGCCGGTTGACGCCGCTACCGCTGGCCACATCTACGCAGCCATCGGCCTGAAGGACACCACCACGGGCGACACCCTGTGCGATGCCAACAACCAGATCGTCCTGGAGTCCATGAGCTTCCCCGAGCCCGTGATCTCCGTGGCCATCGAGCCGAACACCAAGGGTGACCAGGAGAAGCTCTCCACGGCCATCCAGAAGCTCTCCGCTGAGGACCCCACCTTCCAGGTGTCCCTCAACGAAGACACCGGCCAGACCATCATCGCCGGCATGGGCGAACTCCACCTGGACATCCTGGTGGACCGCATGCGCCGCGAATTCAAGGTCGAGGCCAACGTGGGCAAGCCGCAGGTTGCTTACCGCGAAACCATCAAGCGCGCAGTCGAGAAGCACGACTACACGCACAAGAAGCAGACCGGTGGTTCGGGCCAGTTCGCAAAGGTCCAGATTGCCATCGAGCCGCTGGACACCGCCGAGGGCGAGCTGTACGAGTTCGAGAACAAGGTCACCGGTGGCCGCGTTCCGCGCGAATACATCCCGTCTGTTGACGCGGGGATCCAGGACGCGCTGAACGACGGCGTCCTGGCCGGTTACCCGGTTGTCGGCATCAAGGCCACTCTGCTTGACGGTGCGTACCACGATGTTGACTCCTCGGAAATGGCGTTCAAGATCGCTGGCCGCATGGCTTTCAAGGAAGCCGCGCGCAAGGCGAACCCTGTCCTGCTTGAACCGCTGATGGATGTAGAGGTCCGCACCCCTGAGGAATACATGGGTGACGTTATCGGCGACCTCAACTCCCGCCGTGGCCAGATGCAGTCCATGGAAGATGCCGCCGGTGTCAAGGTTGTCCGTGCGCACGTGCCGCTGTCCGGCATGTTCGGTTACATCGGTGACCTGCGCTCCAAGACCCAGGGCCGCGCTGTGTACTCCATGACGTTCAACAGCTACGCCGAGGTCCCGAAGGCTGTTGCCGACGAGATCATCCAGAAGTCCCGCGGCGAGTAGTCCCTTCCGGACTTTCAAAGCGAACACCCCGGGTACGGCGGCCACCAAGGTCAACGAATCCGGTGCAGGAGGCCGGCCGGTCCAGGCCGGCCCCCTGCACGAACAGGCTCAGGGGACTAGTATTAGTTCCTGAATCTGCGATTTCACCAATCCAAAGCCCCCCAAGTAGACTTGCCTGAGTTCTACCGCGACAAGCGCGGCTGGAGGGCAAGCTATTTGTAAACGTTCTAGGAGGAACCTGTGGCAAAGGCAAAGTTCGAGCGGACTAAGCCGCACGTCAACATCGGCACCATTGGTCACGTTGACCACGGTAAGACGACGCTGACGGCCGCCATTTCCAAGGTGCTGTACGACAAGTACCCGGATCTCAACGAGAAGCGTGACTTCGCGTCGATCGACTCTGCACCCGAAGAGCGTCAGCGCGGTATTACCATCAACATCTCCCACGTGGAGTACCAGACCGAGAAGCGTCACTACGCACACGTTGACGCCCCCGGCCACGCTGACTACATCAAGAACATGATCACCGGTGCTGCTCAGATGGACGGCGCAATCCTCGTGGTTGCCGCTACCGACGGCCCGATGGCTCAGACCCGCGAGCACGTTCTGCTCGCCCGCCAGGTTGGTGTTCCCTACCTGCTGGTCGCGCTGAACAAGGCTGACATGGTCGATGACGAGGAACTCCTCGACCTCGTCGAAATGGAAGTTCGTGAGCTCCTGAGCTCGCAGGGCTTCGATGGCGACAACGCTCCGGTGGTCCGCGTTTCCGGCCTGAAGGCCCTGGAAGGCGACCCCGAGTGGGTCAAGTCCGTTGAGGACCTGATGGCTGCTGTCGACGAGTCCGTTCCGGACCCCGTACGTGACCGCGACAAGCCGTTCCTGATGCCGATCGAAGATGTCTTCACCATCACCGGTCGTGGCACCGTTGTTACGGGCCGCGCCGAGCGTGGAACCCTCGCCATCAACTCCGAGGTCGAGATCGTCGGCATCCGCCCGGTCCAGAAGACCACGGTTACCGGTATCGAGATGTTCCACAAGCAGCTCGACGAAGCATGGGCCGGCGAGAACTGTGGCCTGCTGCTCCGCGGTCTGAAGCGCGACGATGTCGAGCGTGGCCAGGTTGTCGTCAAGCCGGGTTCCATCACCCCGCACACCGACTTCGAGGCCAACGTCTACATCCTCTCCAAGGACGAAGGCGGACGTCACAACCCGTTCTACTCCAACTACCGCCCGCAGTTCTACTTCCGTACCACGGACGTAACCGGCGTTATCACCCTGCCCGAGGGCACGGAAATGGTTATGCCTGGCGACAACACTGAGATGACCGTTGCGCTCATCCAGCCCATCGCTATGGAAGAGGGCCTCGGCTTCGCAATCCGCGAAGGCGGCCGCACCGTTGGTTCGGGACGCGTTACCAAGATCATCAAGTAGTAACTTACTGATCTCTTAGGACGGCCCCGCTGCTTCAAGCAGCGGGGCCGTTCTTTCGTTAAAGCGGCCCCTGATACTGTTGCAGCACTGAGAGGAGATCATCATGGGATGGCTTATTTTCCTGATCATCGCGGTTGTTGTGGTGGGCGGGGTTTTCTGGGTCAGAAGGAACTTCCGGCACGAGATCGACCGGGCCAAGCGGATCAACAGGGCTAACAAAAACCAGTAGCAGCGAGTCCGCCCAGTGCTTTGCCGGTAGCCCTTATAACTACTTTTCGGTACACCTAAATTCGCGGTATCCTCGTCTTAGTGACGCCGCAATGACGAGGACGTGTAATGGCTGTATCGACTATGACGGCGAGAACCGCCACCCCCGGGTTCTGGTCCCGCCTCCTGCTGCTGGGGCCTGCCTTCGTGGCAGCCATTGCGTATGTGGACCCCGGAAACGTGGCGGCCAACCTGACCGCCGGTGCCAGCTTTGGGTACCTGCTGGTCTGGGTCCTCGTGGCCGCCAATGCGATGGCCGTCCTCATCCAGTACCAGTCCGCCAAGCTTGGGCTCGCTACCGGAATGAGCCTGCCGGAAATCCTCGGCCAGCGGCTGGGAACTCGCCGACGGCGCGCCTACTGGGTTCAGGCTGAAGTCGTTGCGGGGGCCACGGATCTGGCCGAAGTCATCGGTGGGGCCGTGGCGCTCAACCTGCTGTTCGGCCTGCCACTGCTTGCCGGCGGGGTCATCATCGGCCTGGCCTCCATGCTGCTGCTGGCCCTGCAGTCGCGGCGGAGCCAGAAGTCCTTCGAGTTTGCAATCCTCACCCTTCTTGGCGTGATCGCCGTGGGATTCGTCTCGGGCCTGTTCGTCGCTCCGCCGGACGCGGGCGGGGCCTTGGCCGGGCTGGTGCCCCGCTTCGAGGGAACCGATACTGTCCTGCTCGCCGCCAGCATGCTCGGGGCGACCGTCATGCCGCACGCAATCTACCTGCACTCAGCCCTTGCCCGCGACCGCCATGGCTTTTCGAAGGATCCTGCCATCAGGACGCAATTCATCCGGACCACCCGCGTGGACGTTGCCGGCGCCCTGTTGCTTGCCGGCGTCGTGAATATCGCCATGCTGCTCCTGGCCGCCACCAGCCTCCGGGGGGTGGAAGGCACTGACACCATTGCCGGTGCCCACGCGGCCGTCACGTCGGCACTGGGGCCGGTCATCGGCGTCGTATTCGCAGTAGGCCTGCTGGCCTCGGGGCTCGCGTCCACCTCCGTTGGGTGTTATGCAGGTGCCACTATCATGGGCGGCCTGCTGAAGATGAGGATTCCGCTGTTGGTCCGCCGGACCGTGACCCTGATACCTGCGTTGCTGGTCCTGGGCGCGGGCATCGAACCCACGGTGGCTCTGGTCCTCAGCCAGGTCCTCCTGAGCTTCGGCATCCCGTTTGCGCTGATTCCGCTGATCCGGCTTACCGGAAGCCGCAAGGTGATGGGCATTCACGTGGATTCCAAGCCCCTCCGCATCGCCGGCTGGACCAGTGCAACCCTGATCGTGGGACTGAATTGCGTGTTGATCTTCCTGACTGTCACCGGACACGCGTGACCCGCAAATCCCGGTCAGGCTAGTCAGATGCGGCGCCTCTTGCGCGGGACAGAGCCTGGTACCAGTAAAAGGACCTTTTCGGCGTCCGCTGCAGCGTCTCAAAGTCCACGTGCACCAGGCCAAAACGCTGCGAATAGCCGGCCGCCCACTCAAAGTTGTCCATGAGCGTCCACACGAAATAGCCGCGCAGGTCCACTCCCTCCGCTATGCCGCCGGGGGCCGTGGCCTCGATTGCCGCCCCCAGGTGTCCCGCCAGGTACTCCACCCGGTCGGGATCCTCGAGCGTCCCGGATACGTGGTCAGGTTCCGGGAAACTGGCGCCGCCCTCGGTGATGTACACCGGCGGCAGGGCCTGCCCGTACCGGTCCCGCATTTCCTGCAGCAGGATGCCCAGGTGTTCCGGCGCCACGGGCCAGCCGAAGCCCGTGCTGCCGTACTCCGGGTAGCCCACCTCGTGGAAGGGCAGCTTGGCGAGCTCCTGGTGCATGTCCGCAGGCAGGGGTGTAATACCAGGTCCCAAGGCCACCTTTACCGGGAAGTAGTAGTTGAGTCCGTAGAAATCCAGGGGCTGGTGGATGGTTTTGAGGTCCGCGTCGGAGATCCTGCCGATGGAGCGAAGCCAGGGTTTGGCGTACAACGGCAGCGAGGGGTAGCGGCCCAGCAGGACCGGGTCCGCATAGATCCTGTTCATCAGCAGGTCATAGAGGTGCGCCACCAGCCGGTCGCCGATCTTCCGGGTGGCGGGCCTGACGGGGGAGTGCAGGTTGGTCAGTCCGATGCCGCCGGCTACTCCCGCAGCCCGCAACGCCTGCACGCCGAGTCCATGCGCCAGGAGCTGGTGGTGGATGGCCGGAAGGGCATCGAACAACAGCCGGCGGCCGGGCGCATGCACCCCCAGCGCGTACCCGTTGAGGGTGACCGACACCGGTTCGTTAAGCGTGACCCACTGCGCCACCCGGTCCCCGAACCGCTCACCGGCGGCCCTGGCATAGTCGCCGAACCGCTCGGCGGTGTCCCGGTTCAGCCAACCGCCGCGGTGTTCCAGCGGCAAGGGGGTGTCCCAGTGGTAGAGCGTTGCCATGGGGGAGACACCGGCTTCGAGCAGCTGGTCGATCAGGCGGTCGTAGAAGTCCAGGCCTTCGGCATTGAAGGCGCCCCGGCCGTCAGGTTGGATGCGTGGCCAGGAGAGTGAGAACCGATAGGAATCAACGCCCAGTTCCTTCAGCAGCGCCACGTCTTCGGGAAGCCTGTTGTAGTGGTCGCATGCAACTGCGGGGGAGTGCCCGTCCAGGATGGCTCCCGGCTTCTCCGCAAAGGCATCCCATCCAGACGGTCCGCGGCCTCCGGCCTTGAGTGCGCCTTCAATCTGGAACGCCGCTGCCGCGACGCCAAGGATGAACGACGGCGGCACGCGCCCGGCCAGTTCCGTCACCGATTCAGTGCTCTCCAGGGTCATGCCCCTATCATCCAGCCGGTTCCTGCTGGCTGCAATGGTCCTGACCGGCGCCGATTCAGGGCCGATTCGCATCTGCCGCGTATTTCCGGCATACTAGATGAGTTGTTCAAGCGCTTCTTCGCGTCCCGATCCGGATAATGCCGGGTGCAGGGTCCAAGTGGAAGACCAAACATAACCCACCCCAATGGAATTGCGGATTTGTATGCGTGTTCAGCGCGACACGCCCGACCGCGGGGGTCGGTTGCGCCGGCAGGTTGAGGAACCCGGATTTATCCGGATTCAGCTTGTGCGGCGGATGGTGGTTCGACCTCAAATGCTTCGGCAGCCATACAACGTGTAAGTGAACAGGGCAGCCCTAAACCGGGGAAGCACAGACTGAAAGAGAGTCAGGCGACATGGCGGGACAAAAAATCCGCATCCGGCTGAAGTCATACGACCACGAGGTCATTGACGTTTCAGCACGGAAGATCGTTGAGACGGTCACGCGCGCAGGCGCAACGGTAGTTGGCCCCGTGCCGCTGCCTACGGAGAAGAACGTGTACTGCGTTATCCGCTCTCCGCACAAGTACAAGGACAGCCGCGAGCACTTTGAAATGCGCACGCACAAGCGTCTTATCGACATCATCGATCCCACGCCGAAGGCTGTTGACTCGCTCATGCGTCTCGACCTGCCGGCTGACGTGAACATCGAAATCAAGCTGTAGGGAGGTGCTGAGAAACTATGACCGCAACCCGTAACGTAAAGGGCCTGCTGGGCACGAAGCTCGGCATGACCCAGGTCTGGGACGAGAACAACAAGCTCATCCCCGTCACTGTGGTCCAGGCAGACTCGAACGTCATCACCCAGCTGCGCAATGCAGACGCTGATGGCTACGTCGCCGTTCAGATCGGCTACGGCCAGATCGATCCCCGCAAGGTCACCAAGCCGCTGGCTGGTCACTTTGAAAAGGCAGGCGTCACGCCTCGCCGTCACGTCGTCGAACTCCGTACCGCAGATGCTGCCGAGTACGAGCTGGGCCAGGAGCTCTCCGTAGAGCTCTTCGAAGCCGGCCAGAAGATCGACGTCGTCGGCACCACCAAGGGTAAGGGCTTCGCCGGTGTTATGAAGCGTCACGGCTTCCACGGCGTTGGAGCTTCCCACGGTGCCCACAAGAACCACCGTAAGCCCGGTTCAATCGGTGGCGCATCCACCCCGAGCCGCGTCTTCAAGGGCATGAAAATGGCCGGCCGCATGGGCGCCGTTCGTCACACCACGCTGAACCTCACGGTCCACGCGGTTGACGTCGAGAAGTCGCTGCTCCTGATCAAGGGTGCCGTTCCCGGTGCCCGCGGCCAGGTCGTACTCGTACGCACCGCCGTGAAGGGAGCCTAGTTCAATGGCTAACACTGTCCAGGTTGACCTGCCTGCAGAGATCTTCGACGTTCAGACCAACGTGCCGCTGCTGCACCAGGTCGTCGTTGCCCAGCTCGCTGCTGCCCGCCAGGGAACCCACAAGACCAAGACCCGCGCTGAAGTTTCCGGTGCAGGACGCAAGCCGTTCAAGCAGAAGGGTACCGGCCGCGCCCGTCAGGGTTCCGTCCGTGCTCCGCACATGACCGGCGGTGGCATTGTCCACGGTCCCACCCCGCGTGACTACAGCCAGCGCACCCCCAAGAAGATGATTGCTGCTGCCCTGCGCGGCGCACTGTCTGACCGGGCCCGCAACGGTCGCATCCACGTTGTCGCCGAGCTGGTTGCAGGAGACAAGCCGTCTTCCAAGACTGCCCTGGCAACGCTCCGCGGCGTTTCCGACCGCAAGAACCTGCTGGTCGTCATCGAGCGCGATAACGATGTTGCTGCACTGTCCGTGCGCAACCTCGCCGGCGTTCACGTTCTGTACGCAGACCAGCTGAACACCTACGACGTTCTCGTCTCTGATGACGTTGTCTTCACCAAGGCTGCCTACGACGCATTCGTTGCCGCTAAGGCAGCAAAGAACGAGGAGGATGCCAAGTGAGTGCAGCCACCATCAAGGATCCCCGCGACGTCGTGCTTGCACCCGTCGTGTCGGAAAAGAGCTACGGCCTGATCGACGAGGGCAAGTACACCTTCCTGGTGGACCCCCGTTCGAACAAGACCGAGATCAAGCTGGCCGTGGAGAAGATCTTCTCCGTCAAGGTCGAATCGATCAACACCATCAACCGTGCCGGTAAGCGCAAGCGCACCAAATTCGGATGGGGTACCCGCAAGAACACCAAGCGTGCGATTGTCACCCTCAAAGAAGGCACCATCGACATCTTCGGCGGTCCGCTCGCGTAGCGGAGACCACTTTAACGAGGAAATAAATTATGGGAATCCGTAAATACAAGCCGACTACCCCGGGCCGTCGTGGCTCGAGCGTAGCGGACTTTATCGAAATCACGCGGTCGACGCCGGAAAAGTCGTTGGTACGTCCGCTGCCCAAGAAGGGCGGCCGTAACAACACCGGTAAGATCACCACCCGTCACAAGGGTGGTGGACACAAGCGCCAGTACCGTCTGATCGACTTCCGTCGCCACGACAAGGACGGCGTCAACGCCCGCGTTGCCGAAATCGAGTACGATCCGAACCGCACGGCTCGCATCGCCCTCCTGCACTACGTTGATGGCACCAAGCGTTACATCATCGCCCCCAACAAGCTCTCCCAGGGGGACGTTGTTGAGGCAGGTGCCGGTGCTGACATCAAGCCCGGTAACAACCTGCCGCTGCTCAACATCCCGGTGGGTACCGTCATCCACGCAGTTGAACTGCGTCCGGGCGGCGGCGCCAAGATGGGCCGCTCCGCCGGCGCATCCATCCAGCTTGTTGCCAAGGAAGGCCGCTTCGCCCAGCTGCGTCTGCCCTCCGGTGAAATCCGCAACGTTGACGTGCGCTGCCGCGCAACCGTCGGCGAAGTTGGCAACGCCGAGCAGTCGAACATCAACTGGGGCAAGGCCGGCCGTATGCGGTGGAAGGGCGTCCGCCCGACCGTCCGTGGTGTCGCCATGAACCCGGTTGACCACCCGCACGGTGGTGGTGAAGGTAAGACTTCCGGTGGTCGTAACCCCGTGAACCCGAACGGTAAGCGTGAAGGCCGCACCCGCCGCCCCAACAAAGAGAGCGACAAGCTTATTGTGCGTCGCCGTCGTACTGGCAAGAACAAGCGATAGGAGCCTGGACACATGCCACGCAGCCTGAAAAAAGGTCCTTTCGTTGACCAGCACCTCTTTGTGAAGGTAGCCAGGGAAAACGAAAAGGGCACCAAGAACGTCATCAAGACCTGGTCCCGCCGTTCGATGATCATCCCCGACATGCTCGGACACACGATCGCCGTACACGACGGACGCAAGCACATCCCGGTGTTTGTCACTGAGTCGATGGTCGGGCACAAGCTCGGCGAATTCGCTCCCACGCGGACATTCCGCGGCCATGTCAAGGACGACCGTAAGGGCAAGCGCCGCTAGGCGCCTGCGTTTACGTCAAAGACGAGAGAAGGAAAGCAATGGAAGCCAAGGCAATTGCGCGCCACATCCGCGTAACGCCTATGAAGGCCCGGCGCGTCGTCAACCTTGTTCGTGGATTGCAAGCGAATGAGGCTCTGGCAATTCTGAAGTTTGCCCCGCAGGCAGCTTCGGAGCCGGTATTCAAGGTAGTTCAGTCGGCAGTCGCCAACGCCCGGGTCCTCGCGGACCGCGATGGCGTGGCGTTTGACGAAGGCGACCTCATCATCAGCGAAGCGTTTGTTGATGAAGGCCCGACCATGAAGCGGTTCCAGCCGCGTGCCCAGGGTCGTGCATTTCAGATCAAGAAGCGCACCAGCCACATCACCGTGGTAGTCGCTACCCCGGAGAAAGAGGAGGCTCGCTAAGTGGGACAGAAAGTAAACCCGCACGGGTTCCGACTCGGCATCACCACCGATCACGTATCGCACTGGTTCGCTGACAGCACCAAGGCCGGCCAGCGGTACAAGGACTTCGTTCGCGAAGACATCCGCATCCGCCAGCTCATGTCCACGGGCATGGAGCGCGCCGGCATCGCCAAGGTCGAGATCGAGCGCACCCGTGACCGCGTCCGCGTGGACATCCACACGGCCCGTCCCGGCATCGTCATCGGCCGCCGTGGAGCAGAAGCAGACCGCATCCGCGGCGAGCTCGAAAAGCTCACCGGCAAGCAGGTCCAGCTGAACATCCTCGAGGTCAAGAACCCCGAGATGGAAGCCCAGCTTGTGGCCCAGGGCGTTGCAGAGCAGCTGACTTCCCGCGTGGCTTTCCGCCGTGCGATGAAGAAGGCCATGCAGTCCGCACAGCGTGCAGGTGCCAAGGGCATCCGTATCGCCTGCTCGGGCCGCCTGGGTGGCGCTGAAATGTCCCGCTCGGAGTTCTACCGCGAAGGCCGTGTGCCCCTGCACACCCTCCGCGCGAACATCGACTACGGCTTCTACGAAGCCAAGACCACCTTCGGCCGCATCGGTGTGAAGGTCTGGATCTACAAGGGTGACGTCACCGCGAAGGAACTGGCTGCACAGGCTGCTGCCGCTCCGTCCCGCGGTGGACGTGGCGACCGTCCCGGCCGCCCGGGTGGCGCTGACCGCGGTGACCGCCGCCGTCGCAACGACCGCCCGGCCGCTGACGCAGCTCCTGCTGCCGAAGCACCGGCAGTTGAAGCAGCACCTGCTGCTGCAGAAGGAGGACAGGCTTAAATGCTTATCCCACGTCGAGTAAAGCACCGTAAGCAGCACCACCCGGGTCGTTCCGGCGCTGCTACGGGCGGCACCCAGGTCTCCTTCGGTGAGTACGGCATCCAGGCCCTGAGCCCGGCATACGTCACCAACCGTCAGATCGAGTCCGCTCGTATCGCCATGACCCGCCACATCAAGCGTGGCGGTAAGGTCTGGATCAACATCTACCCGGACCGTCCGCTGACCAAGAAGCCTGCCGAAACCCGCATGGGTTCCGGTAAGGGTTCGCCGGAATGGTGGGTCGCCAACGTCAAGCCGGGCCGGGTTCTCTTCGAACTCTCCGGTGTCAATGAAGAGGTAGCTCGCGAGGCCCTGCGCCTGGCAATCCACAAGCTGCCGTTGAAGGCACGCATTGTGCGTCGCGAGGGTGGTGAATAGAAATGGCAGTAGGATCCAAGGATCTGGCTCCCGCACAGCTGGACGGTTTCGACAACGAGCGTCTCGTTGAAGAACTCCGTAAGGCCAAGGAAGAGCTGTTCAACCTGCGTTTCCAGTCCGCCACCGGTCAGCTGGAGAACCACGGTCGCCTGCGTGCGGTAAAGAAGGACATCGCCCGCATCTACACCGTTCTCCGCGAACGCGAGCTGGGCATTCGTGCCGAGGTTGCCGCACCGGTTGTGGAAGCCAAGGAAGAGAAGAAGTCCAAGAAGGCTTCAACCAAGAAGGCCGATAAGGCTGAAAAGGCTGAGACCGAGGAGGACGCCAAGTGAGTGAAAAGGACCAGAACGTGACCGAAACTGCTACCGAAGCCAAGGCTGGGCAGCGCGGTTACCGCAAGACCCGTCGCGGCTACGTGGTCTCCGACAAGATGGAAAAGACCATCGTTGTCGAGGTTGAAGACCGCGTGAAGCACGCACTGTACGGCAAGGTCATCCGCCGCACCTCCAAGGTCAAGGCACACGACGAAGAGAACACCGCCGGCATCGGCGACCTCGTTGTCATCGCCGAGACCCGTCCGCTGTCCGCCACCAAGAACTGGCGGCTCGTGGAAATCCTCGAGAAGGCCAAGTAGCCCCTGCTGCTTAGCTGAGGCCCCTGCTCCTTACGGAGTGGGGGCCTCCTCGTTTTAACGCGAGTGTCACGCCAGGCGCCTTTTCGCCTCAGCGGACGACGGCGGGACCTGGTCTGGCAGGGGAGTGGCACCCCGGGTGCGCCGAGAGGCTGCCCTGCGTGACGCCGTCGTACGTTCTTCCTGCTTGCGGCAGCAGGGACACCGGTGATATGGGAACTGGCGGAAAACGTGCTAGGATATTGAGTTTGTATGGCGCCTTTCGCGTGCCATCATCAACCTCGTAAACAAGCGTGCCACAGCATAGTGCCCCTGTGCGCCCGGGATTCGTCCCGGACCGGGTGGGAGCAACTGCTTCTGGCACGGGCGTTTAGGCCTGGCCTGGCAAAATCCAGGCAGGTCAAGAGACACCCCGATCAACCGTTCCGCAAGGCTCATTCCGTAGCAAGATCACGGCCTGAGAACCGGCGCGACGCAAGGAGTAAATAGTGATTCAGCAGGAGTCGCGACTGAAGGTCGCCGACAACACGGGTGCTAAGGAAATCCTTACCATTCGCGTTCTCGGTGGATCCGGCCGTCGCTACGCAGGCATCGGTGACGTCATTGTCGCCACCGTCAAGGACGCAATCCCTGGCGGCAACGTAAAGAAGGGCGATGTGGTCAAGGCCGTCATCGTCCGTACCAAGAAGGAACGCCGCCGTGCGGATGGTTCCTACATCAAGTTTGACGAGAACGCAGCTGTGATCCTGAAGAACGACGGTGACCCCCGCGGTACCCGTATCTTCGGACCGGTTGGTCGTGAACTGCGTGACAAGAAGTTCATGAAGATCGTTTCTCTGGCTCCGGAGGTGCTCTAGTCCATGGCTGCAAAGATCAAGAAGGGTGACCTGGTTCAGGTCATCACTGGCGCCAAGGCTGAGCGCGGCGGCGACCGCGGCAAGCAGGGCAAGGTTCTGCGCGTATTCACCGACACCAACCGCGTGCTGGTTGAGGGCGTCAACCGCGTCACCAAGCACACCCGTGTTGGACAGTCGCAGCGCGGCACCAAGACCGGCGGCATCGAGGTTGTAGAGGCCCCGATCCACATTTCCAACGTGGCCCTGGTTGACCCGTCGACCAAGAAGCCGACCCGCGTGGGCTTCCGCCTCGACACTGTGGAGAAGAACGGTGTCAAGAAGACCGTCCGTATCCGCGTGTCCAAGAGCTCCGGGAAGGACATCTAATGACTGAGACTCTCGAGACTCCGGCAACGAAGATCGTTCCTCGTCTGAAGACCAAGTACGCCGAAACCATCAAGGGCCAGCTCCAGGATGAGTTCAAGTACCAGAACGTGAACCAGGTACCCCGCCTGGTGAAGGTTGTTGTGAACATGGGTGTTGGAGATGCCGCCAAGGACTCCAAGCTGATCGACGGGGCTGTCCGCGACCTCACCCAGATCACCGGCCAGAAGCCGCAGGTTACCAAGGCCCGCAAGTCGATCGCACAGTTCAAGCTGCGCGAAGGCATGCCCATCGGTGCCCACGCAACCCTGCGTGGCGACCGCATGTGGGAATTCGTGGACCGTCTGGTCAGCCTGGCACTGCCCCGTATCCGCGACTTCCGCGGCCTCAGCGGCAAGCAGTTCGATGGCAATGGCAACTACACCTTCGGTCTGACCGAGCAGGTTATGTTCCACGAAATCGACCAGGACAAGATCGACCGCGTCCGCGGTATGGACATCACGGTTGTGACCACCGCCAAGACCGACGACGAAGGCCGCGCGCTGCTCAAGGCGCTTGGTTTCCCGTTCAAAACCGAAGCTTAATTAACTACGTAAAAGGTCCGGCCGCTGCGCCCCGCAAGGGACGGAACGGCGGAAACCGTTACGAGGAAGGGCATGAGCCCACATGACAATGACAGATCCTGTCGCAGATATGCTTACGCGCCTGCGTAACGCAAACTCGGCATACCACGACTCCGTGTCTATGCCTTACAGCAAGCTCAAGGCACGCGTTGCCGACATCCTCAAGGCCGAAGGTTTCATCGCCGGCTGGAAGGAAGAGGACGCTGAGGTTGGCAAGAAGCTGACCCTCGAACTCAAGTTCGGTCCGAACCGCGAGCGTTCCATCGCCGGTGTTCGCCGCATCTCCAAGCCGGGTCTCCGCGTTTACGCGAAGTCCACCAACCTGCCTCACGTGCTGGGTGGCCTGGGTATCGCAATCCTGTCCACCTCTTCCGGCCTCCTGACTGACAAGCAGGCCGGCAAGAAGGGCGTGGGCGGCGAAGTCCTCGCGTACGTCTGGTAACGGGAAAGGAAGAGAATAATGTCACGTATTGGACGTCTCCCCATCACCGTTCCTGCCGGCGTTGAGGTCAAGGTTGACGGCTCTGTCGTCAGCGTCAAGGGTTCCAAGGGGGAGCTGACCCACACTGTGGCCAGCCCCATCGAGGTTGCCCTGGACGAGAACACCCTGACCGTCACCCGCCCGAACGACGAGCGCGCCTCCCGTTCACTCCACGGCCTGACCCGCACCCTGATCGCCAACATGATCCAGGGCGTCACCGCAGGCTACGAGAAGAAGCTTGAAATCGTCGGTACCGGTTACCGCGTTCAGGCCAAGGGATCTGACCTTGAGTTCGCTCTTGGCTACAGCCACCCGGTCAGCGTTTCGGCTCCGGCCGGCATCACCTTTGCAGTAGAGGGACCGACCAAGCTCTCTGTCTCAGGTATCAACAAGCAGCAGGTCGGCGAGGTCGCTGCCAACATTCGCAAGCTGCGGAAGCCGGACCCCTACAAGGGCAAGGGCATCCGTTACGCCGGCGAAGTCATCCGCCGCAAGGTCGGAAAGGCTGGTAAGTAACCATGGCCATCTCCATTAACAAGAAGCGTACGAACAAGAGCAAGGCTGCTGGTCGCAGCCGCCGCCAGCTTCGTATCCGCAAGCGCATTTCCGGTACGGCTGCCCGCCCCCGCCTGGTGGTCAACCGCTCCGCACGCCACGTATTTGTCCAGGTTGTCGATGACACCATTGGCCAGACCGTAGCAAGCGCGTCCACTCTGGAAGCTGACCTTCGTGCATTCGACGGTGACAAGACTGCCAAGGCCAAGCGCGTCGGCGAGCTCGTTGCTGAACGTGCCAAGGCTGCCGGCGTCGAGGCTGTTGTCTTCGACCGTGGTGGTAACAAGTACCACGGCCGGATTGCCGCCGTCGCTGACGGCGCACGCGAAGGTGGGCTGTCACTGTGACCGAAGCAAACAAGGAAAAGGACACTGTGTCTGCAGATCAGAAGGCCCCCGAAGCCGCAGCTGCTGAGACCACTGCCCCCGCTGCCGACGACCGCCGTGGTGGCGCCCGTCGTGGCGAGCGTGGAGACCGTGGCCAGGGCCGCGGCGACCGCGGTGGCCGTGGTGGCCGCGACGGTGGCCGCGAAGCCGAAAAGAACCAGTTCGTAGAGCGCGTTGTCACCATCAACCGCGTTTCCAAGGTCGTCAAGGGTGGTCGTCGCTTCAGCTTCACCGCACTGGTCGTCGTTGGTGACGGTAACGGCATGGTCGGCGTGGGCTACGGCAAGGCCAAGGAAGTTCCCGCTGCTATCGCCAAGGGCGTTGAAGAGGCCAAGAAGTCCTTCTTCCGCGTTCCGCGCGTTGGCAACACCATCCCGCACCGCGTTCAGGGTGAAGCCGCCGCCGGCGTCGTCATGCTGCGTCCGGCTTCCGCCGGTACCGGTGTTATCGCCGGTGGTCCGGTCCGTGCAGTACTGGAGTGCGTGGGCATCCACGACATCCTCTCCAAGTCGCTCGGTTCCTCCAACGCCATCAACATCGTTCACGCGACCGTTGATGCCCTGAAGCGCCTCGAAGAGCCGGCAGCAGTGGCAGCACGCCGCGGCCTGCCGCTGGACGAGGTTGCTCCCCAGGCACTGGTGAAGGCCCTCCTGGCTCCGAAGGCAGGTGTTTAGTCATGGCTAAGAACCTGGTCCCTTCCGACGCCCAGTTGGAAATCACTCAGATCAAGTCCGCTATTGGCGGCAAGCAGAACCAGCGCGACACCCTGCGGTCCCTCGGCCTGAAGCGGATCGGACACACCGTTGTCCGCACCGCCGATGCCGTGACCGTTGGAATGCTCAACACGGTTCCGCACCTGGTAAAGGTAGAGGAGGCGAAGTAAATGGCAGAGAACACTGCTGATAAGGCCCAGGCTGCTGAGAAGCAGAACGCCCTGAAGGTTCACCACCTGCGTCCCGCCCCGGGTGCCAAGACCGCCAAGACCCGTGTTGGTCGTGGTGAGGCATCCAAGGGTAAGACCGCCGGCCGCGGTACCAAGGGTACGGCTGCCCGCTACCAGGTGAAGGCTGGCTTTGCCGGCGGCCAGCTGCCGCTGCACATGCGCCTGCCCAAGCTGCGTGGCTTCAAGAACCCGTTCCGGGTTGAGTTCCAGGTTGTAAACCTGGACAAGCTCAACGAGCTGTTCCCGGAAGGTGGCGCAGTCACCGTGGAGAACCTGGTCGAAAAGGGTGCCGTTCGCAAGAACCAGCCCGTCAAGGTGCTTGGCACCGGCGACATCACCGTCAAGGTCGACGTCACCGCCCACGCATTCTCGGCCAGCGCCGCTGAAAAGATCGCTGCAGCCGGCGGAAGCACCACCGCCCTGTAAGGGACGGCGCCAGCTGTTGAACTCCCGGTATCCGTGGGCTTTGGCCCCGGATGCCGGGAGTTTTCCATATCCGCCGGGCGAAATTTTCCCGCCATCCGGCGCATGGGCGCTGCCGCGGATTGTTCGCAGGGCGCATCCAACCGTTAGACTCGGTTGTCGGGATTTATCAAATTCCGCCACCCCACCCTTATTGACACCACAGGAGGACGCTTGCTTAGCGCATTTGGCCGGGCCTTTCGTACGCCTGATCTGCGACGCAAGTTGTTGTTCACGCTGGCAATCATCACTATCTTCCGCTTGGGTGCCTTCATCCCCTCGCCAGGTGTGAACTACCAGAATGTCCAGCAATGCTTGCAAAGCGGTAAGACCGCCGGCGGGTTGTACCAGCTCGTTAACCTCTTCAGCGGCGGCGCGTTGCTCCAGGTGTCCATCTTCGCCCTGGGCATCATGCCTTACATCACGGCGAGCATCATCGTGCAGCTGCTCCGGGTGGTCATTCCCCGGTTCCAGCAGCTCTACGAAGAGGGCGCGTCGGGCCAGTCCAAGCTGACCCAGTACACCCGCTACCTCACCATCGCCCTTGGCCTGCTCAATGCCACCACCCTGGTATCCCTGGCCCGTTCAGGGCAGTTGCTGCCCGGTTGCCAGCTGCCGGTGATCCCGGACTCCAGCATCATCACCACCATCCTGATCATCATCACGCTGACGGCCGGTACCGGCCTCATCATGTGGATGGGCGAGCTCGTCACGGAGAAGGGCGTGGGCAACGGCATGTCGCTGCTCATCTTCACCTCCATCGCCGCGCAGTTCCCCACCTCGCTGGGCGCCATCTGGACCTCCCAGGGTCCCGGGACCTTCTTCATCGTCCTCGCCGTGGGCCTGCTCACCGTTGCGCTGGTGGTCTTCGTGGAACAGTCCCAGCGCCGCATCCCCGTGCAGTACGCCAAGCGCATGATCGGGCGGCGCACCGTGGGCGGCACCAGCACCTACATTCCCATCAAGGTGAACATGGCCGGTGTCATTCCGGTGATCTTCGCTTCCTCCATGCTCTACATTCCCGGGTTGATCGCACAGTTCAACCAGCCCCGGAACGGTGAGCCCATCCAGCCGTGGGTTGAGTGGATCAACAACAACCTGACCCGTGGCGACCACCCGATCTATATGGCGGTTTACTTCGTCCTGATCGTGTTCTTCACCTACTTCTACGTCGCGATTACCTTCAACCCTGAAGAAGTCTCGGACAACATGAAGAAGTACGGCGGCTTCATTCCAGGTATCCGCGCCGGCAGGCCGACCGCTGATTACCTGCAGTACGTGCTCTCACGGATCACCCTGCCCGGCGCCCTCTACCTGGGCTTCGTGGCACTGATTCCGCTGGTGGCACTGGTACTGATCAACGCAAACCAGAACTTCCCGTTCGGTGGCACCTCGATCCTGATCATGGTGGGCGTTGGTTTGGAGACCGTAAAGCAGATTGATGCGCAGCTACAACAACGTCACTACGAAGGGCTTTTGCGATGACGAGAATGCTGATTATTGGACCTCCCGGTTCCGGAAAAGGAACGCAGGCGGAGCGGATTTCAGAACGCCTCGGCGTTGTGGCCATCTCCACCGGCGACATCTTCCGTGCCAACGTGAAGGGCGAAACCCCGCTTGGCCTTGAAGCCAAGAAGTTCATGGACAACGGTGACTTCGTTCCGGACAGCGTGACCAACAAGATGGTCCGAGACCGCCTCGGCGAGTCCGACGTGGACAACGGCTTCCTCCTGGACGGCTACCCGCGCACCACCGCGCAGGTGGATTACCTTGACGAGATCCTCGCCGACGGCGACGAGAAGCTCGACGTGGTCCTCCAGCTGACCGCCGACGACGAGGAACTGGTGCACCGCCTCCTGGGCCGGGCCAAGGAAACGGGCCGGAGCGACGACAACGAAGCCGTCATCCGCCACCGCCTGGACCTCTACCACGAGCAGACCGAAGCTGTGGTGTCGAAGTACGCCGAGCGCGGCATCCTCACCCAGGTCGACGGGATCGGTCCCATCGACGAAGTCACCAACCGCGTAATGCAGGCCATCAAGGCAGCACAGGCAGCCTGACCAAAGGCGGCCCCGGTTTTATCGAGGCTCCTCCCGGCATCCGGGAGGAGCCTCAGCCATTTGAAAGGAAACACCATGGCCTTCGGCCAGCCCCGCATCGAATACAAGAACAACGCCCAGATGCGCACCATGCACGAGGCAGGCCTGGTCCTCAGCCGTGCACTGGACGCCGCCGTTGCCGCCGCGGTGCCGGGGGTCACCACCAAGCACCTGGACGACGTCTTCGCCGCCGTCCTCAACGAGGCAGGCGCCAAGTCCAACTTCCTGGGCTACCACGGCTTCCCGGCCACCATCTGCACCTCCGTGAATGAGGAAGTAGTGCACGGCATTCCGGGCAGCCGGGTCCTGCAGGACGGGGACATCATCTCCATCGACGGCGGGGCGATCGTCAACGGCTGGCACTCGGACTCCGCGCGCACGGTGATCGTGGGTACCGCGGACCCGGCGGACCAGCGGCTCTCCGACATCACCCACGCCGCAATGTGGCGCGGGATCGCCGCGCTGGCCACCGGCTCCCACGTGGGCGATATCGGCGCGGCGATTGATGACTTCGTTTCGACTGTTCCCGGCAAGCCGTTGGGCATCCTGGAGGACTACGTGGGCCACGGCATCGGCTCCGAGATGCACATGGCCCCGGATGTCCTGAACTACCGCACCAACCACCGCGGCCCCAAGATCAAGCCGGGCCTCTGCCTCGCCATCGAGCCCATGCTGGTCCGCGGCGGCATCGAAACCGCTGTGCTGGAAGATGACTGGACAGTGGTGACCACTGACGGCAAGCGGTCCTGCCAGTGGGAGCATTCCGTGGCGGTGCACGAGAAGGGCATCTGGGTGCTTTCAGCGCCCGACGGCGGTGCGGAGTACCTGGCGCCTCTCGGCGTCACCCCGGTGCCGATCCCGTAACCGACGCGCGCGTTTGCCGGCGACGCGGAAAAGCCCTGGCGACCCCCAAATGCAGGGGTCGCCAGGGCTTTTGCGTGTCGAACTGGTTGCGACGGCTATGACTTCAGCTTCGGCTTCACGTCGCGGTCGTAGATGCTCTGCAGGGTGTTCTTCAGGTCCGTCATGGTGGACTTCACGTCGCCCTGCTGGGTGAGGATCTTCGCTGCTGCCTTGGCCATCTCCTGGTCGGCGCCGGGCAGGAACACGCGGGCGTTGTCCTGGACCTTGGTGACGGCGAGCTGGTCCACTGCAGTCTTGATCTGCGGGGTCTTGGCCAGGACCGCACTCATGTCCGCCGACTTCCGGGTGGGCATGTAGCCGGTGGCGGCAGAGAACTCAACGGTGCTCTCCGGCTGGGTGACAAAATCGAGGAACATTCCGGCGGCGAGCTGTTCCTCCTTGGTGATCCCGCTGGGGATGCCCAGGCCCGCGCCGCCCGTGGGGCAGACATTGGTTGTGGCCTTGGGGCCACCCGGCAGGAAGCCGACGCCCACGTTGAACTTGGCCGACTTCAGGATCCCCAGCAGCGAGCCGGTGGAGGCGATGGTGGCGGAGGTCAGCCCGGCCGAGAAATCGTCCGCGGCTTCCTTGGAGGAGACGCCGGCCCACTTGTCTTTGTAGATCGAATCCTGGGCCCACTGCAGGGCGGCCACGGATTCGGCGGAGTCGCAGGTGATGTCCCACTCCTTGGACCAGCCGCCACCCCAGCCCCACAGCATGTTCTGCAGCGTCCAGCCCGCATACCCTGCCAGGGCCGGGTAGATGTAGGCGTACTGCGCGCCGGACGCGGCCTTCAGCTTCGGTGCCCACTGGCCGAATTCGTCCCAGGTCTTGGGTGCGCGGTCCGGAAGCCCGGCAGCGGCAAAGTGGTCCTTGTTGTAGTAGAACAGCGGGGTTGAGCGGCCGTAGGGGAGCGCCCACTGCTTGCCGTCGTACTTGTAGTCGTTGACCAGGGACTGCTGGAAATCGTCCATCTTCATGTTCAGCTGCTTGGTGAGGCTGTCCACGGGGATGATGCTGCCGTTGGTGTAGTAACGGAACCACCAGACGTCAGAGAGGACCACCACGCCCGGAAGGCCCGACTTGGCCGCCTGCGCCGTCTGGAACTTCTGCGCGATTTCCTCGTAGTTGGCGCCGGCTGTCACCAGGTTGACGGTGATGCCGGGGTTCTTGGCCTGGAATTTCTCGATCAGGCTCTTTTCCACGTCCTGCGACTGCCCGGGGTGGCTGGACCAGAAGTCGATCTTGGCCGCCGGCTTTACACCGTTGAAGTCGATGTCCGCCGCCTGGGAGGTGGCCTGTCCGCCGCCGGTGGTTGATGGTCCGCCGCACGCGGCCAGGGCAGCGGCAGAGGCGGTTACCCCTGCCAGGCCCAGGAAATGCCTCCGGTCCAGATGAAGTGTCATGACAGTTCCTTTCGGTTGTTGCCTTTGAGAATGTGAAAGTCGAGGGTTGAGAAGTACGACGGCGGCCTGCAGCTCAACCGGTCACGCTTCCTTGGGTGAGGCCCGCGACGATGTATCGCTGCAGGGCCGCGAAGATGATCAGGATGGGGACGATGACCAGGACCGCGCCGGCCATGAGGACGCCCCAGCCGGCGGCGTTGCTCTCGTTGTTCTGCAGCAGCGTCAGCCCCACGGGAAGCGTCATGGTTTCCGGACGGTCCGTGATGATGAGCGGCCAGATGTAGTCGTTCCATTCGGTCACGATCGTCACCAGCGCCACGGTGGCGATGGACGGCACCGAGACCGGGACCACGATCTGCCACAGCCGGCGCCAGTGGCCGGCGCCGTCCATCTCGGCTGACTCAAGGATCGAATTCGGCAAGGTGCGGAAGTGCTGGCGCAGCAGGAATGTGCCGAACGCAGTGCCCAGGCCGGGAAGGATGATGCCCCACAGCGTGTTCTTCCCGCCTATTCCGGCGATCAGGATGAAGTTAGGCAGGATGGACACCTGCGGCGGCACCATGAGGGCCACCAGGATCAGCAGGAAGATGAAGTTCCGGAAGGGAAAGCGGACAAAGACCAGGGCGTACGCCGTGAGGATCGCCAGGATCACCTTGATGGTGGCTCCGGCCAGGGTGACGATGGTGCTGTTCAGGAAGAACTGCCCAAACGGGACCGTGGTCATGGCAGTCCGGTAGTTCTCCAGGTTGAGGCTCTCCGGCAGGATCTTCAGGTCCGTGGTGACGATTTCGCCGGACTGTTTGAAGGAGCTCAACACCATCCACAGCAGCGGCAGGAAGACCACCAGCGTTGCGATGAGCAGGGGCAGGTAGCCGCCCACCACCGTCTGGATCAGGTTGCGGCGCGAGAAAGGGCGGTCGCGCCGGAGGTCCTGTTCGGGGCCGGCAACGGCAGGGGCAGCGGGGTCCGGGCTGACCGGTGATAGGGAGGTCACGAGTAGTGCACCTTTCGTTCCACGAACCGCAGCTGCAGCACGGTGATGACCAGGAGGATGGCGAACAGCACCACGGAAATGGCTGCCGAGTAGCCGGCCCTGTTGTACGCGCCGAAGGCCTGCAGGTAGGCCTCGTAGATCAGCGTGCTGGTGCCGGTGCCCAGCGGTGTCATGATCCTGATCAGGTCGAAGGCCTGCAGGGAGCTGAGCATGGTGGTGATCAGGAGGAAGAACGTGGTGGGGGACAGCAGCGGCAGTGAGATGCTCATGAAGCGCCGGAATCCGTTGGCACCGTCAAGGGAGGCGGCCTCCATGACCTCCGTGGGGAGGGACTGCAGCCCGGCCAGGTACACCACGGCGCAGTAGCCCAGGTTCTTCCAGACGTAGACCAGGATCACCATGACCAGTGAGAGCTGGGGATCATTAATCCACTGCGGGCTCTGCTGCCCGATGCCCCGCAGCAGCCAGGCCAGGACGCCGTAGCCGGGGTCGAAGATGAACAGCCACACCAGGCCCACGCCGACGCCGGAAAGCACATAGGGCGCAAAGACAGCGGAGCGGGCGAACGTGGTGCCGCGGACCTTCGCGTTCAGCGCCAGTGCCACCAGCAGGCCCAGCAGCATGGATCCGCCCACCGTGACCAGGGTGAACACCGCAGTGGTGCCCAGGACCTTCGGCGCATCGTTGCTGCCGAAGAAGGTGGCGTAGTTGGTAAGGCCCACCACCGTGGCGGTGGGGGAGCCCAGGGTCCAGTCCAGCGTCGAGTAGTACATGTTGCTGAACAGCGGACGGTAGGTGAAGACGGCGATCAGCACCAGGTTGGGCAATGCCATGGCAAGGAAAACGAAGAAGTCGCGGCGGGTCCTTGCGGTCCACCTGCGTTTTGGTACTTTCGCGGAACTCCCCGGGGGCCTCTTGGGTTTGGCGGAGGGGTGCGGGGCGAGTTGACGGGTCATGCGTTGTCTCTCCCGGGTTGGGGAGCCTGCTCGTGGCCGGCCCTGGCTTGATCTAGGGACTACTACACCAGACCGTCAGGGGGCTGAAACCCGCATATGCCCTTGTCAGGGGACTGTTATCCAAGGCTTCGTCGCCCGTTAACGCTGTGTTGAATGCAGTCTTGCATAAAGTTCGCCGATGCGGCAGGGGCGCGCCAGCGGAGGGGACAATAGGGGCATGGGAACCATTGCCGACGTGCCGGAAATCCGGGTGGGCCACGTCCAAAAGGACGGTGGTGGCTGGCTGACTGGTGTCACAGTGGTCCTGCCGCCACCGGGCACCGTGGGATCGGTTGACGTCCAGGGCGGCGGGCCCGCCACCCACGAAACAGACGCCCTTGACCCCACCACGCTCGTCAGCCGCGTCGATGCGGTGGTGCTCACCGGTGGCAGCGCCTACGGGCTGGCCTCCGTGGCCGGAGCGCAGCGCTGGTGCGAGGAAAGCAGCCGCGGCTTCGCTGTCCCCGGGGCAGTGGTGCCCATTGTCCCCGCCGCCGCCATCTTCGACCTGGGCAGGGGAGGCGACTTCTCCGCACGCCCGACGCCGGACATGGGCTACGCGGCAGCCGCCGCGGCCGCCGCACAAAAGGAAGGGCACGACGTCGAACGCGGCAACGTGGGCGCCGGCACCGGGGCACTCATCGGCAGGGGGCAATATAAAGGGGGAGTAGGCACAGCCTCCATCACGCTGGAAAACGGGGTGGTGGTAGGAGCAATCGCCGTAGTTAACGCACTCGGGCTCCCGTTCGGCACGACGGCCCAGCTGACGGAGCCCGGCAGCGTGCGTCTAAGCAGGGGCCACGACGGCGGGGTTCCCACGCCGAGCTTGCGAGGCGAGGGGGCCGGTGGGGAGGAACGAGCGAGCACGCCGAGGGCTTCGGCTGATGGGTCGGAAGCCAGCCACGGCGCCCCCCTCAACACCACCCTGGTCGTCGTCGCCACCAATGCGGTCTTGGACGTTGCCGAGTGCAAGCGGACGGCCTCTGCTTCGCATGCCGGGATTGCCCGTGCTTTGAACCCGAGCCACACCCTGGCCGACGGGGACACTGTTTTCTGCCTGGCTACCGGTGCCGTGGCACTTGATCGATCGGACGAAGCTGCCCGGCAGCTGAGCCTTATGACACTGCAAAGCGCGGCAGCCGACGTCGTACGTTTGGCCATCCTTGACGGCGTGGCCAGCGCCGAAACCGTTAGCACCCCCGCGGGTGAATATGGTGCGTACCGCTACGCGTAGGCTACTATGGCCGATTTAACTTTTACCGGCTGACGGGGTAGTGTTGTTTGTTGGTTGTCTGGACTGCCACGCCCTTTTGGGCCTGGAGACGGCAATCGATCCAACAAAAACGTTCGTGGTCATGCCCGGTGCAATCCGGCGGGGCTGCGGCAACAACAGTTAGCGGAGGGTATGGCCAAGAAGGACGGGGTCATTGAGATCGAAGGCGTTGTGACCGAGGCGCTGCCTAACGCGATGTTTCGCGTTGAGCTCACCAACAAGCACATCGTTCTGGCACACATCTCTGGAAAGATGCGTCAGCACTACATCCGAATCCTCCCTGAGGACCGCGTAGTGGTGGAGCTGAGCCCGTACGACCTCACCCGTGGTCGTATCGTCTACCGCTACAAGTAAATTGCTGGGCGGCGTCAGGACAAAACTGGCCGCCGCTCCAGTTGACCAAACTGCTACACGCAAAGGAATGCCATGAAGGTCAAGCCGAGCGTCAAGCAGATCTGCGAAAAGTGCAAAGTGATCCGCCGTAATGGCCGGGTCATGGTGATCTGCGAGAACCCGCGCCACAAGCAGCGCCAGGGCTAATTTCCTTCCCTGAAGGAAATCCTGGGTTGCTAACCCACGCAAGTAAATAAAGGCAGCACAAGCTGATCTGGAACATTGAGCTCGAAAGAGTCCGGACAGCTAACCCCCGGTCGGAGGCTGGGGCCGCACGGATTGTGCGGGTGTACTGCCTACGACCTCCGGTTTATCAAGGAGTACTGCCACTATGGCTCGTCTCGCTGGCGTAGACATTCCCCGCGAAAAGCGGCTGGAAATTGCGCTTACTTACATCTACGGCGTGGGCAAGACCCGTGCACACGAAACCCTGGCTGCCACGGGCATCAGCGCTGACGTTCGCGTCAAGGACCTGACTGACGCCCAGCTGGTTGAGCTGCGTGACTACATTGAAGGCAACTACAAGGTTGAGGGTGACCTTCGCCGCGAAGTAGCAGCAGATATCCGCCGCAAGGTTGAAATCGGCAGCTACGAAGGCCTGCGCCACCGCAAGGGCCTGCCCGTACGCGGTCAGCGTACGAAGACCAACGCACGTACCCGCAAGGGCCCGAAGCGTACCGTCGCCGGCAAGAAGAAGGCCCGCTAAATCCCGGCCGGGATTTTAGCTGGAGCTTTCCCCAATAACTTTCTGTAGGAGAAAAAATGCCCCCGAAGACTCGTGGCGCGGTTCGCAAGCCGCGTAAGAAGGACAAGAAGAATATCGCGCTTGGCCAGGCGCACATCAAGAGCACCTTTAACAACACCATCGTTTCCATCACGGATCCGACCGGCGCTGTTATTTCCTGGGCTTCCTCCGGTGAGGTTGGCTTCAAGGGCTCGCGTAAGTCCACCCCGTTCGCTGCCCAGATGGCTGCCGAAGCCGCTGCCAAGCGTGCGCAGGAGCACGGCATGCGCAAGGTAGACGTTTTCGTCAAGGGACCGGGTTCCGGACGCGAGACGGCCATCCGTTCGCTGCAGGCCGCAGGCCTCGAGGTTGGCTCCATCCAGGACGTCACCCCCGCAGCCCACAACGGCTGCCGCCCGCCGAAGCGCCGCCGCGTCTAATTCTTTTCCGCAGCAGGAGCTTGCCCGGACCAGCGATGGTCCGGGCAAGCCCAGCGCGTTAAGTCTTCAGACCGAATTTCCACCACCTGTGTTGCGTCATATAGCGGATGCTCGCCGAAAGGAAACCTAAGTGCTCATTGCACAGCGCCCCACCCTCTCCGAAGAGGTCGTCTCCGAAAACCGTTCGCGTTTCATCATTGAACCGCTGGAACCGGGCTTCGGCTACACCCTCGGAAACTCCCTCCGCCGTACCCTGCTCTCCTCCATCCCCGGTGCTGCCGTAACCAGCATCCGGATCGATGGTGTGCTGCACGAGTTCACCACGGTTCCGGGTGTCAAGGAAGATGTCACCGAGATCATCCTTAACATCAAGAGCCTGTCGGTTTCCTCCGAGCACGACGAGCCTGTCGTGGCTTACCTGCGCAAGCAGGGCCCCGGAGTCGTCACCGCCGCGGACATCGCTCCGCCGGCCGGCGTCGAATTCCACAACCCGGATCTGCACATCGCCACGCTGAACTCGAAGGGCAAGTTCGAACTCGAACTGACCATCGAGCGCGGCCGCGGCTACGTTTCGGCAGCTCAGAACAAGTCCGGCGACGCTGAGATCGGCCGCATCCCGGTCGACTCCATCTACTCGCCGGTGCTGAAGGTTACTTTCCGCGTGGAAGCAACCCGTGTTGAGCAGCGCACCGACTTCGACAAGCTGATTGTCGACGTCGAGACCAAGCAGGCCATCGCCCCGCGCGATGCCGTTGCTTCCGCAGGAACCACCCTGGTGGAACTGTTCGGTCTGGCCCGTGAGCTGAACACCGCAGCTGAAGGTATCGAGATCGGCCCGTCGCCCACCGACGCTGCCCTGGCAGCCGACATGGCACTGCCGATCGAGGATCTGGACCTCACCGTCCGTTCCTACAACTGCCTCAAGCGTGAGGGCATCCACACCGTGGGTGAACTCGTTGCCCGCTCCGAGGCTGACCTGATGGACATCCGCAACTTCGGTGCAAAGTCCATTGACGAGGTCAAGGCAAAGCTGGTTGAACTGGGCCTGTCCCTCAAGGACTCGCCTCCCGGTTTTGACCTCGCAGCACGCGCCGCAGCAATCGAAGAGGACGACGCCGCGTTCGGCGACGACGAACTCTAAACCAGACCTTGGCCGGCGGGCAGCACCATGGTGTGCCGCCCACGGCTTCCACATGAGGAGAAACAATTATGCCTACCCCCACTAAGGGTCCGCGCCTCGGCGGCGGCCCGGCTCACGAGCGCCTCATGCTCGCGAACCTGGCAGCATCCCTGTTCGAGCACAAGCGGATCACCACCACGGTGACCAAGGCCAAGCGCCTGAAGCCGTACGCAGAGCGCCTGGTCACCTTCGCCAAGCGTGGCGACCTCGCTTCCCGCCGCCGCGTGCTCGGCCTGATCAGCAACAAGGGCGTCGTCCACGAGCTGTTCACCGACATCGCGCAGGCTGTGGAGAACCGCGACGGCGGCTACACCCGCATCACCAAGATCGGCAACCGCAAGGGCGACAACGCTCCCATGGCTGTCATCGAACTGGTCCTTGAGCCTGTTTCCGCCAAGCAGGCCGTTGTAGCCGAGGCTACCCGGGCTGCTGCCAAGGCTGCTCCGGCTGCCGAGGAAGCTCCGGTTGAAGAGGCTGCTGTTGAAGAGGCTCCGGCCGCTGAGGAAGCTGCTGAGGCACCTGCTGCTGAAGAAGCTGCAACCGAAGAGGCTCCGGCCGCTGAGGAAGCTGCCGAGGCTCCCGCAGCCGAGGAGAAGGACGCGAAGTAATTCGCTGATTTCCTTCGCATAGACTTAGGTCTGTGAACCACCAAGAACCCGCGGCCCCCGTTTCAGGGGGCGGCGGGTTTTTGCGTATCCGGCTTGATCTTTCGTACGACGGCGGCCCATTCAGCGGGTGGGCCGTGCAGCCGGGACTGCGGACTGTCCAGGGCGTCCTGGAGGAGGCCATTGAGCTTTTGGTACGCCGCCAGGTTCGGGTCACCGTTGCGGGACGGACCGACGCCGGCGTCCACGCCCGCGGGCAGGTAGTGCACCTGGACCTCACCGAAGCCGAGTGGCTGGGACTGCCGCGCGGGCATGAGCTGGATCCCGCCGTCGCCATGCTGCGTAGGCTCCGCGGGGCACTGAACCGGGCCCTCGGCGACCTCCATGGGGCGGTGGAGGTTCACGCCATTGCCTTGGCACCCGAGGGTTTCGACGCCCGCTTTTCCGCCCTCTGGCGGCGCTACAGCTACCGGATCGCCGACGGTCCAGCCTTATGGGACCCGTTGGAGCGGTACTTCACGCTGTGGCACAAGAATCCGCTGGACGTCTCGCTGCTGAATGAGGGCGCTACCCAGCTGCTGGGCCTGCAGAACTTCCTGTCCTTCTGCAAGCCGCGCGAGGGCGCCACCACCATCCGTGAACTGCAGCGCTTCGAGTTCCGCCGCGGCGAGGACGGCGTCATTGTGGCCACGGTCCAGGCGGACGCGTTCTGCCACAACATGGTCCGCGCCCTCATCGGCTCTGCACTGTACGTGGGGGAGGGCGCTGTGCCACCGGGCTGGCTGCATGAGCGGCTGCTGCTGCAGAAGCGGGACGCCAAGTCGGTCCTTGCCGCGCCGCATCCGCTGGTGCTGGAGGAAGTGGCCTACCCCTCTGACAGCGAACTGCTGTCCCGCGCTGAACAGACACGGGC
This sequence comes from Arthrobacter sp. SLBN-83, assembly GCF_006715285.1. Taxonomy (NCBI): domain Bacteria; kingdom Bacillati; phylum Actinomycetota; class Actinomycetes; order Micrococcales; family Micrococcaceae; genus Arthrobacter; species Arthrobacter sp. SLBN-83. The sequence goes on from NZ_VFMX01000001.1 coordinate 2,633,621, forward strand.
CGTCCGGGAGTACTGACTAGAACGCCGGGGGCGGGCCCTCTGCCGGCAGCGTCACCGTGAAGGTGCTGCCCTGGCCCTCGCCGCTCTCGCACATGATGCTGCCACCGTGCCGTTCCACGATCATGCGGGTGATGGAAAGCCCCAGTCCTGCCCCGGGGATGTCCGCCTTCTGGGCGGATTCTGCGCGGAAGAAGCGGTTGAAAGCCTTGGCGGCGTCCTCATGGGACATGCCCATCCCAGTGTCCGTGACGCTCAACCGCACCCACTGCCGGTCCGCCTGCGCGCTGATGCTGACGGTACCGCCGTCGGGACTGTATTTGATGGCGTTGGACACCAGATTGTCCAGCACCTGCCCGATCCGCAGCGGATCCGCGTAGGCCCACAGGGGTGACGGGACATCGGCGGCGATCTCCACGTGGGACCGAAGGGCCAAAGCCTGGGCGGAACCCAGGCTGGTCTCCACCAGGCTGGCCAGGTCGGTCCGCTTGGGGTGTACGTTCAGGGTGGTGGAGGCGGAAGCGGTCAAGTCGGCCACCAGGTCCAGCAGCCGTTCAGCGTTGCGTTGCACCACCAGCAGGCGCTTGGTCACGTGCGGGGGCAGGTCATCGGAGTCTTCCAGCACCAGGTCCACGTTGCCCAGGATCGAGTTGAGCGGGGTCTTGAATTCGTGCGAAACATTGGAGATGAGTTCCTGGTTGGCCGCCAGCGATTCCACCCAGCCGGTGACGTCGCTGTAGACCACCACGGCACCGGTGAGCCGGCCGTCCTCGCTGACCAACGGGCGGGCAGCGGTGGACACGGCACGCTGCTCCGGTCCCTCGCCGGCCCACACAAGGTAATCGGCGAAGGACTCACCAGCCATGGCCCGGCTGATGGGCCTGCGGTCCCGCGGAAGCAGGGTACGGCGGTCTTGCCCAAAGATCAGTTGATGCCCCTGCCCGGGAATGGCTTCGTCAGCCCCGGTAGCGCGCCGGAAGTTGCGCTGACGGCTGTTGGACACCAGGAAATGGCCGGCACGGTCGACGGCGGCAATACCGACGTCGGTGGCGTCCAGCACGGTTTCCAGCAGCTTCTCCCGTTCCCGGCTTGCGGCCAGCAGGTCCCGGAGTTCGCGGTCCTTGTCCGCCAGTTCGGCCTGCTGTTGCCGGAGGCTCACGCTGGCGAAGCGGATGGCCAGGGACACGGCGAGCATCATGACGGGAAAGAGGACGGCGCTGGTGATGTCGGAGGCAGTAACTGCAGGGAAGTGGGCAGCTACCGAAGGAAGCATGATGAGCAGCGGCCCCAGGAAGCTGAGCACCAGGCTGCTGCGGGCCAGCATGCCGGAGGCGGAGAGCCAAATGACCGGAAACACCACCAACACCGCAAGCCCCGGCAAGAGGGGTGCCGCGCCGTTGCGGAGGAAACCGATGGCGGCGAAATCCAGGACGGGAATCAGCAGGTAGGGGCGGTGTGCCAGCCGTTCCCAGGGGACCAGGAAGCAGCCAAGGAACAGGATTGCGTGCAGGACAATTCCGGCCACGTACAGGGGGCTGTGCGTGAGCGAGGGCCACGCGAAGGGTGTGGCTACCGCAATGGCAGCCACGAGGAGGGTGAGGGGGAGTTGGCACAACGCCACTTGGGCACGGGTTCCCAGCCGGCGGAAGATGCGGCCGGGTCCACGGTGGAACAACGGCTCAGCCATGTTTCTGACTCGTACCCCTTCACATTTGGAAAGCAGGTGTCGCCAAGGTCTATCAATTTCCCCCAGTTACCTTGGGCAACCACCCTTTCCCGTGGATATTGCACATGTCTTGTCATAATAATTGACTTTTCAATTTCCGGCGCCGTTACGGGTGTCATCAGTCGGGCTTACTAGTAGCGTATAAATGGTTGGAGCGGGATTGGCATTGGCGCTGGGCCAATGGGGGGCCATCTTCGCCTGGCGCAGGGATAGCAATGGACGATCTTGGTGTAGCTGTAGTAATCGAGGACGACGCCGATGTGCGTAACCTCCTGGAAGGTGTATTGACCCAGGCGGGCTTCGAGGTGCATTCAGCAGTGGATGGGCGGACCGGGGTTGACGTAGTCCGCAGCAAGCAAGCGAATGTCGTGACGCTCGATATTGGCCTGCCGGATATTGACGGGTTTGAGGTTTTGCGGCGGATCCGGAATTTCAGCAACGCATATGTGGTGATGCTGACCGGCCGCACGGAGGAACCGGACCTGCTGTCGGCACTTAATGCGGGCGCGGACGACTACATCGCCAAACCCTTCAGGCCCAGGGAACTCCGGGCGCGGGTGGCGGCAATGATGCGCAGGCCCCGGCATGAGGCGGACGGGCAGAACCCTTCCACGTCCTGGGGCCAGGCCCCGGCTCCTGCCGCCCATGCAGAGCCCGGAGTCCTGCAGCACAACGGACTCCTACTGAACCATCGGACGCGCACTGTGGAAATCAAAGGCCAGCCGTTGGGACTGACCCGCAGTGAGTTCGACCTGCTCCACGTGCTGCTGAAGGGCGGCGGTGCCGTGTGCACCAGGGCTGACCTGGTGCGGGCCGTGCGGGGCGAGTTTTACGACCGGGAAACGTACATCAGCGAAGCGGACGAGCGCGCCGTGGAGGTCCACGTGGGAAACCTGCGGCGCAAGCTCAAGGAGGACCAGCTGTCGCCACGCTGGCTGCAGACGGTCCGCGGTGTCGGCTACCGGTTGGCGCCGCGGCGTCCTGACGACGCCTAGCAGCGATCCTCAGGGTGCTGACTCCTGGAACTGAGGGGTCAGCCCTTTTCCAGGATGTAGGTTTCCTGCAGCTCGGACACCGTGCGTGCCCCGTCCAGGGCCACGCCGGCCATCATGGCTTGGCCCTGGGCAAAATCGCCCTGCCGGATCAGGCCTTCCAGGAGTTCGGCGAGCCTGGCCAGCCTGACGCCGCCCACCATGGCGGAGCTGATCTTGAGGCTGATGACGGCGTCCAGGGCGGAGTCTTCATCCTGGCTGTCCACGGCTGTTCCCAGCCGGGTTAGCCGCAGGTCCCACATGGCGGCGTAGTCGCGGGCGAAGCGCTGGGCCAGTCCGGTACCGGCCAGTTCCTCTTCAAGCTCGTCCAGGACTGCAGTATCAATCAGTGGCAAAAGATTCGCCGCCTCGAGCGAAGGCCCCACGCTGGGAGCGGGAACGGCAGGAGCAGGTAGAGCGACCCCGGGCAGCGGGGAGTCCGCAGCGGGGCTCTTTCCGCTGGAACCGGGACCGGTACTGTGCATTGTTCAAGGCTACTTCCTGGAAATCCGTCGTTGGCCTATTTGTCATCATTCTGTGTAAACCTTGAGGCAAACTTGCCGTCGCCCTGCGGAGGCGCTACTGCCCGCTGAAGGTCATCACCGTATTGATCACGGCCGGTCCCAGAATGGCGATGAAGAGGACCGGGAAGATAAAGAACAGCAGCGGGAAAAGGATCATGACGGGCAGCTTCATGGCCTTTTCCTCGGCGCGCTGGCGCCGCTTGACCCGCATGACCTTGGCCTGGACGCGCAGTACCCGGCTGATAGCGATGCCGTACGTATCGGCCTGCACCACGGCCTGCACAAAGCTGCGCAGCTCAGGAATATTGGTCCGCTCGGCCAGGGCGATGTAGGACTCCCTGCGGCTGCGTCCCACCTGCATGTCCTGCAGGGTGCGGACCAGTTCCTCCGCGAGCGGGCCCTTGCCGTTCTCGCCGGCGCGGGCCATGGCACCTTCGAAACCAAGTCCGGCTTCCACGGAGATGAGCATCTGGTCCAGGGTGTTGGCCAGCTCCAGCTGCATCGCCTTTTGCCGCTCCTGGCCCTTGCTGTAGAGGAGGAGGTCAGGGATGAAGTATCCGAGGACCACGACGAAGAGCCCGGCGAGTTTCATCATCGGTGAGCTGCCGATGGAGGTCAGATAGAGGCCAGCCGCAGTACCGGCCACGCCAAGGCCGATCTTCGATCCCAGCACCTTCCCCAGCGGCATGGAGGCAGGCCGGCCGGCGAGGGACAAGAGCCTGTCCAGGAACGCGACGTAGGCCGGGGGAGTGAGGCGTCGGCCCAGGGCTTCCAGGCGTGCCGGTGTTCCGGTTGGAGCAACAGCTACAGCCGGTGCGCCGCGGGAGAGCAATTCGGTGACAGCCACGCGCCCCTGCTTGTCCACGGTCAGGACGGACCAGGCCAGCGCCGCCACCGGGACACAGACCAGCAGGACGGAGAGGAGAACTATCAGGTTCATGGTGTCCTCAGAACTTCAGGTCGATGATCTTGCGCATCCACAGCGCGCCGATGGTCATCAGGACAAACGAGGCGCCGATCATCACCCAGCCCAGGGGATGGGTGAACATCGGGTTCATGTAGCTCGGGCTCACGGCGAGCAGCATGGCCACGATGCCGAACGGCATGGCGATCAGGATGTACGCGGAGAACTTGCCTTCCGCGGCAAGGGCCTTGATGTGCCCCTTGATCTCCGCGCGCTCGCGGATGGTCTCGTTGACCTGGTCCAGCACCTCGGCCAGGTTGCCGCCTACCTCGCGGTTGATCTGGATGGCCTGGGAGATCCAGATGAAGTCCTCGTTCTTCATCCGGTCGGCGGTGTCGTTCAGGGCCGCGAGCAGGTCACGGCCCAAGCTGGTTTCGGTGATCACCCGCCGCATCTCCTCCGACGTCGGCTTCTGGGACTCAGCCGCCGCCGCGTCGATGGCGCGCAGGATACTGTGACCGGCCCGGAGACCGCCGGAGAGCAGCTGCAGCGTGTCGCCCAGCTGCCCATCGAAGGCGGTGCGGCGTTTGCCGGCCAGGAAGCCCAGGACCAGTTTGCCCACGAACGGAGCCAGCAGGGCAAGCAGCAGTCCCACCAGGGGACCCACGGTCACGGTGCCCACCAGCATCCCAACGCAGGCGCCGATGCCTACCAGCAGGAAGAATTCGGCCTGGCTGAGGCGCAGGCCGGCGTTCTCCAGTTCCGCGCGGGAGAAGAGCTTAACGTTCCGCCCCGCGAGCAGCCGTTCGAAGGACTTGACGCCGGACAGGGCCAGGCGGGAGAGGGAGGACGGCGGCTCGGGCTCAAACGGACGACGGCGGTCCAGCGGCACCGAGGGCGCGCTCGGCAGGAGCACGGCCACCCCGAGCAGGACGATGGCTGACAGGAGGATGACGCTTCCGATGGCGATGATCATGGCTCAGTCCCTACTTCGCGCCGGGACCCAGCGGGGTGGCAAATACCGCGGGGGACACATGGATGCCCAGGTCCTCGAACCGGTCGATGAACCTCGGCCGGATGCCCGTGGCAACCGGGCGGCCAAGGAACCGTCCCTGGGCGTCCACGCCTGCGGAATAGTCGAAGACGAAGGCGTCCTGCAGGGTTACGATGTCGCCTTCCATGCCCTGCACCTCGGTGACGTGGGTGATGCGGCGGGAGCCGTCGCGGAGCCTGGAGATCTGGACGATGAGGTTCACGGCGGAGGCGATCTGCTCGCGGATGGCGCGCAGCGGCAGGTCCATGCCGGCCATCAGCACCAGGGTTTCGAGGCGGGCCACGGCGTCGCGGGGGGAGTTGGAGTGCACGGTGGAAAGGGAACCGTCGTGGCCGGTGTTCATGGCCTGCAGCATGTCCAGGGACTCGCCGCCACGGACCTCACCCACCACGATCCGGTCGGGACGCATACGGAGGGAGTTGCGGAGAAGTTCGCGGATGGTCACCGCGCCCTTGCCTTCGGTGTTCGGCGGGCGGCTCTCCAGCCGGACTACGTGGTCCTGCTGGATCTGCAGCTCCACGGCGTCCTCGATGGTGACAATGCGTTCGTCGTGCGGGAGGAATGAGGACAGGACGTTGAGCAGCGTGGTCTTTCCCGTGCCGGTACCGCCGGAGACGATGATGTTCAGCTTGGCTTTGACGCAGGCGTTCAGCAGTTCGGCCATCTCCGGCGTCAGGGTGCCGAAGTCGATCAGGTTGCGGACCGTCAGCGGCGTCTTGCTGAACTTACGGATGGTCAGCGAGGAACCGCCCACGGCCAGCGGCGGGATGACGGCGTTGACACGGGAGCCGTCCTCAAGGCGCGCGTCCACCAGCGGGGAGGACTCGTCGATGCGGCGGCCCACCTTGGACACGATGCGTTCGATGACCTTGCGCAGGTGCTCCTCGGAGCTGAACCGGGACTCGGTGAGCGTGAGCTTTCCCTTGCGTTCCACGTAGATCTGGTCCATCCGGTTGACCATGATTTCCGTGACGGCGGGGTCGTCCAGCAGGCGCTGGAGGGGCCCGTAGCCCAGCACGTCGTCGGCAACGTCCTGGACCAGGCGGGTGCGTTCCTCAGGGGTCAGCGGCACCTGTTCGGCGTCGACGATGCGGGTGAGCTCCTCCTTGGCGGTGCTCCGCAGCTCCTGCTCGGTGACGGCGGCATCGTTGAAGCGCGTTCCCATGCGCTCGAACAGGGCGGTGGCCGCCCTGTCCTTCATGGCTGCGAAGACGTCCACCTTGGGTGCCGTGGGCACCTGCTGCGCGCCGGCGTCGTGCGTTGACTGCACGACGGCGGCATGCGCCGGAAGGTGCCGTTCGGTGCTTTCCGCGGGGGCCGGCGAAGGGGCCGGGCGCGGGGACTCGAGCAGTGCGGTGCCGGACGACTGGCGGCTTTGGGCCGCGTTGATGCGTTCGGAGAGTTTCATCAGATAACCACCCTTCGGTGAAGCTTCCGCTGGGTCTGGGTACGCCACGCCGGGTTGAAGCGCTCCACCAGCTGGCGGAGGCTTTTCACGGCGGGGTCTTTCTTCGATTCCTGGAGGACGGGGATGCCGCGGTTGGTGGACAGCGCCACGGCACGTGAGCGGGGGACGCTGACGTCCACGGGCGCGCCGATGGTGGATTCGACGTCCTGGACGTTCAGGCCTGCCTTGGCATCGGCCATGTTCAGGACCACGTGGCGGGATTCGGGCATGATGTCCAGCTGGCGGAGGACTTCCAGGCCGGAGCGGAGGCCGCGCAGGCTGGGGATGTCCATGGCGCTGACCCACACAACGTCGGTGCACTGTTCCATGGCGGCGAGGCCGATTTCCGGCATCCCGGGGGCTGTATCTATGACCACGTACTGGAATTCCTGGGCCAGCTGTTCCAGCAGGTGGCTGACCTGTTCCGGAGTGATGTGGTCCGCGTCCACGGGGTTGGGCGGGGCGCACAGGGCGTAGATGCCGGCGGGATGCACGGTGAGGAAGGCCTTGAGGACCAGGGGGTCCTGGGCGGCCGCCGGGGTGACGGCGTCCGTAACCGTGTGCTGCGGGTCGAGATAGAGGCCGGAGGCGACGTCCCCGAACTGCAGGTCCAGGTCCACGATGACCACGCTCATGGGCGCGATCTGGCCCAGGCCGATGGCGATGTTGGTGGCCAGCGTGGTTTTGCCCACGCCGCCCTTGGGGGAGAAGACGCCGATGACCAGGCCCCTGCCGTTTTCTGCCTGCTGCTGTTCGGGACCGCGGTGGCGGGTGGCGAAGGACTGGCAGGCGCGCTCCAGCAGGACCCTGATTTCAGCCGCGTCCGCCTGCGGGCTGAGGATGTCACGGATGCCGGCGCGCATGGCGTGCAGCAGGAAGTCCGGGTCCACGTCGCTGACCAGGACCAGGCTGAGGCCGGGGAGCTGGACGTCGAAGACCTTGGCGAACCGCAACGCCTCTTCGTAAGGAACGTCCGGGCCGATGATGAGGACCTCGGGCTGCTCCTGGTTGAGGAGGCCGAACAGTTCCGCCGGGCCTGCGGGGAGGATGTCACTGGCGATGGTCTGCACGCTGCCGCGCAGGCCGTGGGCGACGGCGGCGCGCAGCTTCTGGTCGAACTCGGCGTTGGGGGAGAGGAGGACGAAACGGCTCATTTGTACACGTTGTCCTTCCTGGCGATGAAGCCGCCGTTGTCCTGGGCGTCGAGGGGTTCCTTGGTGAGCCAGAGGTCACCGTTGTTGGAGGAGTAGATGATCTTGGTGGCGTCGATGTCGTTGACTGCCACGGTGATCATGAACGATCCCTGCGGGAGGGTGGTGTCTTGGGGGTTGCTGCCGTCGGTGGGCTTTGCGGTTGCCTGCGGTGCCCGCTGGACGGCTGTGACCAGGACCTTACGGAGGGTGAGCTGGGTGGTGGGCTCGCCAGGCTTGCTCTTGTCCGCGCCGGGAGGAAAGCTGAACCCGATGCCGATGTGGTCTCCGGCTTCAAGGCGCCCGCCTACTACCCTTTTTGGCTCCAGCTCGAAGGTGACTTCCTGCAAGCCGGCCGGCACCTTGGCCGCACTGCTGCTCTTCGCATCGGATGGTGCAACGAGACGTTCGGCGAGGAGCTGTTCGCCGGGGACCAGGTCCACCGCGGCAACGGTTCCCCCCTTACCATCCAACGACGTGAGGGCGGTTGCGGCTACACCGGCCGCGGGAACGTCCTCAATGACCAGTGAGGCAGTCATGTCATTCACCGGCGTTCCGGCGGGGATGGCTTTTTGGACGACCAGCACTTTCTTGGGGTTGGTAGTGGCCATCGCGCGTGCGTCGGCACCGTTCGCGTAGACAATGATGAGAAGGGCTCCCACAAGCGCCAGGGCTACGGCGGCCGTGCCGGCGAGCATGCGAGATTTCACGTTGTTCTCCTGATGGGGGTAGTGCTAGAGGCCGAGACGGACGATGGTGGCGCCGTACGGGTCAACGGGCCCAAGGGTGTAACCGTCGGCAAGCGACACGTAGGTCACGAACCTGCCGATCACGCCTCGGCAGTTCCCGGTGCATTGGGTTGCCGTGGTCACGCCGGTGGTCGTGGACTTGGCGCTTTGGAATTCATAGGGAAGCCCTGTGCCGCCGCTGAACCTCCAGCCCGTCACATCGAATGCAGCAAATGAAATGAGGCTGTAGATTGCTCCGTTGCCGGTGCCGGTAATTTGGTTGTATACGGGGAGCAGGACGATAACTTTTCGCCCAGCCGTAATGTCGGCGCCCCACTTGTTCAGCGTGGCGTCGCAGTTACTTGGAGCATTGTTTCCGGGATCGCTGCCGCCTTCGCTCACCGCGAGGTCGATGGTGGCACCGCACTTACCGGTGTCTTGCTTCAACCATCCATATCCTCCGGCAACAGCCGCGCCGGAGGGCCCGTAGTTGCAGGAGGCATTGGCATTTTGACCGTGATCCTGGAGGAGTTGAATGGCGCCGTCCACATAACCCTTGACTTGGCAGATGGAGAAGGCGAGGGGGAACGCTGTTGTTCCGGCCTTGGGGCTGCCCCAGACGGCGGACGACCTGGCCCCCACCTTCGCCGTCGGAATTCCCAGGACGTCAGCGAAAAAGAGCGAGACAGAGTCGGGGGGTGCGCCGTTCTCTGCGGCGGTTGTATTTACGACCACCTTGCGGCCTGTCGTGTCCAAGGCAATGGAGCGGACGTTGCTGCTGCCATCCAGCGCATTCTGGTTGGCAAGCGTGGCGGCCAACGTTGATGTGGTGCATTGGGTGTCCGCGGAGTTCCGGGCGCATTTTTGGGCGACACCTATGGCGGCAGCGTCTGCGCCGTTCTGCAGTTGGGCGTGCTCCGAATACAGCACTCCTACGTCGACAGCAATGGCCGCGGAGCCGAGCAGGACCACCAGCATGATGGCGACGATCACTGAAATGGCGCCGCGTTCGTTCGTAGTCTTGCCGGCTTGCAAGACTGCATTCAGCCGCCGCACAGCATGACTCCTTTGCCTGTCATCGCGAACGGCCCGGCAATTCCGGTGATGGTGGCAAGTGTGTACTTGACGGTGACCGTCACTTGGGTGCCTGTGCTGCACGTGGTGGGGCTCACGGTGACGGCTGATGAGGGAAGGGTTGAACTTACCGATGCTGCAGCGTTTTGAACTGCGGTTGCGGCAGCGGTGGGGCTGTTGTTGATGGCCATGACACGCACGCCCTCCCGGGCCGCGTTGGTCAGGGTGATTTGGGCGTTGTAGGCCCGGCCGAACTCAATGGTCCCCAGCACAAGCGTCAAGAGGAGGGGCAGCAGGATCGCGAATTCGACGGCGGCCGCGCCGCGTTCCGAATCACGTTTCACCTGCTGCACCTCCTCTTGGATTGCTTGTTTCTGCCGGGCAGAGTATGGCCGTTTCGATATGGGGTCCGGAACGGCGCGCGGGGTGGTACTACGGGGTGGCGACTGCGGTCGCGCCGCCAGTGGGGGAAACTTTTCCTGCCACATTGTTGAAGAGTCCCGTGAGGTTGTTGCCGAGCAGCGAAACGGCGACGATGATGACAACGGCGATGAGGGCGACCATGATGCCGTATTCGACGGCGGTTGCGCCCTTTTCGCTGTTGCGGAGGCGAATCATGAAGTTGGTGTAGAGAGAAAGCATTCTGTACTCCTGAGCGAGACGGATTGGCTGGCCCTGCACCAGCACTGAATCGAAGTTAGCAACGCTTGATCCGGCGTTGACCCGATCTTGCAACATCCTGCGCAAAGCCTTTGCGCCGTGCACACTTCCTGCGCTTTTCCTTGGCTTTTAGCGGGCTGAAGCTGGGCTTTCCCTACTTGCAGGCACACAAAAAGGACCCCCTCGGTTCTGGGTGCCGAGGGGGTCCGGTCTAATGGCGCCTCGAGGCGCGTTACTTGCTTCTTTCAAACACGGCTGAAGGCCTCGATGATGTTGACGGCGGCTGGCCCCAACAGAACGATGAACAGCACGGGAAAGATGAAGAAAATCAGGGGGAACAAGACCTTCACCGGGAGCTTCATCGCTTTTTCTTCTGCACGCTGCCGGCGTTTTACGCGGGCATCTTTGGCCTGTGCACGGAGGACTTTGGCGATACCGATGCCATACTTATCGGCCTGCACGACTGCCCTTACGAAGCCCTTCAAGTCCTGCACTGAAGTCCTGGCGGCCATCGCCTCGTAGGCTTCGTGCCGGGGCCTGCCAACTTGAATATCCTGCAAGGTACGCACTAGCTCTTGGGCCAGAGGTCCTCCGCCATAGGAGCCTGCCCGGGCCATAGCTGATTCGAAGCCAAGCCCAGCTTCCACAGAGATCAGCATTTGGTCCAGGGTGTTGGGCAGTTCCAGCTCAATCTCTTCCTGCCGCTTGATCGCCTTGTTGTAGACCAGCAGATCCGGGACAAAATAGAAGAAAATCATCATAAAGATCGCCACTGCGACGTTCATCGAAGTAAACGAGTTGGTGAGTACGACGATTCCTGCCAGCGCACCGGCAAGGGACAGTAGAGGTTTGGAGACGATCAACTTATCCAGCGGCATGGACGCCGGACGTCCGGCCAATGAAAGCCAGTGGTCCAGTTTGGCCTCGTAGCTGCCTGGCGTAAGTCTTTTTGATATTCCCAGGAGCACGGGCGCCTGATGTACGGCCTCGCGACCTCCAACGTTGAAGCCGCGCGCAAGGTTTCCCCGGATCGCGAGGGCCCCTTTTCGGTCCAGTGTGGCCCAAGACCACACGAAATAGGTGAGAGGAAGGATAACCGTGGCGATAATCAACCAAGCGATTGGAGTCATGTTTGATCCTTAGAACTTGATCTTGACGATGCGGCTCATCCAGAAGCCGCCGATGATGAACATCAGTGCACTGAGGCCCAGCAGGAACCAGCCGATCGGTTTCTGGACAAAGACGTCCAAGTAGCCCGGGTTGACCATTCCGACGAAGAACGCGACCCCAACCGGCAACGCCATAAGTATGTAAGCGGACATCTTCCCTTCCGCGCTTAGTGACCGCACGTGACCCTTGATTTCGCTGCGCTCGCGGATCGTGCCGGCGACTTGGTCCAGGACTTCCGCGAGGTCTCCGCCGACTTCGCGGTTAATCTGGATGGCCTGCCCAATCCACCGGAAATCTTCGCTGTCCATCCGAGTGGCGGAGTCATCGATCGCTTCCCGGGCATCTTTGCCGATTCGTGTCTCGTTGACGATCCTGGTCAGTTCCTCGGATGTGGGCGCCTCGGACTCGCTTGCTGCGGCTTCGATTGCCCGCATAACGCTGTGGCCGGCACGCAACCCACCTATCAGCATTTGGATGGAGCCGATCAGTTGCGCATCGAATTTACTCCGGCGCTTGTCCCGTCGAACTGTGAGCACCAACCTTGCCACGAACGGCGTCGCCACCGCTAGCAGGATTCCGAACCCGAGATTGGTAGCGAGGCTGGAAAGCAGGCCAACAGCTACGGTCACCGCGGCTACGAAGGCGCTGAATTCTGCAGGCGTCATTTTCACGCCGGCGTTATAGAGAAGCTCGCGGCTGAAGGGGCCGCCGGACTTCCCGATCAAGCCGTCCATCGCGTTGGCCGCTGATTCCGAAAATCTTGACAGCGTGGACGGATCCGGCTGCCCGTCAGGCCTGCGGCGCTGGAGCGGAATGGCGGCATACCGGGGCCTGAGGACAACTATCACCAGGATCAGCAGGGCGCCAAAGCACAGACTGATGGCGCCGGCGAAAACCAGGGGCGAGTCCATCGGCCTACCTCCTGCCGGCCGGAACAGCGGCCCCGAACACGGCTGGGGAGACATTGATGCCGAGCTCTGAGAACCGGTCAAGGAACCTGGGGCGGATGCCCGTGGGGATTGGCTTGCCCAGGAATCTCCCGTGCTGGTCAACGCCTGCTGAGTAGTCGAAGAGGAACGCGTCCTGCAGGGTGACAATGTCACCTTCCATGCCTTGGACTTCCGTGACGTGCGTGACCCTGCGGCTGCCATCACGCAGGCGAGTGACCTGGATGATGAGGTCCACTGCCGATGAAACCTGTTCGCGGATAGCCCTCAGGGGCAGGTCCATTCCCGCCATGAGGACCAGAGTCTCCAAGCGGGCAATGGCGTCCCGGGGAGAATTGGCATGAACCGTGGAAAGCGATCCGTCGTGGCCTGTGTTCATTGCCTGCAGCATGTCCAGGGACTCGCCGCCCCGGACCTCGCCGACGATGATGCGGTCCGGACGCATGCGAAGGGAGTTACGGACAAGTTCCCGAATCCCTACAGCGCCTTTTCCTTCAATATTCGGCGGCCGGCTTTCCAATCGGACCACGTGCTCCTGCTGCAACTGGAGTTCCACTGCATCCTCGATGGTGACAATGCGGTCGTCTTCGGGGATGAAGGATGACAGTACGTTGAGCAAGGTGGTTTTGCCTGTACCCGTTCCGCCGGAAACGATGATGTTCAGCCTGGCCTGGACACACGCACTGAGCAATTCAGCCATCTCCGGGGTCAGGGAGCCCCAGTCGATGAGGTTCCGGACTGTAAGGGGTACGTGGCTGAACTTCCTGATGGTCAACGAAGGCCCGTTGACCGCCAGCGGAGGAATGATCGCGTTGACGCGCGAACCGTCCTCAAGCCGGGCGTCCACCAGCGGCGACGATTCATCGATGCGCCGGCCCACCCTCGAAACGATGCGGTCTATCACTTTTCGGAGGTGGTCATCGGAGCTGAATTGCGATCCGGTCAGGCTCAAGTGGCCGTTGCGCTCGATGTAGATCTGGTCGTACTTGTTGACCATAATTTCCGTCACGGACGGGTCCTCGAGCAGCTTCTGCAGGGGACCGTACCCCATGACTTCGTCCGCAATTTCACGGATGAGCCTGCGGCGTTCTTCGGGCGAAAGTGGCACCTGCTCGTCGTCGATGACTGCTGAAAGTTCATCGACGGCTATGGTCCGCAGTTCCTCGTCGGACGACGACGTGTCGCCGAAGCGCGTGCCGAGACGATCAAAGAGTGCCAGGGCAGCCCTTTGTTTGAGCCCGGCAAGCGCGTCGATAGGGGGTGCTGCGAGGTTGCCACCCAGCGGCGAACCTGGAACCGGGGCACCGACCGGAGGAAAGGATGTGCTTTCAGGTTGGGTGCCTGTCTTCGACATTTCAGAGAGCGTACGGCCGTTGGTCGGTGTGGCGTTTGACCCGTCGGAATTGCCTTGAGAGCCAGCGAGCCTATCTGAGAGTTTCATGACACAACCACCCTTCGGTGCAGCTTGGTGCGTGGGGAGGATACCCACTCGGGATCAAACCGATCTACGAGCTTCTTCAGCCCTTTGGCCGCGGCATCCCTCGTCGACGCTTGGAGAACCGGTATGCCGCGATTCGTCGAAAACGGGAGCGTCCGGGAGCGAGGGATGACAGCGTCAACAGGGACGCCAACCGTGGCTTCCACGTCCTGGACCGAGAGTCCGCTTTTGCGGTCCGCAAAGTTGAGGATGGTGTGCCGTCCCTGGGGCATCAGTTGCAGTTCTTTCAGTACTCCAAAGCACTTTCGCAACCCTCGGACACTTGGAACGTCCATCCCGCAGACCCAAACCCCGTCAGTGGCCTGTTCCAACGTGGCGAGGACGTGCTCGCCCAGGCCCGGAGCGGTATCCACCACGACATATTTGAATTCACTGGCCAGTTGCTCGAGCAGCCGGCCTACGTGCTCGCCGGTGATGTAATCGGCTTCAGCCGGAGTCCGGGGAGCACAAAGCGCGTAAATCCCGGCCGGGTGAACGGTTAGGAATGCCTTGAGAACCATGGAGTCCTGGGAGGCGATGCCATGAACGGCATCGGTGATGGAGTGCTCGGGTTCGAGCAACAAACCGGATGCAACATCACCGAACTGGAGGTCCAGATCGACGAGGACGACGCTCATCGGCGCTACTTTGCCCAATCCCACCGCGAGGTTGGTGGCGACTGTCGTCTTGCCAACTCCGCCCTTGGGCGACATGACGGCGATAACCCGGCCCCGTTCCTGCCCTGGGTCCGTGGGCAACGACATTCCCCGCCGGCGGCTGGCAGATGCCAGGCAGGCCCGTTCGAGCAGGACCCTTAGGTCGTTGACCTCGATATCTGGCTTCAACACGTCCCGAATACCTGAGTGCATGGCACGGAGCACCAACTCAGGGGAGGGTTCAGCGACCAGGAGGAGGCTGATCTCCGGATACTGGAGGTCAAAGACGGTCGCCAGTTTCAGCGCGTCTTCTTCGCTGACGCCTGGACCCAGGATAAGAACCTCAGGCGGTGCCCCTGTCAGCTGCCGGAATACGTCCTCCGGCCCTCCCGACAGAATGGCCGGGCTGAGTGTTTCCAGATCTCCATGGAGGGCAGTTGATACCGCTTCCCGCACTCGGGACTCGAAGTCCCGCACCCCGGTTATGGCTACAAAGCGACTCACCGGTACAGCCCACCAAAGGTCGTGACGGGAGGCTGCGTCTTGGTGCTCTTGTCGGTCTGCTTCGAGAGCCACAGTGTGCCGTATTCCGCCCCGAAGACCATCTTTGCGGCGTCCGCGTCGCTCCTGGCCACCGTCACAAAGGCAGAACCATTCGGCATGGCCACCGTTGAATCACCGGAGGAGTTGGACGGGCTCTTGCTGTCATCGGGTGCGGCTTTTTGGACGGCAGTGACCAGCACGTCGTGGAACAGCAGCCCGGTGGACTGCTTCCAGCCCTTCACTTCGGCTGGGACATTGGCGTCGGCGGGCATGTTGTCGTCAGTTTTGAACGAGCTGTACACCGTAACCACGTCTCCGGCTTCCAGGCGGCCGCCCAGGATCCGCTCCGGGGCCAGGAGGAATGTAACCTCCTGAAGGCCGTCCGGCACAGGCACGGTGCCCGGTACCAGTTCCTTCGGGTCCACCAGCTTTGGTGCAAGCAGCTGTTCGCCGGGTTGCAGGGCGGAGGCGGTAACACGTCCCGTCTGGCCATCCAGGCTTTCCAGTGCAGCTGCCGGAACGGCAGACTGCGGAAGCTCTTCGACCTTGACCTTGCCGCCCAAGTCTTCAACCTTGGTGCCGGCAGGGACGGCCTCCTTGACGACAAGAACTTTCACGGGGTTGAGCCCCTGTGCAGCTCTAGCGTCGGCGCCCTGGACATAGACGACCAACAGGGCAGTTCCAATGATTGCCAGCACCAGTGCTGCAATGCCTCCCAGTAGGCGAGATTTCACTGTGGGTACTCCTTTGCAATGGGTTTGTGTCGATTAGCGGGGAACGTCCCGCGCGGTTAGTTCTTGAGGTACACCTCGGAGCCGCCGTAGTTGGGAATGTTGCTCGTAGACAACCCCTCGGCAAGGGACACAAAGCGAGTGAAGTACCCCTGGACTGCACGGCAGTTTCCACTGCAGGCTGGCGCAAGCGGGTCGAGGTCCTGGACGCTGCCGCTGAACTTGTAGCCAGTGACCTTGAAGGCCAGGAACCCCACAATCGTGTATTGGGTGTTGTTGCCGTTGTTGAGCGAGACAGCCGATGAAAAGACAGGAACCAAGACTGTCGTGCCCTTAATAGTGGATGGCATGCTGGAGCATACGTTTGGCAGGGAAATTCCAGGTTTGCTGCCGACAACGGCGGTACCGGCATCGATCGTGGCGGAGCAGTCAGTGCCAGCGTCGAGCCAACCGAAGCCTCCCGGTGCATATCCGTTCTGGGCCGCGCAGCCCGGGTACGGGGGTGTGTTCTCGTCGTAACGAAGCGTGAGGTGGTTAGGGATGGGATCTCCGGTGAAGGTTCCCGTTGAGTTGAACTCCGCCAGCTGTGAGGCGGTGAGGTTCTTCTTGAAGACGCAATCGCTCATGGTCCACGGGAAGCTGGTGGCACCGGAGACTGCGCCCCAGGACGCTTCCGCGGTCGCGCGGATCTGCGTGGTGTTGAAACCCATTACGCGGGCAAAGAACAGGCCAAATCCGTCAGTCGTTGATCCGGCCGCCCGGGCCTTTGTTTCTACGTGGACCGTAGTCGAGTTGGGAAATGTGACTGTGGATCCGCTGGTGCCGTCATTGGCATTGCTGTTCGCAAACAGGTTCCCGGTTCCGGACGAATCCCCGCAGGAGCCTTTGGCGCACTGATTCGCAACTGCCAAGGCCGCCGAGTCCGCTCCGTTCTGTAACTGAGCCTTTTCGGCGTACATGGCTCCGACATCCACGGCCAAGGCCGCAAAGCCGAGGAGGACGACTAAAACGAGTGCCACAACAACAGCTGCGGCGCCTCGCTCATCCCCTTCTCCCTGGGAGGTCCGTTGCTCACTGCGCGCTCGCATGTGATCTATCCGCCGCATCTCATAACTCCTACTCCTGTGAGGGTCATCGGAAAGATGCCCGGGGCGCCGAAGAAGCCGGCATCCAAAAATCCCGAGAGTGAAGGCAATGTCACCCTGGTGGTCACTGTCACGTTGGCACCGGCCGCACAGCTGCCTGCGTTGTTCGTTACGGCAACGGGGAGGCCGGAAAGCGATGGCGCGGCGGCCAGGGTAGCTGACGTCACGTTCAATCCGGGATCTTGATAGTGGATGGCGGCGTAGCGTGCGCCCTCCCTCGCAGCCTGGGTCATAGAAATTTGCACATTCAGTACCCGGCCAAATTCGATTGTTCCCATCACTACGAGAAGCAGTAGTGGCAGTAGCATTGCCATCTCGACGGCGACCGCGCCGCGCTCTTTTCGTTTCGCTTTCAAAACCGTCTCCCAGGCCGAATTACGCAAATATGAGGTTTTAGAGGGGCCTCTAATGGAGGCGGCCGGCTCCGAACCCACAGGGGCTTCGAAGCCGGCCGTCTGTCTGGGTGAGCTAGATTCCGGCCGTGATGTTTTGGAACATGCCGCGGATGGCGATGCCCAAAGGGCCGATAGCGACGATGACCACCACTGCGATGAGGGCGACCATGATGCCGTACTCAACCATCGTTGCTCCCTTCTCTTCCCGACCGAAGCGATCCTTGATGCCGGCGATGAAAGCAGTCATTGAGACCATGAGAGAAGTCATTGCATTTTCCTTAATTCGGTGAAATTGGATTTTCCTTTTATTTCAACGAATTTCCAGCTGCCCCCGTAAAGCTTTCAGCGGCTGGACTTCGCTAAGAAGAGATTGTCACTGGGGGGCATGGGCAACAATGCGTAGTAGTACTCGACTTTTTAGCGGTGCCTTAAAGAGCCGTACTCGAATACGGTGCGAAGTACTCAGGCACCTTCTGCAGGCACCCGCCCGACTACTTGTAGTGGTCAATCCTTGAGCGTGCCTGGGCAACGACAGAACAGACCGCCATTGGCGTGGGCGAGATGTAGAAAAGGGGGCGTGGCTTTGCGTGCCCAGGTGGGAGACGGATTTTATCGCCGGGAGCAGCAGGTGCAGGACGCAGATTTGCACGATGATCCGAGAGGTAGATGCTGTTCACTGGCTATCGAGAGCCGGTGAACAGCCCTTTCTCGACGGTCGCGTGGATGTTTATTCTCGGCACGCCCTGGCCTGCATGGTCGTCGACCCGGACACGCGCATACTCTTACGAAGTAGCCGGCGCGAGCAGAACCATGCGGTGCCGAGGTTCGCCGCGGGCCCCCAACGACGAAAGCGCCCAAGGCGTGGCCTCGCCCAGCCGGTGCAAAGGTGAACCGGGAACAAAAGCGAGAGCAAACATGCCTTGGGCGCTGAATCCGTCTGGGAACAGGGCGCGGGCGGCCCCGAAGAACCGCAGAGGTGAGATCGTCAGGCCAGCAAGCCCCGGACCCCGAAGTTGGTCAGGACCCTGGCGGGGCGCGCAGCCTATATGAGGCCTCAATGACGCGTGTTCAGAAACTGGCCCGGGAGAGGCGCTGGCAATGAATCAAGCCAGGTTGCGAGCCAGTCACTGATCAGGATGAACTAGATGCCAGCGGTGATATTTTCGAACATGCCGCGGATGGCAATGCCGAGAGGTCCGATAGCGACGATGACCACCACTGCGATGAGGGCGACCATGATGCCGTACTCAACCATCGTTGCTCCCTTCTCTTCCCGACCCAAGCGTTCCTTGATGCCGGCGATGAAGGCAGTCATTGAGACCATGAGAGAAGTCATTGCATTTTCCTTAATTCGGTGAAATTGGACTTACTTTAGATTTCAACGAATTTCCCAGCTGCCCCCGTAAACTCTTTAGCGGCTGGGCTTCGCTAAGAAGAGATTGTCACTGGGGGGCATGGGCAACAATGGGTAGCGGTACTCGAATTTTTTGGCAGGCGACAAAAGTACGTACTTGAATACGCGGTTGAGTACTCAGTCAGAGTTCAGATGTACCGGTGGGCTACTTGCTGCGGTTGATGCAGCGTGGGCTTGCGGGTCGATAATCGGTTGGGTTTGCTAGCCGATGAAGAACGTGACTGCGGCGAGGGCGCCGAGCATCGAGGGGCCGTGTGGCACTTCGGTGGCTTTATTCCGGCCCTTTTTGCTAAGCGCAAGCACGGTGACCAGGCCATTCAAAATGAACCCTAGGAGGCCGCCATAGAGGAGTTGGCTCCAGCCTAGGTACCCCAAGTAAAGGCCGACAGGCGCAGCGAGCTTCACGTCGCCCATTCCGATGCCACCGGGCGAAATAAGTCCCAAAATCAGGTAACCCGCAAACAAAATGACGGCACCGAGGGCTGCGCGAAGAAAATCATCAGATTGCTTACCAAATATCGATGACAATAAAAGCAGTAAAAGACCGCCGGCCAATAGCATCAGGACGAGGGGGTTGGGCAGCAGGTGGAGTGCTACATCTATGCGTGCCAGCTGCACGCCTAATATCGCAAGGAATAGGAAGGCTGGAAGACCGAAAGTATCCCCAAAATGTAGGGCAAAGGCGGCGCATGCGATACCGGTGACGGCCGCCGTCGTAAGTCGGGTCTGGAAACGTGGCATGTCGCCAAGCCTGGGAAGCAGCCTGGCGATCAGGACCTCGGCGATGGGGGAGAGGATGCATCCTAAGAGGGCGAAACCCAGGACCAGTGGCAAGTCCATGGAGTTCCCGTTTCCCGCTGACAACACTGCATCCCCCTGCTTTGGATTGGGCCGACACGGCCCCAGCGGCCTCCGGCTACCTCATTTTGACCCCGAACCACCTAACGCGCTAATCTTGGTAGTCGTTGTGCGTGTCCTATTCCGATGGTGCGTGCCCGCTTGAGGATCCGGTTGCAGGATAACTACTCAACGTGCACATTCGGAACTTCAGGATGACTGGTTACATGGAGCCCTCACCTCTGTTCCGGTAGCGCGCAGACAGTAGGTGCGCGAGCTAGCGACACCTAAACAAGAACGCCAGAACAAGAACGAGGCAAACACCGTGCGTACGTACACCCCGAAGCCCGGCGATATCAACCGCCAGTGGCACGTCATTGACGCCACCGACGTTGTCCTTGGTCGTCTTGCAAGCCAGACCGCAATCCTGCTGCGCGGCAAGCACAAGGCCACTTTCGCATCCCACATGGACATGGGCGACTTTGTCATCATCATCAACGCCGAAAAGGTAGCCCTGACCGGCGCCAAGCTGGAGCAGAAGCGCGCATACCGCCACTCCGGCTACCCGGGCGGCCTGACCTCCGTCAACTACGCGGAACTGCTGGAATCCAACCCGGTCCGCGCCGTTGAGAAGGCCATCAAGGGCATGCTCCCCAAGAACTCCCTCGCTGCCCAGCAGCTGGGCAAGCTGAAGGTGTACCGCGGTGCTGAGCACCCGCACGCTGCCCAGCAGCCCAAGACTTTCGAAATCACCCAGGTCGCCCAGTAGTCCTGGCCACCAAACAACTTATCTATACAAGGAGAATCGTGGCTCAGAACGAAGAGACCACCGAGGTCGTCGAGGCCGAGGAAAACCTGACCAGCTACACCTCTGAGAGCTCAGCTGCTGAAGCTGCTCCCAAGAAGGAGCGTCCGGCCCTGACCGTTGCCGGCGCAGCTGTTGGCCGCCGCAAGGAAGCCGTTGCACGCGTCCGCGTCGTGCCGGGCACCGGCAAGTGGACCATCAACGGCCGCGAGCTGGCGAACTACTTCCCGAACAAGCTGCACCAGCAGGACGTCAACGAGCCCTTCAAGATCCTTGATCTGGAAGGCGCCTACGACGTCATCGCCCGCATCCACGGTGGCGGCATCTCCGGCCAGGCCGGTGCCCTGCGCCTCGGCATCGCCCGTTCGCTGAACGAGATCGATGTCGAGAACAACCGCCCCACCCTGAAGAAGGCCGGGTACCTGTCCCGCGACGCCCGTGTCATCGAGCGTAAGAAGGCCGGTCTCAAGAAGGCCCGCAAGGCTCAGCAGTACTCCAAGCGCTAAATTTGCTTACGCCGAAGCCCGTCCCGCCGTTTGGCGGGGCGGGCTTTTGCCGTTATAGGAAGCTGCAGCCCCTTGAGCGCGCTTTCTGTCCGCGCTGGACACCCCAAAGCGGCCGGAAACAAGCTGCTGGCCAGCCGTTTAAAGCCGCGGCAACACCATCCTCTACACTTGACCGGTGTCTAGATTATTTGGAACAGATGGTGTCCGGGGGCTGGCCAACGGCCTGCTGACAGCAGAACTCGCCCTGCAGTTGGCCCAGGCGGCCGCCGTCGTGCTCGGTCATGACCGCGCTGCAAACGGAGCTAGGCCCCGCGCCGTGCTGGCCCGTGACCCCCGCGCCAGCGGCGAGTTCATTGCCGCCGCAGTGGAGGCCGGCCTCTCCAGCTCAGGCATCGACGTCTATGACGCAGGTGTCCTGCCCACTCCCGCCGCCGCCTACCTCGTGGCGGATCTGGACGCGGACTTTGGCGTCATGATTTCCGCTTCCCACAACCCGGCGCCTGACAACGGCATCAAGTTCTTCGCCCGCGGCGGCCAGAAACTGCCCGACGAGGTGGAGGACGCCATCGAGGCCCAGATGAGCAAGGAAGCCGTCCGGCCCACCGGAGCCGACGTGGGCCGCATCCAGCGCTTCTCGGACGCCGAAGACCGCTACATCGTCCACCTGCTCCGCACCCTCCCGCACCGCCTGGATGGCCTCACCGTGGTGCTGGATTGCGCCAACGGTGCCGCCAGCGGCTGCTCACCGCAGCTCTTCAAGGACGCCGGCGCAGACGTCATCGTCATCGGTGCGGATCCAGACGGCCTCAACATCAACGACGGTGTGGGCTCCACCCACCTCGGCCCGCTCAAGGAAGCAGTGGTCAAGTACGGCGCCAACCTCGGGGTCGCCCACGACGGCGACGCCGACCGCTGCCTTGCCGTGGACCACGAGGGCAACGAGGTGGACGGTGACCAGATCATGGCCATTCTCGCCGTAGCGCTCAAGAAGTCCGGCAAGCTGAGGGACGACGTCCTGGTGGCCACCGTCATGAGCAACCTGGGCCTCAAGATCGCCCTCCGCGACGCCGGCATCACCATCGTGGAAACCGCCGTGGGGGACCGTTACGTCCTGGAAGGCATGCGCGACGGCGGCTACAACCTGGGCGGCGAGCAGTCCGGCCACGTGATCTTCTCCGACCACGCAACCACGGGCGACGGCCTCCTCACCGGCCTCCAGCTCGCCGCGCAGGTGGCCTTGACCGGGAAGCCGCTCAAGGAACTCGCTACGGTCATGACGAAGCTGCCGCAGGTACTCATCAACGTCAAGGGCGTCGACCGCAGCCGCGTGAGCAGCAACGACGTCCTGGCCCAGGCCGTGGCGGCAGCTGAAGCCGCGCTGGGCGACACCGGCCGCGTCCTGCTCCGCCCCTCCGGCACCGAGCCCGTGGTCCGTGTCATGGTGGAGGCGGCGGACGAGGAAACCGCCCAGTCCATCGCTGAACACCTTGCGCAGGTGGTCCGGACGGAGCTCGCCCTGGAGCTCGCCTCCAACTAGCGCAACAAAGAAATGTGGCCCGCCTCCCAGAAGGGAGACGGGCCACATTCGGTGAGTCGACACGCAGTGCGGGTAGTACCAGGAGTACGCGTCAGAAGAGACCGGGCACGAACCGCGCAGTCCGCAGCTTGTATGCCCCATATTCGGGCAAGTTTTCCGCCAGGAGCTGTTCCTCCTGAATTGCCCGGTACGCCTGGACGGCTGCCAGTAGCACGAGCATTGCCGCCTTCAACAAGGTGGGGCTAAAGCACACCGCCCCAGCCAGAGTGATCATCTCTCCGACGTAGAGAGGGTTACGGATCAGCCGATAGGGGCCATGCTGCACGAGCGTCCTTACCTGGGGCTCGACGCCGAAACTCTTGCCGAGCGTCATCAGGGACCAGACAGTGAAAACCATCCCCAGGGTCATCAGCCCCACCGCAAACAATGCCAGACCTTCCGACACTTCCGACCCGCCCGCAAATGCGAGCAGGAACGGCAGGAAGGTTCCAACGTATGCCGCAACTGTGGGAGCAATGCGTCCACTCCGGGCGCTTGCGGAATTCCTGGTCAAAAGGAAGTAGACCGCCATCAGATAGAAGACAGTCATCAGTACCTGGTAGGAGACTTGCAAACCGGTGACAAAGGCAGAAGTGGAAGCCACCTTCGGGCCTGAAAACAGTGCGGAGACCGCCCACAACAACAAGAGCGCCATGATTGGGACCAGGATTACCCGTTCAATATCAATTGACGCTGACTGCTGGCGAAGTTTCATAAAAGGCCTTCCAGATAGTTGCAGACCCAACATCTGCAGCCAAGGTTCCGCGGCCTCCCCATTAAGGCGGCGGTGCACTGAGCCTAATAGGACTCAGGGACTCAATCGGGGGAATTTCCCATAAATTGTCCCGATCCTGAGCAAACCGCGCTGTTCACCAGGGCATCCGGGCCTTGACGAGAGCGGTGTGGGCCCAGTCCATCGCCCGAACACCTTGCCCAGGTGGTCCGGACCGAGCTCGCATTGGAACTCGCCTCTAACTAGACCCATCAAGAAAAGTGGCCCGCCTCCCAGAAGGAGACGGGCAACTTCGCGTTCAACAGGAAGACTTACAGCGAACGTTCCTTCAGTGCATCCCGGATCTCGGTCAGCAGCGCCACCTGCGGATCCTCGGCGGCATCCTTCTTTACATCCTTATTGATCCCCAGCCGGCGGTTGCGGCGCTCGATCATCAGGTTCATCGGCATCACCACCACAAAATAGATGGCAGCGGCGATCAGCAGGAAGTTCACCACCGCGGTGAGCAGCACCCCGAACTCGATGGCATTGCCGTTCAGCTCAACCCGCGCGAAGCTGTCGAAATTGGGCGCACCTACCAAGCCGGAAACGAAGGGCATCAGCACCTTGTTCACCAGCGCCGTCACCACCGCGCCGAACGCAGTACCCATGACAACGGCGACCGCCAGGTCCACAACGTTGCCCTTCATGATGAAGTTCTTGAATCCACTAAGCATGGACTCCAACCTAGCGCACCGGCATTACAGGTACGCGGGCGCCGCCTCCAGGCCAAAGTACTCTTCCAGAGTACCGATGCCGCGGTTCAACATGTCCGTGGCCGCCTCTACTCCCACGTACCGCAGGTGCCATGGCTCGTAGTAGTACCCCGTGATGGGGTGCAGCATCCACGGATAGCGCACCACGAATCCGAACCGGTGCCCGTTCGCCTTCGCCCATGTGGCCGCCGGCTGGTCGGCGAAGCACGGCTCAAAGCTGCACGCCCCGCCGCCGTCACCAATGTCGAACGCCCACCCCGTCTGGTGCTCCGAGTGGCCGGGCCGCGCGCTGGCGGTGTCCGCGTCGGCCTGTCCGCGCGCCGCGACGTACCCGTGGTAGGTGGTCACCTGCGTGCTGTACGAGCGGTAGCCGCTGGCCAGGACAATTGCCACGCCGTCCCGTGCGGCCGCTGCGAACATCGCCTCGGCCGCTGCCGCCGTCGTGCTGTTCAGGAGCGCTGCTTCACCGGAGGCAGAAATGGCGACGGCGGGACGCACCAGATCAGCCGGCACGTAGTCCGCGGGCTTCAGCGGCCGGTGCTTGTTCACGATCACCCACGGGCTGGCCGGGTCATCGAGCGAGAACTGCCGCGCCAGGGTAGCTGACGGGGAGGGCGTGGGGGACGGCGCCTCCGGTGACTGGCCCACGGTGGCCGTTTCCGCCGTCGTACTGGCCGAAGCAGTAGCGGCGGTAGGGGAGAGGGAAGCGGAGGAAGCAGCGGACGACGACGGCGCCGCCGCCTTGGGTGCCTCCGGGGTGCAGGCAGCCAGGACAGTCAGTCCGGCCCCCGCTGCGAGGAACTGGGCGAAGGTGCGCCGGCTGGGGGAGCCGCATTGGTAGCACACCTGTGCTAAACCTTCCGGAGCAGCATACGGCGGATGGAGTGGTCCGCCTCTTTGGTCAGCACCAGCTGGGCCCGGCCCCGCGTGGGAAGCACGTTCTCTTCCAGGTTGGGCTCGTTGATCCGCTTCCAGATGTCCCGGGCGGTGCTCTCGGCTTCCTCATCGGACAGCGTGGCGTAGCGGTGGAAGTAGGACTCCGGCTGTGCAAACGCGGTGCTCCGCAGCTTCCGGAACCGGTCCACGTACCACTCCTCAATGTAGGAGGTCTTGGCGTCCACGTAGATGGAGAAGTCAAAGAAGTCGCTGAGGGCCAGGCCCTGCCGGCCGTCATGCCGGGGCCGTGCCGGGGCCAGCACGTTCAGGCCCTCCACGATGAGCACGTCGGGGCGGCGGACCACCACTTCCTTGCCGGGCACGATGTCGTACGTGACGTGGGAGTACCAGGGTGCGCGCACTTCCTCGGCGCCGCCCTTGATCTCGCTCACGAACCGCAGCAGCGCCCGGCGGTCGTAGGACTCGGGGAAGCCTTTGCGGTCCAGCAGCTGGCGGCGTTTGAGCTCGGCCAGGGGATAGAGGAAACCGTCGGTGGTGATGAGCTCCACGTTGGGGGTGCCGGGCCAGCGGCGCAGCATCTCCCGCAGCACGCGCGCGATGGTGGACTTGCCCACGGCAACGGATCCGGCGACGCCAATGACGAACGGGGTGCGCTGGGTCTGCTCGCCCAGGAACGTGGTGGTGGCCGCGTGCAGCTGCCCCGCCGCCTCGACGTAAAGGTGCAGGAGCCTGGACAGCGGCAGGTAAACGTCCCTGACTTCGTTGATGTCCAGGGGGTCGCCGAGCCCGCGAAGGCGCAGCACGTCCTCTTCATTAAGGGGCTGTTCCATCTGGGCGGCGAGGCGGGACCAGGTGTGCCGGTCCAGCTCCACGAACGGCGAGGCACCCTCCCCGTTCGCGTCGTTGCGTTGCGAAGTCACCTAAAGATTCTGCCCCGCGCCCGGCCCATCGCGAAATGACGCCCCTGCTCAGCGCGGCGTAGGTCGCAGGCGTACGGCAGCGGGGCCAGCCGGTTTAGAGCAACAGGCACGCTGCCGATAGTCTTGAGCCTATGTGTGGAATCGTGGGGTATGTAGGCCGTTCAGTTGACGGTGCAATTAATGGTCACAGTGCGTTGGACGTTGTCCTTGAGGGACTGCGCCGCCTGGAGTACCGCGGTTATGACTCTGCCGGTGTGGCTGTGGTGTCTGATGGCACCATTGAGGCGCGTAAGAAGTCCGGAAAGCTGAGCAACCTGATTGGTGAGCTGGAGGCCCGGCCGCTGCCGGAGACCCTGACCGGGATCGGGCACACCCGGTGGGCGACGCACGGCGGCCCGACGGACCGCAACGCGCACCCGCACCTGGCTGATGGCGGCAAGCTCGCCGTGATCCACAACGGCATTATCGAGAACTTCGCCGAACTCAAGCAGGAGCTGCTGGAGAAGGGCGTGACGTTCTTGTCCGAGACGGACACCGAGGTCGCTGCCGCGCTGCTGGCGGACATCCTGCGCAACCAGCTGGGCGGGGACCCCGCCAACGGTGGCCTGACCCGCGCCATGGAGCTGGCCTGCCAGCGCCTGGAGGGCGCCTTCACCCTGCTGGCCGTGCACGCAGACCAGCCCGACGTCGTCGTGGCCGCCCGCCGCAACTCACCCCTGGTGGTGGGCCTGGGCGAGGGGGAAAACTTCCTGGGCTCGGACGTGTCCGGGTTCATCGATTACACCCGCCGCGCCGTGGAACTGGGCCAGGACCAGATCGTGACAATCACCGCTGATTCGGTGGCGATCACCGATTTCTTCGGCAACCCGGCGCAGGGCAAGGAATACCACGTGGACTGGGACCCGGCCTCGGCGGAAAAGGGCGGTTTCTCCTCGTTCATGGAGAAGGAAATCCATGACCAGCCCGACGCCGTGGCGCAGACCCTGCTGGGCCGGTCGGACCTGGACGGCAAGCTGACCCTGGATGAGCTGCGGATCGATCCGGAGCTGTTGAAGCAGGTCAACAAGATCATCGTGCTGGCCTGCGGCACCGCCGCCTACGCCGGCACGGTGGCGAAGTACGCGATCGAGAACTGGTGCCGGATCCCCACCGAGGTGGAGCTCGCGCACGAGTTCCGCTACCGGGACCCGATCCTGGACGAGAACACCCTGGTGGTCTCCATCTCCCAGTCCGGGGAGACCATGGACACCCTGATGGCCGTCCGCTACGCCCGGGAACAGGGCGCGAAGACCATCTCGATCTGCAACACCAACGGCTCCACCATCCCGCGTGAATCCGACGCCGTGCTGTACACGCACGCCGGCCCGGAGATCGCGGTGGCCTCCACCAAGGCGTTCCTGGCCCAGATCACCGCCGCGTACCTGCTGGGCCTGTACCTGGCACAGCTGCGCGGGAACATCTTCACCGGGCAGATCAAGGACGTCCTGGCGGACCTGAACAAGATCCCCGCCAAAATCCAGACCATCCTGGACAACGCCGGACCGCTGCGGGAACTGGCCCGGTCCATGGCGGACGAGAAGTCCGTGCTGTTCCTGGGCCGACACGTGGGCTACCCCGTGGCCCTGGAAGGTGCGCTGAAGCTCAAGGAAATCGCGTACATCCACGCCGAAGGGTTCGCCGCCGGTGAGCTCAAGCACGGCCCCATCGCCCTGATCGATGAAGGCCAGCCGGTGTTCGTGGTGGTCCCGTCCCCGCGCGGGCGCGACTCGCTGCACTCCAAGGTGGTCTCCAACATCCAGGAAGTCCGCGCCCGCGGCGCCCGGACCCTGGTCATCGCCGAGGAAGGCGACGAAGCCGTCAAGGCCTACGCCGAGTACGTCTTCTACGTCCCCGAAACCCCCACCCTGCTCATGCCCCTGCTCACCACCGTCCCGCTGCAGATCTTCGCCGCGGAACTCGCAGCAGCCAAGGGCTACGACGTGGACCAGCCCCGCAACCTCGCCAAGAGCGTCACCGTCGAGTAATTGCTGTGAGACGCAAACCCCGGGCCCCCAACGGCCCGGGGTTTGCGCGTTAAAGTCCAGCTTTTGCGCTGATGGCGGACAGCGGCGGCCAGCGGCGTGGACCGGCTTCCGGCAGAGGGGTGCAACCGTAGAATGAACCGCATGATCGTTGGCATTGGGGTAGACGTAGTAGACATTGAGCGGTTCGGCCGCCAGCTGGAGCGGACGCCGGGCCTGAGGGACCGCCTGTTCGTACCTGCGGAACGGGACCTGAACACCCGCTCCCTGGCTGCCCGTTTCGCCGCGAAGGAAGCCGTGGCAAAGGTGCTGGGCGCCCCTGCCGGCATGAACTGGCAGGACTGCTGGATCGGCCTGGACCAGAACGGGCCCACCGTCCAGGTGAAGGGCACCGTCCTGGCTGTAGCCGAGGCCAAGGGCGTCAAGCGCTGGCACCTGTCCATCAGCCACGACGGCGGCATTGCCACTGCTACGGTCCTGGCCGAGGGCTGATACGGGCGGCCGCCATGATCAGCGCCTACACCGGAACGCAGGTCCGCGCAGCCGAGGAACCCCTCCTGGCCGCCGGTCTGGGGGACACGCTCATGCAGCGCGCCGCGCACGGGCTGGCCAACGCCGTCGCCCATGAGCTCAAGGACAGCGGCACCCGCCTGAACGGTGCCCGCGTCGTGGTGCTGGTGGGCAAAGGCAACAACGGCGGGGACGGCTTGTATGCCGCCGCTTTCCTCGCGGCCCGTGGGATGCGCACGACGGCGGTACTCACCGGAGATGCGGCCCACCCGGCTGGCTTGGCCGCATTTGAGCGCGCCGGCGGCAGGATGCACCGGCTCACTGAAGCGGCACTTCCGGAACTGGCCGCCGAAGCCGCCGCGGCCGACGTCGTGATTGACGCCGTCCTGGGGACCGGCGCCAAGGGCGGGCTGCGGGGGAGCGCTGCAGACCTCATGCAGGCCATCGCGGACGCACACCGCCCCGGCTTTGTGGTGGCCTGCGACCTTCCCAGCGGAGTGGACGCCGATACCGGCGAGGCTTCCGTCCCGGTCCTGCCGGCCGATCTGACAGTCACGTTCGGCGGCGCAAAGTCAGGGTTGCTGGCCGATCCCGGTGCCGATTACGCCGGCCGCGTCCTGGTGGTGCCGATCGGGATCGAGGAGCACCTGCCGCAGCCCACGCTGCGCCGCCTCGAGGACCCCGACCTCGAGCGCCTCCTGCCGCACCCGGCCCGGCGCGCCCAGAAGTACTCCCGCGGCGTGCTGGGCGTGGTGGCCGGATCCGAGGACTACCCCGGCGCCGCAGTGCTCGCCTGCCGCGGCGCGCTTGCCGCGGGGGTGGGCATGGTCCGGTACCTTGGGCCGCCGTCCGTAGCCGACCTGGTCCGTCAGTCCTGCCCCGAGGTTGTCTGCAGCACCGGGACCGTGGCCGAAAACCGGGTGCAGGCCTGGCTGGTGGGCTCCGGCCTCGGACCGCACGACCACGAACAGCTGACCCGTGCACGGGACGCCATTGCGTCGGACCTTCCGGTCGTGGCCGACGCCGGTGCGCTGCCGGCACTGCCTGCCATCCTGGCCCCGCATGTGGTGCTGACCCCGCACGCCGGTGAGCTCGCGTCGCTGTTCCACCGGCTGGGCCGCGGGGAGGACCGGGAGTCGGTGGAAGCCGCAACGCTCGCTGCCGTCCGCCATGCGGCTGACCGCACCGGGGCCACCGTGCTGCTCAAGGGCGCCACGACGCTCGTGGCTGCACCCTGGGGCACCACCTACAGCCAGGTGGACGGCACGCCGTGGCTTGCCACTGCCGGCAGTGGGGACGTCCTGGCCGGCGTCATTGGTGCGCTGCTCGCCCAGGCAGGGTCCGACGTCGGCCGCTTCCGTCAGCTGGGCGTTGAACCGGAGGGGCGGTGGGCCGCCATCGCCGCACTTGGCGCGGCACTGCACGGCCAGGCGGGGAGGGCCGCATCGGAGGCCGTATCCGGCGGCCCGATCACCGCAGGCCGCGTTGCGGATGCCCTACCCGAAATTTGGGGTAAAGTCAGCATGCTTAGTAACTATGGAGCGTGGAAACGTAATAGTCACAGCCAACCACTACGGTAGGCATTAGTTCGCACCAGCAGTAGGGGCGTTCAAATGCCGTCTGCTGCTGACCAATAAATGAGGAGCACGATGGAAGTCTGGCCTGGAAATGCCTACCCGCTGGGAGCTACCTTTGACGGCACCGGCACCAAT
The DNA here is from genome assembly GCF_006715285.1 of Arthrobacter sp. SLBN-83. Classification (NCBI taxonomy): domain Bacteria; kingdom Bacillati; phylum Actinomycetota; class Actinomycetes; order Micrococcales; family Micrococcaceae; genus Arthrobacter; species Arthrobacter sp. SLBN-83. Next base: position 2,663,706 of record NZ_VFMX01000001.1, read on the forward strand.
TTCGCACTGTTCAGCGAACGGGCAGAGCGGGTTGAACTCTGCCTCCTGGCCGATGACCTGACCGAGACCCGGATCGAGCTGACCGAGGTGGACGGCTACGTGTGGCACTGCTACCTGCCGCACATCCAGCCCGGCCAGAAGTACGGCTACCGCGTGCACGGACCCTACGATCCGGCAAGCGGCAACCGCTTCAACCCCAACAAGCTGCTGATGGACCCCTACGCCAAGGCCATCCAGGGGCAGATCGACTGGGATCCCGCGCTCTTCTCCTACGAGTTCGGCGACCCCGATTCCCGCAACGACGCCGACTCCGCGCCGCACACCATGCACGGCGTTGTGATCAACCCGTTCTTCGAGTGGGATGGCGACCGCCAGCTGAAGATCCCCTACCACCAGTCGGTCATCTACGAAGCCCACGTCAAGGGCCTCACCGAACTGCACCCGGAGATCCCCGAAGAGCAGCGCGGCACCTACGCGGGCGTGGCACACCCGGCAGTGATCGAGCACATGAAGAAGCTCGGCGTCACCGCCATCGAGCTCATGCCCGTCCACCAGTTCGTCAACGACGGCACCCTGGTGGAGAAGGGCCTCAACAACTACTGGGGCTACAACACCATCGGCTTCTTCGCGCCGCAGAACACCTACAGCGCCACCGGCGACGTGGGACACCAGGTCCAGGAATTCAAGGCCATGGTCCGCGACCTGCACCGTGCGGGCATCGAAGTGATCCTCGACGTCGTCTACAACCACACCGCCGAAGGCAACCACCTGGGCCCCACGCTGTCCTTCAAGGGCATCGACAACCAGGCCTACTACCGCCTGGTGGACAACGACTGCAAGCACTACATGGACTACACCGGCACCGGCAACTCGCTGAACGTCCGCCACCCGCACTCCCTGCAGCTGCTCATGGATTCCCTGCGCTACTGGGTCACCGAGATGCACGTGGACGGCTTCCGCTTCGACCTCGCCTCCACCCTGGCCCGTGAGTTCTACGACGTGGACAAGCTCTCCACCTTCTTCGAACTCATCCAGCAGGACCCCGTAGTTTCCCAGGTCAAGTTGATCGCCGAGCCGTGGGACGTTGGCCCGGGCGGCTACCAGGTGGGCAACTTCCCGCCACAGTGGACGGAATGGAACGGCAAGTTCCGCGACACCGTCCGTGACTTCTGGCGCGGCGAGCCCTCCACCCTGGGCGAGTTCGCGTCCCGCCTCACCGGCTCCGCCGACCTGTACGAAAGCTCGGCCCGCCGCCCGGTGGCGTCGATCAACTTCGTCACCGCTCACGACGGCTTCACGATGCGGGACCTGGTGTCCTACAACGAGAAGCACAACGAAGCCAACGGCGAAGGCAACAACGACGGCGAATCGCACAACCGCTCCTGGAACTGCGGCGTGGAAGGCGATACGGACGACGAGAAGGTATTGGCACTCCGCGCCCGCCAGCAGCGCAACTTCATCGGTACGCTGCTGCTCTCCCAGGGCGTTCCCATGCTGCTGCACGGCGATGAACTCGGCCGCACGCAGCAGGGCAACAACAACACCTACTGCCAGGACTCCGAGCTCAGCTGGATCCACTGGGAGGCCATGGACCAGCCGCTGGTTGAGTTCACCGCCTTCGTGAACAAGCTCCGCCACGACCACCCCACGTTCCGCCGCAGCCGCTTCTTCGACGGCCGCCCGGTCCGCCGTGGCGAAGGCGAGAAGCTGCCGGACATCGTCTGGCTGAAGACCGACGGCACCGAAATGCTGCCGGAGGACTGGGGGAGCGGCTTTGGCCGGACCATCGGCGTGTTCTACAACGGTGACGGCATCCAGGAACAGGATTCCCGCGGCCGCAGGATCACCGATGACAGCTTCATCATGGCCTTCAACGCGCACGACGACGCCGTGGACTTCTGCCTTCCGTCCGAGGAGTACTCGCAGTACTGGGAGGTCCAGTTCGACACCGCCGCCCAGGCAGACGACTACGAGCCGCTCAAGGCCGGTGCCACGCTGAAGCTGGACGCGAAGTCCATGGTGGTCCTGCGCGCCTACTCCGGCCCGGAGGAAGAGGTTGACTATTCCGCAGCCGCCTCGATCGCGTCCATGGCCGAGCAGGAGGAAGCCCAGGAGGAGATGGTGGAAGCCCAGACCAAGGCGGCAGAAGCAAGCGAGGCAAGGGCAACGGGCGCCGACGAGGAAGCCAAGGCATGAGGACCCCGGTCTCCACTTACCGCTTCCAGATCCGCAGCAGCTTCACCCTCTTCGACGCCGCGGACAAGGTCCCGTACCTGAAGGACCTCGGCGTCGACTGGGTGTACCTGTCGCCCATCCTCACCGCGGAAAAGGGCTCGGACCACGGCTACGACGTGACCGATCCTTCCGCCGTGGACCCGGACCGCGGCGGACCGGAAGGCCTCCTGGCCCTGTCCAAGGCGGCCCGCGAACACGGCATGGGCGTCCTGGTGGACATCGTGCCCAACCACGTGGGCGTCGCCACCCCCGTGCAGAACCCCTGGTGGTGGTCCCTGCTCAAGGAGGGCCGCGAGTCACCTTACGCTGAAGCGTTCGACGTCGACTGGGAGCTGGGCGGCGGAAAGGTCCGGCTGCCCATGCTGGGCTCGGACGACGACCTGGACAAGCTGGAGGTCAAGGACGGCGAACTCCGCTACTACGACCACCGCTTCCCGCTGGCCGAGGGCACGTACAGCGAAGGTGACTCCCCGCAGGACGTGCACAGCCGCCAGCACTACCAGCTGATGGACTGGCGCCGGGCGGATGCCGAGCTGAACTACCGGCGTTTCTTCGCGGTCACCACGCTGGCCGGCATCCGGGTGGAGGAGCCTTCCGTCTTCGAGAAGGCCCATGCCGAGGTGGGCCGCTGGTTCACCGAAGGCCTGGTGGACGGGCTCCGCGTGGACCACCCGGACGGCCTGGCCGATCCCGCGGGCTACCTCCGCTGGCTCAAGGACCTCAGCGGTGGCGCGTACGTCCTGGTGGAGAAGATCCTGGAGCCGGGCGAAGTGCTGCCGCAGGACTTTGCCTGCGAAGGGACCACCGGCTACGACGCACTGGCGGACGTGGACCGGGTCTTCGTTGACCCGGCAGGGCAGCAGGCGCTGGACGCGCTGGATGCCTCCCTGAGGGGTACCTCCGAGCCCGCCGATTACGCCGAAATGATCCGCGGCACCAAGCGCATGATTGCCGACGGCATCCTGCGCTCCGAGGTGCTGCGGTTGGCCCGGCTGGTTCCCGAGTCCCACGGGATCACGGTGGACCAGGCAGCCGACGCCATCGCCGAGATCATCGCGTCCTTCCCGGTCTACCGGTCCTACCTGCCAGTGGGAGCCGACGTCCTCAAGGAGGCATGCGAGTCCGCCGCGGCGCACCGGCCGGACCTCGAAGTAGCGGTGGGAACCCTCCTTCCGCTGCTGCTGGACCCGGCCAATCCCATCGCCATCCGCTTCCAGCAGACCTCCGGCATGGTCATGGCCAAGGGCGTGGAGGACACCGCGTTCTACCGTTACACCCGTCTGGGCACGCTGACCGAAGTGGGTGCCGAACCCACCGAGTTCGCAGTGTCCCCGGAGGAATTCCACCAGCGGATGGAGCGCCGCCAGCAGGAGCTGCCGCTGTCCATGACCACCCTGTCCACCCACGACACCAAGCGCAGCGAGGACGCCCGGGCACGGATCTCGGTCATCGCCGAGCTGCCGGAGGAGTGGGCGGAAACGCTGGCGGAGCTGCGTAAACTGGCGCCGATCCCGGACGGCCCGTACGAGAACCTGCTGTGGCAGGCGATCGTCGGCGCCTGGCCGGCAAGCCGGGAACGCCTGCAGGGTTACGCCGAAAAGGCGGCCCGGGAGGCCGGCAACTCCACCAAGTGGACCGACCCCAACGAGGACTTCGAGTCCAGGGTGCAGTCCGCCGTCGACGCAGTCTTCGACGACGCCACGGTCGCCAAGGTGGTCACGGACTTCGTGGCCCGGATCGACGCCTTCTCCGCGGCCAACTCGGTTTCCGCCAAGCTGGTCCAGCTGACCATGCCCGGCGTGCCGGATGTGTACCAGGGCAGTGAGTTCTGGGAACGCTCGCTCACGGACCCGGACAACCGGCGGCCCGTGGACTTCGATGCGCGCCAGGAGGCACTGGCAAAGCTCGACGCCGGCGAGTTGCCGGACGCGGGCACAGAGGCCAGCAAGCTTCTGGCCACCTCGCGGGCACTGCGCCTGCGCCGGGACCGGCCGGAGCTGTTCCAGGGATACTCGCCCGTGACCGCCACCGGCGCCGCCGCGGAGCACCTGCTCGCGTTCAGCCGCGGAACGGACGCTTTCTCCGGTGCCCTCACACTGGCCACCCGGCTCCCCGCCGGACTGCAGGCCGGGGGCGGATGGCGGGACACCGCCGTCGTCCTTTCCACTGCCATGCGCGACGAACTCACTGGGGCCAGCTACGGACCCGGCCAGGTTTCGGTCGCGGAGGTGCTGGGTACCTACCCGGTGGCCCTGCTGGCACCTGTGGATGGAGAAAAGGCATGACCCTGGTCAACGTTGGACCCGAACGCTTCGATGTGTGGGCGCCGGACGTTTCGTCGGTGGTGTTGTTGGCCGACGGCCGGCAATACCCCATGCAGAAGAAGGAAACGGCGCCCGGCTCCGAAGGATGGTGGACGGCGCCCGACGCCCCTGCGGACGGCGACGTGGACTACGGCTATCTGCTGGACGGGGACACCACCCCCGTCCCGGACCCCCGCTCCCGCCGGCTGCCCGCCGGCGTCCACGAGCAGTCCAGGACCTACGACCCCGCGGCCTACGCGTGGAAGGATGCCGGGTGGCGCGGCAAGGACCTGCAGGGAGCCGTCATCTACGAGCTCCACGTGGGCACCTTCACGCCCGAAGGAACCCTCGACGCAGCGGCGGAGAAGCTGGGCTACCTGGTGGACCTGGGCATCGACTTCATCGAGCTGCTGCCGGTCAATGGCTTTAACGGCACCCACAACTGGGGCTACGACGGCGTCCAGTGGTACACCGTGCATGAAGGCTATGGCGGGCCTGCTGCGTACCAGCGGTTTGTCGACGTCGCCCACGCCGCAGGACTCGGCGTCATCCAGGACGTGGTGTACAACCACCTGGGTCCCAGCGGGAACTACCTCCCCAAGTTCGGCCCGTACCTGAAACAGGGCGACGCCAACACCTGGGGCGATTCGGTGAACCTGGACGGACCCGGCTCCGACGTGGTGCGGGAATACATCCTGGACAACGCCGCCCTGTGGCTGCGCGACTACCACGTGGACGGGCTCCGGCTCGATGCCGTGCACGCGCTGCGGGACGAGCGGGCCGTGCACATCCTGGAGGAGCTGGGGGCCCTGGGCGACGCCGTTTCGGCTGAGACCGGGCTGCCCAAGACCCTCATCGCGGAATCGGACCTTAACAACCCGCGCCTGATCTACCCCCGGGACGTCAACGGGTACGGGCTGGAAGGGCAGTGGAGCGACGATTTCCACCATGCGGTGCACGTCAGCGTCAGCGGCGAAACGACGGGCTACTACTCGGATTTCGAGTCCCTCGCTGTACTGGCCAAGGTGTTGAAGGACGGGTTCCTGCACGACGGCAGCTACTCGAGCTTCCGCGGCCGGCACCACGGCCGGCCCATCAACGCCTCGTTGGTGCACCCGGCTGCACTGGTGGTGTGCAACCAGAACCACGACCAGATCGGCAACCGGGCCACGGGGGACAGGCTCTCGCAGTCGCTGTCCTACGGGCAGCTGGCCGTGGCCGCGGTGCTCACGCTGACCTCACCGTTCACCCCAATGCTGTTTATGGGTGAGGAATACGGAGCCTCCACGCCGTGGCAGTTCTTCACCTCGCACCCTGAACCGGAGCTCGGAAAGGCCACCGCGGAAGGGCGCATCAAGGAATTCGAGCGCATGGGGTGGGATCCCGCCGTCGTGCCTGATCCGCAGGACCCGGAAACTTTCAAGCGGTCCAAGCTGGACTGGTCGGAGGCCGCCACGGGTGACCATGCGCGGCTGCTGGAGCTGTACAAGTCGCTGACGGCGCTGCGGCGCCAGCATCCGGACCTGGCGGGTCTCGGCTTTGGCGAGACGGAGGTTTCGTTCGACGACGACGCCGGCTGGCTGCGCTTCCGGCGCGGCTCCGTTGAGGTGCTGGTGAACCTCACGGACGCCAAGGTCCGGCTGGACGATGCGGCCGGCGACCTCCTTTTGGCCACGGACGAGGGGAGCGCCCTGGACGGCGGGTCCCTCGCCCTGGCGCCGTGGAGTGCGGCGATCCTCAAGTCCTGAATCGAGAGTTACGCCGGGGGCCTGCGCCTCCGGCGTAACGTTTCTTCTTAGCGCTAACAACCTCCCGTGTAGCGCGGGTCACAACTGGCAGGATGGAACGTATGACTTACATTGCAGCGGACAACCGCTACGAATCCATGCCCTACCGCCGGGTGGGCCGCAGCGGCCTCAAGCTCCCGGCCATCTCCCTGGGCCTGTGGCACAACTTCGGCGACGACAAGCGCTTCGAGGAACAGCGCGACATCCTCCGCCGTGCCTTCGACCTCGGGGTGAACCACTTCGACCTCGCCAACAACTACGGGCCGCCGGACGGGTCCGCGGAAACGAACTTTGGCCGGCACCTCAAGGACGACTTCAAGCCGTACCGGGATGAACTGGTGATCTCCACCAAGGCCGGCTACTACATGTGGCCCGGTCCGTACGGCGAATGGGGATCCCGCAAATACCTAATCTCCAGCCTGGACCAGTCGCTGCAGCGCATGGGCCTGGACTACGTGGACATCTTCTACAGCCACCGGCCCGATCCCGAAACACCCATGGAGGAAACCATGGGCGCCCTGGACTACGCCGTCCGCTCCGGCAAGGCCCTGTACGCCGGCATCTCCTCCTATACCCCGGAGCAGACCCTCGATGCCGCCCGGATCCTCAAGGAACTCGGCACGCCGCTGCTGATCCACCAGCCCAGCTACTCCATGCTCAACCGCTGGACCGAAGACGGATCACCCAACCTGTACGAGGTGCTGGACCAGGTCGGGGCCGGATCCATCGCCTTCTCGCCCCTGGCACAGGGAATGCTCACGGACCGCTACCTCCACGGCATTCCCGCCGACTCGCGTGCCGCCAAGGCCCGCTTCCTCTCCGAAGAGTCCATCACCGAGGAGAAACTGGACCGGGTCCGCGGGCTGCGGAAGATCGCCGAAGGCCGCGGACAGACACTGGCCCAGATGGCCATCGCCTGGATCCTGCGTGACCAGCCCAAGGGCTCGCCCGTCACGTCCGCCTTGATCGGCGCCTCCAGCGTCCGGCAGTTGGAGGACAGCCTGTCCGCCATCAACAACCTCGGCTTCTCTGATGACGAACTGACAGCAATCGACGAATTCGCAGTGGAGTCGGACATTAACCTCTGGAAGCAGAACGCCTGACGGGCTTTGTTTTCATTACACAGCGGGACCGGCGGAACAACTGCCGGTCCCGCTGTGTTGGGTAGTATGAAAAGGCGCCGCGCGGCGCCAAGCCAGCCGGCCGCCGTCGTCCATTCCATGGCGGCAAACCAGGCAGGCTGACGTTTGTCCCCAAAGGAGTTCTGTGTCTTCACATCCCATTCGTGTTGCAATCGTTGGCGTGGGCAACTGCGCCGCCTCGCTGGTGCAGGGCGTCCAGTACTACAAGGACGCCGATCCCGCGGATACTGTTCCGGGCCTCATGCATGTCGAGTTTGGCCCGTACCACGTAGGTGATGTTGAGTTCGTCGCCGCGTTTGACGTGGACGGCAAGAAGGTCGGCGTTGACCTTTCCGATGCCATCTCGGCGAGCGAGAACAACACCATCAAGATCGCCGACGTTCCCCCCACCGGTGTGACGGTCCAGCGCGGCCACACCCTGGACGGGCTGGGGAAGTACTACCTGGAGACCATCGAGCAGTCCACCGAAGAGCCCGTGGACGTGGTCCAGGCCCTGAAGGACGCCAAAGTTGACGTCATGGTCTGCTACCTGCCGGTCGGTTCGCAGGAGGCTGCCGAGTTCTACGCCCAGGCAGCGATCGACGCTGGCGTTGCCTTCGTGAACGCCCTGCCAGTCTTCATCGCCGGTACCAAGGAGTGGGCTGACAAGTTCACCGCCGCCGGTGTGCCCATCGTGGGCGATGACATCAAGAGCCAGATCGGCGCCACCATCACCCACCGCGTTATGGCCAAGCTGTTCGAAGACCGGGGCGTGACCCTGGACCGGACCTACCAGCTGAACGTCGGCGGCAACATGGACTTCAAGAACATGCTGGAACGTGACCGGCTGGAGTCCAAGAAGATCTCCAAGACCCAGGCCGTGACCTCCAACGTTGAGGCTGAACTTGCTGCCAAGGACGTGCACATCGGCCCGTCCGACTACGTCCAGTGGCTCGACGACCGCAAGTGGGCCTTTGTCCGCCTCGAAGGCCGGAACTTCGGCGACGCCCCTGTGTCGCTGGAGTACAAGCTGGAGGTGTGGGATTCCCCGAACTCCGCCGGCGTGATCATCGATGCGATCCGGGCGGCCAAGATTGGCCTGGACCGCGGCATCGGTGGGCCGCTGCTGTCGGCGTCGAGCTACTTCATGAAGTCCCCGCCGGAGCAGTTCAACGACGACCTCGCCCGCGAAAAGGTCGAAGCCTTCATCCGCGGCGACGTGGAGCGCTAACCCTTACAAAACCACCAGGTTGCTCTATCAGTTTTGGTCCCTAAACCTCCCGGTTAGGAACCAAAACTGATAGAGCAACTGGTGTTTAAGGCTCCCGCAGCGCTGCGCGGACCAAACCGGCGGCCCGCCGGAAGTCGTTCGCGCGGTCATCAGCGTTGAATTTGAAGTAGCGCCAGCCGGCGGAGTGGAAGCAGGCGTCCCGGCGGTTGTCGCGGGACTGCTGTTCGCGAGTAAGGTGATGGCCGCCGTCGTACTGTATGGCAATCCGCCGCGCCCGGTACCCGAGGTCGGCAGACGGCGAGTAGGGATCACCGGCAACAATTCTCACCTGCAGCTCGGGTTCAGGCAGCCCTGCATCAACCAGGGCGAGGCGCAGAAAGGTTTCCGGCGCGGAGTCTGCGCCGACGCGGATAAGTTCGACGGCGGCGCGGGCCTTTACGATGCCCTGCATCTTTGGGTGCCGCTTCAGCAGCCCCCGGAGTTCCTGGACCGTCGCCCACGGCGTGGTGCGAAGCTCGAGTCCATCGCGCGGTTGCCGGACCAATTGATCCCCGATCGCTACCGCATGCTCCAAGGGAAGTAGACGGCAAAGGTCCAGCCAGGTCCGGGCCGGCGTCGAGATGTGAACGCCTTCCCAGTCCATCGTCTCGCCTTCGCGTACGAGCACGGTGTGCCCAACCACGCCGTCCCGTCGAACCGGCGGCAGCGCCCGGGTTTTGCTGAGGTGCAGCACCCGGCTGTCCTGGAGCCAGGGCGGAAGCCATAGCCCAAGCAACCTGGCTGCCGTTACGTGCGATATCCACGCTCCGGGAGTCGCCGCGCTGACGGCCCGTGCCATTGCAGGAAGCTCGAAGTCCCAGCCGGCCGGCACATACAGCAGGCGACCGGCCGAAGCCAGATCGGAAGAGCGCAATCGGCCCCGGCTAAGGCTTGCCGCCCGCGCTTCAGCCACCGTGAAGGGAATGGTTTCGAGGTGGGCCGGCAGCGGCGAAACAGGACGCATGGAGATCATTGTTTACCGGACGCCGTCCACCCCGCAGAACTTATCCACACCCCTCATTGCTCTATCAGATATGGTTCCTAAACCCTTGTTTTAGGAGCCATATCTGATAGAGCAACGGGTCGCTTTAGGTGAGGCCTATGGGGTTGCCTTCGGCGTCCACGTCCATCCGCAGTGCGGCCGGGGCGGCGGGGAGGCCCGGCATGGTCATCACGGCGCCGGTCAGGGCCACGATGAAGCCCGCACCCGTCTTCGGCAGCAGGTCCCGGACGTGGATGGTGAATCCCTTGGGCGCGCCGAGGCGGGAGGCATCGTCCGTGAACGAGTACTGCGTTTTGGCCATGCAGACCGGCAGGGAGCCCCAGCCGTTCCGCTCGATGTCGGCCAACCGCTTCAGCGCCGGAACGGAAAAGTCCACGCCGTCGGCGCCGTAGATCTCCTGGGCGATAGTGCGGATCTTGTCCTCCACAGGCAGCTCCAGCGGGTACAGATGCCGGAAACTGCTGGGCGCTTCGACTGCCTGGGCCACCAATGCGGCGAGCTCGTCACCGCCATCGCCCCCGCCGCCGCGGCCCCACACGTCCGCAACGGCCGCCCGCACCCCTTCCGCCGCGCACCAGGCCAGCAGCCAGTCGAGTTCCTCGGGCGAATCGGACGAGAACTGATTGATGGCCACCACCGGCGTGACCCCGAACTTCTCCACGTTGCGCACATGCCTGCGCAGGTTGACCACGCCCGCCTCAAGGGCAGCAACATCCGGGCGGGTCAACTGGTCTTTCGCCACCCCGCCCTGCATCTTCAGGGCACGCAGGGTAGCCACCACCACGACGGCGGACGGGGCCAGGCCGCCGTGCCGCGCCTTGATGTCCATGAACTTCTCGGCCCCCAGGTCCGCCCCGAAACCGGCCTCCGTCACCACGATGTCCGCCAGCTGCCGGGCGGTCTGGGTGGCAATCAGCGAATTGCAGCCGTGCGCGATGTTCGCGAAGGGGCCGCCATGCACCAGGGCCGGCGTACCTGCGATGGTCTGCACCAGGTTCGGCTTGACGGCCTCCTTCAGGAGCAGCGTTAGAGCCCCTTCGACACCCAGGTCCGCAACAGTTACGGGTTTCCGGTCATAGGTGTAACCGAACGTGATGCGGCCCAGCCGGGTGCGCAGGTCTGCCAGGTCCGTGGCCAGGCAGAAAACGGCCATGATCTCCGATGCCACCGTGATGTCGAAACCGTCCTGGCGCGGCACGCCCTGCGTCGGCCCGCCCAAGCCAATGACCACCTCCCGCAGGGACCGGTCGTTCATGTCCAGGACGCGCTTGAACGTCATCCGGCGCGGATCGATGTTCAGCGCGTTGCCCTGGTAAATATGGTTGTCCACCAGTGCCATCAGGGCGTTGTTGGCTGAGGTGATTGCGTGGAAGTCCCCGGTGAAATGCAGGTTGATCTCGTCCATGGGCAGCACCTGCGAATAACCCCCGCCGGTGGCGCCGCCCTTCATGCCCAGCACCGGTCCCAGCGACGGCTCCCGCAGCGCGATCATCACCTCGTGCCCGGCACGGGCCAGCGAGTCCGCCAGCCCAACGGTGGTGGTGGATTTACCCTCTCCGGCCGGGGTGGGCGACATGGCCGAGACCAGCACCACCTTGCCGTGCGGAGCGGGGGCAGCGAGGCGGCCCGGATCGATCTTCGCCTTGTACCGCCCGTACATCTCCAGGGCGTCGGCGTTGACCCCGGCGGCAGCTGCAATGTCCCCAATGGGCTGGATCCGGGCAGCGCGTGCTATTTCAAGATCAGAAGGAAACGCTGACATCCTTGTCCTTTCCTGCACCGGCCCGCGCCGGAGACCTGCCCCTAAGCTAACAGGAGCAGGCCGGAGGACGAAGGAACGTCAGGAAGCGGGAACCACCGGGGCCAGGCGGCGGACTGCAAAGTTGTCGACGGCGGCATGGTAGCTTTCCAGCGTGATGGCGGCAGTGCGCTGCCAGCCGGAGTTCTGCGCACGGATGGCGGCGGCCCGGCCCAGGTCCTCGCGGGTGGCGGGGTCGTCGTACAGGGCCTCCAGTGCGTCGGCCCAGTCTGCAGCGTGGTGGCCGTCCACCAGCAACCCGGTACGGCCATGGAAGATCGCACGCGACAGCCCGCCCACGCGCGTGGCCACCACCGGCGTGCCGCAGGCTTGGGCCTCGAGGGCCACCAGCCCGAAGGATTCGCTGAAGGAAGGCATCACCACAACGTCGGCCGCGCGGAACCAGGACGCAAGCTCAGGCGCCTTGACGGGCGGAAGCTGCGTGACGACGTCGTCCATTCCTGCCTCCTTGATGAGGCAGCGGAGGTTGAACTCCTTGTTGCCGCTCAAGGCACCCAGGATGGTGACGCGCAGGTCGATGTCCGGGCGGCGTTTCCGCAGCAGCGCGGCCGCCTTCACCAGCACCTGCGGACCTTTCAGCCGCTGGATCCGGCCGGCGAAGACGAGGTGGAAGGTGTCCGGGCTGACGCCGTGCTGTGCCCTGGACCGTGCGCGGAATGCCGGGGTGAACGTGGCGAGGTCCACGCCGGGCGGCGCGATATCGATGCGGTCGTAGGTGGCCCCGTAGTGGGAGACGAGCTCGGCGGCCTCGGAGCTGGTGTTGGCGATGAGCCTCGACGCACCCTCCACAATGCGGTGTTCGCCCAGCTCACGCCGCCGCGGCTCCGGCTGCTCGCCGGACTCCAGCAGCAGGTTCTTGACCTTGGCCATGGTGTGCATGGTGTGCACCAGCGGCACGCCCCACAGCTGGGACAGCTCCAGCCCGGCAATCCCGGACACCCAGTAGTGCGAATGGATCACGTCGTAGCGCCCGTGCGGCTGGCGCCGGCGGATCTGCTCGATTTCCGCCACCATGGCGTGCAGCAGCCCGGGGAGCTCCTCCTTGGGGATCTTCCTGGGCGGTCCGGCCAGCACGTTGTGCACGCACACACCGGGATCGGGATGCTCGACGGCGGGCTGGTCAACGGAAGTGGCGCGCGTGAAGATCTCCACCTCAACACCCGCCTCCGCCAGCGCGGACGCCAGCTCGCGGATGTAGACGTTCATTCCGCCGGCATCGCCCGAACCGGGCTGTTCCATGGGGGAGGTGTGGAGGGAGAGCAAAGCGACCCTGCGGATCAGTGCCATGGAACCTCCTTCCGGCCGCCGGCGCGTGTGAGGGGAGCCGGTTCAGTGCGCATTCGGTAAAACACTACTCCTTCCCGTAACGCTCACCGCCCTCCCACATCTTCCCCAGATCCGGAAATGCCTGTTCGTAGCCGGCCAGGAGCTTGCCGGCCAGGCCTGCCGAATCCACCAGCGGATGCCGGGCGAAGGCCGCAAGGGCCGCGGCACGGTCCCCGGTTGTGGCGGCCTGGACCGTGAGTCTTTCCACCTCCTTGACCCGCTGGAGCAGCTCGAGCTGCGCCCCGGCGGGCAGCTGCTGCGGCAGCGGGACGGCACCCGTAGCGGTGACAGTGCAGGGAATTTCGACGACGGCGTCCGCGGGAAGGCCGGGAATGGCGGGTTGGGAAGGGCTTGGCCCGGCCGGGGCCGGTTCAGGTGCCCTCGTTTCCGGGCGGACAGGAGGAGGCAGGGCGTTCCGGGTATTCAGGATCAGCTGGGCCTCCCCACCACCGGCCAGGGCGCGCATGGCGGCCAGCGCCACCCGTTCATACCCGCCACCCGCCAGGTCTTCCTCGGTCCGGCGCTCGCCGTCACGCCGCGCCTCGGCCAGGTACCCCTCCTCCCGCGACCGCCGGGCCTCCTCCCACAGCCGGTAGGCATCAGGCCCTGCAGAGGCCAGCCGCGGATACAGCTCCTGCTGCTGGCCGTGGATGGTCTCCCCACGGGTCTGTGCCATGGCCTGCATCGCCCGCCAGGCGGCGCCCTGTTCGTAGTAGTAATACAGGTACTCGTTGGGCAGCAGCCCCAGCGCGGCCAGGAACGGCTGCGGGAGGAGCCTGCCCTCCTCGAACGTCTGCAGGGCACCGGCGTCAGCCAACAGGCCAGGCAGCACATCCCTCCCGCCGGACTCCAGCCGGTACAGCCAGCCCAGGTGGTTCAGCCCGTAGTAGCCCACGCCGTCGAGCCTTCCCCCAGGCAAGGAGACGCCCGCAGCCCGCGCGGCCCGCTGCACCAGTCCGCCCGCCGAGTCGCAGATGCCGATGACCCTGTGGCCCAGGACAGGGAGGAGCGCCTCCGTAACCATGCCGGCCGGATTGGTGAAGTTGATCAGCCAGGCGTCCGGGCAGTGCTCCCGCATTAGCCGGGCAAGGCCAAGCATGTGCGGAATGGTCCGGAGGGCGTAGGAAATCCCGCCGGCGCCAGTGGTTTCCTGCCCCAGCAGCCCAAGGTCCTGGGCCACCTTCTCATCCGCGATCCGCCCCGCCGTGCCGCCCGGGCGGATCGCGGCAAAAACCATGTCCGTACCGTCCAGGGCAGAGACAAGATCGGTAGTTGCACGTATGGGAAGACGCCCACCCTGGCTGGCGGGCATACTCTGCAGCACCGAGGTGACGGCCTGCAGCCGGGCGGGATCGACGTCGTACAGCACCAGCTCGGTGACCAGCCCGGCAAAGGGCCCGGACACCAAAGCCCGGTATATGAGCGGCACCCGGAAACCCCCGCCGCCGGCGATCATCAGCCGCATGGATGAAGTCTAGGACCGGCCCCTGACAACGTGTCCAGACCGTTCCAAAGCCCCTACCGGAACACGAAGGTGCGGCGTATCCTGCGCACTATGGACGCGATGCCAGCCCGCACCTTCGATCCGCTGGCTGCCGTCCGCCCACACGCGGAGCCGGGATTCGACCTCCTGCTCGCCGGGACCGTTTTCCAGGACATCATCTTCACTGGCCTGCCCCACGGGCCGGAACCAGGTACCGAAATCTGGAGCGATGGCATGGGCAGCTGCCCCGGCGGGGTGGCGAACCAGGCCATCGCCGCCGCCAGGCTGGGACTGCGCACAGGGCTTGCGGCCGCCTTCGGGGACGACGGCTACGGGGACTTCAACTGGAAGATCCTCTCCGGCCAGGAACACGTCGATCTCAGTCTGTCCCGCCGCGTCCCGGGCTGGCACTCGCCGGTCACGGTATCCCTTTGCGTGGACCAGGACCGTTCCCTGGTGACCCACGGGCACTCTGCCCCGGTGACGAACTCCGAACTGATCGGAGACCCGCCCAGCGCGCTCGCCGGCATCGCGGAAGTGGGCTTGGAGTTGGAACCATGGGCCCGGGCTGCGCATTCGGCCGGAGTGAAGCTGTTCGGGGACGTGGGCTGGGACCCCAGCGGGGAATGGGCGCCGGTGCGGCTGGACAACCTGCAGTACTTTTACGCCTTCCTGCCAAACCAGCGCGAAGCCATGGCCTTCACCGGCAAGGACAGCCCGTGGAACGCCCTCTACGCACTGGCTGACCGCGTCCCCGTGGCGGTGGTGACCCTAGGAGCGCAGGGCGCCATGGCAGTGGACTCGGAAACAGGGGAGGAGGAGTGGGTCCCGTCGCTTCCCGTCAAGGCCCATGACCCCACGGGAGCGGGTGACTGCTTTGACGCGGCGTTCATCGTGGGCACCCTTGCCGGCTGGCCGCTGGGGGACAGGCTGCGGTTCGCCAACCTGTGCGCCTCGCTGGCCGTGCAGGAGGTGGGCGGATCCCTGGCAGCGCCGGGCTGGGGCGACATTGCCGACTGGTGGAAACGCGCCAACGCCCGGCCGGAACGGCAGACCAGCCAATGGCTGCGCCGCTTCGGATTCCTGGCGGACATCATCGAGGACGTGCCGCTGGCTGCCCAGCGCCGCGCCTCAGCCACCATCGCGCACCTGTCTGATGCCTGAGCGATGCTGGAGGCCCTGATTATTCGGCGCGAAGTGCCCGCACTAGAATCAATCAGGTGACCTACCCCGCAACGACCGGTGAATTCAGTGCTGCCTCCGGGCCGGACCCCCGCCATGAGCGGTCCGCCGTGATCGACCTGGACGCCATCCGGCACAACGTCCGCCGGCTTGCCGCCGCTGCTTCCCCCGCGAAAGTCATGGCCGTCGTGAAGGCCGATGCATACGGCCATGGCGCCGTACCGGTGGCCCGCGCAGCCCTGCAGGCAGGCGCCTCCTGGCTGGGTGTGGCCCACATTTCCGAGGCCCTCGCGCTGCGCGCCGCCGGCATTGATGCACCGCTGCTGGCCTGGCTGCACACCACGGACAGCAACTTCGGCGCGGCCGTGGCTGCCGGCGTCGACATCGGCTGCTCGGGCTGGGAGCTGGAACGCATCGTTGCCGCGGCACGTGAGCAGGAACGCCCCGCACGTATCCACCTCAAGGTGGACACCGGGCTTGGCCGCAACGGCGCCACCCCTGAGACCTGGGACCGGCTGGTGGGGGAGGCCGTGGAATACCAGGACCAGGGCCTGCTGCGCGTGGTGGGCATCTTCTCCCACCTGGCCGTCGCTGACGAACCGGAGCGGCCCGAAACGGACCAGCAGGTGGCAGCCTTCCGTGAGGCGCTCGCCATCGCCGAGGACGCGGGCGTGGATCTTGAGGTCCGGCACCTGGCCAACACCCCCGCCACGTTGTCCCGACCGGACACCCACTTCGACCTGGTGCGGGTCGGCCTGGGCATTTACGGGCTGTCGCCGTTTGATGGGACCACCTCCGCTGAGCTGGGCCTCCGCCCCGCCATGACGCTGCGCACCCTGGTGTCGCAGTGCAAGCAGGTTCCCGCGGGGCAGGGGGTCTCCTACGGTCTGCACTACCGCACCAGGGAAGCCGGCACCCTCGCGCTCATTCCGCTGGGTTATGCCGACGGCGTCCCCCGCGTCGCCACCGGCGGTCCCGTCCGCGTCGCGGGCAAGACCTACCCCGTGGTGGGGCGGATCGCCATGGACCAGATGGTGATCGACCTGGGGCCGGAAGCATCCGGAGCCGGCCTGCAGGGCACGGAAGCGGAGCTGTTCGGCAGCGGCGCCGACGGGGGGCCCACCGTTGACGACTGGGCGCGCGCAGCCGGAACCATTAACTACGAGGTGGTGACCCGGATCAGCCCCCGCGTCCCCCGCCGTTTTATCAACGAGGACGATCCTGCGGACAACAGCCAGGGCCTGGCGGCCGTCCGCGGCAAGGCGGGAGCGGCATGAGTGCGCCCGGGCAGTTGGCGGCCAACTGGGAAAAGACCTTTACGGCGACGACGGCGGAACAGACCCACGCGTTCGGCGCCCGTTTGGCGGAGGTGCTGCGGGCCGGTGACCTGCTGGTGCTCTCCGGCGAGCTGGGTGCCGGGAAGACCACCTTCACGCAGGGGCTGGGCGAGGGCCTTGGGGTCCGCCCGGGCATCATCTCGCCCACCTTCGTCCTGGTCCGGATCCATCCCAACCTGCCGGACGGTCCGCGTCCCGGCGGCCCGGACCTGGTCCACGTGGACGCCTACCGGCTGGGCTCGGCCGCGGAGATCGACGACATCGACCTTGAAAACACCATGGACTCCTCCGTCACGGTGGTGGAGTGGGGGCACGAACGGGTGGAACACCTGAGCGACAGCCGCCTGGAAATCGACCTGCACCGTGCCATCGGACTGGGTGGTATCGGGCTGGGGAGCACCGGGCTGGGAACCTCCGCGGACCTGGACTTTGACGGCGAGGACACCGACGAACCCCGCACCATCGTGATGCGCGGATACGGGCCCCGGTGGGCAACGGCTCCCGAACTCGGAAGCCCGGAAGGGAGCAACCCGTGCTGATTCTCGCCATTGATACCTCGGCCGTGGCCAGCGCCGCACTTGTGTCGGACGACGCCCCGGAAAGCGTAGTGGCAAGCTTCGCCACGGAAGACACCCGCAGCCACGCGGAAGTGCTCGCCCCGGGCATCCACACCATGATGTCCGAGGCGGGCGTCAAGGGGCAGGACGTCGACGCCATCGTGGTGGGCGTGGGTCCCGGCCCCTTCACCGGGCTGCGTTCGGGCATTGCCACGGCGCGCACCCTGGCTTTCGTCTGGGGTAAGCCCCTGCACGGCGTGATGAGCCTGGATGCCGTGGCTCTTGAAGTTGCCGAATCCACGGCGGCGCCATCCGAGTTCCTGGTGGTCACGGACGCCCGCCGCAAGGAGGTCTACTGGGCCCGCTACAGCCTCAGCGATGCCCAGCTGCCGCAGCTGGAGGACGGTCCGCATGTCGGCTTCGCGGCAGACCTTCCGGACCTGCCCGCCTTCGGCGCAGGCGCCGGGCTCTACGGTGAGACGCTCCAGGCCCACCCGGAGTTCGACGGCGAGCAGCCGGACGCCCTGTACCTTGGCCAGTTCGCCCTCGCGCGTCTCGCCTCCGGACACGCCCTGCTGGACTCCACCCCCCTTTACCTGCGCGAATCCGACGCCCAGGTTCCCGGACCACGGAAGCGGGCACTGTGACCACCATCCCGGACCCCCGCATGGCCGGAATCACCATCCGCGACATGACCCTCGACGACGTGCCCGCCGTCGGCGTTCTCGAACACAAGCTCTTCCCGATTGACGCCTGGCCCGTGCAAATGTTCCTGGACGAGCTCTCCCAGCCTGAGACCCGCCACTACCTAGTGGCGGAGGGCAGCGACGGCATCGTAGGGTACGCCGGCCTGATGTGCATCGAGCCCATCGCGGACGTCCAGACCATCGCGGTCGTCCCCGACTATGAGGGCCGCGGCATCGGCAGCACGCTGCTGACGCACCTGATCGACGAGGCCCGTCAGCGCGGCGCCGCCGATGTCCTGCTCGAAGTCCGTGCCGACAACCCCCGGGCGCAGCAGCTGTATGTGCGGTTCGGCTTCGAACAGATCCACGTCCGGCCGCGCTATTACCGGGACGGCGTGGATGCCCTCATCATGCGCCTCCAGCTGACCGCACCGCACCCCGAAGGCCACGAAGCAACGGAAGCAGGCCAGGCATGAACCGCACCCAGCCCCTGGTACTGGGCATTGAATCATCCTGCGACGAAACCGGCGTAGGCATCGTCCGCGGCACCGAACTCCTGACCAACACGGTTTCTTCCTCCATGGATGAGCACGTCCGCTTCGGCGGAGTCATCCCGGAGATCGCTTCCCGGGCGCACCTTGATGCCTTCGTCCCCACCCTTGAACAGGCCCTGGCGGACGCCGGGGTGACCCTGGAGGAAGTGGACGCCATCGCCGTCACCTCCGGACCCGGGCTTGCCGGCGCGCTGATGGTGGGCGTGTGCGCTGCCAAGGCGCTCGCCGTCGCCACAGGCAAGCCACTGTTTGCGATCAACCACCTGGTGGCGCACGTGGGCGTGGGACTCCTGGACGACCGTGCAAGCGGCCGGAAGCAGGAGCTGCCGGAAAACCTGGGGGCCCTGCTGGTGTCCGGCGGCCACACCGAAATCCTGCGGATCAACAGCATCACCAGCGACGTGGAACTCCTGGGTTCCACCATCGACGATGCCGCCGGCGAGGCCTACGACAAGGTGGCCCGCATCCTGGGACTCGGCTACCCGGGCGGTCCCGCCATCGACAAAATGGCCCGCAACGGGAACCCGAAGGCGATCCGCTTTCCCCGCGGCCTCACCCAGCCCAAGTACATGGGCACTGCGGATGAACCCGGGCCGCACCGCTACGACTGGTCCTTCAGCGGGCTCAAGACGGCGGTTGCCCGGTGCGTGGAGCAGTTCGAAGCCCGGGGGGAAGAGATCCCCGTGGCAGACATCGCGGCGGCGTTCCAGGAGGCCGTGGTGGACGTGATCTCGTCCAAGGCGGTCCTGGCCTGCCGTGAGCACGGCATCAAGGACGTCCTGCTGGGTGGCGGGGTGGCAGCAAACTCGCGCCTGCGGGAACTGACGGGGCAACGTTGCGCCTCTGCCGGCATCCGGCTGCATGTTCCGCCCCTGGACCTGTGCACGGACAACGGCGCCATGGTGGCCGCGCTCGGTGCCCAGCTGGTGATGGCGGGCGTGGCGCCCAGCGGAATCGGGTTTGCCCCGGACTCCTCCATGCCGGTCACCTCGGTGTCCCTCCCGGCCTGACCCTCCAACCCTCAGTTGCTCTATCAGATATGGCTCCCAAACCGGCGGTTTAGGAGCCATATCTGATAGAGCAACTCAGGCCGCAAGAGTGGCGATGACAAGCAACGCCAGGTCGTGCAGCCCGTGGGCGGTTCCGGTGGCGAATGTTGAGCAGTGGCGAATTTTCATTCGGGCAGTGCTCCACAGCACACCGAATAACATCGTCACCAGGACTTGGAGCACGTCCTGCCCGCCCGGGTAGTGCCACAGTCCGAAGAGCGCCGAGGACAGCAGCACGGCGGGTGCCCCGGAGCGCAGGTTCCGGTGCAGCGCGCCCAGGACATAGCCGCGCCAAATGAGCTCCTCGCCGAACCCCACCAGCAGAAAGCTGCGCACTGCCGCGTACAGGAAGGGCAGCAATCCGCTTTGGCCTTCGCCGAACATGCGGAAGCCCAGGGCGGCCAACGCCAGGGTCACGGCCAGCGTGACGGCCAGGAGCGCAAGGGCAGTGAGAAGCTGCCGCCCAACGTGCCGCGTGGAGAACCCGACGGCGGCGGCGAACCTGATCCCCTCAGCACGGCCGGCAAGGGCGACGGTACCGAAGAAAACCACGAAGGGTGCAAGGCTGGCGGCGATCTGAACCGGAAGCTGGGCCTGCTCGGTAGCAGCAGCCAGCAGAGGCCAAAGTGAGGCCACCGCAAAGAGGACCAGCACTACCGCAATCAGGGGGAGGAGTGTGCCGCTTCGCTTGGCCACAGGGGGAGCAGTGGACATTCAACCTCCCCCTCCCGCAGGAACTCACATGCCTACGGAAAAGAATCGCGCCCCATCGCAGGGCTGGGCAGGGCCCAAAGGCCCGCAAACCTTCATTTGCTCTATCAGATATGGCTCCCAAACCGGTGGTTTGGGAGCCATATCTGATAGAGGAACTCAGGCGGTGGGGCCGTTGCGCATCTGCTTGACCAGGTCCAGCACCACGGCCTGCAGGTTCCCGCCGTTTTCCTCGGCTACGCGGCGCTGGCGCTGATAGCCGGCGCCGCGGCGGATAATCTTCTCAACGTCCGCAAGCTCGTCGGAGCAGCGCAGCTTGGCCGCGACGGGTTCGAGGCGGTTCAGCGTCTCCAGCAGGTGGTCGGTGACCAGCTGCTCGCGGCCCGCCGCGTCAAGGATGATGATGGCGTCCAGGCCGTAGCGGGCGGCGCGCCACTTGTTTTCCTGCACGTGCCACGGCGGCATGGTGGGGATGGTGCCTCCGTTGTCCAGGATGGTGGAGAACTCGTCCACCAGGCACTGGGTGAGGGCCGCGATGGCGCCCACTTCCTCCAGCGTGGCCAGGCCGTCGCAGATACGCATCTCAATGGTGCCCAGGGCCGGCACGGGCCGGATGTCCCAGCGGATCTCCGAGATGGTGTCGATGACGCCCGTGGTGAACATGTCCTGCACGTACGATTCGTACTCCGCCCAGGACTTGAACTGGAAGGGCAGCCCGGCCGTGGGAAGCTGCTGGAACATCAGTGCACGCTGGGAGGCGTAACCGGTGTCCTCCCCGCCCCAGAATGGGCTGGACGCGGAGAGCGCCTGGAAATGCGGGAAGTAGTTGACCAGGCCATCCAGCACGGGGAGCGCCTTGTCCCGGCGGTCAAGCCCGACGTGGACGTGGACGCCGTAGATGACCATCTGCCGGCCCCACCACTGGGTCCGGTCGATCAGCTTGGCGTAGCGTGCCTTGTCCGTCACCGGCTGCAGCTGCGGCGGGCTGAAGGGATGGCTGCCGGCGCAGAACAGCTCCACGCCCATGGGATCGGTGATTTCGCGGACGGCGGCGACAGACCGGCTGAGGTCCTCCTTGGCCTCGGCCGCCGTCTCGCAAATTCCCGTGACCAGTTCCACCGTGTTCAGCAGCAGTTCCTGCTTGATGTGCGGGTGTTCGTCGTCTTCGTTGAGTTCCGGGTGGCGGGAGGCCACGCCGCGGAGCACCTGGTTGGCCACGGAGGCGAGTTCGCCCGTCTTACCGTCCACCAGGGCAAGCTCCCACTCAACACCGAGGGTCGACTGCCTCGATGACGCGAAGTCGATCTTCACACGTTTCCTTACTCTCCGGTTTGCCGCTGGCTGATGCCGCTCACAGGCTGCTGCCGGCAGGCGAACGGGTGTTTCAAGTCTATAGGGCAGGGGTAGCATCCTATTGATGGCACCATTCCCCCTGCGTCACAGCCCTGCCAAATCCTTCCCCCTCCTCCTGGCCTTGTCAGCCCTGGCCCTGGCCTCGTGTTCCCCATCCCCAAGCGCGGCCCCGCCGTCGTCCTCCGCTCCGCCCACCGGGGCGTCCCCAGCGGCATCGGCAAGTACGACGCCGGCACCTCCTTCCGCTTCCCCGTCACCCGACCCCGGTTCCCGGCCACTGGGGTGGGGACCTGAGCAGCGGGACCAGGACGCCGCCGCGGCGGCAGTCGCGGCGATGTCGCCTGAGCAGAAGGCCGGGCAGGTCCTGCTTCCGTTCTTCACGGGCAACCAGGTGGAGGCCCATGCCGCGCTGATCCAGCGCCTGCATCTTGCGGGGTCCATCATCATGGGCGACAACGTGCCGCTGGATGCCCAGGGAAACGTCGACGTGGCCGCCATGGGAGCCGTGAACCAGCGGCTGCTGCAGGCTGTTGCGGCCGACGGCCGGCGCTGGCCCGGAATCATCGGCGTAGACCAGGAAGGCGGTGCCGTGGCACGCCTTGGGGCGCCCCTCACCGCCTGGCCCACGCCCATGAGCTACGGCGCCGCCGGAAACCCGGACCTGACGCGCAAAGCCGGCAAGGGCCTGGCGGGCGAGCTGACTCCACTGGGCTTCGACCTGGACTTCGCCCCCGACACCGACGTAACCATCGGGCCCACCGACCCCACCATCGGGGCCCGATCCATGTCCGCCGATCCCGCGGCAGCGGCCACCCATGGCGTGGCCTTTTCGCAGGGCATGCTGGACGCCGGCGTGCTCCCCAGCGTAAAGCACTTCCCGGGACACGGATCCGTGACTGCAGACTCGCACCTGAGCCTTCCCGTCCAGCCGGCCGGCATTGACGCGCTCAGGGCCCGGGACTGGAAACCCTTCCAGGCCGCCGTCGCCGCAGGCCTGCCGATCATCATGACCGGACACATCGCCGTGCCTGCGCTGGAACCCGGCGTGCCGTCGTCGCTCTCTGCCCCGAGTTACGCGGCACTGAGGGGGCTGGGCTTCAAGGGCGTGGCCGTAACCGATGCCCTCAACATGGGCGCGGTAGACAACCAATACCCGGCCGGCGCTGCCGCGGTGAAGGCGCTCGCCGCCGGCGCCGACCTGCTGCTGATGCCGGCGGACGTGGCACAGGCCCATGCCGCCATCGTCCAGGCCATCGCCGCGGGCACCCTTCCCGCCGCCCGGCTGGATGACGCAGCGCAGCGGGTGGCCACCATGATGATCTGGCATGCCCGGACCACGCCTCCTCCCGGAACGCCGGGCGCCGGTGCTCCAGCCGGAAGTGCTGCCGCCTTGTCGGCCCAGGTGTCGGCGTCCGCCGTCACGCTGGTGTCCGGCCCCTGCGCCGGACCGCTGGTGCCCGGCGCCGTGCGCGTGGCCGGCGGGGGACCGGGGGACCGGGAGCGCTTCGAAGCCGCCGCTGCCCGCGCCGGCCTCAAGATCGGTTCGGGACCGCTGCTTAATCTGATCGGCTTTGGCGGTAGACCGGCCGGGGGCGACATCGCCGTGACCCTGGATGCCCCGTGGCCGCTCCAGGGCTCCAGTGCGCCGGTGAAGCTGGCACTCTACGGGCATACCGACGCCGCCTTCGATGCACTGGCCGCCGTGCTTGCAGGGAAGGCACCCGCCCCAGGGAAGCTGCCCGCCGCCGTCGGGCCCTTCCCCGCGGGGACCGGCTGCCCCTGACCGCACCGCAGCGCGGGGTGAACGCGGGTTTAATGGTCTGGTGCCCATTCTGAATAAAGACATGACCCTTTGCATCTCGCTCTCGGCCCGGCCCAGCAACAACGGGACCCGGTTCCACAACCACCTGTACGGCCAGCTGGACCTGAACTGGATCTACAAGGCGTTCGCGCCCACCAACCTGGAGCAGGCCATCGCCGGCGTCCGCGGGCTGGGCATCCGCGGCTGCGCCATCTCCATGCCGTACAAGGAGGACGTCATCGCTCTGGTGGACGAGATGGATCCCTCCGCCAAGGCCATCGACTCCGTGAACACCATCGTGAACACGGACGGCCACCTCAAGGCGTACAACACCGACTACACGGCGATCGAGCAGCTGCTGGCCACCAATGCGGTGCCCACGGACTATTCGGTGCTGGTCCAGGGCGCCGGGGGCATGGCCAAGGCCACGGTGGCTGCCTTGCGGGACGGCGGCTTCAAGGACGTCACCGTCATCGCCCGGAACGAGGCGGCAGGACGTGCGCTCGCCGGCCAGTACGGCTTCCAGTGGCGTGCAGCGGTCGACGGCGGGACGGCCGACCTGATCATCAACGTCACCCCCATTGGCATGGCGGGAGGGGCGGAAGCGGACAGCCTGGCCTTCCCGGCGGAGGCCATAGAGGCCGCCCGTGTGGTGTTCGACGTTGTGGCGCTGCCCGCCGAAACGCCGCTGATCCGAGCGGCCAGGGTTGCCGGCAAGCCGGTGATCACCGGTGCCGAGGTGGCCACGATCCAGGCGCTGGAGCAGTTCGTCCTGTACACGGGCGTGCGGCCCACTCCCGAGCAGGTGCGGGCCGCAGAGGAGTTCATGCGCGCCCAGTAGCGCTGGCAGGGGCTCCCGGCCAAGGAGTCATACGGGGTCCACCACGATGGCCACCCGGTCCTCGCCGATGCGGGTCAGGACCAGGGTGGCCGTTTTGCCGCCCTTCCTGGTGTTCTTCCCGCCCGGCAGCAGCTGCTTCCGCAGCTCTTCCGGAGTCACCGCGGTACCGCGCTTCTTGATGTCCAGCACCGTGATGCCCTCCTGCTTCACCCACGCCTTCAGCGCCTTGACGTTGTAGGGCATGACCTGCAGGACCTTGTAAGCCCTGGCGAAGGGGGTATCCAGGAGTTCCGGGGCGCAGATGTAGGCGATGTGCTCATCCACAAGATGGCCGCCGAGTTCCAGCGCCACATCCGCCACCAACCCCGCGCGGATCACGGCGCCGTCAGGCTCGTACAGGTATCCCTCCACGGCTCCCACTGGCGCTGATGGGCCCGCGCCGAAGTCCTCCCCGCTGGTGAGCTCGGCCGGTCCCTGCGGACCCAGGACCAGGGCGGCGCGGCGGACGCCGGGCCTGCGCACAGCGTTGAACCACAAGGTCACCTCGGTGACATCGCCGCCTACCGACACCCATTGGGCCTCGCACCCGGCAGGCACGGAGTCGTGCGGCATGCCCGGACCCATCTTCACTCCAACTGCTTTCCCCTCTGCGGCGAGCGACTCCACGAAGGACAGCGGCGGCGAGAACGCCTCAGGGTCCCAGATCCGTTTGGTGCCGGAGGTGGAGGTGACGCGGCGGGCCGGATCCAGCCAGACGCCGTCGATCCCGTCCAGCGGGACTGCTGCCGCGTCCGCGTGCACCACCGTGGCGTTAGGGAATGGGATGAGGTTCACCGTGGCGCAGGCCGCGGTGGTCTCATCCATGTCGACGGCGGTGACGTTGATGTCCAGGGAGGCCAGGGCCAGGGAGTCGGCGCCGAGGCCGCAGCCCAGGTCCGCTACGTGCTGGATCCCGGCAGCCGCGAACCGGCGTGCGTGGTGGGCGGCGACGTTCAGGCGCGTGGCCTGCTCCAGCCCGGCCTGGGTGAAGAGCATCTGGCGGGCAAACTCGCCGAATTTCGCCTGGGCCCGGGTGCGCAGCCGCGACTGCGTGAGCACGGCGGACACGAGTTCGGGGGAGTGCCCGGCCTTCCTGAGCGCTGAATTGAGCTCGAACGAATCCTCGTCCCGGTAAGGGCCCAGGGATGCCAGCAACTCCCAGCCTTCGGGGGTCAGCAGCGGTGCAATCTGGTCCTGTGCAATCTGGTCCTGGGGAGCGTGAGCCATGGGTTCCAGCCTAGTGGAGGAGCAGACGGCCGGGATGCGGATACTGTTGAAACCATGGATGAGAGCGCAGCCCACGGGGAGACCGCGGACCACGAGCCCAGGCACAGTAGGCCGGCCCGGCTTGCCCGTTCCGTCCTGATTGCCGCTGCCGTGGTGGCCGTGGTCTGCATCGCCCTGCTGGTGATCATCTTCCTGCTGGACACCTTCAATGCCACCGTCTATTCGGTAGGCGGCAACGATATCCAGGACAACAGCCAGGAGTCGCGGGACATCCGCGGGCTGTACGACGGCGCCCGGTCAGGGAGCATCGTATTCCTCGTCATCGCGCTGCTCGCCGCAGCGGTGTCCGGGTGGGTCCTCTACCGAGGACGGCAGCAGGGCGGCGGCGATTCCGACGGCGGCGAGGACGTGGACTTCGACGACCTGGGCCGGTAGGTGCGCCGCGGCTGCCGCCCGCAACCCGGCGTCGTCCGTCCGGCAAAGGCGTACGCCCGTGACGAAACGTTGGCACTCACCTTGACCGAGTGCTAACCCTTACATAGAGTCTTCATTAGCACTCTCCCTAGGAGGGTGCTAACACATGAAGAGCTGCCAGCCAGGCTGCTGCCGGCACCGCGACGACGGTTTGCCAGCTTCGGCGGAAAGCTTTCCAGTCCACGAATTTGCTGACGAAAAGGAGAGGTCCGAGTGTCGGTCTCTATTAAGCCTCTTGAGGATCGTATCGTTGTCCGCCCGCTCGAAGCCGAGCAGACCACGGCTTCCGGCCTGGTCATCCCGGACTCCGCACAGGAGAAGCCGCAGGAAGGCGAAGTTGTTGCAGTAGGCCCCGGCCGCTTCGAAGACGGCAACCGCGTCCCCGTTGACGTGGCCGTTGGCGACGTTGTCATCTACTCCAAGTACGGCGGAACCGAAGTCAAGACCGGCGGCACCGAGTACCTCGTGCTGTCCGCCCGCGACGTCCTGGCGATCGTCGTCAAGTAACTCTTTCGGATCCCCGTGCCGCCGGCCATGCTCATGCTGGCCGGCAGTGCGGGGTTCTGTCTTTGAAAGGACAAAACCATGGCAAAGCAGCTTGCGTTTGATGACGCTGCCCGCCGGTCCCTTGAGGCCGGCATCGATAAGCTCGCGAACACCGTCAAGGTGACGCTCGGCCCGCGCGGCCGCAACGTCGTCCTGGACAAGAAGTGGGGCGCCCCCACCATCACGAACGACGGCGTCACCATCGCCCGCGAAGTGGAACTGGACGACCCCTACGAGAACCTTGGCGCCCAGCTGGCCAAGGAAGTGGCCACCAAGACCAACGACGTCGCCGGTGACGGTACCACCACCGCAACCGTCCTGGCCCAGGCCCTGGTCAAGGAAGGCCTGCGCAACGTTGCAGCCGGCGCTGCCCCCGGCCAGATCAAGCGCGGCATCGAAGTTGCGGTTGAAGCCGTGGCTGCCCGCCTGCTGGAGAACGCACGGCCGGTTGAAGGCACCCAGGTGGCAAACGTTGCCGCCATCTCCGCCCAGAGCGACGAAATCGGCGAGCTCCTCGCCGAGGCCTTCGGCAAGGTGGGCAAGGATGGCGTCATCACCATCGAAGAGTCCTCCACCACCCAGACCGAACTGGTCCTCACCGAGGGCATGCAGTTCGACAAGGGTTACCTGTCCCCGTACTTCGTCACCGACGCGGAGCGCCAGGAAGCTGTCCTCGAGGACGCTCTCATCCTGATCAACCAGGGCAAGATCTCCTCGATCCAGGAATTCCTGCCGCTGCTCGAAAAGGCGCTGCAGGCCTCCAAGCCGCTGTTCATCATTGCCGAAGACGTTGAGGGCGAGGCACTGTCCACGCTGATCGTCAACCGGATCCGCGGCACCCTGAACGTCGTTGCCGTCAAGGCTCCGGGCTTCGGTGATCGCCGCAAGGCCATGCTGCAGGACATCGCCACCCTCACCGGTGCGCAGGTTGTCTCCCCGGAGCTGGGCCTGAGCCTGGACTCGGTTGGCCTGGAGGTGCTGGGTACTGCCCGCCGCATCACCGTCACCAAGGACAACACCACCATCGTGGACGGCGCCGGTTCTGCTGAAGACGTATCGGCACGGGTTGCCCAGCTGCGCGCCGAGCTGACCCGCACCGACTCCGACTGGGACCGCGAAAAGCTCCAGGAGCGCCTGGCCAAGCTGGCCGGCGGCATCGGCGTCATCAAGGTCGGTGCAGCCACCGAAGTTGAGCTGAAGGAAAAGAAGCACCGCATCGAGGACGCTGTGTCCTCCACCCGCGCTGCCCTCGAAGAAGGCATCGTCTCCGGTGGCGGTTCAGCCCTGGTCCACGCCCTCAAGGCACTGGACGAGGACGCCTCCGTCAAGGCCCTGGAAGGCGACGCCGCGGCAGCTGTTGGCATCGTCCGCCGCGCGCTCGTCCAGCCGCTACGCTGGATCGCCCAGAACGCCGGCTTCGACGGATACGTGGTCGCCGCCAAGGTTGCCGACGCCGAGATCAACAACGGCTTCAACGCCAAGTCCGGCGAGTACGAGGACCTGATCGGCGCGGGCGTCATCGACCCCGTCAAGGTCACCCGTGCAGCCCTCCGCAACGCGGCCTCCATCGCCGCACTGGTTCTCACCACCGAGACCCTGGTTGTGGAGAAGCCGGCCGAAGAGGACGAGCACGCAGGCCACAGCCACTAGTCCCCACCGTCTCCCTAACCTCGCTTCGCTCGGTCAGGGAACCCTGACGGCGTGGGCCCAGCTCTGACGGCTTTCCGCTCGAAAAAGGCTGGTCCGGCATCTGCCGGACCAGCCTTTTTCATGCCCCCGCAAGTAGGCCCCTCTAACTCGCCGTCATCTCTGCCGTCTCCACACCGCCCGCTGGCTCATAGACCAAGGACACAGCGCCTTTGGGGAAGCTTTTCGCCGGCTCGGCCAGTCGGAAAGTGGTGGGCACGGCGCCGTCGTCGAACAGGCGCTTGCCTTGTCCGAGCGTGACGGGATAAAGCCAGAGATGAAGGCGGTCCAGCACGCCAGCCGACAGGAGGGACTGGATGAGGACCCCGCTGCCGAACATGTGCACCTGCCCGTACTCCCGCAGCCTGCCCGCGGCGGCGGCATCCGGCAGCACGGTAGTGCCTGCCCAATCGGGATCCTGCAGGGAGCTGGATACGACGAACCTGGGCACCCCGTTAAGTGCGTCCGCGATGCCGCCGGACTGGTGCGGCCAATAGGAAGCGAAGATGTCGTAGGTCTCCCGTCCCAGGAGCAAGGCGTCCATGCGGCTGATCTCGGCAGCAATGGCGGCGCCCGCTTGGTCGTCGGACACCGGTGCCTGCCAGCCGCCGAATTCGAAGCCACCTTCGGTGTCTTCTTCCCGCCCGCCGGGCGCCTGGTACACGCCGTCGAGGGTGATGAACAGGTTCGCGACAATGATCCCCACGCGCCCATTGTGGAACAGCGCCGGGAGGCTGTCCAGAGCCGTGGCAGGATGGTCCCATGCTGCTCCTTGAGCTCGTGGAAACCACCACGTCCGTTGCGTCCACCCGCTCCCGGCTGGCGAAAGTTGACGCCTTGGCCAACCTGCTGCGCCGGCTTGAGCCCGCGGAGATTCCGACGGCGGTGGGCTTGCTGACCGCCAAGCCCCGGCAGGGCCGCGTGGGCGTGGGATGGAGCGCGGTGGCAGCGGCCAAGGAGGAGCCGGCCGTCGAGCCAAGCCTGACCGTGGCAGATTTCGATGCTGCGCTGGACCGGCTGCTCGCTGCTGCCGGTACGGGATCGGGTGCGGAACGGGCAGCAACCCTCCGGAAACTGATGGCGGCGGCCACCGGGCCGGAGCAGTCGTTCATCACCGGCGTCCTGCTCGGCGAACTGCGCACCGGCGCCCTGGAAGGAGTTCTCACGGATGCCGTGGCCCGCGCTGCCGGGAAGCCGGTGGAGGCCGTCCGTCGTGCCGCCATGCTCTCCGGGGACCTGGGCGAAACAGCCCTCCTGGCCATCACGGGCACCCAGGCCGAGCTTGACGCCGTCGGACTGGTGGTGGGCCGCCCGGTGCTGCCCATGCTCGCCTCCACCGCGGCCAGCCCGGGCGCAGCACTGGAAACCACGGGGGAGGCTTCGGTGGAATACAAGCTCGACGGCGCGCGCATCCAGGTGCATCGCGCGGACGATGACGTCAGCATCTACACCCGCAACCTGGCCGACGTCACCCACCGGCTTCCCGAAGTGGTGGAAGTGATCCGTGGCCTGCCGCTGCGGCACGTAATCCTGGACGGCGAGACCCTGGCCCTCGATGAGGAAGGCGGTCCGCGGCCCTTCCAGGAAACCATGGCACGG
This sequence comes from Arthrobacter sp. SLBN-83, assembly GCF_006715285.1. Classification (NCBI taxonomy): domain Bacteria; kingdom Bacillati; phylum Actinomycetota; class Actinomycetes; order Micrococcales; family Micrococcaceae; genus Arthrobacter; species Arthrobacter sp. SLBN-83. The sequence goes on from NZ_VFMX01000001.1 coordinate 2,693,695, forward strand.
TTTGGCGCGGATGCAGCGCGGGAAACAGTGTTGCATCCCTGGTTCTTTGATGTGCTGCACATTGATGGCCGCGACCTGCTGGATGAGCCGTTGGCCCGCCGCATCGAAGTGCTTGAGCGCATTGCCCCTGCCCACCGGATTCCGGGGGAGGTTACGGCTGACCCGGCTGTTGCGGAACGTGTTTCACAGGATGCGTTAGCCGCCGGCCATGAGGGTGTTGTGGTGAAGGCGATCGGATCCACTTATGCGGCCGGCCGGCGTGGATCGAACTGGGTGAAAGTGAAGCCGGTCCTGACCTATGACCTGGTGGTGCTGGCCTGCGAATGGGGGTCCGGGCGGCGCACCGGGCTGCTGTCCAACCTGCACCTGGGGGCCCTTGACCCTGCCGGAGAGTTCGGCCAACCCGGCGGTTACGTGATGGTGGGCAAGACCTTCAAGGGCCTCACCGACGAACTGCTGCGCTGGCAGACCGGGCGATTCCAAGAGCTTGAAGTGCGGCGCACTGCCGGCACCGTGTGGGTGGAGCCCGTCACCGTCGTCGAAATTGCCATTGACGGCGTGCAGCAGTCGCCGCGCTACCCCGGGGGAATCGCGCTGCGTTTCGCGCGCGTCAAGCGCTACCGCGATGACAAAGTTCCGGCCGAAGCGGACACCATCCAGACCCTGCGGGGCCTTCTGCGCCCCTAGGGGAGCGCCCGGCGTCTAGCGGCGCGCTCCGCTTCGCTGGCGCTGCAGCCTCCGGGCCACCCCGTCCGGCACGCGCCTGGCGACCACCCGGTAAAAGAGCAAGACTGCCAAGGCAGCCGCCACGATGCCCACCAAGTTGAGCAGCAGCTGCAGGGCGGAGCCTGCCGCCTTCTGGTATTCGCCCAGCACCAAAGCCACCGCCACGTACCCGGCCGCGGGCACGGTGGTCACGGAGATGAAAACGCCTATCAGCGCGGCGGAACGCCGGCCAATGATGGACAGCATTCCCGCGATCCCCGCCAGCACCGCGACTATCAGTGAATAGGGCCCAGGGTGGTAAATGAATTCGACCGCCGAGCCCTTGTCGAGGGCATCACGCGGGAAAAGCCCCAGCGGCACCGAAAGCCAGGCAGTGAGTGCCGCCAGCACCATGGCAACGGGAAAGCCCACGCCCAACGCGACGGCGGCCCGCCGGCCAAGCTTCCACTGCCGGGTGGCAAGCGAAACAGCCAGCGCGGCCAGCGGTCCGAACTCCGGGCCAACCGCCATGGCGCCCACGATGGCAATCGGGGAATCGGTCACAATGCCAATTCCTGCGAGCTGCGTGGCCAGGACCAGGAACGCGAGGAAGTTCCACGTCAGCCGGGAATCCTCACCGGTTTGCCGGGTCACGTCGTCCCAGATCACTGCGTCCGCGCCGTCCCCGGGGGCGGACCGTTCTGCCTGGTCCGCCTTTTTCGAGAGGACGAATTCCGGCGTGGTCATGGCGATGGAGCCTGCGTCCCGGATCTTCAGGATTTCCAGCTTTTCGAGCAGTTCCTCCACGGCCTCCCGGGCAATGAGAACCTCCAGCACGTGGCCCGGGGGCACCACGGCCGCCCCCTTGGCCACCATGACTTCCGCCACACCCTGCTGGTCGCGGCAGGTCTGCACCGTTACCGCGGACAGCTCCCCGGGCACACAAATCCGCAGCTGGACAACCATGCCCGCTCCCTTCGCCGGTTGTGGCCAGCTTAGTCCGGACCGCCGTGTTGATTAGCTGTTAAAGACGGCGTTGGCTAGGCTTGCTGCTTTGGCTGGCGGGATTTTGAGAGGTTCTTGTGTCGATAACGGAAACCCCGAAGGCACCGGAACCCAGGCCAAGCGTCGCTGCAAGGCAGCGGAAGCCATCTTTCCGGCCGGAGATCCAGGGCCTTCGGTCACTGGCTGTCCTCATGGTGGTGACCTACCACGTCTGGTTCGGGCGCGTGTCCGGCGGCGTCGATGTCTTCCTCTTCATTTCCGCCTTCCTGATGACGCTCCAATTCCTTGGACGCTATGACCGGAAGCAGCCCTTCGCCCTCGCAAAACACTGGCTCCACCTATTCCGGCGGCTCCTCCCCGCAGCTGTCACCGTCATCGTGGCAACCCTGGCGGTGTCCGCCCTGGTCCTTCCACCAACCCGATGGCTGGACCTCATCGCGCAGGGCTGGGCCTCCCTGTCCTACTCCGAGAACCGGCTATTGCAGCGGGACGCGGTGGACTACTACGCCAACGACCACAGCCTGGCCAGCCCCTTCCAGCACTTTTGGTCACTGTCCATCCAGGGGCAGGTCTTCATCCTGTGGCCCCTGATCTTCGCGCTGGCCGGCTGGACGGCACGGCGCTACCGGTTGTCCTACCGCCCCCTGCTCGCCTACATCTTCTTCGCCATCTTCCTCGGTTCGCTGGGCTACTCCATCATCTTCACCGCCACCAACCAGGTGCAGGCCTACTTCGATACCGGTGCCCGGCTGTGGGAATTTGCCCTGGGCACACTCGTGGCGTTGATTTTGCCCGGCCTGCGTTTCCGGCGGCGGACCCGCGTCGTCATGGGCTGGGTTGGCGTCCTGGCCATGCTGGCGTGCGGCATCGTCCTGGATGTGCAGGGGGCTTTCCCCGGTATTGCCGCGCTGTGGCCCACAGTCGCCGCAGCCATGGTCATTGTGGCAGGGCAGACAGAAAGCGCCGCAGGGGTGGACCGCATCCTCTCCGCCAAGCCGCTGGTCAAGCTCGGCGACATCTCCTACGCCCTGTACCTGTGGCACTGGCCGCTCCTGGTACTCGCTCTCGCCTGGAGCGGCAAGGACCACGCGGGCTGGCTGTCCGGCTCTGTCATCATCCTGGTGGCCCTGGCGCTCGCCTACCTGACCACCCGCTACATCGAAAAGCCCTGGCGGGAGTGGAGATGGCCGGAAGTCCGGAAGCGCAGGGCTGTCCTGGCCATCATGCTGGCTGTGGCTGTGGCAGCGGTGCCCCTCTCCGGCTGGAGTTTCCAGCTCGAGCTGGAACGCCGTGCCGTGGAAGCGCAGAAGATCGCCAACAACCCGGGCTCCCGCGTCCTGGACCCCGCCTACACGGCCGGAACACCCGCCGCGGATGCGTCCCTCCTGCCGCTGGCGGCTGATCTCACCAAGAACTGGGTATCCCTGGACGGACCGTGTACGGAGGAGATCGCCCCGGAGAGCCGCTTGCTGAAGGGGTCGTGTTTCGAACAGCGGCCGGCAGGTGAGCCTTCCAAGCGCGTCCTGGTGCTCGGGGACAGCCATGCGCAGCAGTGGTCCGGTGCCGTTAAACCGCTGGCAGCCCAAAAGAACTGGCTTTTGTACTCCATCCTGAAGGGCGCCTGCAAGGCCACGCCGCGGGACCTGGGCGGAAGCGCAGACTGCGACGCCTTTAATGCGGACGTCCAGAAGGAAATCACCAGGCAGAAGCCCGACGCCATCATCGTGGTGGGGACTGCGGCGGCACCCTCGAGTCCTGCCGAAGCGCTGACGCCCGGCTTCGAGGAAATGGTCTCCGGGTGGCTGGGCCAGGGGATCCAGGTTGTTGCCCTCCGGGACAACCCCCGGTTTTCCTTCAACATGGCCGAATGCGTGGTGCGGGAAGGTGCCGAGGCCCAGGCCTGCCGCCCGCCGGTCAGCAACAATTTTCCGGCCAGCAGCCCCTTCGACACCCTGGACATGGCCCGTCTGCCCGGCTTGTCCTTGGTGGACCTGACAGACCGGATCTGCACCCCGACGGAGTGCCCTGCCGTGGTGGGGAATGTTTATGTGTACCTGGACGACAACCACCTGAGCGCTGAATATGCGGCCAGCATGGCGGATGAGTTTGCCAAGCGGCTGCTGGCAGTTGCCGGCTGGGCAGTCTGATGCCGCAGGCGGCAGCAGTCAGCAAAGCCCCCTCAGCAGACCCGGCGCCTTCGAAGCCCAGAAAGCCCTCCTTCCGCCCTGAAGTCCAGGGCCTGCGCGCCCTGGCTGTCCTGATGGTGGTGGCCTACCACGTCTGGCTGGGCCGCGTGTCCGGCGGTGTGGACATTTTCCTGCTGATCTCCGCTTTCCTGCTCACCCTTTCCTTCGTCCGCAAGGCGGAGTCAGGCAAGCCCTTCCGACTCCTGGCGCACTGGCTGCACCTGTTCAAGCGCCTGCTGCCCGCCGTCGTCGTGGTGATCCTCGGAGTCCTGGCCGGCACCTGGCTGATCCTGCCCCAGGGGCGGTGGCCGGAGGTGCTCGACCAAGCGTGGGCGTCCCTGCTTTACCGCCAGAACTGGCTGCTGGCGGACGCTGCCGTGGACTACTACGCGCAGGACCATGCGGGTGCAAGTCCGTTGCAGCACTTTTGGTCGTTGTCCATCCAGGGCCAGGTTTTCATCCTGTGGCCGCTGATCTTCGCCGCCACGGCCTTTGCGCTGGCCGGGCTGCGCGGGGTGCCCCGCTTGCGCCGGCTTACCTACCGCGGCCTGCTGGCCATCGTCTTCGGGACGGTGTTCGTGCTGTCCCTGGCCTATTCCATGGACCAGACTGCCACCAACCAGGCCTACGCGTACTTCGATACCCGGGCGCGGCTTTGGGAGTTTGCGCTGGGGTCGTTGCTGGCCCTGGTGCTGCCGTACCTGACGCCCGGCCGCATATTCCGGGTGGTGTTGAGCTGGGCCGGACTGGCCGGCATGGTTTCGTGTGGGCTGGTCCTGACGGTTGACCGCTCCTTCCCCGGGTACGTGGCGCTGTGGCCAACGTTGTCGGCGGCCGCGATCATTGTTGCGGGGCAGACTGGCAGCAGGTTCGGGGTGGACCGCCTCCTCAGCAGCCGGCCCGCCGTCGCGCTGGGGGATAACTCCTATGCCCTCTACCTGTGGCACTGGCCCCTCCTGGTGCTGGCCCTTGCGGGCACCGGAGTGGAGGCGCCCAGCCTCAAACAGGGCCTTGGCATCGTCGCCGCCTCCATCGTGCTCGCCATCCTGACCACGCGCTTTGTCGAGAAGCCCCTGCGTGACTGGCACTGGCCCAAGCTCCGGGCCTGGCGCACCGCCGTCGTCATTGTTGCCTGCGGTGCCGTGCTGGCAGGGCCCGTCGCTGTCTGGCAGAGCTCGCTCACCGCGGAGGAACGCGCGACGGCGGCACAACCGAGGGAGCTGACGCCAGGGGCGCTGGCGCTCACCCCGGAGAACGAAAACACTCCCGCCCCCAGGGCCCGGACCATCCCAGGGCCCACCGTGCTGGACAACGACTGGGCCGGCATCGACTCGCCCTGCACAGGCGCCAATGCCACCCCCGATCCGATCCTGGAGGGCTGCCGGCAGGAGCTGCCGGAGGAACCGTCCTCCAAGCGCATCGTGGTGCTGGGCGACTCCCATGCCCAGCAGTACCTTGCCGCCCTGGCCCCGGTTGCAGCTGCCCGGGGCTGGGAACTGGTGACACTGCTGATGCCGGCCTGCCGGTTCGGTGCCGAGTCGGAGACGCGGCGGGCAGAGTGCAACGCCTACAACCGCGCCAGTTCCGCCTACGTCCTGGAGCACATGCCGGATGCTGTGTTCACGGTGGCTTCGCTGACCCATGAGGAAGCTCCGTTCGAAACCGAAGTGCCGGGGTACCTCGAAGGCGTGCGGCCATTCGCCGACGCGGGAATCGAGGTGGTGGGAATCCGGGACAACCCGCGGTTCACGTTCAATATGCCGGAGTGCGCCCAGCGGCACGGTGCCACTGCGCCGGCCTGTAATCCGGCCCTCGCCGAGTCCCTGGTGGAGCCATCGCCCCTGGAGAATTACCGCGGCAAGCTGCCTGGACTGCACCTGATGGACATGAGTGATTTCATCTGCGCCCGCGGCGTCTGCCCGGCGGTGGTGGGAAACGTCTACGTCTACAAGGACGACAACCACCTCACCAGGACTTACGTGGAGACCATGATTCCCATGTTCGAGCAGCGGCTGCTGGCGGCCACGGGCTGGAGCTGAGCCTGGGGTCAGCCGTAGGAAGTGCCATTGCTCACATCCGGGGTCTGGAATAGGGGGATCGGCGCCAAGGTTCTAATATTTACTCAACACTTTCTGCCCCCGGAATGCCGTGCTGCACGGTGCTCCCGCAGGATCGTCTGCACAGGCCAGTTCCGTAATCACGGGCTGGTCATCGGCTGCAACCCCTACCCGTGACCCAGCAACCAAGGTAAGAGGCGCACTCATGACCGAGCCCGAACACAACCCCTTTGGCTTCATTGGCCTGACCTACGACGACGTCCTCCTCCTGCCGGGCCACACCGACGTCATCCCGTCCGAAGCCGACACCTCCTCCCGGATCTCCAAGCGGATCAGCGTGCAGACCCCGCTGCTCTCCGCCGCTATGGACACCGTCACGGAGTCCCGCATGGCCATCGCCATGGCCCGCCAGGGTGGCCTGGGCGTGGTGCACCGCAACCTTTCCATCGCCGACCAGGCGGACCAGGTTGACCGGGTCAAGCGGAGCGAGTCCGGCATGATCACCAACCCGCTCACCATCCGGCCCGAGGCGACGCTGCGGGAACTGGACGATCTTTGCGCCCACTACCGCGTGTCCGGCCTGCCCGTCGTTGACGAGGACAACCGCCTGCTGGGCATCGTCACCAACCGCGACACCCGGTTCGTTCCGGAGTCCGATTTTCCGCTGCGGCTGGTCAGCGACGTCATGACCAAGATGCCCCTGGTCACCGGGCATGTGGGCATCAGCCGCGAGGAAGCCTCGCACAAGCTGGCTACCAACAAGATCGAAAAGCTTCCGCTGGTGGACGACCAGGGCCGGCTCAAGGGCCTGATCACCACCAAGGACTTCACCAAGGCCGAGCAGTACCCGCTGGCCACCAAGGATGACGAAGGCCGGCTCCGCGTGGGTGCCGCCATCGGCTTCTTCGGGGACGGCTGGGAGCGTGCCATGACCCTGGTGGACGCCGGCGTTGACGCCCTGTTCGTGGACACCGCCAACGGCCACTCCCAAGGCGTGCTGGACATGATCCACCGGCTGAAGTCCGAGCCCGCCGCCGCACATGTAGACATCATCGGTGGCCAGGCGGCCACCCGTGAAGGTGCCCAGGCACTGATCGACGCCGGTGCCGACGGCATCAAGGTGGGCGTCGGCCCCGGCTCCATCTGCACCACCCGCGTGGTGGCCGGCGTCGGCGTCCCGCAGATCACCGCCATCTACGAATCCGCCAAGGCTGCCATTCCGGCCGGCGTGCCGCTGATCGCCGACGGCGGCCTGCAGTACTCGGGCGACATCGGCAAGGCCCTGGTGGCCGGTGCGGACACCGTCATGCTCGGTTCCCTGCTCGCCGGTTGCGACGAGTCCCCGGGCGAGCTGATCTTCGTCAACGGCAAGCAGTTCAAGTCCTACCGCGGCATGGGCTCCCTGGGCGCCATGCAGTCGCGCGGCAAGAACACGTCCTACTCCAAGGACCGCTACTTCCAGGCGGACGTGTCCGGTGACGACAAGCTCATCCCCGAAGGCATCGAAGGCCGGGTTGCCTACCGCGGTCCGCTGTCCTCCGTGGCGTACCAGCTGGTGGGTGGCCTGCGGCAGACCATGTTCTACACCGGCGCGCCCACCATCCCCGAGCTGAAGGTCCGCGGCAAGTTCGTCCGGATCACCTCCGCGGGCCTGAAGGAATCGCACCCGCACGACATCCAGATGACCGTCGAGGCGCCGAACTACGGCTCCCGCTAAGTTCTGAAATTGGGATGGGCATTTCTGCCCATCCCAATTTTTGGCGCTAATTACTATAGTCGATGGAGAAATTACTTTTCGCGCGACTTTGGGGGCAGGTCTTGGCTGGCAACTTTTACGGGGCGGACATTGCCCAACTGCGGCAACTGGCCGGGAGCCTTCGGTCAGCCGGGCGCCGGCTTGATGGACAGCGGCAAATGCTTGCTGCCGGAGTTACTGGTACTCGATGGCCCGGCCCCGACGCAGAGAGGTTCCGGGGGGACTGGTCATCCAGCCATAGCCGGTCCCTGTCCGCCGCAGCTTCGTTTCTGGACGCAGCCGCCGAATCCGTGCTCCGCCATGCCGCGGAGCAGGAACAGGCAAGTTTCGGGAATACTGGCTCCCCGGCTTTACCCGCCACCGCACCCAAGCCGGGAGGAACTTCCAACCAGAGCGCCGGAATACCCAGTCCCGACGACATCAAAGGCAAGCCCGCGGCCGAGGTGCGGGACTGGTGGCTGGGCCTGACGGCGGCGCAGCAGGGGGCCTTCGTTCGCAGCCACCCGGCCGCCGCGGGAAACACCAACGGCATACCCTTCGAGACACGGATCGAAGCGAACCGCGCCAACGCGCAAAGCCGAATCGACTGGCTGCGGAACCATGACCCAGAGCCCAAGCTGAACCCCTGGATCCTCGACGCAAGTTACCCCGGTCGATTCGCCGCGGAGCACGAGGCATGGCGGAAGCGTCAGGACGGGGTCAAGTACCTGCAGAAGGTTGTGGAAGGCAAGATCCAGCTCGCGGCCTACGATCCTGCGCGGAGTTCAATCATTGAGCTCGTTGGCGACTACAACGCGGATACGACGACGGTCATCACATATGTACCCGGTACCTTCACCAATGAGGCGTCGTTCTATGAAGGCACGGCTCAGGAGTTGGCCCAGCGGCTGGTCCGGTCGGACGAATCGGGGCGTACGGCTGCTTTTGTCTATAAGGGATCGGAGTTTCCCGACGGTGACCCGATCGAGGCGCTGCTGGGTGAAGCCAACAACGACGAGTTCGTCGCCGGCACCGGGCCTGTCCTGCAGGAATTCCAGGATGCCGTTGACCTGGAACGGGCAGGGCAATGTCAGTCGGTGGGGGTAGGGCACAGCTGGGGCCTCAGAAACCTCACGGCGGCGGAAATTGAGGGAGCCCGCTTCGATAAGCTCATCGCGCTCTCCGGCGCCGCCATTCCCTCGGGCTGGGTCCCCAACCCTGGCACCGACTACACCAGCTTCACGTATCCTGATCTCCTGTTGGCCGCCGAGACCGCGGGATTGGTTGGGGATAACTACCCGATGAAGGAGCCGGCCTTTGAAAAGCACGTCTATGAGCCTCCCGGAGGTTCCCGGTTATCTGAGTACTACAGCCCTGACAATCACAGCCTCATCGCCTCCACCGATCCAAGGAACGAGAGGCCCCTGGAGGACCTCCGTGAGGAGATTCTTAGCCGCTAAATATGGGTTGGCCGGCACGCTGGCAGTTACGTTAGTGCTTGCCTCCTGTGGGCAAGCAGGAAAGGGAACGGACATGGAGATCACGCTCGAATCAGCAAAATCCAGTGTCATGTCCGCGGAGCGGGAGATCCTGGCGCTGCTGCCCGGGGAGGCTGTTCGCTCCACGTTTACCCATGACACTTCAAGCCTTATGAGTTGCGACGGCGACCGAAAGAAATGGGTGGGGGATGCCGTGGCGGAACTGGCGGCTGGCGTGGACCGGAACGGCTTCCTTGACAAGGTGTCCGAAACGATGCGCGGGCGGGCAGGCTGGAAGGTCTCCGAAGACAAAACTGCCCGAGGGGATCGTTCCATCGGGCTCCTGCATGAGGACGGCACGCACCTCATGGTTGCGTTTGAGGAAACCCCGGAATCACTTCGCGTAGCGGGCTACAGTGCCTGCTTCGACTTTCCGCAGTACGAGTACGGCGAAGAGTACTGACCTCCGCCGTACCCAGGGGCGCAGCACTAGGCTGATTCCATGTCCCAACCGCGCCATCCGGCGGAGCTGACTCCCAAGCGAGATCCGCAAAAGCGGCTTGCCCTGCGCCCTTATGCCAAGGCCGTGGCCCAGGTCCTTCGAGTGAGCTTTCGGGCGTCCCCGGGGGCCGTGATCATGAAGGTGCTTGGCTCCCTGATCTCCGCCGTGCTGCCGTTGGTCACCACTTACTTCGCGTCCCTCACCACCTCGGCCTTGGCCGCAGCGTACGCGGGCGACGGCGGAGCAGGACGCCGTGCGATCGTCTACGTCGTCGTCACCGCGGCGCTGGGGCTGTTTTGGGGCGCCTTCAACAGCGTGGACCGCTACATTCAGCAGCTGATGAGCTTCAAGGTGGGCGCCATCGTGGGGGACCAGATGTATGAGCGGTTCCTCGCCCTCGAATTCTGGCGCTACGACGACAAGGAAACGGTTGACCTCTACGACCGCGCCAAGCGGTTCTCCGACTCTTACGCCCGCGTCCTGGACCGGATCGCCGCCATCTTCACGCAGCTGGTCTCGGTCATCCTGGCCATTGGTGCCCTCCTGCTGGTCAGCTGGTGGATCGCCGTCATCGTCCTGGTGGCCATCGTGCCCAGCGTGTACCTGCAGTTCAAGCTGTCCCGGGAGCAGATCGCGCACTGGAACACGCAGGTGGACTCCCGCCGCCAACGCCGCATGATCGAAACCAACCTCCTGCGGCCCCAGCACATCGCGGAGATGCGGCTTTACGGCATCGTTGGCTTCCTCATGGATCTTCGGTCCCGCCTGCGGGACGCGGATGAGCGGCGGCGCCTCGACTATCAGCGGCGGTACATCCCCAAACAACTGGCTGCGGATGCCCTGCAATACGGCGCTGAGGTGGTCTCGCTGATCTGGGTGGTGGGGCAGATCATCGCCCGCGCAGCCCCCGTGGGCCAGTTCCTGTACGTCCAGCAGATCGTCAGCCGGGCGCTGTCCACGGCCAACAACCTGGTCTCGTCCCTGAGCTCCATCGACGAGGATCTCGCCAACCTGAAGGACTACGAGCTCTTCATGGCGCTGCCGATGCATAGCGAACACGCGCCTCCGCTGCTGGAGGCGCCCAAGGAGGTGGAGCTGAGGGACATCCGCTTCACGTACACAGGCAGCGACATTCAGGTGATCAAGGGCATCAGCCTCACCATCCGCCAGGGCCAGCACATTGCCATCGTGGGGGAGAACGGGGCCGGGAAGTCCACCCTGATCCGCATCCTGGCCGGCCTCTACCGCCCCGACTCAGGACAGGTACTGCTCGACGGCGTGGATCTCGCCGCCGTCGACGTGACCTCCTGGCACCGGCACCTGGCAGTGCTCAGCCAGGAGTTCCTCAAGTACGAATTCGCCACGGCAGCCGAGAACATCTACTTCGGCGACGTGGAGAGTCCCCGCGATGATGACCGCATCCGCAGGGCCGCAGCCGATGCCGAAGCACTTGACTTCATTAACAAGCTGCCAAGCGGCCTGGACAACCACGTCAGCAACTGGATGGAGGACCCCCGCGGACGCAAGGGCAGCGGCCTGTCCGGCGGCCAGTGGCAGCGCCTGGCGATGGCAAGGAACTTCTACAGGGATGCGTCCTTCATGGTCATGGACGAGCCCACCTCCGCCATCGATGCACTCGCCGAGCACCGGATCTTCACGCGTCTCTTTGCGGACCGCAGCAGCACCATCATCGCCATCAGCCACCGGCTCGCCACGATCGAGAAGGCGGACGTGGTGTACATGCTGGAGGACGGCCAAATTGTGGAGCAGGGGACTCATAAGGAACTGGTGGCCCGGCGCGGCCGGTACTTCCGCATGTTCGAGTCCCAGCTTTCCGTGGAGGAACCTGAAGAAGTCTGACGCAGGTTACCGAAGCGAGTTTGCCGCGACAGGCGGTTCTATTCGTCGTTGGAGGCGCCGATAATGGTCGTGCGCACGCGGGCGATGCTGGGGCGGGGAGGCACACTGCTGAAGCCGAATGTCACCGGCGGCCGAATCGGCGCCAGTTCGCCGGCGTCGGCACCATTCCAGCGGACGACGGCGGACGTCACGTGGTGCAGGTCCGTCACCCCGTAGAACTCCGTCCTTCCGCTGCCCGCAGTACCGTAGGTACGGGCGCCGGGTGCCGCCAGGGCGGCGAAGGGATTGACCGCGGCGAGCCAGCGGGGATGGACGGCAAGGCGCCGGGGCACTGCCCGCAGCGCCGAACCCAGGAAAGTCCTTGCACCGCTGATGGCCCCAATGGCCAGCAGGCCGGCGTCGACCGTCAACGTGTGCTCGGTGAGCGAGGCAGCAACGTCCAGCACCCGCACTTCATCGAAGGCGTAGGTGGCGGCAATGAAGCCGGCCACCTCGGATGTCGGCGCGAGCAGAAGGCGATGCCCGGAAGGCTGCTGCACCATGACATCCGAAAAGGACCCGAAGGGGGAGTCCTGCCAGATCCCGACGACGGCGCGCAGCCCGGATGTAGTGCCAATCCCGGCGATATGCCCATCAAACGTCCAGCGGCTGCCCATCACGCCACTGTATCCAACCCGAGCAAGCGGCTGGGCAGCCGTAATGCGCCACTGGGATAACCTAGAGCAGTGACTTATGAGATCGAGATCGGCCGTGGCAAGCGTGGGCGTCGTGCCTACTCCCTGGATGACATTGCAATCGTCCCCAACCGTCGCACCCGCGACCCCAAGGACGTCTCCGTCTCCTGGCAGATCGACGCCTACCAGTTCGACATGCCGGTGATCGCCGCTCCGATGGACTCCGCCATGTCCCCGCAGACCGCCATCGCGCTGGGCAAGCTGGGCGGTCTCGGCGTGCTGGACCTGGAAGGCCTGTGGACCCGGTACGAGGATCCTCAGTCGGTCCTCGATGAGATTGCGGCGCTGGAGGACGAGACCAACAGCCCCGCCGTCACCGGTCGGATGCAGGAGCTGTACCAGGCACCCATCCAGCCTGAACTGATCACCTCGCGCCTGGCCGAGATCCGCGAAGCCGGCGTTACCGTGGCCGGCTCCCTGACCCCGCAGCGCACCCAGGAGCACTACAAGACGGTCCTGGCTGCCGGCGTCGACATCTTCGTCATCCGCGGCACCACGGTGTCCGCCGAGCACGTCTCCAAGGACCACGAGCCGCTCAACCTCAAGCAGTTCATCTACGAACTCGACGTCCCGGTGATCGTGGGCGGTGCGGCCGGCTACACTCCGGCGCTGCACCTCATGCGCACCGGCGCTGCCGGCGTGCTGGTGGGCTTCGGCGGCGGCGCAACCACCACCACGCGGCGCGCCCTGGGCATCCATTCGCCCATGGCCTCCGCCATCTCCGACGTCGCGGCCGCCCGCCGCGACTACATGGACGAGTCCGGTGGCCGCTACGTGCACGTCATTGCCGACGGCGGCATGGGCACCTCGGGCGACATCGTCAAGGCAATCGCCATGGGCGCGGACGCCGTCATGCTGGGCAGTGCCCTGGCCAGGGCAGAAGAAGCACCGGGCAAGGGCTGGCACTGGGGCCAGGAAGCCCACCACACCGAACTGCCGCGCGGGGACCGCGCCAACGTCGGCACCGTGGGTCCGCTGGAGGAAGTCCTTTTCGGACCGGGCCACCACACCAACGGCACGTCCAACCTCATCGGGGCGCTGCGGCGCTCCATGGCGACCACCGGCTACTCGGACCTGAAGGAATTCCAGCGGGTCGACGTCGTCGTATCTCCCTACGAAGGAAACTAACGCACAGGTCAGGGCCGGGTGGGCACCACCCGGCCCTGCCCAAAGCACGCCACTTGCAAGTAGTGTGGGTTTACTACCGGCACTAGAGGCACTGGAGGCGTTCAATGAAGAGTGTTCCTGCAAACGGCGGGGTCCTTGGCCCGGAAGCCAGGGAAGCATCCATCCAGCGGCTACGCGCTACCACCGAACCCGGCCAGGAACTGGACATCCTGATTGTTGGCGGCGGCATCGTTGGCGCCGGAGCAGCGCTGGACGCTGTGACACGTGGGCTGAGCGTGGGCATCGTCGAGGCAAGCGACTGGGCCGCCGGTACCTCCTCAAGGTCATCGAAACTCATCCACGGCGGCCTGCGCTACCTGGAAATGCTGGACTTCGCCCTGGTCAAGGAAGCCCTGCAGGAACGCGGGCTGCTGCTCTCCGAGATCGCCCCGCACCTGGCGCGCCCGGTGCCTTTCCTCTATCCGCTCACCAAGCCGTTCATCGAGCGCCCTTACGTCGGGGCCGGCATCGCCCTCTATGACGTGATGTCCATCTCCAGCGGACACAGCCGTGGCGTCCCCTTCCATAAGCACCTAAGCAAACGCGGCACCCTGCGCGCCGCCCCCAGCCTTAAGGACGACGCGTTTGTCGGGTCCATCCGCTACTACGACGGCCAGGTGGATGACGCGAAGTACGTGGCTAACCTGGTCCGCACGGCCGCCTATTACGGCGCCCATGCCGTGAACCAGATGAAGGTGGTGGACTTCCTCCGCGAAGGCGAACGCGTGGTGGGTGCAAAGGTGGAGAACCGCGAGGACGGGACCCAGTTCAGCGTCCGCGCCAAGCAGGTCATCAACGCCACCGGTGTGTGGACCGACGAAACCCAAGCCATGGTGACGGACCGGGGCCAGTTGAAGGTCCGTGCCTCCAAAGGCATCCACCTGGTGGTTCCCCGCGACCGCTTCCAGTCCACCGTGGGCCTGATCCTGCGTACAGAGAAGTCGGTGCTGTTCGTTATTCCGTGGGGGCGGCACTGGATCATCGGCACCACCGATACCGACTGGCACCTGGACAAGGCGCACCCGGCTGCGTCCAGCAAGGACATCGACTACGTGCTGGAACACGTCAACCAGGTACTGAAACGGCCGCTGACCAGGGAAGACGTCGAAGGGGTCTACGCGGGGCTGCGGCCGCTGCTTGCCGGCGAAAACGACTCCACCGCCAAGCTCTCCCGTGAACACGTGGTTGCCCACCCGGTTCCCGGCCTGGTGGTGGTGGCCGGGGGCAAGTGGACCACCTACCGGGTCATGGCCAAGGACGCGGTCGATGAGGCCACCCGCACCATGGACGAGCGGGTGCCGCCCAGCTGCACCGAAACCATCCCGCTGCTGGGCGCCAGCGGTTTCCGGGCGGCCTGGAACCGCCGGAACCGGACCGCCGAGGAATCCGGGGTGCACGTGGCGCGGATCGAGCACCTGCTCAACCGTTACGGGTCAATGACCCCCGAGGTCCTGGAAATCATCGAACAGAACCCCGAAATGGCTGAGCCCATCCCGGGCGCCGATGACTACCTTCAGGCCGAGGCCGTGTACGCCGCCACGCACGAAGGTGCCCGCCACGTGCAGGACGTCCTGACCCGGCGGACCCGGATCTCCATCGAGGCGTGGGACCGCGGCGTGTCCGCCGCCCCCGTTGTCGCTAAACTGATGGGTGACGTCCTTGGCTGGAGCGAGGCGCAGCGCGAAAACGAAGTCCGCCACTACCTTGCCCGCGTGGAAGCGGAACGCCTTAGCCAGCAACAGCCGGACGACGAATCCGCAGACGCCGCCCGCCTGGGCGCGGAAGACATCGTGCCCTTGCGTTGAGGGGCCGCTAGCCCCACTGCTGACCGAAGGGATACGCCTTGGCGGAACCACTGGACCCGTATGACGCCCACCTGACCACCGCCGACATGGTGATCCTGGAAATGGAGGCGAAGGACAAGACCGACGCCACCAACCAACTGGCAGAGCGGCTGTACGCCGCCGGGCGGATCTCGGATCTTGACGGGTTCCTGAAGAACGTAAACGCCCGGGAGCACCAGCTGGCCACGGGGCTCCCGGGCGGCATCGGGTTGCCGCATGCGAGGAGCGAGTTCGTCTCCCAAACGTCGATCGCGGTGGGAATCGCCAAGTACGGCCACGCTCTGGACTTTGGCGCCGCCGACGGTCCCGCCACGGTCATCCTGCTGATTGCCACGCCGGCCAGCTCCTTCTCGGACCACCTGGAGGTGCTGGCTACCTTGGCCCGGTCGCTCTCCAAGGAGTCATTCCGGGAGTCGCTGCGGCGGGCCTACGACGCGGAAGTGATCGCCGAGCTCATCAATTCCAGCCTGGTGTTCTTCGACCACTAGGCACGTAAGGGATGGGCCGTCCCGTTTCCGGTCCGGATGCCCTGGCGTTTAGTTGTTCTACAGAAGTACGAAGTACGGTTAAGACGTGTGGAAAACAGCCCTTAAGCCCCGATGGATCGCAGGCTTTATCTTTGCGATCATTCTCTCCGGGGTCTTCGTGCTGCTGAGCCAGTGGCAGTTCGGCCGCTCCACCCAACCCGAAGTGCCGGTCAACCCCGCATCCGAACAGGTGCAACCGCTCACAAGCACCCTGCAGCCGGGCGAGTTCTTCCATGGAAGCGTCGCAGACCAGATGGTCACCGCGCAGGGAACGTACAGCCCCGACAAGCAGGTCCTGGTTCCTGGCAGGCTCCACGACGGCAAGAGCGGCTACTGGGTAGTGTCCGCTTTCGCCGTCAACGGCGCTCCCGCGCTGACCGGAGCAGGCGCATCTCCCCAGACCTGGATCCCGGTGGCACGCGGGTGGGTGGCCCAACCCGGTGACGCGGCAGCACCGCCGTCGGGCGTCGTTGAACTCACCGGGCGCCTCCTGCCATCGGAGGCCCCCGTGGCAGGGAAGGCGCCGAAGCCGGGGGAGGCCTCGGCTGTTTCAGTCGCCGAGCTCATCAACTACTGGGATGTGAGCAGCTACCCGGGCTTCGTGTCTGCCACCGCAGAAGTGGTGGGCGGCCAGGACCTCAGCGCCTCAGCCGTCCCTGGAAAACTCCTGCCCCTGAACATCGGGCCGCAGCCCCCTGAACAGCACATCAACTGGCTGAACCTGTTCTATTCCATCGAATGGGTCGTCTTCGCCGGCTTCGCCTTCTTCATCTGGTGGCGGCTGGTCAAGGACGACTACCACCGCGACCTCGAGGAGGCCCTCGAGGACGGCGATGAGGCCCCCGCAGGCGGGCTCCACGAAACACCGCCTCTCCCACACGGGCCTGAACAGCAGCACCCTGACCAGCACCAGCAGAAGGTACAGCCATGATTGATCCGAAACCCGCCACTCCGTCCCCGCAGGCATCCGGCGGCAAGACTTCCGGCAGGAAACGCCGCTTCGGCGGTACTGAGGCGCAGATCCGGTCCGCCCTGAAGTTCTACAAAGTTATGGCCTACCTGACCGGCACCATGTTGCTCCTGCTCTGCGCCGAACTCGTGGTGCGGTACGGCTTCGGGCAGTACCTGTTCGCGGGCGGCACCAACGCCGTAACCGGCCAGCCCTTCGGCTTCGGATTCGCCGATGCCGAGCCGGCCGGGGTGATCAACGGTGTCAACGTCTCCGTCACGGTGCTGATCGTGCACGGCTGGATGTACGTGGTGTACCTGATCTCCAATTTCCGTCTGTGGTCCCTCATGCGCTGGCCGTTCCTGAAACTGGTCCTGCTGGCACTCGGCGGCGTCGTGCCGTTCCTGTCCTTCATTGTCGAGAAGAAGTTCCACGCCGAGGTGGAGGCCGAGCTGGCCGCCAACCCGCAGGCTCCCCAGCGCTACTGACCCCCAGCACAGTGGGCCGCGCACAGCCAGCCCGCCGGCCGCCGTCGGACGTTTGCTCCGTCACAGCGCGGCCTCCCAAGATGCGCCGGTGCAACGGCGCCAAGTAGGCTATTACGGTGACTACTCCCACTGCATCCCAGACTTCCCAGAAGCCGGTGCTGGTTGTTGATTACGGTGCCCAGTACGCGCAGCTGATTGCCCGCCGCGTCAGGGAAGCGAATGTGTATTCGGAAGTGGTTCCGCATACTTACTCCACCGAGCAGCTCCTGGCCAAGAACCCCGCCGCCATCATCCTGTCCGGCGGCCCCTCCAGCGTTTATGCCGACGGCGCCCCGAGCGTAGGTGCCGACCTCTTCGAAGCCGGCGTTCCCGTCTTTGGCATCTGCTACGGGTTCCAGGCCATGGCCAACGCGCTGGGCGGCAAGGTGGACAAGACCGGCCTGCGGGAGTACGGATCCACCGAGACCACCATCCTGGGCGAGGGACGGTCCGTGCTGGAAGGCATGCCCCAGCACCAGAAGACCTGGATGAGCCACGGCGATTCCGTGCACGCGGCGCCCGAGGGCTTCGAGGTCCTGGCCACGACGGCGGGCGCGGAAGTGGCTGCCTTCGCCAACGAGGAAAAGGGCCTCTTCGGTGTGCAGTGGCACCCGGAGGTCAAGCATTCCGCGTACGGCCAGCAGGTGCTCGAGAACTTCCTGTTCAACTGCGCCAAGATTGAGCCCAACTGGACCACGGGGAACATCCTGGAAGAACAGGTGGAGCGGATCCGCCAGCAGATCGGCGATGCCCAGGTAATCTGCGGGCTTTCCGGCGGTGTGGATTCCGCAGTGGCTGCTGCCCTGGTCCAGCGGGCTGTGGGCGATCAGCTCACCTGCGTGTTCGTGGACCACGGACTGCTGCGCGAGGGCGAAGCGGAACAGGTGGAACGTGACTTCGTGGCCGCCACCGGCGTCAAGCTGTACGTGGCCAACGAGCAGGAACGTTTCCTCTCGGCGCTGGCTGGGGTCAGCGATCCGGAAACCAAGCGCAAGATCATCGGCCGCGAGTTCATCCGCGCCTTCGAAGAAGCCGAGCTGGCCATCATTGCCGAGGCGGCCGCGCACGGTGAGAAGATCAAGTTCCTGGTCCAGGGAACCCTGTACCCGGACGTCGTCGAATCCGGCGGCGGCGAAGGTGCCGCGAACATCAAGAGCCACCACAACGTGGGCGGCCTTCCCGAGGACCTGCAGTTCGAGCTCGTTGAGCCGCTGCGTGCCTTGTTCAAGGACGAGGTCCGCGCTGTCGGCGCCCAGTTGGGCCTGCCGCAGGAAATCGTTGGCCGCCAGCCGTTCCCCGGCCCCGGCCTGGGCATCCGGATTGTCGGTGATATCACCAAGGAGCGGCTGGACCTGCTCCGCAAGGCGGACGCGATCGCCCGCGCCGAACTGACCACTGCCGGCCTGGACAACGAGGTATGGCAGATGCCGGTAGTGCTGCTGGCGGACGTCCGCAGCGTCGGCGTCATGGGTGACGGCCGCACCTATGGCCACCCCATCGTGCTTCGTCCGGTTTCCTCTGAGGACGCCATGACCGCCGACTGGTCGCGTCTGCCTTACGACCTCCTGGCCAGGATTTCCAACCGGATCACCAACGAGGTGGACGGCGTCAACCGCGTGGTGCTGGACGTCACCAGCAAGCCGCCGGGAACCATCGAGTGGGAATAGCATCCTAGTGGCCGGCCTCCGCCAGCGGGGGCCGGCCACTGCTTTTCCCCAACGAATCCTCCGCAAATTCCCGTGCTCCAGTGTTGCGGTCGCTCAAGTCCGGCGCCGAAGCGGCTACTCTCGAACCTATGCCGGTATGGTCCAGGGCGTCACGTGCAAACGCAGAAAAGAAGGCAGAAGTGTCAGTTGGTCAAGGCCACCCGGAGGGCTCGGAAGAGCTTCGTAAATGGCTGTCCGGGCTCAAACCCGTCACCGGCGCGGACACGATGCTGCGCTTTACCAAGACGCCCGAAGGTTCCATCGACCTCACCTCGGCACACCCCTCCGGACTCGCCCAGCTCATGGCCGGGCGCCGCACCCGCCTGTCCACCCTGATCCGCGACCGGCAGCAGTACGTGGTGGCGGCCAGGGCTTCGCGCAACATCCGGTCCAAGATCTTCGAGCTCGCCAACGACCGCGGCATCGACGCCGGGTATTTGTCCGCGGGCACCGTGGTGTGGACTTCCGCCGTCGGGGGTAAGCCCCAGCGTGTCTCCGCTCCCGTGATGCTGACTGCCATTTCCCTCACGGTTCGGCCGGGGGAAGACGACTTTGAACTGCAGCTCACCGAGCAGGCGCAGATCAACCCGGCACTGGTGCGGCACCTGAAGAACATCCACGGCATCGTCTTCGACGTCAACGCCGTCACCCGCCTGGCCTACAGCACCGCCCGGTTCGACCCCCAGCCGGTCCTTGACCGGCTGGCCACCCTGATCCGGCCCATTCACGGGGCGGAAACCCAGCACAACCTGCTTGTTTCCACCTTCGCCGACCTCTCCGGCAACCTGGACGACCCCTGGATCAACGACACCCACCCCATCGTGTCCGCGCTTGCCACCGCAGCCGGCGGCGAGCTGGTGGACGTCGCGGAACCGGATCCGTCCCGCTTCCCGAACCTGGACAACCGGCACCCCAAGGATGAGCTGCTCCTGCTGGATGCGGACACGGACCAGCAGTACGTGATCGACGCAGCCCGCACCGGGGACTCCCTGGTGGTCAGCAGCCCGCCCGGCACCGGCCAGACCCAGACCGCGATCAACACCATCGGCGCCCTGGTGGATGCCGGCAAGACGGTGCTGGTGGTGGGCGACCGCCGCGCCAGCCTCAACGAGGTCTCCGGACACCTGGAGTCGCTGGGCCTGGAGTCCATCCTGTTCCAGCTCACCGGGAACGTCACAGCCCAACAGCTGAAGGGCCAGCTGGTGCGGGCGATCGTCCGCAACGAGAAGTCGCTGGAGCCGCAGCTGGGGAACCTGCACAACACCCTCACCGAGCACCGGCACGCGCTGATGGACCACGTGGCATCACTGCACAACGTCCGCGAACGCTGGGGCTGCTCGCCGTACCAGGCCATGCAGTCCCTCGCCGAGCTCACCTCCATCCACCCGGCGCCGGCAACCACCGTCCGGCTTAAGCGCAGTGTGCTGGACAGCATCCGGGACCGTGAGGAACTGGCTGGCCGTCTCCGGCGGGCTGCCGAGCTGGGCAGCTTCAGCAAGGCGGCCACCACCAGCCCCTGGCACGGCGCAAGGTTGCTGACCCGCAAGGAAACCGAGGAAGCGCAGGACCTGGTCCGGTCCGTCGCCAAGAGCCTTCCCATCCTCCGTGACCGCATGGACGCCGTTGCCGAGCACGCCGAAATCCGCTTGGGCGAATCCTTCGCGGAGTGGGGCGAACAGCTGGAACTGCTGGTCGCCGTCCGCGGCAGCCTGGACAAGTTCACCCCGGACATCTTCGACCGCCCGGTGACGGACCTGATCTCCGCCACCGCACCGTCCTCGTGGCGGCGTGAGCGCGGTATCGAGTTGACCGCCATGCAGCGCTCCAGGCTGCGCCGGGTGGCCAAGGAATATGTGCGCCCCGGCGTTCACATCGCGGACCTGCACTCGTCCCTGCTGCTGGTCCAGGAACAGCGGGCCCTGTGGGCGGGCTACGCCACAACACAGCGGCACCCCGCCGTTCCATCAGGCTTGGCCGAAATGAACGCCATGTACCGCTCCCTGGACAAGGAGCTGGCGCAGCTGGGCGAGGCGCTGCGGCATACCGAAGACGGCGGGTCACTGACCGGCGTTCCCTATCCGCAGCTGATGGAACGCCTGGAACGCCTGGTGGCGGACACCGACACGCTCAAAACCCTGCCCGAACGCACGCTGCTCATTGAGAGCATGCGCGAAAACGGCCTCGGTGAGCTCCTGGCCGACCTCGCCGAACGTGAAGTGCCCGAAGGATCGGTCGCGGCCGAACTGGAACTGGCCTGGTGGCAGTCCGCGCTCGAAGCAATGATCAGCGGTGATGACTACCTTGCCATGTCCGACGGCGACGCCCTGCGCCAGCTCGAAGCGGAGTACCGCCTCGCGGACAACGCGCATATTGCCAGCGGCGCAGCCCGGCTGCGATGGGCCCTGGCGGAGCGGTGGCGCACCGCTATTGCCGCGCAGCCACGGCAGGCGGGCCTCCTGCGCAGCCTGCTCAAGGACGGACGGGTCTCCCTGCCCGCCCTCACTGCGCAGGCTCCGGACCTGATCGGCACACTGGTTCCCGTCTGGTCTGTGAGCCCCTACCTCATGACGGGCCTGCTTCCAGCCGAGCAGCACTTCGACGCGGTGGTGATCCTTGATGCGGAGGCCACCTCCCTGCAAGCGGTCCTGCCTTCGATCGCCCGTGCCCGGCAGGTCATTGCCTTCGGCGATTCCCGCATTGCCACGCCACGGACCTTCACGGTGGGGGTGGAGCGGCTGGCGCCCGGCGAATCGGCGCACCACCGTGTGGAAAGCGCCTTTACCGCGCTCTCCGCTGTCCTGCCGGTATGGCAGCTCAACGTTGTGTACCGCGCAGTGGACGAGGACCTGGTCCTCCAACTGAGCAAGAGCTTTTACGACGGCGGCCTGCGCCGGCTGCCGGAAGGGCAGTCCGCCACGGGGCTGGACCGCTCCCTGCTGGTTGAGTACCTGCCGGACGGCACCGGCCTGCCCAGTGCCGACCACGAGGGCGTGGAATCAGTCGTGGCGGAGGTCAACCGCGTTGTGGAACTGGTCTTCGAGCACGCCCGGATGCGTCCCCGCACGTCCCTCGCCGTGGTGACCGCCAGCCTCCGGCACGCGGCCCGGATTGGCGAGTCCATCCGGCTCCAGCTGTCCAATCAGCCTGGCCTGGCCGGATTCTTCGGGGCCGGCCCAGAGTCCTTCCGGGTGGTTGACCTGGAACGCGCCCAGGGCCTTGTCCGTGACCACGTCATCTTCTCGCCGGGATTCGGGCGGACCCCACACGGCCGTGCACTCCACAACTTCGGGCCGCTGTCCGCAGAGGGCGGCCGGGAGAAGTTTGCGCTGGCCATGACCCGGGCACGGCGCTCCCTGCACGTGTTGACCTGCTTCCGGCCGGAAGACCTGGACCACACCCGCCTCACCCACGGTGCGGTGGACCTGTACACGCTGCTGGACCGGGAAATCTCCGGCAACACCGACCTTGGCACCCCGGCGTCCCGTGCCGCTGCCAGCGAGCAGGCGCTGGGAGCGGACCCCCTGGTGGCGGACCTGGGGGACAGGCTCCGCGCCCGAGGCGCCAGGGTGTGGCACCAGTACGACGGCGCCATCGACGTTGTTGCCGCTGCCGACCCCCTGAACACCATGGGCCAGGACGACCTGGACCTCCCCCGGCCTGTTGCCATCGAGTCCGACGGCACCAAGCAGTACCGGGCCATGAGCGTGCGCGAACGCAGCAGGCTGCGCCCGGAACTGCTGGAACGCCTGGGCTGGCGCTACATGCCGCTGTGGACCATCGAAGTCTTCACTGACCCCTCCACATGCGCTGACCGCATCGCCGGGTACCTGGGACTTGAGAACATCGTGCTGCCGGGCAGGAGCACCACCTCTACGGGATTCCTTGACGACGACGTCCACCAGGCGCTCAATGGAATCGATACGGCACCATCCGCAGCTTCCTACCTGCCGGGCGGGGCGGGCGGAAACCGGGGCAGCGACGGCGGGGACCGCCAGGAAGCCGGGACAATCCAGCACAGCGCCGGAGGCAACTCGGAAGGGTCCGGCGGCGACCGCTCCGGCGCCGGTTCGGGGCAGCACGGCCAGGGCAGGCGCGCCGGTAACCCGGAAGCGGGGGAGGCCGGCCCCGTGAGCGACGAAAACCTGAGTAGGGAAGACAGGTCCGGGAAAGCCGGGCCCGAGGAAGATATGCACCACGACCAGAACAAGAAGCAAGAGACCGAACCAGGTGCTGGGCCTGCCGTGTCCGGGGACGCTGCAGCATCCGCCCCGGCCGCCCCTGCGGCCCGCGCAGCACAGGGCGGCAGCGAGGAAATCCTTCCGAGCAAGGCTGCCGAGGACGATGCCCGCAGCTGGGGTGACCGGGAGGATGACCACGACACCTGGCTGAAGGAACAGAAGCCACCGCACTGGGGCTGACCGCACTGGGGCGGAGCGCGGCGTCCGGGTGGGCCCGGCGTACGGGATTGAATACCCGTCCGGGTGGACCCGATTTAGGGTTCGTCTATCTGGCGTTCCGACTCGGCCCGGGGCGGCTGACGTCACGGCGGGCCGACCAGGACGAAGAACAGCCGGCCTTGGGTTGAGGCTCCGGCCAAGCGGGACGATTGTTCCGCGTTTGCCGCCACCACGATCAGCCCATCGGTCTCGGTGGTGCCCAGCCATTGCCCGCTCTGGCCACCGTTGTTCGAAGTCCAGAGGACGGGGACGGCAGATGCCAGGACCTGGGAGGGGCCCTGCTGGTCAAACCCATTGGCCGATGTCAGCACCACGTTGACCAGCTGGCCGGGGGAGACCAGCTGGATGGATGCGGCGTCCGCCATGCGGAGGGGAACTGCCGCTGAACCGGGCGGCGTGCCTGCCAGCAGCCCTGGGCCGAGCAGTTGAGCGTCCGTGAGGAGTTGGCCCTTGCGCAGCGGTGCGGCCAGTTGCTTGCCCGCTGCGGCGGCGTCATCCTGCAAAAATCCGTCAGCCACCATTCCCGGCGGTACCTGGAGGTGTGCCAGATCGGCGGCCGTCACGGCGGTCCCCGCGGGGAGATCCCGGGCTGCGGCCAAAGCCGTAACAGTGGCGAGCGGGGGAGGAGTGAGCTGCTGCACCGCAAGGGCTGCAGCGGCGCATAACAACAACGCTGCCACGAGCCTGCGGTTGCGGTTCAGCCATCCGGCTAGCCGTGCCTTCGTGGAGCGGTCTTTACCGCGGCGTGAAGCGTTTCGGGGGCTGGCGGGAGGCCGGTAGCGGTCGCGGCGGCTGGGAAGTCTGGACATGCGCCCACGCTAGTTGCGGTAAACGCGGCGGGGCAGCCGGAACGAACGCTATGTGGACAAAAGGCGGCCGGCGCTGGAACGCGCCGCCCGGCGTCGTACTTAAGACTTCTGCCTGCCTAGCTGGCTGCTGCAGCCGGCGCCGAAGCGGCGGGGGCAGCAGCGGGCGCAGCGGGGGTCGCGGCAGGCGCGGGGGAAACCGAGCTGCCCTTGGAATCCCGCGAGTCGGTGCGGTAGAAACCGGAGCCCTTGAAGACGACACCCACGCTGTTGAACTTCTTGCGCAACGTACCCTGGCACTCAGGGCAGGACGTCAGGCTGCTGTCCGAGAACGACTGGACAATGTCGAAGGCGTGGCCGCAATCCTTGCAGGCGTAAGCATATGTTGGCACTGGTGCTCCTCCTCTTGGGCAAACGAGAGGTCCCGTGCTGCCACCTGGTAAACCATTAGCAGTCGCAGGGCCTGAGTGCTAATTCTATCACTGCCCCCGGTTGGCCCGGGGTCAGGCGCCGCCATTGAGCGGCTGGTACCCGGACGGCGCAAGGACCGCCGGCACCGGCCGGTCGAACTCCTCCGCAGGAATCCGCCCCGCAGGCAGCAATTCATCGTCGTAGATAACAGCGGCCAGCGGAATTTCCTTCCCGGCCGTGGCAAGATGCCCCAGGAACTTGTCGTAGTACCCGCCGCCCTGGCCGATCCTGTTGCCGGCACGGTCCACCGCGGTGGCCGGGATGAAAAGGACTGCCGCTTCGCCTGCCGTTTCAGGCCCGTGCCGGGGTCCGGCGGGCTCAAGGATTGGCGCATACCTACTGCGTTCAAAGCCTGTTTCGGGCGTCCAAAACACCCAGCTCAACTCCCTGCCGGGTTCGCACACCGGAAGCAGCACCTTGTGCCCGCTGCTGTGCAGGGCACTAATGAGCGGCAGGGTGGGCGGTTCCTGGCCCACCCCCAGGTACACGCACGCAATGCCGGGCTGGCCGCCGGTAACTGTCCCGGCCCAGGCATCGCCGTGCACAGCCAGGGCGCTGCCCGCCGCTTCCAGTTGCGCCGGGGTCAGCCCGGCGCGCCGGCGCCGGTGGGCGGCCCGGATATCGTCCTTGACCGCGTTCGTCTCCTGCAGCATGGTGTCCTTCCTGCGTTGCCGGTACTCCACGGCTTCTGGCCGGATGCCAGCCTGCCGCGCCGATGGTTACTGAAATGCTTGACGCTGACGTTAGATTAGTCCGGTGAACACCAGTAACCCCAGAGTCCGCAAAGCTGTCATTCCCGCCGCGGGCCTTGGCACCAGGTTCCTGCCCGCCACCAAGGCGATGCCTAAGGAAATGCTTCCCGTCGTGGATAAGCCTGCCATCCAGTATGTGGTGGAGGAAGCCGTCCATGTAGGCCTCAACGACGTTCTGATGATTACCGGCCGCAACAAACGCGCCCTGGAAGACCACTTCGACAGGGTGCCCTCCCTTGAATCGACGCTGGAGGACAAGGGAGACACAGAAAAGCTTGCATCCATCCAGGCGGCCAGCCAACTGGGCGACATCCACTACGTCCGGCAGGGCGACCCCCACGGGCTTGGTCATGCGGTACTCCGGGCAAAGCAGCACGTGGGCAATGAAGCCTTCGCCGTCCTTCTGGGGGATGACCTGATAGATGCCCGCGACGAACTGCTCAGCACCATGATCGAGGTTCAGGCGAAGACGGGAGGGTCCGTCGTCGCCCTTATAGAGGTGGAACCCTCGCAGATCAGTGCCTACGGCTGCGCCGACATTCAAGAGATTGACGGCGAAGACTATGTCCGCGTCAACCGGCTGGTGGAGAAGCCCACACCGGAGGAAGCCCCGTCCAACCTTGCGCTGATCGGGCGCTACGTCCTGCACCCGGCAGTGTTCGAAGTCCTCGAGCACACCAAACCGGGACGGGGCGGTGAAATCCAGCTGACGGATGCCCTCCAGGAACTCGCTTCAGGTGATGCCGAGGGGCACGGCGTCTACGGAGTGGTATTCCGCGGCCGCCGCTACGACACCGGAGACAAACTGAGCTACCTCAAGGCCTGCGTCCAGCTGGCCGTCGACAGCGAAGACCTGGGTCCGGGCCTGCGGGAATGGCTGCCCGGCTTCGCCGCCGGCCTTTCCCGGTAACCCCATGCGCACAGGTCCCATTTGGCCGGTCACCCTTGAATGCGGCGACCTGGTCCTGCGGCCCATCCGGTACCGCGACAAGAAAGAGTGGACCGAGGTACGGTCCCGCAACAGCGAGTGGCTGGCGCCGTGGGAGGCGTCCAACCCGGACCCGGCAGGTGGCCTCCCGGACTACCGGCACATGGTCCGCTCTCTCAATATCCAGGCTGCCCAGGCCACTGCACTGCCTTTCCTCATCACCGAATGGCAGCCGGGACTTCGGAACCCCGCCATCGTGGGACAGCTGACAGTGTCCTCCATCGTCTGGGGTTCGGCCATGATGGCCACCCTGGGTTACTGGGTGGACCGGGACAGGGCAGGACGGGGGATAGCGCCCACCTCCGTGGCGCTGGTCACCGACCACTGCTTCAGGGCACTCGGCCTGCACCGGATGGAAATCAATATCCGGCCCGAGAACGGACCAAGCCTGCGCGTGGTGGAGAAACTGGGGTTCCGGGACGAGGGGTACCGTCCCCGTTTCCTGCACATCAACGGCAAGTGGGCAGACCACCGCTCTTTCGCCCTCACCGCGGAAGAAGTACCGGAAGGCCTGCTGGGTCCCTGGCTGGCGTCGCGCCGGTCATAAACTTAGTGGTTTGCCCACAGGGGCACGACACACCCTTGGTAATGCGGCCTGAGCAGGCATGATGCTCATACGGTTTTGAGTGTGGACTTCCCCCTTAGCAGCTCAGTAATCCTTGTGGTTGCCGTCGCGCTCTGGATTGTATGGGTTGCCCCTTACGTCCTCCGGAACCGCCGGCACCAATTCCAGCCCGTCGGCGACTTCCTGGCAGACGCCCCCGCCGATGAAAGGCCGGACCCGCACCCCGGCCTGGTCCTGAACGTCGCCGCCCAGCAGGAGAAAGCCATGGAACCCAGGAAGAGTGCCGCACCCGCTGCAGGCACTGCAAGCACCCCACCCCCGGCCAGGTTCCGCGTCCGCTACGGCCGCACTGCCCTGGCCCTTGTGGGACTGCTGTCCCTGGTCACTGCCTTCACCTCGGGCGTGCTGCTTCCGTTCGGCGTCGGTTCGCCGGCCCTTCCCCTCACCTGCACCCTGTTGACGGTCGCGTCGGTGGCACTGCTGCGCTGGCTCGCTGTCCGCGACCGCAAGGCGAAGGTGAACGCCGCCTTCCGCGCTGCCATGAGCGCCCCGGCACGCCGCCCGGAAGACGCCGTCGTCATACCTGCCAAGCCCGAGGCTGATCCCGTGCTGCCGGAAAGCACGCTCTTCGACGCCGAAGCAGGCCAGGCGAAGGTCAAGCCGCTGACGGCCGTGGAGCTGCGTGAAGCGGCCCTCGCCGTCGCTGTGGCTGCAGGTGACACCAGCGCAGCGGCTCCATCCGTCATTCCTGTGGGCACTCCCTGGGAGCCGGTGGAGGTTCCCAAGCCTGTATACGTGGAGGCAGCCAAGGCTGAGCGCCCCGAGCCGGAGCCGCTGGAACTTCCGGAGGCGCCCAAAGCAGTCGGTAAGCCGTCCCTGAAGAAGGGTGCTGCCGGGGCATCGGCAGCAGAAGCCGGCGAAGCGGAACAGTTGAGCGCCCAGCAGTTGTCCAAGGCACAGAGCGCGCTGAGCAACCTCGACGACGTCCTCCAGCGCCGCCGCGCGTAAGGCCACGCGGGGGAGCCCCGCATTCCAGGCAGGTGTCCGCACGTCAATTGGCATTAGGGATGGAAAATTTGTAGCCTAGGGACACCGGTTTTGCACCAGCCTGGAACACCTTGCAGGCGGCAGCCAGTTCCGGGGCTATAGCTCAGTTGGTAGAGCGCTTCGTTCGCATCGAAGAGGTCAGGAGTTCGAATCTCCTTAGCTCCACATCAAAGCCCGCTGGAAACAGCGGGCTTTTTTCATTACCCCCTTGCCCGATGCTCCCAAGCCGGTCCGCGAAACGCTGGGCAATGCCCGTCCCATTCCTACAGCTCAGGCCTAGAGTGGGCCCATGGGAATCATCATCGGCCTTCTGGTCATCTGGCTCATCCTGTCCATCATCGGCTTCGTCGTGAAGGGCCTGATCTGGCTCGCCATCATCGGCCTGGTCCTCTTCGTTGCCACCGGCGTCTGGGGTTGGCTGAAACGCAGGACCAACGCCTGACAATCACCGCCTGCCGGACCGTTATTGGGGCCGGTAGGCGGCGGTCATCAACCGCCCAAGGACTCTGGTCTTTTCGTACCGGCGGCGCCACGCTGACTCCATGAGCCTTGCAGCGAAGCCGGGCGGCCTGACGCCGCTGGTTCCTCCGATCCGGTGTAACCCTGCCGCCAACCACGCCCTGCACCCGGACCATCCGTGGATTCGCGTCATCCGGGCCCTGACAGGCCTGATCGTTCTCACCGCAGTGGTCCAGAAGACCGTGGATGCCACCCTGCCCGGCAACGATGTGGACATCCCTCAGCTCTATTCGGAATTCACCGTGCAGGGGAACCTCGTTTTTGGTCTTGTCCTGATCATTTCCGGCGTACGGCGGCGGGGCGTGTTGCCGCCTTGGTGGGACCACTTCTTCGGGGGACTGGTCCTGTATTTGGTCATGACCGGGATCATCTACGTGGTGCTCGTGGCTCCGCCGGGAGAACCCTGGTGGACCCTGGACCTGTATTGGCCACAGCTTGTCCACCACCGCCTGGCCCCGCTGGTGGCCGCCCTTGACTGGGTCTTGGTGACCCGTACGGTCCGCGGCCCCTGGTGGCGGCCCGTTGCGTGGCTGGGCTACCCCGTAGTGTTTCTGGCCTTCTCGTGGATCCGGGGCGGGCTGGACGGATGGTACGTCTATGACTTCCTTGATCCCACCCTCGACGGCGGCTGGCCCAAGGTGCTGGTGGCCACCGGACAGGTCCTGGCCGCCTTCCTGGCGGTATCGGTCCTGGTGCATGCCGCGGGCAATGCGCGTGCGGCGCTGGCAGCCGGAAAGACTGCGGGGTCCAGGATCCCTAGATCCAGCCCTTCTTTTTGAAGATCCCGTACATGAGGGCCCCGGCGGCAACCATGAGGACCAGCGCGTAGGGATAGCCGAAGGCCCAGTGGAGCTCGGGCATGTTGTCGAAGTTCATCCCGTAGATCCCGGCGACGAAGGAGGGCGCGAACAGGATGGCCGCCCAGGAGGAGATCTTCTTCACCTGCTCGTTCTGCTCGGCGCTGGCCTCATTCTGCCGGTTCGCGGTGAGGGTTCCGTCCAGGGTCAGGGCGTTCTGCAGCAGGTCCCGGAAGGAGTCCGCCCGGGAAATCACCCGCTCAACGTGGTCCTCCACATCGCGCAGGCTGTGCCGCAGGTCGCCTTCAACCTGGTACTTTTCGAAGCCCCGCTTGAGCTGGTCCAGCATCTCCGGCAGCGGATGAATGGCCCGCTGGAACTGGATGACCTCGCGCGCCAGTTCGTAGATCCGGCGGGACACGGAGGAGTCGCCGCTGAACAGCTGGTCCTCAATCTCGTCGATGTCGTTTTCCAGCCCTGCCACCACCGGGGCGTAGTCGTCCACCACCCGGTCCAGCAGGGCGTATAACACCGCCTCCGGGCCGTGCTGGAGGAGATCCGGCCGTGACTCCAGCCGCCGCCGTACCGTGGCCACGCCCGCTGTTTCGGCATGCCGAACGGTCACCACGAAATTCTTGCCAGTGAAGACGTGAAGTTCGCCGAACTCCACGGTCTCGTCCTCGTCCAGGTACCTGGCCGGCCGCAGGACCGTGAAGAGGTTGTCATCGTAACGCTCCAGCTTGGGCCGTTGGTGGGCCGAAACGGCGTCCTCCACCGCAAGGGCATGGAGCCCGAATTCGGCGGCCACGGCAGCCATCTCCTCAACGGTGGGCCGGTAAAGCCCGATCCAGGCCATGCCGCCGTGCCGGGCCAGGGTCTCAAAAGTCTGCTCCAGGCTTTCAGGCTCTGCGTGGCGGACGCCGTTGACGTAGACGGCGTTATCGATGATGGTCATTCAGGAAATCCTAGCGGCCGAAGCTGCGCCGGTGCTGAGGCCACTAATGAGGGGCTCCGTCCGGTAGGGGATATGAGTGTGCAAGGCGAGCACGGTTTCCGTCCGGATCACGCCTTTGATCCTCAGGACCTGCCGCAGGGACGCTTGAAGGTTGTGGGTGTCCGTGGCAACCACCCGGCACCAGACATCGCCGCGGCCGGAGATTTCGTGGACCTCCAGGACCTGCGGAATGAGCCTCAGCGCCGCCACGACCCCATCGAGCTCGCGGTGGGAAACCTCGATGGTCACGAACGCCACCACGTCATAGCCCACCGCCTCCAGGTCGACTTCACGCCCGCCCGGGCGCAGCACCCCGGCGCGCAGCAGCCGGCGCACCCGCGACTGTGCGGTGTTCCGGGCAATCCCCAGGGACTCACTAAGCTCGCCGATCTGGATCCGGGGATCCCTGATGAGGGCCAGGAGGATCTTCAGGTCGGTGGAGTCCAACTTGTTCAAAACCGTCACTCTCCATCACGTTGAAAGCCGGAAGTTGATGATTCTGGTCAATTATCCACATGGAAACGGATGCATTACGCAACACTGCCGCATTCTTGGAGCATCACAGTTGTATCCGCGCGCCGGCTCCCACAAGGACCACCTGCCGCGGCGATCCCTAAGGCGGCACATTGACGGTCTTCAGCGAACTGCGCATGCGTCCGGCAGCAGCAGCGCCCAGTGGATGGAATGCCTCCACCACGGCGCGGCTGGTGATATCCGGCGCGGCCATCTTCCTGCTCCTGGTGGGTGCCAACCTTGCCACGCCGCTGTACCCGCTGCTGCAGGCCAACCTGGGACTCTCCAGTCTTGAGGTGACGGCAGCTTTCGCCAGCTACGTCCTGGCACTGGTGGGCACCCTGCTGCTGGCAGGCCACTGGTCCGACCATATCGGCCGGCGAGCTGCCCTCCTGGTTGCTGTGCTGACCGGGCTGGCGGGCGGCTGGATCTTTGCGGAGGCCGCAACTTTGGCCGAACTCTGTGCCGGGCGTGCACTGCAGGGGATGGCTGTTGCGCTTGCCACCGGGGCAAGCGCCGCTGCCCTCCGTGAGCTGCTTCCGTCCCGCCCGGAGTGGGCATCGCGTTTTACCCTGCTGGCCTCATCCGGGGGAGTAGCCGCAGGCCCTGTCATCGGCGGGCTGCTGTCGCTGCTTCCCGGCCCCACAACGGCTCCATACGTCGTCCACTCGCTGCTGCTCGCCGGGCTCCTGGTCCCGCTGTACCTGGTCCGTGCCCGCCCGGCCATTATGGTCCCCGCGGTGTCCCGCCCGATGCACGCCCTTGCACCGCGCCGGCCGTCCGTTTCACGCCAGGCGAGGGGCGCTTTTTGGCTGGCCTCCGGCGTCGGCTTCCTGAGCTTTGCCGTGTTTGGCTTCTCCCTGTCCCTGGCGCCGGGCTACTTTGCGCAGGTCCTGGATACGGACTCCCGGCCGCTGATCGGCGTGCTCGCCGGACTGCCCCTGGCTGTGTCAGCCCTGAGCCAGCTGGTCACCGTGCGCGGCCGCCTGACCCTCCCCGCGGGCCTGGCCGTCCTTGGCGTCTCCGTCATGCTGTTGGGGGCCGCGGGCGCATGGCACAGCCCCCTGTTGCTGGTGGCGGCCGCTATTGCAGCGGGGCTTGGGCAGGGCTTGGCGTTCCGGATCGTCTTCAACGACGTTGCGGACAGGGTGGAGCCGGCCCGCCATGCCCAAATCATCAGCACCGTCTACGTCATCACCTACCTGGGGAGCGCGGTGCCGGTCCTGGGCCTTGGCTGGGCAAGCGCCGCGTTCGGCATGGCCCCGGCAGTCCAGGGCTTCGTCCTGCTGTGCGGCGCAGCGGCCCTTGGCCTGTCAGCGTGGACATTCGCCGCCGTCGTCATCCGGCGGGGAAAGTGACGTCCGCGGATAAACAGCGCTAGTCCGGAAGGGGACCGTGGTTGCCCTGGATGTGTTCGAACACGAGCGTCGTCTCGGTGTGCCCCACCACGGGATCGGTGGCGAGGTTGTCCAGGACCCAGTCCCGCAGGTCTTCGGTGCTCCCGACGGCGATGTGCAGCAGGTAGTCCACTGAACCTGAGGTGTGGAAGGTGGAGAGAACGGCCGGCAGGTGCGGGACGCGTGCGGTGAACCGGTCGATCTGGTCCCGGTCGTGGGCGCGGAGCCGCACGGCCACCAGCGCCTGCACGGACCTGCCGATCGCCGACAGGTTCAGCTTCGCCTCATAGCCCTGCACGATGCCGCGTTCCGACAGCGCGCGGGTGCGCATCAGGGCTGTGGACGGGGCGATCCCCACCAGTTCGGCGAGCTGTTTGTTGGAAATCCTGGCATCGGAAACGAGGGCTTCCAGGAGCCGTTCGTCGATGGCGTCCAACGGCTCAAGGTGGGGCCCGGGCCTGGTGTTCCTGGGATTCGTGCTCACTGCGGTTCCTTCCACGCGGTCTTCCGTTCATCCTAGACCGCAGAATCGCCGCCATCCGCGCAGCAGGGGCGCGCCCTGCCGAATAACCACACCACGCTGGCGGCTGCTAAAGCCGCTTAATTCATTGGCGCCGAGGCGGACGTCAGGCAGGGACAGCTTCGGCCCGGGGATGGACGACGGCGACAGTTGCGGCAGTGAGGCAGGCCAACGCCATAAGGGCTCCCGCCAGGGCGCCCCAGCCCCAGGCCTGGAAGACCAGGCCGCCGGCCCACCCCAGAAGGCTGGAGCCCAGGTAGTAGGCCAGGTTGTACAGCGAGGCCGCCTGCGCCCGGCCGGTACTGGCGATGGCACCGGTCCACCCGGATCCGATGCTGTGGGCGGCGAAGAAGCCACCAGTGAACACCACCAGCCCGGTCAGGATCAGCACCAAGGACGGGGTGAGGGTCAGGGCGAGGCCGCCGACGGCAAGCGCAAGTCCCGCGAGCAGGACATTCCGGCGGCCGAACCTGGTGGTCAGGCCCGCCGCCCAGCGGGAGGAGACAGTACCGGACAGGTAGGCCAGGAAGATCAGGCTGATCACGGTGGCGGGGAGCCCGAACGGCGTAGCGGAGAGCCTGAAGCCCAAGTAGTTGTAAACGGCCACGAAGCCGCCCATCATCAGGAACGCCTGCGCGTAGATGGCCAGCAGCCTGGCATTCCGCAGATGGGCGGCGAGCGTTTGGATGGCGCTCCGGAGGCCTGTGGCCCGGGCCGGAACGAATCCACGGGCACGGGGCACCAGGACAAGGAATACGACGGCGGCAACAGTCGCCAGCAGGGACACGGCCAAGGCCGCCGACCGCCAGCCCCACAGTTCGCCGACCGGCCCCGCCACCAGCCGGCCGGACAGTCCGCCAAGGGTGGTGCCGGCAACGTAGCTTCCTGCTGCCAGGGCAGCATGGGCTTTGCTGACCTCCTCGTTGAGGTAGGCGATCGCGATGGCGGGGATGCCGCCCAAGGCCATTCCTTCCAGCAGCCGCAGCACAAGCAGCATGGTGAAGTTCGCGGACAACGGCACCAGCAGGCCCAGGACGGTGGCCGCGGTGATGCCCCACATCATGGCCTTCACCCGGCCAATACGGTCTGCCAGGAAGGACCAGGGGATCACCGTGGCGGCCAGCCCCATGGTGGCCAGGGAGATGGTGAGGGCGGCCTCCGCCGCAGTGATGTCCAGGTCGGCCGCCATGAGGGGCAGCACCGCCTGGGTTGAGTAAAGCTGCGCGAAAGTGGCCACACCGGCGCACGCCAAGCCGGCGAGGATCCGGCCGTAGTCCCGCGATCCCTTGGGGTGGCCACTCCAAACGGGGGAAGGGCCGGTGCCGGCTGGTGCGTTCTGTGGCATCCCGTCAGCGTAGTCCTCCGCTGATGGATGCTTCCAATGCATGTTTCCTGTCAGACTGATATCAAAATCGGATTGCTTACAGGCCTGCGGAAAGAGGAGCCATGGAACCGGACCGGAAACAACTGGCGCAGCTGTTGCCGCTCCTGCCGGTACTTGCCGAGCTGGGCCGCACCGAGCACGTGACGGAGACAGCCGAACTGCTCGGAGTACCCCAGTCAACGGTGAGCAGGGCGCTGGCCCGGGCCAGCGCCGCCGTCGGCACCGAACTCCTGGTCCGGGACGGGCGAGGAGTCCGCCTGACTCCCGCCGCCCGGACGCTGCTGCCCTACATCGAGCACGCGCTCGCGGAGTTCCAGGCCGGGCTGGACCTGGTCCGGAACGAATCCGAGGTGGTGAGAGGGACGGTGTCCGTGTCCTTCCAGCACACCTTCGGCGAAGCCACACTGCCCCTGCTGATCAGCGCCTTCCGCGCCCGGCACCCCGGGACCGCCTTCAGGCTCAGCCAGGGTGCCCGGAGCAGCTGCCTGGAGGAGCTTGCCTCCGGCGAAGCCGACCTTGCCCTCACCGCGCCCGTGGCCCCGCCCGGCAAGAACCTCGATTCGGCGCCACTGTACCGGGAGCCGCTACGGCTGGTGGTGCATCATGGCCACCCACTGGCGCGGCAGCGGAAGGCGGCCATGGCCGATATCCGGACCGAGCCGTTCGTTGCCCTGGGGCCCGGGTACGGGCTGCGCTCATTGACCGACGCCCTGTTCCGCGAGGCCGGCTGCCGCCCGCGGATTGCCTTTGAAAGCCAAGATTCCCACACGGTCCGGGGACTGGTCTCGGCAGGCCTTGGCGTCAGCATCCTGCCGCCGGGAGGTGACGCTCCCGGCCGGATATTGCGCCCCGAAACGGGTGACCTGGGGTGGGTGGAAGTGGCGCTCGATTCCCCACTCGCCTTCCGCGACGTCGGCGTGAGCTGGCGGCGCCGGAAGCCTGAAAGCGAACCTGCTCCGGCCAGGCTCTTCCGCGAACTAGTGGTGACCCAGGGGCCGGGCCTGCTGGCGGGGCTGGTCACC
The DNA here is from genome assembly GCF_006715285.1 of Arthrobacter sp. SLBN-83. Lineage (NCBI taxonomy): Bacteria > Bacillati > Actinomycetota > Actinomycetes > Micrococcales > Micrococcaceae > Arthrobacter > Arthrobacter sp. SLBN-83. The sequence goes on from NZ_VFMX01000001.1 coordinate 2,728,909, forward strand.
AAGGCGGGCCGCTGACCAAGTACGGCGTCCGACGACGGATGGCGGCGGCCAGGGGCCAGGCGTGGCTGCGTGCCGCACCGGCAAGCCGTCCCCGCAAGTACCCTTGTGACGTGACGAACACCCAGAACCCATTCGCCCATCCCGTCGAACCCGCTGCAGAATCCCCGAGCGAGCAGGGGCAGGGCAACCCGCATCCTGTAAATCCGCTTCGGGGCGTCACCATCGGCCTGGACATCGGCGGTACCAAGACGCACGGCGTCCGCTTTGAGGACGGCCACCCTGTGGCGGACGATTCGGCAGGCAGTTCCAACGTCCAGAACGTCTCCCGGGACCAGGCGGCCCGCAACCTGGCGGAGCTTTTTGGCCGGATCGGCGGAGGGCACGTGGACCGGGTTTACGCCGGGTCCGGCGGAATCGATACCGACGAGGACGCCGCGGCCCTGGCTGCCCTGATCCAGCCGCTGGTCCCGGAAGCACTCATCACCGTTGTCCATGATTCCCGCCTGCTGCTGGCCGCCGGCCGCGCCGGCACGGGCGTAGCCGTCATCGCCGGAACCGGCTCGGCCGCCTGGGGGCGCAATGCCGACGGCGGCGAGGCCCGGGCAGGCGGCTGGGGTTACCTGCTGGGGGACGAAGGCAGCGGTTATTGGCTGGGGCGGGAAGCTGTTCGGCACAGCCTCCGCAGGATGAACCAGGGCCTGCCGATTGACCAGCTCACCGCCGCCCTTTTGCGGTCCTGCGGGCTGGACCACCCCAACAAGCTCATCGCGCTGTTCCACTCCCCGGACACCGGCCGCCGCTTCTGGGCCCAGCAGGCCAGGCACGTGGTGGAAGCGGCAGCTGCCGGGCACCAGGACAGTGCAGTCCTGCTGGACCAAGCCGGGCGGGACCTTGCTGCCCTGGCGGGACAGGTGCTGGGCCAGCTGAAAATTGACGGGCCCGTGATTCTGGGCGGCGGGCTTGGGATGAACGTTGCGCCCCTGCAGGAGTCTTTCCGCCGGAACCTTGCCGCAGCCGGAATCATGGATGTGCGCGTCCTGGGCCAGGAACCGGTGTTCGGTGTCCTGCAGCTCCTGGCGGAGCCCGCCTGACCCTTTAGGCAGGACTTCTAGCTGACGGACCGCTTGCGGGGCGTCAGCCGAACGGCGGGAAGCGGGGGAGCCGGGATGCGTCCCGCCTCCGCTCCGGCGTCCGGACCGTGGCCTGCCACCAGGCCGTAGCGGGCGGCTGCTGTTTCGGTGTCCGGCAGCCCCGCCTGCGCTTCCCAGTCGTCTCGGGCCTGCTCCACTTCGTCGTGCGTGCGGCCCACAAAGTTCCACCACATCAGCAGTTCCTCACCGAACGGCTCACCGCCGATCAACAGGAAACGGGTGCCGGGGCGCGCCTGTATCCGCAACTCGCTGCGGCCGATGCCCAGGTAGCCCAGCGGGCCAGCCGGCAGGTCCTGCCCGTCCACCGCCAGGCCGCCGTCGAGCACCAAAATCCCGTGCTCAAAGGTGGGCTCCAGCGGGAGCACGGCCTCGCCTTCGCAGGAGACATCTGCGCCCACGATGGGCGAGTACATCGTTGCCGGGGATGCCACTCCGGCAAGTTTTCCCACCATCACGGTGGCGGTGTAGCCGTGGCCGGCGACGCGCGGCAGCTCACGGTGCTGTTCGAACGCCGGTTCCCTGTGCCGGTCCCCGTCCGGAAGGGCAACCCAGAGCTGCAGGCCCCGCTGCAGCGGCAACTCCTCGCCGTCGGAAGGAAGCACCGCGAACTCCGAGTGCGACACGCCGTGCCCTGCAGTCATGATGTTCAGCTCACCGGGACGCACCACCACATCGCTGCCCACGCTGTCGCGGTGCCGGATGTGCCCCGCCAGCGGCCAGGTCACCGTCTGCAGCCCAATGTGGGGGTGCGGGAGCACGGACATCGCCGTCCGGTCCGGGCCAAAGCTGTCCAGGAAGCACCACGCCCCGATCGTCGGCAATCCGCGCTGGGGCAGCGTACGTTTGACGTTCATGGCGCGGACGCCGCCCAGCGGCACCTCACGCTCCGGCCACAGCTGGAGGCACGGGCCTGGGGTGCCTTCCGCAGCCGCAGGCGGACACAGCTCTTCCTGGGGTGCGATTTCCAAATTGGTCACGCCTTTACTCTAGGCGTGCTGATACCACGTCAACAGCAGTCCAGCGCGTCCCGTTCCGGGCACCCATCCGTGCAGGCCAGGGTACCGAATGGTCACAGTAGGGATTCCTTTGCGGGGATTAGGGCTTTAGCTGCTGAAGGCCGCCCCCGTTTGGGTTACCGTAACTATCAGCGTGCTGATGGCAATGTCGCGGTGCTGCAAGCAGCCCGTCCAAGAGAACAGGTAAGTCCGCACCATGGACCAGGCGATGATCGAGTTCCAGAGCGTTACCAAGCAGTACCCTGGCGGCCAGCCTGCCGTGGACGGATTGTCCATGTCCATCGCCAGGGGCACCGTCACAGTCTTTGTGGGCCCTTCCGGCTGCGGCAAAACAACGTCCCTCCGCATGATCAACCGCATGGTGGAACCCACGTCAGGGACCATCACCGTGGATGGCCGGGACGTGACCTCCGTGCCTGCGGCCGAGCTGCGCCGGTCCATGGGATACGTCATGCAGTCAGCAGGGCTGCTGCCACACCGGTCGGTCCTGGACAACATCGCCACCGTCCCCAGGCTGAATGGCGTTTCGAAAGCTGACGCCCGCAAGCGTGCCGTGGAACTCCTGGACGTGGTGGGGCTGGCACACTCCCTTGGCAGGCGCTACCCCTCCCAGCTGTCCGGCGGCCAGCAGCAGCGCGTGGGCGTGGCACGTGCCCTCGCAGCGGATCCGCCCATCCTCCTCATGGACGAGCCGTTCAGCGCAGTGGACCCGGTTGTCCGGGACGAACTCCAGCAGGAACTGCTGCGCCTGCAAAAGGACCTGGCCAAGACCATCGTGTTCGTTACCCACGACATTGACGAAGCCACAGTGCTGGGCGACAAGGTTGCCGTCTTTGCCACCGGCGGCAAGCTTGCCCAGTACGCCACCCCAGAGGAAATCCTCCGGGCGCCGGCCAACAACTTCGTGGCGTCCTTTGTCGGCCGGGACCGCGGCTTCCGGCACCTGGGTTTCAGCCCGTCCGACGGCGTGGTGATCCACCCTGTGCCCACGATCATCCGTGCTGCGGGGGGATACGAGTCCGATTCACGCGCAGCGGGCGGCTGGCAGCTGGTGGTGGATGCGGAGATGCGTCCGCTGGGATGGTCCGCGCCGGGCACTGAGACTGAACTCGTTCCCGGCGGTTCGCTGTTCCGTCCCGGGGAGAGCCTCCGGCGGGCCCTGGACGCAGCCCTGTCCTCGCCGTCGGGCCTGGGCGTGGCCGTTGACCCCGACGGCAAGGTACTCGGCGTGGTCCGCGGCGGTGAAGTGCTGGCGCTCATCGAGGAAGCGCGCCAGGTGCGGCAGGCAGCCCTCTGATGGAATGGTTCCTTGCCAACACCGGCATGATCCTGGAACGCGGCGGCCAGCACCTGGTGCTGGCCATCGTTCCCATGGTCCTGGGCCTGCTGATTTCCATCCCGCTGGCGCAGCTGGCGCGGCGAAACGGCGCGCTCCGCTCAGTGGTGCTGACGGCGTCATCCCTCCTGTACACCATCCCGTCGCTGGCGTTGTTCATCATCCTGCCCACCATCCTGGGCACCCGGATCCTGGACCCCCTCAACGTGGTGGTGGCATTGACCATCTACGCGGTGGCCTTGCTGGTCCGCGCCGCCCTGGACGCCTTCGATTCCGTTGACGCTGACATCAGCCAGGCCGCGCAGGCCATGGGCTTCAAACCGCTGGCCCGGTTCCTGCAGGTCGACCTGCCGCTCTCCCTGCCGGTTCTGTTCGCCGGACTGCGCGTGGTGTCCGTCAGCAACATCTCGCTGGTCAGTGTTGCGGCCCTCCTGGGTGTCGGAAACCTGGGCATGCTCTTCACCGACGGCCTCCAGCGCGACTTCGTCACCGAGGTGGTGGTGGGCATCATCGCCATCCTGGTCCTTGCCCTGCTGATGGATGCCGTCCTTGTCCTGCTGGAACGCATCCTCACCCCGTGGGAGCGGGCCGGCAACCGGCGGGACCGCGGTGTAGGACGTACCCATTCGGAAGCAGCGGCCGCTGCGGAGCCGTCCGCGACAACGGCGGGAGGACCAGCGTGAGCAACGTCTTTGCCGATACGTTCGCCTGGCTCGCCGACCCGCTCCACTGGTCCGGAAGCATGGGTATCCCCACCCGCATGGGGGAGCACCTCCAGTACACCGGCCTGGTCATGCTCATCGCCACCGCCATCGCCGTTCCGGTCGGGCTTTTTGTCGGCCACACGGGAAAGGGCAGGGTGGCCGTCGTGGCGCTGGCCGGGGCCCTCCGTGCGCTTCCCACCCTTGGCCTGCTGATCCTGTTCGTGCTGCTGGCCGGCATCGGGCTGATGCCCCCGGTTTGGGCCCTGGTGATCCTCACGGTCCCGCCGCTGCTGGCCGGAACCTACGCCGGTATTTCCAGCGTGGACCGGAACGTCGTGGACGCCGCCCGTGCCATGGGAATGACGGAACTGCAGGTCCTGTTCCGGGCCGAGCTGCCCAACGCGCTCCACGTCATGTTCGGCGGATTCCGGACAGGCGTGCTGCAGGTGATCGCCACCGTCTCCGTGGTTGCCTACATCAACCTCGGGGGCCTGGGCCGCTATCTCTTCGACGGCCTGGTCCTCAGCGACTTCCCCCAGATGCTGGGAGGTTCCCTCCTCATCGCTGTGCTGGCCATCGCCGTCGACCTCATCCTGTCCCTATTCCAGAGGCTGTTCCTGACCCAGGGACCCTCGAAGCTGTCCTACCGCAGCCAGGAGGCTGCGGTTGATCTCACAGACCCCGTTGTTGCGGAGACTGTTGTACAAGGAGGTAAGTCATGAAAGATAGCCGTCCCCAGCGCCTCGGCAGGCGGGCATTCGGTGGCCTTGCCGCCGGAGTTGGCCTGGCCGTGATGCTGTCCGCCTGCGGCGGTTCATCCGACCCCCTGAAAAACCCCCCGGCGTCCAGCGGCGGGGCGTCCGGCGAAGCCACCTCCCTGGTGGTGGGCTCGGCCGACTTCCCCGAAAGCCAGATCATCGCCGAGCTCTACGCCGGCGCACTGAACGCCAACGGAATCACCGCCACCACCAAGCCGAATATCGGCTCCCGCGAGGTCTACTTCAAGGCAGTCCAGGATGGCTCCGTCGACGTGGTGCCGGACTACAGCGGCAACCTGCTGCTGTATGTGGACAAGGAAGCCAAGGAAGTCTCCGCCGGCGACATCGCCAAGGCGCTGCCCGGCAAGCTGCCGGACGGGCTCGGTGTGCTGGACGCGTCCAAGGCTGAAGACAAGGACGCCATGGTGGTCACCAAGGCCACCGCGGAGAAGTACCAGCTGAAGTCCATCGAGGACCTGGCAAAGGTCTGCAGCGACATCGTGGTGGGGGCGCCGGCCACGTTCGCCGAGCGCGCCTACGGCCTGCCGGGCCTGAAGAAGAACTACAACTGCGTCCCCAAGAAGCTGGAGCCCTTCAGCGACGGCGGCGGCCCTGTCACGCTGAAGGCGCTGCTGGAGGATCAGGTGCAGGTGGCTGACATCTACACCACCACGCCCTCCATCGCCGACAACGATCTGGTGGTGCTTGACGATCCCAAGAACAACTTCATCGCCCAGCAGGTCCTGCCGCTGTACAACAAGGCGAAGATGACGGACAAGGCAAAGCAGGCGCTGAACTCGGTGTCCAGCACCCTCACCACCGATGACCTGATCAACCTCAACCGTGCGGTCAGCGGCAGCCAGAAGCAGGACGCCAAGACAGCGGCCAACAACTGGCTCAAGGAGAAGGGCATCGTTAAGTAGGCATTATGCCGCCCCTCCGGCGAGGGGAACTTCGGTGATGACGACGGCGGCTGCCGGACTTTCAAAGGTCCGGCAGTCGCCGTCGCCATGTGGTGGATGTCTCAACGGGGATGCATCCTTCCTGTGGCATATTTGAGGAATGGCAGAATTCAGGCAGTCCACGAAGCTTCACAACGTTCTCTATGACATCCGTGGACCGATTCTGCAGGCCGCCCAGCAGATGGAGGCGGAGGGCCACCGGATCCTCAAACTGAACATCGGCAACCCGGCCCCGTTCGGCTTCGAGGCACCGGACGCCATCCTGGTGGACATGATCCGCCACCTGCCGCACGCGCAGGGCTACAGCGATTCGCGCGGCATCTTCTCCGCACGCACCGCGGTGTCGCAGTACTACCAGACCCGCGGTATCCAGAACATCCATGTGGACGACATCTACCTGGGCAATGGTGTCAGTGAGCTCATCACCATGTCCCTGATGGCGCTGCTGGACTCAGGCGACGAGGTCCTCATCCCCACGCCGGACTACCCGCTGTGGACGGCCTCCGTGGCGCTCGCCGGCGGCAAGCCCGTCCACTATCTTTGCGACGAAGAGTCCGGCTGGCAGCCTGACCTTGATGACATGGAAGCCAAAATCACGCCCCGCACCAAGGGAATCGTGGTCATCAACCCCAACAACCCGACGGGCGCCGTCTACCCGGAAGAGACGCTGAAGCGCATCGTTGCCCTGGCCGAAAAGCACGGCCTGGTGATCTTCGCCGACGAGATCTACGAAAAGATTTTGTACGAGGATGCCGTCCACGTAAACCTTGCCAAGCTCACCGACGACCACGTCTTGTGCCTGACTTTCAGCGGCCTGTCCAAGGCCTACCGGGTCTGTGGCTACCGGGCCGGCTGGATGGCCATATCCGGGCCCAAGAAGGAGGCCGCCGACTATCTCGAAGGCATCAACCTCCTGGCCAACATGAGGCTGTGCGCCAACGTTCCGGCCCAGCACGCCATCCAGACCGCACTGGGCGGCTACCAAAGCATCAACGACCTCATCCTCCCGGGCGGCCGCCTGCTGGAGCAGCGGAACAAGGCCTACGACATGCTCAACGCCATTCCCGGCGTCAGCACCCAGCAGGCCAGGGGTGCCCTTTACCTCTTCCCGCGCCTGGACCCCGAGGTCTACCACATCCGGGACGACGAGAAATTTGTCCTTGATCTGCTGAGGGAACAGAAGATCCTCGTGTCCCATGGCCGCGCCTTCAACTGGGTCAGGCCTGACCATTTCCGCATGGTGACACTGCCCAACGTCAAGGACATCGAGGAAGCCATCGGCAGGATGGGGGACTTCCTAAGCAGGTACCAGGGGAACTAGCCTGTGCTCACGGGCCGCCGGTCCGTGCAACCCTTGCCGAAAGGATTCCCCATGGCCCGTGTCGTTGGCTTCGACCAGCATCCTGCCCAAACCCTTCGCGCGGGGGAGGGGTTCTCCCTGGCCGCAGTGGATCCCAACTCGACCCCCGGCTACAGCGGAAACAAGGATGACGGCAAGCTGCTCCTCGCGGAGATGGACGACGAACTTTCCGAGTTGCAGGAAAAGCTCTTCGCCGAGTCCCGCTTCGGCGGTTCCAACCGTGTCCTGCTGATCCTGCAGGCCATGGACACCGCGGGCAAGGGCGGGATCGTCAGCCACGTCATGGCATCCATGAACCCGCAGGGAGTCCAGTTCAAGGCGTTCAAGGCACCCACCGACGAGGAAAAGTCCTACGACTTCCTGTGGCGGATCGAGAAGGAAGTGCCGGCCGCAGGCATGGTGGGTGTGTTTGACCGTTCCCACTACGAGGACGTCCTCATCCACAGGGTCCACGGCTGGGCCAGCCCGGATGAGATCAAGCGACGGTACGTTGCCATCAACGAATTCGAGGCGAGGCTGACGGATTCCGGTACCAAGGTGGTCAAGGTGATGTTGCACATCAGCGGGGACGAGCAAAAGGAACGGCTGCTGGCACGGTTGGACAACCCTGCCAAGCACTGGAAATACAGCCACGGCGACCTGGACGAGCGCGCCTTTTGGAACGACTACATGGACGCCTACCAGGCGGCGATCGACGAAACGAGCACGCCCGACGCCCCATGGCACGTGGTCCCGGCCAACAAGAAATGGTATGCCCGGATCGCGGTCCAGCAGCTGCTGCTGGGCGCCCTGTCCGGGATGAACCTCAAATGGCCAAAGGCTGAATTCGACGTCGCCACGGAGCGCGAACTGGTGGCTCGTTCCTGAAGATCCGCTGCTGGGGATCCGCTGCCGGCATCCGTTTCGGCGGACTTATTGCTGCCGGTGACGGCGACCCGTTGACTGTATCGGCTGTGGTGACCGGCTGGCTACAGTATTTGCGCTGCCTACAGTGGTTGGTCCCGGGCTGCAGCCAGGCGCTTCCGTGCGCCTTCCAGCCACTCCTCGCAGCGCGCGGCCAGTGCCTCGCCTCGTTCCCACAAGGCGAGCGACTCTTCCAGGCTGGCGCCTCCGGCTTCCAGCCGGCCCACCACTGCGATGAGTTGCTCGCGGGCCTCCTCGTAGCTCAGGCCTGTGACGTCGAAATCTGGCTTCTGTTCGGTCATGCCTTCTCTTCCAATTCCTGGTGGTGGTCTGTGTTTCCCGGTTGGGATCCGCCGGTGGACTGCAGTGGTCCGGTGGACGTGGCGCCGAGGCGTCCCTCTGCCACGCGGATGGACAGGGCGGCACCGGCAGGCGCCTCGGCGGGGCGGCGGACAACTGCGTGCCCGGCTTCGGCGATCCGTGCGGCCTGGTCTCCTGCCAGTTCGACGACGGCGTACCCCCGGTCCAGCGTCTTCTGCGGGGACAGCGCGCGTACCTGGGCTTTGAGGTGTTCAAGCTGGTCTGCTGCGCGCACTACGGTGGAACTTACGGCAGCGGACGAACGGCGCAGGAGGCGTTCAATTTCCTCGGCCCGGACCGAGACCATGCCCTCCGGCGCCGCCATGACGGGCCGCGAGTGCAGGGCGGCCAACCGGTCCGATTCCCGGTCCACCAGCCGCTCCACGCAACGGCGCAGCTGTTCGCGCGCCTGGCGCACTCCGGCAAGCTCTTCAGAGACCTCCGGCACGATCCGCTTGGCGGCATCGGTGGGGGTGGAGGCGCGCAAATCCGCGACATAGTCCAACAGCGGACGGTCTGCCTCGTGGCCGATTGCGCTCACCACGGGAGTCGCGGCCGCAGCCACCGCGCGGATCAGGTCTTCGCTGTTAAACGGCAAAAGGTCTTCCAGTGCTCCGCCGCCGCGGGCGATGACGATCACATCCACCTCCGGCCGGGTATCCAGTTCGCGCAGGGCACGGACCACCTGGGCCACGGCGGTATTCCCCTGGACGGCCACCTCGCGGATCTCGAATTCAACCGCCGGCCACCGCAGGGCAGCGTTGCGAAGGATGTCCTTCTTCGCATCCGAGTCGCGGCCCGTGATGAGGCCGATCCGGTGCGGCAGCAGGGGCAGGGGCTTCTTCCTGGAGTCTGCGAACAGGCCTTCCGCTGCCAGCGCCTGGCGCAGCCGCTCAATCCTGGCCAGTAGGTCACCAAGTCCCACCGGCCGGATGTCCCGCACCATCATGTTGAGCCTGCCCGTTTTCAGCCAGAACTCCGGCTTCAGCAGTGCCACCACCCGCGACCCGCGCTCCAGTGGAAGGTTTTGGCGTTCCAGCACCTTGGTCCACACGGACGCCGGCAGTGAGACCTCGGCGTCCACGTCGCGAAGGGTCAGGTAGGCGTTGCTGCCGCGGCGGTTCAGCTCGATGACCTGGCCTTCCACCCACGCGGACGGCGTGCGGTCGATGTGGGCCTTCAGCTTCTGCGACAGCAACTGCAGGGGCCAGGGGTTGTCCGGGCTGGTTTCCGCAGCAGTAGCCGGCAGCGTAGTGGGCGCGGTACCCGGGAGGGACGCCTGCTCAGACATGCGGACGCCATTGGGAAGCTGGTGCTGCGGGCATGCGGTCCTTCATCTCTTGTGGGCTTCATTCAACCTTATCCATAAGGTGTAGCACCGGGGGCTGACAGTAACAGCCCAACTGTCCTGCCTAGGATGGGTTAAGGCCCCCAACCCCGAAGGACCTGTCGTGCGTACTTTTGTCTCTGCCATTGCCACCGTGCTGGGCATCCTCCTGGCCGCTGTCGCCGTTCCCGCTATCTGGGTGGACCGGAACATTGTCCAGGAAGACGGGTTTGTCAGCCTCGCCGCTCCGCTCGGCAGGGACTCGGACTTCCAGCGGAAACTGGCTGGGGCGGCCGTGGGAACGATTGACACCGGATCGGTCCCGGGATTTCTTTCGGGACTGGTCGAACCGATGCTTGAGAAGGCGGCGGAGTCGCTGACCGGGCTGCCCGGCTACCCGGCGGCTTGGGAGGAGACCCTCCGCCGAAGCCACCGTCTGAGTTTCGCCGACCCTTCGGCGGATCCCCAGGCCGGCGCTTCGCCGTCATCGCTGACTCTCGACGTGGCCCCCTTGGTAGCCCTCGGCTCGGAGGAGATCTCTCGGACCACGCGGCTTCCCCTGAACCCGCCGGAGCAAACCCTGATCAATGTCGGCCAGCCCGCGCAAAGGGAGTGGACGGAACGGCTCGCCACTTATGCGCCGATGGGCTACATCCTTGCCATCGGTTCGGCTGCAGCGTTCCTGCTGGCATTGGTCGCCGCACGGCGCCGCTGGACCGTGCTGTTGGCAGCCGGCGTTGGAGGATTGGCGCTGGCCGCCCTGTGGGGGGCCGGGTTGCAGCTGGGCTCGGCCCGTGCCCAGGCAACCGACACCGGCAACGCAATGGCCAACATGTTCCGTGACGAGTTCCTGGCCGCCGCGGGCGCGGACTTCCAGGGGTGGATCACCACTGCAGCAATAACGGGTGGCGTCCTGGTGGCAGCGGGCATTGTGACGTTGTTCGCATCCCGGAAACGGGCGCGGACCAGCCGGTAACATGGAGGGATGACCACCACGGCCGTTCCCCTTTCGATGCCAACCATTCCACGCAGGCGCCGTTCGCCTGAGGAAGTAGCAGCCGCGGCTCCCGTCAACGGTCCCAAGAAGGTGCTGCTGGCTGCCCCCCGCGGCTACTGCGCCGGCGTTGACCGGGCCGTCATTGCGGTCGAAAAGGCGTTGGAGCACTACGGCCCACCCGTGTATGTCCGCAAGCAGATCGTGCATAACGTCCACGTGGTCAGCTCCCTGGAGGAAAAGGGCGCCATCTTCGTGGACGAGACCGACGAAGTCCCGGAAGGCGCCTTGGTCATCTTCTCCGCCCACGGCGTCTCTCCGGCAGTAGTCCAGTCCGCGGAAGACCGCGGACTGCGCACCATCGACGCCACCTGCCCGCTGGTCACCAAGGTGCACAGGGAGGCCGTTCGCTTCGCCAAGGACGATTTCGACATCCTCCTGATCGGCCACGACGGCCACGAGGAAGTGGAAGGCACCTCCGGTGAAGCGCCGGAGCACATCCAGATCATCAACGGCCCCCACGAAGTGGACAAGGTGACCGTCCGCGACCCCGAGAAGGTCATCTGGCTCTCCCAGACCACGTTGAGTGTTGACGAGACCATGGAGACCGTCCGGCTGCTCAAGGAACGGTTCCCCACCCTCCAGGATCCGCCCAGCGATGACATCTGCTACGCCACCACCAACCGGCAGGTGGCCATCAAGAAGATCGCGCCCAAGGCGGACCTGGTGATCGTGGTGGGCTCGGCCAACTCATCCAACTCCGTCCGACTGGTGGAGGTGGCGCTCGAGTACGGTGCCAAGGCCTCCTACCGCGTCGACTTCGCCAATGAGGTTGACGAAGCATGGTTTGAAGGCGTCGCCAGCGTGGGCGTCACGTCGGGGGCCTCCGTGCCGGAGGTGCTGGTACAGGACGTTCTGCGGCTCCTTGCCGACTACGGCTATGGCACCGTGGAGGAAGTGGTTACGGCCGAAGAAGACCTGCTGTTCTCGCTGCCCAAGGAACTCCGCGCAACCCTGAAGCAGTCCGGTGACGTCAGCCGCGCCCTGGGCGGCCGCCGGTCCCGCAACTGAAAACAACCACGGCGCACAGCCAGCGCACTTAGGCAGCAATTGAGCGGTGGGGCCGGGCAGTCAGGGACTGCCCGGCCCCACCTGTCTTCGGCGGCACTTCAGGCCGCTTCGTCATCACCCTGAAGTTCGGGTGCCACCAGCGCGCGCGGGGTTACCTCCACCACCGGAGGCGTGGCGAGGCCCGACTCTTCCAGGCTGTTAAGTTTCCGGGCGGTGGGAAGGATCCGGGCTTCCAGGGTCCCGACCATGGCGTTGTAGCGGTCCACAGAAGTCTTCAGTGATGATCCCAGCTTGCTGACGTTCTCACCCAGCGTGCCCATCCGGTCGTACAACTGCCGCGCGAGCTCAAACAGTTCGCGCGCACTGTCCGTCAGGACGTCCTGGCGCCAGGTGAATGCCACGGATTTCAGCACGGCCAGCAGGGTGCTTGGGGATGCGAGGACAACATTGCGGGACAGGGCATGGTCCAGGAGCCCGGCGTCAGCTGTCAGGGCGGCCGCCAGGATGGATTCGGCCGGGATGAAGCACACCACCAGTTCCGGCGAGTTCCCCGGGATGTCCCAATACTTCTTGGTGCCCAGCGCATCGACGTGTGCCCTCAGGGCCTTGGCGTGCGCGGTGAGGAGGGCCTGCCGGTTCCTGCCATCGTTCGCCGTGGATCCCAGCGGCCGGCCCGGGCCCGGATCCACGGCGCCCAGTTCCTGTGCCTCGAGGTAGGACGAGAGCGGAACCTTGGCATCCACCACCAGCTGCTTTTCGCCCGGCAACTGCACCACCAGGTCCGGGCGGACAGCTGACTCATGGCCGGCACTGTGGACCTGTTCCACGAAGTCCACGTGGCGGAGCATGCCGGCAGCCTCCACCACCCGGCGAAGCTGCACCTCGCCCCATTGGCCCCTGGCGCTGTTTGAGCGCAAGGCCGACTCAAGGGCATGCGTGGAGCGGATGAGCTGTTCATCCGAGAGCCTGGCCTCCTGCAGCTGCTGGGCCAACTGGCCGTACTGCTCAACCCGGTCCCGCTCCAGCAATGCGACCTGCTGCTGGACTGCGGAGAGCTTCTCGGCCACCGGGGCCAGCGCGCGCAGGACACTGCCGTCCTGGGTCCTTGCCTCACCCAGCTCACGGTTCTGTGCCGCCAAAAGCCGCCGCTCGGCGTCGGCCGCTGCCAGCTGGGCCGTGACCTCCGAAAGGCGGGACGACACCTGGTCAAAGTCCGCCTCCAGCCCATGCGAGTTCCGGCGCAGGGAAAAGTAGGTGGCAGCGGCGCCGGCAAGGGCGCCCAACAGCAGCATGAAGAGGGCCAGAATCAAGGCAAAAGCATCCATGGCTTCACTGTTGCACGGGGCTCTGACATTCACCGGCAGTGACATTCCCCGGTACTGTCCCCGGCGGCCCGGCGGGTAGAATCAATGCTCGTGGCTCTTACTATTGGCATCGTCGGACTGCCCAACGTCGGCAAATCAACCCTCTTCAACGCGCTTACCCGCAACCAGGTCCTGGCCGCGAACTACCCGTTCGCCACCATTGAACCCAATGTGGGCGTGGTGAACCTCCCGGACCCCAGGCTGCAGAAGCTCGCCGGAATCTTCGGCTCGCAGCGCATCCTGCCCGCCGCCGTGTCCTTCGTTGACATCGCCGGCATCGTCAAGGGCGCATCCGAGGGGGAGGGGCTGGGCAACCAGTTCCTGGCCAATATCCGCGAGGCTGAGGCCATTGCCGAGGTTGTCCGGGTCTTCGACGACCCCGACGTGGTGCACGTTGACGGCAAGGTTGACCCGCGCTCGGACATGGAAACCATCAACACCGAGCTGATCCTCGCGGACCTGCAGACCATCGAAAAAGCCATCCCGCGGATCGAAAAAGAAGTCAAGATCAAGAAGCGGGAAGCTGCCGAACTCGCCGCCATCAAGGCCGCGCAAGCAGTGCTGGAGCGCGGCGACACCATCTACTCGTCCATCAAGAGCGACAAGCTCGAGATGGAGCACCTCAAGGAACTGGGCCTGCTGACGGCCAAGCCCTTCATCTACGTCTTCAATGCGGACGAAGGCATCCTGGGCAGCCCGGAAAAGCAGGAAGAGCTGCGGGCCATGGTCGCTCCGGCAGACTGCATCTTCCTTGACGCCAAACTCGAAGCGGACCTCGTCGAACTGGACGAGGAAGAGGCGCGCGAGATGCTCGAGATGAACGGCCAGGACGAATCCGGCCTGGACCAGCTGGCGCGCGTCGGCTTCCACACCCTCGGGCTTCAGACCTACCTCACGGCCGGCCCCAAGGAAGCACGGGCCTGGACCATCCGGCAGGGGGACACGGCACCGCAGGCGGCGGGCGTCATCCACTCCGACTTCCAGCGCGGCTTCATCAAGGCCGAAGTCGTCTCCTTCGAGGACCTGGTCGATGCCGGTTCCATGGCCGAGGCAAAATCCCGCGGCAAGGTCCGGATCGAAGGCAAGGAATACGTCATGGCCGACGGCGATGTGGTGGAGTTCCGCTTCAACGTCTGATTCGGCCTGTAGCGGGCATAGCACCGTGACGTGGCCGCTTCTTTGAGCGGCTGCCCCCCTACCGTGCCCGCAGCCTGTAACGGACCACCTCGAGGGCTGCCCCGACGTCCTCCCGCGAACGGATCCCGACGACGACCGGCAACATCGCTCCGGACATTTCCGTTCCGGTGACCTGGGTTCGGAGGTTGTCAGGGAGGGGCAGCGCGGCGAGGTCATCGCGGTGTCGGGCGGAGAAGTAGCACGTGACCGTGGCATAGCCGTCCCAGACCGCCAACCACGCCATATTCTTGCTGCCCCGGCGGGCCCTGCACAGCCATCCGCCGTCGCGGTAGTGGTGCCATGACAATTCCAGGCCAAAGTCCGGCCCCGACAACAGCTCCTTGAGGTCTTGCCAAGCGGCGAAAGAAGCATCCAGGTGCTGGCGGATCTGTTCGTCGTCGGGCACGCGGCCGGGATCGGTCAGGACTGCGACACGGCCAGGCACGGGTTCATCGTAGCCACCCGGTCCACGGGAACCACAGGGGCCCAACGGCCCGCATCAACGACTGGTCCGCCGGACAGCTTATCCTGAAGAGGTAGGGCCCGATTCCCGGCGACCCGAGTCTTCCCGGAGAGGGAAAAACACAAGGAGGCGGCATGCCGGTACGGCGTCTTATGCAGTTGCTCGTCGCCGCATTGTCGGCCGCCCTGGTTCTCTCCGGTTGCTCGGGCGGCAGCGCCCCGTCGGTTGTGGTGGGGGAGGCAAAGCGCGGTGGCAGCGTTACGGTGGCGGAGGTCAACGCCTTCTCCTCGTTCAACCCATACAGCGCCAACGGCAACACTGACATCAACTCGAAGATCGGTGCCATCACCCACTCGGGCTTCTTCTATCTCGATGACACCTCCAAGGTTGTCCGCAACGACAAGTTCGGACACTTCGAGAAGGTTTCCGACCAGCCGCTCAAGGTGAAGTACACCGTCAACGAGGGCGTCAAGTGGTCCGACGGCGCCCCCATCGGCGCGGCCGACCTCCTGTTGAGCTGGGCCGCAGGGTCCGGTTATTACGACGACGTCGACCCCGCCGCCGGCAAAGGGACCAAGTACTTCTCGGTTGCCTCCGACACCACGGGGCTCGCCGGCACCCTGTTTCCCGAGATCGGATCCGACGGGCGTTCCATCACCATCGAGTACGCCGCACCCTACGCGGACTGGGAAGTGGCGTTCGACGTCGGACTCCCGGCCCACGTCGTTGCCGCCAAGAGCGGACTCAACGATGAGGAAGACCTGGTGACGCTGCTCAAGGACACGCCACGGGGCAACCCGGAAAAGCCTGCGTCGAACCCTGCACTCAAGAAAGTCAGCGATTTCTGGAACACCGGGTTCAACACAAAATCCGTGCCCGACGACCCTGCACTCTACCTGTCCAGCGGCCCCTACATCGTCCGGGACATCGTCCCGGAAGTCTCGATGAAACTTGTGCGCAACAGGGACTACACATGGGGCGCCGAACCCTGGCTGGACGAGGTCAATGTCAGGTTCACAGGGGCGGTGCCGGCAGCGGTGGATGCCCTCCGCAACGGCCAGGCCGACATCATCTCACCCCAGCCCTCAGCCGCCACGGACAGCCTGCTGACCGGCCTGTCGAGCCAGGGCATCACCGTGGAACGGTACAAACAGTCCGGCTACGACCACCTGGACCTCAACTTCTCCGGGCCTTTTGCCGACAAAGATGTCAGGGAAGCCTTCCTCAAAACAGTGCCGCGGCAGGCGATCATGGACGCCGTGGTGGGAACCCAGGTCCCGGACAACAAGCCGTTGGATTCACAGGTGTTCCTGCCGGGACAGCCAAAGTACGACGACACCGTGAAGAAGAACGGTTCCTCCGATTACGCCAAGGTGGACATTGAAGGGGCAAAGAAGCTCCTGAAGGGCGCCACCCCCAGCGTCCGCATTCTTTATAACCGCGACAATCCGAACCGGGCCAAGTCGTTCGCCCTGATCCGCGACTCGGCTGCACTGGCCGGGTTCCGCGTAGTTGACGGCGGGCAGGGAAGTGCCGACTGGGCCGCCGCGCTCAGCCGCGGCGGTTATGACGCAGCCTTGTCCGGGTGGATCGGCACGGAGGCCGGCGTCAGCCGGGTGCCGCAGATCTTCCGCACCGGTGCGGGCAGCAACTTCACGGGATATTCCGACGCCGACGCGGACAAGGTCATGGAGCAGCTGGCCGTGACCACGGACCTGGGCAAACAGGACGAACTCCTGGCCGAAATCGACAAGCACATCTGGGAGGACGCGTACGGCCTCCCGCTCTATCAAACGCTGGGAACAACGGCCTTCAACTCACGGGTAGCGGGCATTAAGACCAGTCCCGGCCCCCTGGGCGTCTGGTGGAACGTTTGGGAGTGGCGGCTGTCCAACCCGGCCGCGTGACCTAGGGCCTTTCGCCCCTTGCGCCGGCTGCCACTGCCCGATTCGCCGTACGGCTTACCGGCGAGTAGCATGTGACGTGCCTAACTTCCCGCCCATCCCCGGGGCATTGCACTGCGCCGGTCACGGTTTGGCAACGGAGTACCAATATCTGGACTACGTGCAGTTAGGCTAACTCGTATTGTGTAGGTTTCGTCACAGCGGCCAGCTGCGTCCGACCTACGGGGAAGCACAAGATTCCCCTATATCTCTCCCACAACTCATAGGAGGCGGAATGCGTTTTACGCGCACTTCCAAAGCACTGGGCATCGTGGCAATCGCCGCGCTTGCCCTGACCGGGTGCGGCGCCGGCGGCGGCGGCAGCACTGACGGATCCAGCAACGCTGCCGGCGATCCGAACAAGGTCATCACCGCCTACAGCAACGAGCCACAAAACCCGTTGCTGCCGGCAAACACCAATGAGGTTTACGGCGGCCGCGTCGTGAACCTGCTGTTCGAAGGCCTCCGCAGCTACGACGCGAATGGCAAGGCCGTCAACGCACTGGCCGATTCCATCGAGTCATCAGACGCCCAGAACTGGACCATCAAGGTCAAGCAGGGCCAAAAGTTCACCAACGGCGAGGCCATCACGGCAAAGACCTTCGTGGACTCCTGGAACTTCGCCGCAAACTCCAAGAACCTGCAGAACAACGGATTCTTCTTCGAGTCCATCGCCGGCTACGAAGATGTCTCGGCGGTGAACACGACAAAGGGCGCCGACGGCAAGACCACCAGCACCCCTGCCCCCAAGGCGGAGACGATGTCCGGCCTGCAGGCCACTGACGATTCCACCATCACGGTTAAGCTGGCCCAGCCCGAGGCTGACTGGTCGCTGCGCCTTGGCTACTCCGCCTTCTACCCGTTGCCTTCCGCCGCGCTGGCCGATCCCAAGACCTTCGGTGAAAACCCGGTGGGTAACGGACCGTACAAGTTCGAAAAGCAGGGCTCCTGGGTCCACGACCAGTCGATCACCCTGGTGAAGAACGCCGACTACAAGGGCACCCGCGAGGCCAAGAACGGCGGCGTTACCTTCAAGTTCTACACCGACCCGGGCCCCGCATACACGGACCTGCAGTCGGACAACCTGGACATCACCGACGTTCTTCCGTCCAACGCCCTGAAGACCTACGTCAACGACTTCCCGGACCGCAACGCCACCAAGGCTGTAGCCACCGATTCCACCCTGAACATCCCGGGCTACAACCCGAACTTCCAGGGTGAAGCCGGCAAG
Source organism: Arthrobacter sp. SLBN-83 (assembly GCF_006715285.1). Classification (NCBI taxonomy): domain Bacteria; kingdom Bacillati; phylum Actinomycetota; class Actinomycetes; order Micrococcales; family Micrococcaceae; genus Arthrobacter; species Arthrobacter sp. SLBN-83. The sequence goes on from NZ_VFMX01000001.1 coordinate 2,747,028, forward strand.
CTGCGCCGCCAGGCACTGTCCTACGCCATCAACCGCGAGGAAATCGCCAAGGTGGTCTTCAACGGCACCCGCACCCCCGCCAAGGCCTTTGCCCCGCCGGTCATCGACGGATTCAAGGAAGGCCTCAAGGGCAGCGAAGTCCTGAACTTCGACCCCGCCAAGGCAAAGGATCTGTGGGCCCAGGCAAACAAGATCCAGCCGTACGACGACTCCAAGCCGCTCCAGATTGCCTCCAACACCGACGGTGGCAACAAGGAATGGATCGACGCCGTGGCCAACGGCTTCAAGAACAACCTCGGCATCCAGGCTGAAATTCAGCCGTTCGCCAAGTTCGCCGAAGTCCTGAACCTGCGCAAGACCCAGCAGCTGCCCGGCCTGACCCGCGCCGGCTGGCAGGGTGACTACCCGTCGCTGTACAACTTCCTGGGACCGGTCTGGGCCACGGGCGCATCCTCCAACTACGAGAAGTACTCGAACCCCGAGTTCGACAAGCTCCTCAAGGAGGGCCTGGCTGCCAAGAGCACGGACGAGGCCAACGCCAAGTTCAACCAGGCACAGGAGATCCTGTTCCAGGACCTGCCCGGCCTGCCGCTCTGGGACCAGGCACGCCCGATCGTGTGGAGCAACAACATCGTGAAGGCCGAAACCGGCTGGAACGGTGAAATTCTCTACTACGGCATCACGGCCAAGTAGTTCCAAGATCTAACTTGCCGACAAGCTGATGGGGGTTCCGGTTACGTCCGGGCCCCCATTGGCTTGCAAGCGGCAGGAAGGCATTCATGAACGTGTTATCCCCCCTTCCGGAAGGCAGGTAATCCTGTGATCCGGTTTATTCTGCGCCGACTCCTGCAGGTGATCCCTGTTTTCCTCGGCACTACCCTCCTGGTGTACTACATGGTGTTCGCACTGCCCGGCGACCCCATCGCCGCGCTGTTCGGCGACCGCCAGCCCCCGCAGGCAGTCATTGACACCTTGCGCAGCCAGTACCACCTCGACCAGCCCTTCTGGGTCCAGTACGGTCTGTTCCTGAAGAACCTCTTCACCTTCAACCTGGGTAATGACTTCACCGGCCAGCCCATCGCGGCCAGCCTGGCGCGTGTCTTCCCGGTTACAGCGATGCTCGCCATTGAGGCGTTGGCCATCCAGGCCATCTTCGGCGTGGCTTTCGGTGTGTTCGCCGGCCTGCGCCGCGGTGGCTGGTTCGACTCCACCGTCCTGGTGGCTTCGCTGGTGGTCATCGCAGTTCCCACCTTTGTCCTCGGCTTCGTTTTCCAGCTCGTTTTCGGCGTGCAGCTGGGCTGGGCCAAGCCGACGGTAGGTGCTAATGCGAACTGGGGCACCTTGTTGCTGCCCGCAATTGTTTTGGGGCTTGTTTCCTTTGCCTACGTGCTGCGCCTGACCCGCGCTTCAGTCAGCGAAAACATGAACGCCGACTACGTCCGGACTGCCACGGCCAAGGGCCTGTCACGGCCCCGGGTGGTGCTGGCACACATTCTCCGCAACTCGCTGATCCCGGTGGTGACCTACCTGGGCGCCAACCTTGGCGGCCTGATGGGCGGTGCCATTGTCACAGAGGGCATCTTCAACGTTCCCGGCGTTGGCAACAAGCTTTACCAGGCAGTCCTCCGCAGTGAAGGTCCCACCATCGTCTCCATCGTCAGCGTGCTGGTGCTGGTATTCGTCGTGGCCAACCTGCTTGTCGATCTCCTGTACGCCTGGCTTGACCCGAGGATCCGCTATGACCAGTAATAACAGCCACTTCGTGGCCCCCATTGAAGAGACGCCGCTGCAGGCAACGGATGCCGTCAAGACTGACCAAGCCCCGCTCAGCCTGTGGGCCGACGCCTGGCGCAAGCTCCGCCGTCGTCCGCTGTTTATCATCTCGGCACTTCTGATCCTTGCCCTGATCGTCATTGCGCTGTTCCCCGGACTTTTCACGTCCACGCCGCCCAACGAAGGCTGCGAACTGGGGAACTCGGAAGGCGCCCCCACCGCCGGGCACCCGTTCGGCTTCACCTTCCAGGGCTGCGACGTGTACTCCAGGGTGATCCACGGCACCCAGGCCTCGCTGTCAGTGGGCCTGCTCTCGGTGCTCTGCGTCCTGGTGATCGGCGTGACCATTGGCGCCCTTGCCGGATACTACGGCGGCTGGATTGACGCTGTGCTTGCCCGCTTGGGTGACATCTTCTTCGCACTGCCACTGGTCCTCGGCGCGCTGGTGATCACGCAGCTTCCCCTGTTCCGCGAGAACAAGAGCGTGTGGACCGTGGTGTTCGTCATCTCGCTCCTGGCGTGGCCGCAAATGGCGCGCATTACGCGCGGCGCAGTCATTGAGGTACGCAATTCCGACTTCGTCACGGCGGCCCGATCGCTGGGTGTTTCCAAGTTCGGCGCGCTGATCCGCCACGTCCTGCCGAACGCCCTGGCTCCGATCATCGTGCTTGCAACGCTGGAACTTGGCGTGTTCATCGTGGCCGAAGCCACGCTGTCCTTCCTGGGCATTGGCCTGCCGCAGAGCATCATGTCCTGGGGTAACGACATCGCCGGCGCCCAGGCTTCCATCAGGACCCGGCCGGAGATCATGCTCTACCCGGCCGCGGCGCTGTCCATCACGGTGCTGAGCTTCATCATGCTGGGTGACGCAGTGCGCGACGCCCTCGACCCGAAGAGCCGTCAGCGATGAGAGATAAAGAGATGACAAGTCCAGACGTCCGCATTGACGAGGCCGGCACCACCGGCGTCAGGCCGCTGCTCGAAATCCGTGACCTCGCCATCACCTTCAAGACCGGCGGCGGTGAGGTCCAGGCAGTGCGGAACGCACACCTGACCATCATGCCGGGTGAAACGGTCGCCATCGTGGGGGAGTCGGGTTCCGGCAAATCCACCACGGCCCTCGCGGCCATTGGGCTCCTGCCCAACAACGGCAGGGTGTCCGGCGGCCAGATCCTGCTCGACGGCGAGGACATCGCCCACACCACCGAGCAGCGCATGATCGAGCTGCGCGGCAACACGATCGGCATGGTTCCGCAGGACCCCATGTCCAACCTCAACCCCGTGTGGAAGATCGGCTACCAGGTCCGGGAAACACTGAAGGCAAACGGCCGGCCCAGCGGGCCGGACGATATCGCCAAGGTGCTGTCCGAGGCGGGGTTGCCGGACGCCAAGCGCCGGGCCAACCAGTACCCGCACGAGTTCTCGGGCGGCATGCGCCAGCGCGCGTTGATCGCCATTGGTCTCTCCTGCCAGCCTCGCCTGCTGATTGCGGACGAGCCGACGTCGGCCCTCGACGTCACCGTCCAGCGGCAGATCCTGGACCACTTGGAGACGATGACCAACGAACTGGGCACCTCGGTGCTGCTGATCACCCACGACCTGGGCCTGGCAGCCGAGCGTGCAGACAAAGTGGTGGTCATGTACCAGGGCCGCGTGGTTGAAGCGGGCCCCTCGCTGGAACTGCTCCGCAACCCGCAGCACCCGTACACCAAGCGGCTCGTGGAGTCCGCGCCCTCCCTGGCCAGCCGCCGTATCCAGGCTGCCAGGGAGCAGGGCCTGGAGACCGCGGACCTGCTGGCACCGGCCGCCGAGACGGCAAAGTCGGACACCTTCCTGCAGATACAGGACCTGCGCAAGGTTTACAAGCTGCGCCAGGGGCTGGGTAAGGCGACGGACTTTGCTGCGGTGGACGGCGTGAGCTTTGACGTCAGGCGGGGAACCACCACCGCGATCGTGGGTGAGTCGGGTTCCGGCAAGTCCACGGTGGCCAAGATGGTGCTCCAGCTGGAAAAGCCCACGGAAGGCAAGATCCTGTTTGACGGAGTGGACACCTCGGCCCTGAAACCTGCCGAACTGTTCAAGTTCCGCAGGCGCGTCCAGCCCATTTTCCAGGATCCGTACGGCTCCCTCGATCCGATGTACAACATCTACCGCACCATTGAAGAACCGCTTCGGGTGCACAAAATCGGGGACCAGGCCAGCCGGGAGAAGAAGGTGCGCGAACTGCTGGACCAGGTGGCTCTGCCGCAGTCCACCATGCAGCGGTACCCGAACGAGCTGTCAGGCGGGCAGCGGCAGCGTGTTGCCATTGCGCGCGCATTGGCGCTTGACCCCGAGGTCATCATCTGTGACGAGGCAGTTTCCGCCCTGGACGTGCTGGTACAGGCACAGGTGCTGAACCTGCTGGCGGACCTGCAGGCCAACCTGGGCCTGACTTATCTGTTCATCACGCACGACCTTGCCGTGGTGCGGCAGATCGCGGACCACGTCTGCGTAATGGAGAAGGGCCGCCTGGTGGAGACCGGTTCCACGGACGAGGTCTTCGAGTCGCCCAAGCAGGACTACACGAAGGCCCTGCTCAATGCCATCCCCGGTGCGAAGCTGATGCTTCCGCCCGAGGTGGCATAACCGGTGGCGCAGCGGGAGATCTGATCCAGACGGCTGGAGCCGGGGCCTTCGGGTCCCGGCTTCAGCCGTTTTTGCCGTTCGCTCCGGTGGATGCCAGCGACTGTGCGGAGCCCGGGGCAGCGGGAACACCAAGTTCGCGCAAGCGGCGCTCCAGGACCCCGCCAAGCTGCTTCCGGCCTTCGGCATCCATGTGGACGGCGTCGGCAAGGTGCTGGGTCAGGTTGTATTTGGTCAGCCAGTCGCCGGCGCTCACGAACGTGACCCGCTGCCGGGCTGCGATGCCCGCCAGCAGTGCGTCCACCTGGCTCCGCCGGCCGCCGCCATCCTGGGCTCCGCGCGCAAGAGTACCCACCATCACGATCCGGGTGCCGGGGTACCGGGCTTTCAGCGCGTCGATGAGCCGGTTGGCGTTGGAACTGATTTGCGCGTCGGAGGCGCCCCGGGCAGCGTCATTGCCGCCGCCTTCAATCACGATCAGGCCTGGTTCTCCGGCCGGCATCAGCCAATCGCCGCGTTCGAGGGCATCGATGTAGTTGCCCACTTTTCCGTTGGCAGCGGTGAACCCCGTGCCGCCGTAGCCGCAGAAGTGGACGTTGTAGCCCAGGCCCGCCAGGGCCCTGCGCGGCCAGCTGTCATCGGGTACGGACTGGGAGTCGCCGATCAGCACGGCAGTGCTTCTCGCATTCGCCACCACCACCTCATTGCGTCCAAAGACCGGGTTGCGGTAAATCTCACCCGGGAACAGCGCAGGGCGGGTCAGCACCGTTGAGAGGTCGACGCCGGATGCGTACTGCATTGCATTGGGTTGGCCGACGGCGTTGGCCCTGAGCAGTGCAGATGGAAGATAGCCCTCTGTGGAGGCGGCCTCATGAGGTGCCACGTCTGCCTGCTGCCCGGGGGCGGCAAGGACAAGTCCCGTGGCAAGGACCAGCACCGCGCCGCGCGCGAGCACGCGCGTGGGACGAGGGGATTCTTTGCGGGGCGATGGGCTGCTCATCAACAGCAATAATGGGGCATTGACGGGTATTTATCCAGTGAGTGTGACCTTGTAGTCAGGGGTGTTTCCGGGGCCCGGCGGCTGCCCCGCATCCGTCCGGATTTAGGCCTTCACTTGCCGCAGCGTTTAGACTGGAAGAAGACGCCCTGTGTTAAGGGCCAAGTCCGTCGTGCGTTCCAGTTGGAAATGTCGCGATACAACAGCTGACTCCACTGAATCGAGCCATTACGCATGTCTGAAACCACCACCAACACCGCGGTAGCCACTGCATCGCGCAGTGATCTGCGCAACGTCGCGATTGTGGCCCACGTTGACCACGGCAAGACCACTTTGGTCGATGCCATGCTCAAGCAGACCAACTCCTTTGCCGAGCACAACCACCTCGAAGACCGCGTGATGGACTCCGGTGACCTCGAGCGCGAAAAGGGCATCACCATCCTGGCCAAGAACACCACGGTGGCCTACAACGGTCCGTCCTCCAACGGCGAGACCATCACCATTAACGTCATCGACACCCCCGGCCACGCCGACTTCGGTGGCGAGGTGGAGCGAGGCCTGTCCATGGTCGATGGCGTCGTCCTCCTCGTTGACGCCTCCGAGGGTCCGCTGCCGCAGACCCGCTTCGTCCTCCGCAAGGCCCTTGCCGCCCACCTGCCTGTCATCCTGCTGGTCAACAAGACCGACCGTCCCGATGCCCGCATTGAGGAAGTCGTCCACGAGTCCATGGACCTGCTCCTCGGCCTGGCCTCCGACCTGGCGGATGAAGTTCCCGACCTTGACTTGGACAAGATCCTCGAAGTTCCCGTGGTTTACGCTGCAGCCAAGGTTGGCCGCGCATCCCTCGAACAGCCCGCTGACGGCACCGCCCCGGAGAACGAGGACCTCGAGCCGCTCTTCAAGACCATCGTCGAGCACATCCCGGCCCCCACCTACAACCCCGAGGGCGTCCTGCAGGCCCATGTCACCAACCTGGACGCCTCCCCGTTCCTGGGCCGCCTCGCCCTGCTCCGCATCTACAACGGCACCCTGCGCAAGGGCCAGCAGGTGGCTTGGGCCCGCCAGAACGGTGAGCTCAAGACCGTCAAGATCACCGAGCTGCTCGCCACCAAGGCTCTGGAGCGTGTTCCTGCTGAGTCTGCCGGCCCCGGCGAAATCGTCGCCGTCGCCGGCATCGAGGACATCACCATTGGCGAAACCCTCACCGACGTCGAGAACCCGCAGCCGCTGCCGCTGATCACCGTGGATGACCCCGCGATCTCCATGACCATCGGTATCAACACCTCGCCGCTGGCCGGCAAGGTCAAGGGCGCCAAGGTCACGGCCCGCCAGGTGAAGGATCGCCTGGACAAGGAACTGATCGGTAACGTCTCCATCAAGGTGCTCCCCACCGAGCGTCCCGACGCCTGGGAAGTCCAGGGCCGTGGCGAGCTGGCGCTGGCCATCCTGGTTGAGCAGATGCGCCGCGAAGGCTTCGAACTCACGGTGGGCAAGCCCCAGGTGGTCACCAAGACCATCGACGGCAAGATCCATGAGCCCATGGAGCACATGACCATCGACGTGCCCGAGGAATACCTTGGCGCCGTCACGCAGCTCATGGCAGCCCGCAAGGGCCGCATGACCAACATGGCCAACCACGGTACCGGCTGGTGCCGCATGGAGTTCATCGTTCCGGCCCGCGGCCTGATCGGTTTCCGCACCCGGTTCCTCACCGACACCCGCGGTGCCGGCATCGCAGCCTCCATCTCCGAAGGCTACGAGCCCTGGGCCGGTCCCATCGAGTACCGCACCAACGGTTCCATGGTTGCCGACCGCGCCGGTGTGGTCACCCCCTTCGCCATGATCAACCTGCAGGAACGCGGCTCCTTCTTCGTGAAGCCCACCTCCGAGGTGTACGAAGGCATGATCGTTGGCGAGAACTCCCGCGCCGACGACATGGACGTCAACATCACCAAGGAAAAGAAGCTCACCAACATGCGTGCCGCTTCCTCCGACACCTTCGAGAACCTGACCCCGCCGCGGGAGCTCACCCTCGAAGAGTCGCTCGAATTCGCCCGCGAGGACGAGTGCGTCGAGGTGACCCCGGAGGCCATCCGCATCCGCAAGGTCATCCTGGACACCAACGAGCGCGCCAAGGCCAACCGCGCCCGCGCCAAGGCCTAGTAACTCCACAGGTCCTCAGAACGCCACCGGCATTTGCCGGTGGCGTTCTGCTTTAACGGGCTCGTTTAACGGGCTCGGCGGCGCAATGACGTAGCGGTTTATTGCGCAGGAACTGTCCGTGCACAACGAGCCGCGCTGCCACCGCGCACGGACGGTTGTCCACATAGCGGTGTCCCGGCCCTGCGTCCGGCTCCGTAACGGGCAAGCATGCAGTTATGCCGACTGTTTCCGAAGCCCTGGCTGCCCTGGGCGGTGTTGCCAGTACCCACGCACTGTCAATGGCGGGAGTTTCACGCCGGAACCTGGAGTCGGGGGTGGCCACGGGCTCAGTCCAACGGATTGCCCGGGGCGTCTATGCCCACCCGCAGGCGGACCCGGTGCTTATCCACGCGGGCCGCCATCACGCGGTCCTGGGCTGCGTCTCGGGTTGTCAGCCAACCCGACAGACCGCACTTGGCCGCATCCCACGGCAGGCCGATCCCTGGTTGCATCGTGCATCGCAACCGGATTCCGCTGACACCCCTGGACGTCGTGTGCCAGTCGTTGCCCTGCCTGGCCCCACTGGAGGGGCTGACCATTGCGGAATCCGCGGTCAAGAACGGGCTCATCCAACTTCCTGCCCTGCGGGAGCGGTTTCCGGCCGTCCGCGAAAAGGGCCTCCGGAAGTTGGTGGGACGGATCCGCCCCCAATCCGGGTCCGTCATAGAAACGATGGCGCGGTATTTGTTGGAGGAAGCCGGGCACACGGTCGAGCTGCAGGTCAGGGTCCCTGGGATGGGACACCTGGACCTGCTCGTTGACGGCCTGCTTGGTATTGAGACGGACGGTTACGCCCACCACAGCAGCCGGGAGGCTTACCGCGAGGATAGGCGGCGTTGGAATGCGGGCGTTCTCCGCGGAGTGCCAACCCTGCGCGTGACTTTCGAGATGGTGCTCAACGAACCCCGGGAGCTCGTGCAGATGGTCCAGCGGGCTCTTGCCACGTACCGTGCTGCGCAGTGAAGGCGGGCTTCATTGCGCAGCGACAGTCCCTGCGCAATGACTTCGCCCTTACTGGGCAGCAGGTCGCCGGCGCGGAGGAGGGGGCGGGACTTCCTTGGCCGCCACCACGCGGTCAAGGGGAATCACGACGTCGGCCTGCCGGGTGCGCACGGTGCAGGAATCGGCGTCACAGGCCAGCAGATGTCCCAACGCGTCCGTGAGGCCACCCTCGATTTGGTAGCGCACCACCACACGGGTGCCTGGCTCAGCTGAGGCAAGGAAACGCGCTGGCGCAGGTACTGGCTGACTCACCAGTTCATACTAGGGTGCCCGGCTAGGTTCGCGGGAACGGCCTGGGAGATAATAGGCTCAGATGTCAGACTCCGGCTGTGCCGCCGGATGAAAGAGCCGGCGGGACGCCGGAACCCCAACGTGGAGAGGCCAGGGACGTGACGTACGTAATCGCGCAGCCGTGTGTGGATGTCAAGGACAAGGCATGTATTGAAGAATGCCCCGTCGACTGCATCTATGAAGGTGAGCGTTCGCTGTACATCCATCCGGATGAGTGCGTCGACTGTGGAGCCTGCGAACCGGTGTGCCCGGTTGAGGCCATCTACTACGAGGACGACACCCCGGAGGAGTGGGCCGACTACTACAAGGCAAACGTTGAGTTCTTCGATGACCTCGGCTCTCCGGGCGGTGCAGCCAAGATCGGCAACACTGGCAAGGACCACCCGATGATCGCTGCCCTGCCCCCGCAGAACCAAGACCACTGACGCGGACGGACAACGTGACCGCAGCAGTGAATTCGTTTGGCCTGGACCTGCCCGACTACCCCTGGGAGGCCATGGCGCCGTACGTTGCCAAGGCCTCTGGGCATCCCGGTGGAGCCGTCAACCTGTCGATCGGGACGCCGGTGGATCCGACGCCGCAGCTGGTCCAGGATGCCCTGAAGGCCGCCGCCAACGCACCCGGCTATCCCACGGTCCATGGCACTCCGGCGCTGCGGGAAGCCATCGCCGTCTGGTTCGAGCGGCGGCGTGGCGTGTCCGGCCTTGATCCCCGGAACATCATGCCTACGGTGGGCTCCAAGGAACTCGTTGCGTGGCTGCCGCTGCTGCTGGGCCTCAAGCCCGGAGACGTCGTCGTACGTCCCAAGGTGGCCTACCCCACGTACGATATCGGCGCGACCCTTGCCGGGGTTACGTCCGTGGCCACCGACAACCTGGACGAGCTGGACGAGGCCACCCGCGCACGGGTCCGGCTCATCTGGGTCAACTCGCCGGGCAACCCCACGGGCAGCGTCCGGGATGTGGAGTCCCTGAAGGCCCTGGTGGTCCAGGCCCGCGAACTGGGTGCCGTGGTGGCGTCGGACGAATGCTACGCGGAGCTCGGCTGGGGCGACTGGGACGTCCAGCGCGGCGGCCAGCGCGTCCCCAGCATCCTCGATCCCCGCGTGGCCGGCGGCTCGCACCAGGGCCTGCTCGCCGTGTACTCGCTCAGCAAGCAGTCCAACCTGGCCGGCTACCGCGCAGCGTTCGTGGCCGGTGACCCGGACCTGATGCCGAACCTGGTCAACAGCCGCAAGCACGCAGGCATGATCGTGCCGTACCCCATCCAGGAAGCCATGCGTGTGGCCCTCGGTGACGACGCGCACGTGGAGGCCCAGAAGGACCTGTACCGGGGTCGGCGTGAACGCCTGCTCCCTGCGCTGCTGGACTTCGGCTTGGAAATCAAGGATTCCGACGCCGGCCTGTACCTTTGGTCGACGGCAGGAGAGGCCACCTGGGACACCGTTGCCCGCTTGGCTGAGCGGGGCATCGTTGTGGGGCCAGGGGTCTTTTACGGGGATGCGGGCAACGGCTATGTCCGTGTCGCCCTGACCGGCTCAGATGAGCGGATCGATGCAGCTGTGGCCCGGCTGGCCGAAGCAAGCTCCTAAGGGCACGTAATATTCGTGTGACTCGCCCCACATCCGGTGTGTTTCAGGCCGCACTGGCGGGCCCCGGATTAGTGACACCCGCCAAGGAGCGGTACTTTTTAACTGATCAATGGTGGCTTTCTACAAGAAGGCAGCCCGGGTGTTGGAACCTGTCTCTTCAGGATTCGTGCACGGCTCACCTGATGTTGGATCAAGCTTTCGACAGAGGCCAAAGACGCCTCATGAAGGGGACTCCATGACTGAGACCAACAATGCTGCGACCCTGCTGCACGCAGGTGGCGAGCTGAAGCTCCCGCGCATCCAGGTTGTTGAAGGGAACGAAGGTTACGACGTCTCCAAGCTGCTGAAGCAGACCGGTGCCGTTACCTTCGACCCCGGCTTCATGAACACCGCAGCAACCACGTCCGCCATCACCTACATCGATGGCGATGCAGGCATCCTGCGCTACCGCGGATACCCCATCGAGCAGCTGGCGCAGCACTCCAGCTTCCTGGAGGTGTCCTACCTGCTGATCTACGGCAACCTGCCCACGCCCACTGAGCTGGACGAGTTCGACCAGAAGATCCGCCGCCACACCCTGCTGCACGAGGAGCTCAAGGGCTTCTTCGGCGGCTTCCCCCGCGATGCACACCCCATGCCGGTGCTCTCCTCGGCCGTGTCCGCGCTGTCCACCTTCTACCAGGACTCGCTGGACCCGTTCAACGCCGAGCAGGTGGAGGTTTCCACCATCCGCCTGATGGCCAAGCTGCCGGTCATCGCCGCCTACGCGCACAAGAAGTCCATCGGCCAGCCCATGCTGTACCCGGACAACTCCATGAACCTGGTGGAGAACTTCCTGCGCCTGAGCTTCGGCCTGCCTGCCGAGCAGTACGAGCTTGATCCGGTGATCGTCAAGGCGCTGGACCTGCTCCTCATCCTGCACGCGGACCACGAGCAGAACTGCTCCACCTCCACCGTGCGCCTGGTGGGCTCCTCCAACGCCAACCTGTTCGCCTCCGTCTCCGCCGGCATCAACGCCCTCTTTGGACCCGCCCACGGCGGCGCCAACGAGGCCGTGCTGAAGATGCTCCGCCAGATCCAGGCCGAGGGCCTCAAGCCCGAGGACTACATGGAAAAGGTCAAGAACAAGGAAGACGGCGTCCGCCTTATGGGCTTCGGGCACCGCGTCTACAAGAACTACGATCCGCGCGCCAAGATCGTCAAGGCCACGGCCCACGAGATCCTCAGCAAGCTCGGCGGCAACGACGAACTGCTGGATATCGCCATGCGCTTGGAAGAGAAGGCGCTCAGCGATGACTACTTCATCCAGCGCAAGCTCTACCCCAACGTGGACTTCTACACCGGCCTGATCTACAAGGCCATGGGCTTCCCCGAGAAGATGTTCACCGTCCTGTTCGCCATCGGCCGCCTTCCCGGCTGGATTGCCCAGTGGCGCGAGATGATCAGCGATCCGAACACCAAGATCGGCCGTCCGCGCCAGCTGTACATCGGTGAGCCGGAGCGCGACTACCCCGCCCGCTGACGCCCCGCGACAGCAGCAGCAATTACGACGACGGCCGCCCACCTTTCACAGGTGGGCGGCCGTTGCGCGTTTAGGCACCATCGACTGCCGGGTAACGGCCCTTTTGGGGGCTCAAAAGGGCCGTTACGGAGCAATCGACGGGAAGGACAGGGTTACGAAGCGTAGCCCTGCGGGTTGTTTTTCTGCCAGCGCCAGTGGTCCTCGCACATCTGGTCGACGGTCTTGGTGGTGGACCAGCTCAGGTCCGCCAGCGCGGAGGTGGCGTCGGCCCAGAAGGCCGGAAGGTCTCCCGCACGGCGGCCGGTGATCTCGTAGGGGATGGGCTTGCCCACGGCCTTCTCGAACGAGCGCAGGACCTCCAGGACGGAGGAGCCCTTGCCGGAGCCCAGGTTCCAGCGGAAGACGCCGGTACGCCCTGCGATGTGGTTCAGGGCCGCGACGTGCCCCTCGGCCAGGTCCACCACGTGGATGTAGTCGCGCAGGCAGGTGCCGTCGGGGGTATCATAGTCGCCGCCGAATACCATGAGCTTCTCGCGCCGGCCCACGGCCACCTGGGCGATGAACGGGACCAGGTTGTTGGGGATGCCCTGGGGGTCCTCGCCGATGCGGCCTGAAGGGTGTGCACCCACCGGGTTGAAGTAGCGCAGCAGTGCTATGTGCCAGCGGGAGTCGGCCGCGCCAAGGTCGGAGAGGATATCCTCGATCTGCTCCTTGGTGCGCCCGTAGGGGTTGTTGGCGCCAATCTCCATCTTTTCCACGTAAGGGATGGGGTTGTGTTCGCCGTAGACGGTGGCTGAGGAGCTGAAGACGATGGACCGGACGTCATGCCTGTCCATGACGCGGATCAGGTTCAGGGTGCCCACCAGGTTGTTGTAGTAGTACTTCAGCGGCTCCTGCACTGACTCCCCAACGGCCTTGAGCCCGGCAAAGTGGATGACGGCGTCAATGGCGGTGCCGGCAAAGACCTTTTCGACGGCGGCCTCGTCGACCAGGTCCACGTGGTGGAATTCGGCGGCCTTGCCGCTGAGCTCAGCCACGCGCCGCAGCGATTCCTCGCTGGAGTTGACCAGGTTGTCGATGACGACCACGTCGTGGCCGGCTTCCTGCAGGGAAAGAACAGTGTGGGAACCGATGTAGCCGGTGCCCCCTGTAACCAAGATTTTCATGCCTCAACGCTATCCCACGCAGACCGCCCGGCGCGGCAGCGTTCCGGATGCCGGGCGCAGCGGTGCGGTGGTTGAAGCACATCCGTGCTAATAAGGATGGTGCCCAAAATAGTTGACGCCGACGCAAGGCGGCAGGATGTTGTCCAGGCGGTTCTCCGCATCATTGCCGTCGACGGGCTGGAACGGGCGTCCCTGCGCGAAGTGGCGGATGAAGCCGGGCTGGCGGTTGGTTCTGTCCGGCACTACTTCCAGGGGAGTGAGGAGCTGCTGGCCTTCTCCTTCGGCACGGTGGTGGGCCGGGTGGTTTCCCGGCTGGAGGGGCTGCTGCCGCCGGTGCAGGATGCGGCCGGGGGCAGCGCGGAGCAGCGGGCCGCTATTTTAACCCTCCTGGGCGGCATGCTTCCCCTGGACGAGGAGACAGCCATGGATGCCTGCGCTTGGCTGGCCTTCAAGAACGCCGCGCGGATCAGGCCTTTCCTTGCCGGCGAAGCCGACCGCAGCCATCGTGAAGTCGCGGCCATAGTGGGCGGCGTGGTGGCCTCCCTGCTTCCGGATGACGAACCGCAGGAGAACCTGGTGGTGGAGGCCGAACGGCTCCTGGCCACCCTGGACGGTCTGCTCATGCATGCCTTGCTGCAGCCGGGATGGATGACCGCGCAGATGTGCCGCGACGTACTGGAGCGGCACCTGGACGGGCTGGCCCGCTAAGCGGCCGGATGCGGCCGCCGGACGGCAGGTACTACCGCTAAATGGCTGCGGGAATAGACTGATAGCCGGGCACGCCGGACCGGTCATGGCGCCCCGCAGAAGCAGGCCAGGGAAGGACTTCGGATGCAGCATGCAAGCGGTTCAGGGTGGCAGATCACTACGGACACGTCAGGGCCGATGATGATTGCGCTCTACGTCCGGGACGCGGCCGGCCTGAATGGCGTGGGCCGCCCCATGCTGTCCCATGCGTCGCCCAAAATCCGCCCTGCCGACCACAAACACCTGACCGCAGACGTGGGCGGCCTCAGCGCACTGAAGACCGAATGGGAGGCCTGGTGGGAACAGCTCCTCAAGAATTATCCGCAGTCGTCGCCGGAACTCTCGCCGCCCAGCTTCGAAGCCTTCGGCAACTCCCCGGCCCTGCAGCGCGTACTGCAGGCACACTTCGGGTCCGCGCTCACCTGGGCAAGGGAGCGCAGGAGCGAATATGCAGAGCTTGAAGCCGAACGCGTGGCCACCGGGACCGACCAGCTGCTCCAGGACATGGTGGACGACAGGCTGATGGAAGTGGGCCGCGACTCGCGGGATTTCAAGCTGACCATCATCGAGCTGCCATTGGACGAACAGCGGGCCTGGTACCTGGAACCCGACAAGATCATCATGAGCCAGGAGCTGATGAGCCAGCCTGAGCTGTTCCGCAGCTACGTCCAGCCGGTGCTGGAAATCCTGGTCTAGCCCCCGCACAGGAGGCCCGACGGCGGCGCTCAGCTGCCGCCGTCGGCCGTCCGTACGGTGATACGCACCTGGCCGTCAGGGGAGCCTGTCACCTGCCAGCCGTCGCCACTGGCACGCTGCCATGTGTGCCCCTCCACTTCCACCCGCACGACGGACAGGTCCTTGGCGTTGGCGACCGCCCACTGGGCAACCGACCATGCGAGCGCCCCTTGCGAGTCCACCAACAAGGTGGCGCCGTCCACGCGGCTGTCCACGCCGCCATAGGCCTGGTCCAGTTCGGTGGCCACCGACGCCGAATTCCCGCCCGCGGTGGGGGAGCGCAGCGTGCACTGGACTCCTGCCGGCGTTTGTCCGGTGAGCCCCGACGCGAATGCCCGTCCCATTTCCTCATGCTGCGCGTATGCCTTGGGAAAGGCGGAGCGCTGGACCTGCTGGG
This sequence comes from Arthrobacter sp. SLBN-83, assembly GCF_006715285.1. Taxonomy (NCBI): domain Bacteria; kingdom Bacillati; phylum Actinomycetota; class Actinomycetes; order Micrococcales; family Micrococcaceae; genus Arthrobacter; species Arthrobacter sp. SLBN-83. The sequence goes on from NZ_VFMX01000001.1 coordinate 2,762,076, forward strand.
CGGCATCGGTGATGTCCAGGGTCTCGTAGCCGGGAATCTTCACCAGCGCGTCATAGAACGCATTGACGGCGTAGTAAGGGTCCATGATCTGCGCCTCGGTGCCCCAGCCCTGGGACGGCCGCTGCTGGAAGAGCCCGCGCGAATCGGGGCCGGCCTGGTCGCCGTGGCCGATGTTGCGCAGCTTCGACTCCTGCATGGCCGTGGCCAGGGCGATGGTGGCGGCACGCGGGGGGAGGCCCCGCCGGACAGCCGCGGCGGTGATCAAAGCGGCATTGGCCGCCTGGTCGGGTGCCAGCTCCCCGCTCCGGTCGCCGGACTTGGCTGTGCAGCGTTCCGAAACGAGGGTCTCGGAACGCTGCGCAAAGTACACCGCCGTGTAGATGCCCCCGGCTATCAGTGCGAGGGTAAGGAGCAGCACCGCCAGGCGGCGCAGGCCGCGCCTGCGCGCCACAGACAGAGGTGCCATGAAGGACCTAGTTGGCGTGCAGGGCGTCGTTCAGTTCAACGGTCTGGCCCTTGCGGGGGAGGGCCTCCACCGCTCCGGTGGTGGAGTTGCGGCGGAACAGCAGGTTGGGGACGCCGGAGAGTTCGGCGGCCTTGACGATCTTTGTGGTGTCTTCGCCCACTTCGTCCTTGGGCCCCGGAACGCGGACGCGGGTGCCGGCGGTGACGTACAGTCCTGCCTCCACCACCGAATCGTCACCGATGCTGATGCCTACCCCCGAGTTGGCGCCCAGCAGGACGCGCTCGCCGATGGTGATCTTTTCCTTGCCGCCGCCGGAGAGGGTGCCCATGATCGAAGCGCCGCCGCCAACGTCGCTGCCGTCGCCGGTGACAACGCCGGCGGAGATGCGGCCCTCCACCATGGAAGTACCCAGCGTGCCGGCGTTGAAGTTGACGAAGCCTTCATGCATGACGGTGGTGCCGGCCGCGAGGTGCGCACCAAGGCGGACGCGGTCGGCGTCGGCAATCCGAACGCCGCTGGGCACCACGTAATCCACCATGCGCGGGAACTTGTCGATGCCGTAGACGGTGACGGCACCACGGCGGCGCAGCTTTGCGCGGGTCAGTTCGAAGCCCTCGACGGCGGCCGGCCCGAAGTTGGTCCACACGACATTGGGGAGCTTGCCGAAGATGCCGTCCAGGTTGATGGTGTTGGGCTGGACCAGGCGGTGTGAGAGCAGGTGCAGGCGCAGGTAGGCGTCAGCGGTGTCAGCGGGGGCCTCATCCAGGTTAATCTGGACGAAGACCACCTTCTGCTCCGTGCCGCGGTCCTCGTCGGCGCCGTTTTCCGCGATGCGGGTCAGGGCTTCGTCGGCGTTTTCCACCGAGCGGAGGTCTTCCGCCGCGACACCAAGTGCCGGTGCCGGGAACCAGACGTCCAGGACGGTCGCCTCGCTGCCGGCAGTGGCGATGGTGGCCACGCCAAAGCCATAGGCGGAACGGTCGTCAGCGGTTGAGGTCAGGGTTTCGGGCACGGCGGAGGAAGCGGTCTCAGTCATGTGCCCCAGTCTATCGAGGGCCGGGCAGGCGGTTCGAACTAGACTGGCTTCGTGACTGCTGAAACCGCCCCTGAACCTGCTGTGTCCACCCTTGACCTCCGCCAGGATGTGGCGTTGCTGACCGCAGCCCTGATGGATATCAACAGTGTGTCCGGCAATGAAACGCAGCTGGCGGACGCCGTCGAGGCAGCCTTGATGGAGATCCCGCAGCTCAGCGTGGTGCGCGACGGCGACGCGATCATCGCGCGCACGGAACTCGGCCGCAGCGAGCGGGTGATCCTGGCCGGACACCTGGACACCGTCCCGTTGCCGCTCACCGAAGGCTCCAAGGGCACCGTCCCCTCCAGCTGGGAGTCCGGGGTTCCGGGCCAGGGGATCCTTTATGGCCGCGGTGCCACGGACATGAAGGGCGGCGTGGCGGTCCAGTTGGCTTTGGCCGCAGGATTGTTCGACGGCGGCGCGCAGCCCAAGCGGGACGTCACCTTTGTGTTCTACGACCACGAGGAAGTGGAAGCGGTGAAGAGCGGCCTGGGGCGCCTGGTCCGGAACCACGGAGACCTGCTGCAGGGAGACTTCGCGATCCTGCTGGAGCCGACTGACGGCACCGTGGAGGGCGGCTGCAACGGGACGAGCCGGTTCGAGGCCAGCACGGCGGGGGAAGCCGCGCACTCGGCCCGCGCCTGGATGGGAAGCAATGCCATCCACTCCGCAGCGCCCATCCTGGCCCGACTGGCAGCCTACGAACCCCGGACCATCAACGTCGATGGGCTCGACTACCGGGAAAGCCTCAACGCGGTGAAGATCAATGGCGGCACCGCCGGCAACGTTATTCCGGACCGGTGCGTGGTGGAGATCAACTATCGGTTTGCCCCGGACAAGACGCCGGACCAGGCGGAAGCCCACGTGAGGGAGCTGCTGGAAGGATTCGACGTGGTGCGCACAGATGCCGCCGCCGGGGCCCGGCCCGGGTTGCAGCACCCGGCCGCCGCCTCCTTCGTTGCCGCCGTGGGCGCTGAGCCCAAGCCCAAATACGGCTGGACCGACGTCGCGCGCTTCAGCGAACTGGGCATCCCGGCGGTGAACTTCGGCCCCGGCGATGCGCTGCTGGCGCACAAGGACAACGAGCACGTCCACGCCGACGCCATCCGCAAATGCCTTGCCGCGCTCCAGATCTGGCTCGCTGCCTGAGGAAGACTTGAACAGTAGAGGGCCGGAACTCCCGCGGGAGAGTTCCGGCCCTCTTTTGTGGAAAGCTGCGAGGACTAGGGAGCCGCAGCTTCCAGGACGTCCGGTTCCGCCTTGGCCGTTCCGCCGGCGGCCTTCTTGGAGCCGCGGCGCTCAATCCACACGGCGAGCCGTGAGACCGAGATGTTGATGGCGATGTAGATGGCAGCAGCCACGAAGAACACGGGGAACAGGTACTGCGGACCCAGGAAGTCCGCCATGACCTGCACCGCGCGCAGCAGCTCACCGTAGGCCACGATGTAGCCCAGGGAAGTGTCCTTCAGGAGCACCACCATCTGCGCCACCAGGGATGGCATCATGCGGCGGATGGCCTGCGGCAGTTCGATCAGCATGCGGGACTTGTAGCTGGTCAGGCCGATGGCCAGCGCCGCCTCGCGTTGTCCCTTGGGCAGGGACTGGATGCCGGCGCGGATGATCTCCGCGAAGACGGCGGCGTTGTAGAGCACCAGTCCGGCGATGACGGCGACAAACGCGGAGGTGCGGAACCCCAGCAGGATGAAGAGCATCATCAGGACCACGGGCATGCCGCGCAGGAATTCCAGGATGATACGCATGGGGATGCGGATGGCGGCTGCGTCGGAGATGCGCAGCAGGCACAGCAGCAGGCCCAGCGGGAAGGCGATCACCGCAGCAATGGCCGCCGCGGCAAGCGTGGCCCCGAGCCCGTTGCCCAGCAGCCGCCACACGTCGGCGCGGGTAAAGATCTGCCAGCGCCGGGACTCGAAGATGCCCTGCTGACCGAGGGTCATGATGATCCAGGCCAGCAGGCCGAGAATCAGCAGGCCGCCGATGATCGAGGCAATGAGGGAGACCCGGCGTGCCTTGGGGCCGGGAACGTCGTACAGGACGGAGCTCATCGGGCAATCGCCACCTTTCGTTCCACCGTGTTGGCGAGGATTCCCAGCGGAACGGTGAGGAGCAGATAAAAGAACGCGGTGCCCAACAGGACGGTGATGACGGCGTCACCGTTGGCGTTGGCCAGCTGCCGGCCGTAGCCGAACAGTTCCAGGACGAAGAACGCGCCGGCCACGGAGGAGTTCTTGACCAAGGCGATCAGGATGTTGATCAGCGGCGGGATCACCGTCCGCAGGGCCTGGGGGAGGATGATGAGCGTGAGTACCTGGCCGAACTTCATGCCGATACTGCGGGCGGCTTCGGCCTGGCCCACGGGCACGCTGTTGACACCTGAGCGGACAGCTTCGGCGATGAACGCTGCGGTGTAGGTGCTGAGGGCGATAATCGCGGCAACTTCGAACTGCTCAAACTTGACCCCAAGCCGGGGGAGCACGACCGCTGCGAAGAAGAAGGCGATGGTCAGCGGGGTGTTGCGGAGAATCTCCACGTAGACGGTGCTGAAACCGCGCAGCGCCGCAACCGGGGAGACGCGCGCCGCGGCCAGCAGGGTGCCGAGGATCAACGCGAAGATACCGGAAACGACGGAGAGGAAAAGCGTACGAAGAAAACCGCTCCAGTACAGGGGCAGGTTTTCAATGATGACGTCCATAAGATCCTTCGGCTGTAAGCGTGGACGGATTAAAAGCTGTGCTGCCGGGGCCGTTGTGCAGCCCCGGCAGCGTGGACGCTGTTTAGTAGCGGTCGATGGCAGGGAGGCTCGGTGCGGTCTTGATGACCGAACCTGCAGTGGCTTCCCAAGCCTTCTTGTAGGAGCCGTCCTTTTCGAAGGACTCCAGCTGGTCGTTGATCCAGTTACGGAACTCGGTGTCGCCCTTCTTCAGGCCGATGCCGTAAGGCTCCTTGGTGAAGGTCTCGTCCGAAGCGAGCTTGAAGGCGTCCGGTTCCTTGTCGACGAAGCCGGCGAGGATCACGTTGTCCGTGGTCACGGCTTCAACCTGCTTGTTGCGCAGCGGCTCGAGGCAGGCGGAGTAGGTGGCGGCCGGAACCAGTTCCGCACCGTACTTGTCCACGATGGTGGCTGCCGGGGTGGAACCCGTGACGGAGCAGACCTTCTTGCCCTTGACGTCCTCGGGCTTCTTGATGGTGTCGTTGTCCTTGTTCACCATGAGTGCCTGGCCGGCTTCGTAGTACGGGCCGGCGAAGTCCACAACCTGCTTGCGCTTGTCGCTGATGGTGTAGGTAGCGATGACCAGGTCCACCTTGCCCTGCTGGATGAAGGGCTCGCGGTTGGCCGAAACGGTCTCCGACCATTCGATCTTGTCCGCGGGGATGCCCAGCTTGGCGGCGATCAGCTTGCCGATTTCAACGTCGAAACCGACGGGCTTGCCGTCCAGGCCCACCTGGCCGAACAGCGGCTGGTCGAACTTGGTGCCGATCTTGATGGTGCCGGAGGAGGCCAGCTTCTCCATGGTGGTACCGGCAGCGAAGGAGGGCTTCTCCACCGGGCTGGGGTTGCTGGACCCGCCGGAGTCGCCGCCGCCGCAGGCGCTGAGGGACAGGGCAAGGGCAGCGGTAGCCGCCACGACGAAAGACTTCCGCCGGGACATAAATGTCTTCATGACATTCCTTTCATTGATGGCCGTGGGTTATCCGGCCTGGATGCGAACTGAAGTGTGTTTGCTCGGTTGAGTCAGTGGGTGAGCAGCTTGGACAGGAAGTCCTTGGCGCGGTCACTCTTCGGGTTGGTGAAGAATTCCTCCGGGGTGGCATCTTCAACGATCTGGCCGTCGGCCATGAAAACCACGCGGTCAGCGGCCTTGCGGGCGAAGCCCATCTCGTGCGTGACCACGATCATGGTCATGCCTTCCTTGGCGAGCTGGACCATGACATCCAGGACCTCGTTGATCATTTCAGGGTCCAGGGCGGAGGTGGGCTCGTCGAACAGCATGACCTTCGGCTTCATTGCCAAGGCGCGGGCAATCGCGACGCGCTGCTGCTGGCCGCCGGAGAGCTGGGCCGGGAGCTTGGGGGCCTGGTGGCCCACGCCCACCCGTTCCAGCAGCGCCATGGCGTCCTTTTCAGCCGCCCCCTTGGAAACGCCCTTGACCTTGATGGGCCCCAGGGTCACGTTTTCGAGGATGGTTTTGTGCGCAAACAGGTTGAACGACTGGAAAACCATTCCGACGTCGGCGCGGAGCTGGGCGAGTTCCTTGCCTTCCTCGGGGAGGACTTTCCCGTCGATGCTGATGGTTCCGCCCTCGATGGTCTCCAGGCGGTTGATGGCCCGGCAGAGGGTGGACTTACCGGAACCGGAGGGTCCGATGACCACAACAACCTCGCCCTTGCGGACCTGCAGGTTGATGTCCTTCAGAACGTGCAGCTGGCCGTAATGCTTATTAACGGCGTTCAGGGAGACGAGAGTATCGCCGGGCACATGAGTAGTCATAGGAAAGAATCTAGCGAACAACGGTGGGTTATGACGCCAATCACCCCAACTTCATGCTGATCGTGATTCAAGAGATACCTGCAGTTGGAGGTTAGCCTAGGTGAATGAGCATCAACGCAGATCCGGCCAAGAATTCCCAGCCGCGCCGTAAGGGGCCCCTTGAGCTGCGCCGCAAGCAGGCGGCAGTGGAAATGTCGGACCAGCATCTGCTCGATACCAAGGGCCCCGGCCAGTTCGTCCACACCGATCCATGGCGCGTGCTGCGTATCCAGAGCGAGTTCGTGGAAGGCTTCGGGGCGCTTGCGGACATTGGAAAAGCGGTCAGCGTCTTCGGTTCAGCCCGCACCAAACCCGGCAGCATCTACTACGAGATGGGTGTGGAAGTGGGCCGCAAGCTCGCCGAGGCCGGGGTCGCCGTGATCACCGGCGGCGGCCCGGGCTCCATGGAGGCGGCCAACCGGGGAACGGTGGAAGGCAACGGGGTGTCAGTGGGCCTGGGCATCGAGCTGCCGTTCGAGCAGGGCCTGAACCAGTGGGTGGACCTGGGCATCAACTTCCGGTACTTCTTCGCCCGCAAGACCATGTTCGTCAAGTACGCCCAGGGTTTCATCGTGCTGCCCGGCGGCCTGGGGACGTTGGACGAGCTGTTCGAGGCAATGGTCCTGGTGCAGACCCGGAAGGTGACGTCCTTCCCCATCGTGCTCCTCGGCGTCGACTTCTGGGGGCCGATGATCGACTGGATTCGGGGCACGCTGGTGGCGGAGGGAATGGTTTCCGAAAAGGATCTGGACCTCATCCAGCTGGTGGACGACCCTGCGGAAGCCGTGGACCGCGTCCTGCACGTCGCGGTGACCCCGGCCATGAACGGCGAGCAGCGCCCGGAGTAGCCGGGCGCAACGGTTCCAGCCGGTGGTCTGGCACGATGGAACCGTGAGCTTCTTCCTCGTTTTCCTCGCCGTCGTGCTGGTGGCGGCGGTCCTTTGGGCCGGCCTGGGCCGGCGTTCCCGCAAAACCGGCAACACCGGGCTGCCTGCACTCCTGGACGGCGGATTCGAAGAGCCGCCCGCGAACCTTCCGCCAGTGCTCCTTCCCGAACACGCCGTTCCGGAGGACGTGACCCGGCTGCGTTTCTCGCTGGGCCTGCGCGGCTACCGGATGGACCAGGTGGACCAGGTCCTGGACGAGCTCCGGGACCAGCTGGCTGCAAAGGATGCGGAAATAGCTGGGCTGCGCGGCCGGCTGGAGGCCCCGGAGGATGCGGCGGAGCAGGAGTCCGACGCCGGATCCGCCTCCGGTGATAAGGCAGGGGAAGAGCCGGGCACAGGAAGCGCCGGAGAGGCTGGCTTCCATGGCGGTTCCGGACAGGTCCATGAGGATGCAACACCGGGGAAGGGCGGCCTGTGAGTACGGTGGCCCGCCGCAACCCGCTGGCGTCCGCCGGCGATGCAGCCCACCGCGTGGCGTCCGCCCTCCGCAGCTGGCCGTCCTGGCTCCAGGTGATGGCCCTGTATGCGGCGGCGAGGCTGGTTTCCGCCTGCATCTTCATGGCAGCGGCGCTCCATCAGGGCCCCAACCCATGGTTCCCGCCAAAGCCGGACTACTGGAACTTCATCAACATCTGGGACGCGCGCTGGTACGGCCAGGTCATCGCCAACGGCTACCCGTCGGTTCTTCCCACGGACAGCGCCGGCAACGTGCAGGAAAATACCTGGGCCTTCTACCCGCTCTTTCCGGCACTGGCCGGCGGACTCAGCCGCCTCACCGGCCTCAACCCCGCCGCATCACTCACGCTGATCGCCATGCTGGCCGGTTTCGGCGCAGCGCTGGCGGTGTACAAACTGTTCCGGCAGAGGGCCGGCCAGGCCACCGCCATGTGGGGTGTTGCGTTCTTCTCGACCTTCCCCGTCTCCGCCGTCCTCCAGGTGCCCTACGCCGAACCCCTGTCGCTCCTGCTGCTTGCGTGGGCCCTGCTGCTGGTAGTGCGCCGGCAGTACCTGTGGGCCATGCCCGTGGTGGTCCTGCTGTGCCTGTCCCGGCCGGTGGGCGTCCCCTTTGCCGCCACGGTGGGGCTGCTCCTGGCCTTCCGCGCCGTCGCGTTCCTCCGCGCCGGCCCGCAGCGCGGCAGCGATGACGCAACCCACTCCGGCCGGGACCTCGCGGCACTTACCGGGCTTACCGCCGTCGCGGGCGTCTCCGCCCTTGCCTGGCCCGCAGTGGCGTGGGCGGCCACGGGTGACCCGCAGGCCTATACCAAAACGGAGACGGTGTGGCGAGGCCAGGACCTGGTGCCTTTCAAACCGTGGTTCGACACCGGCGTCGAACTTTTTGGCCCCATGCTGGGCATCCTTGCCCCCGTGGTGTTCGTGGCACTGTTCGCCGCGATGCTGTTCCTTCCTCCGGTGGTGCGGCTCGGGGTCGAACTGAGGCTGTGGTGCGCCTGCTACATGGGTTACCTGTTGGCCTTCCTCCACCCGCAGACCAGTACTTTCAGGATGCTGCTGCCGTTGTTTCCGCTGGCCCTGGGAGCGGTGTTCCTTTCCCGGTCAAGGGCGTACCGGGGAACCGTTGTGGTGATGTTCCTGCTGCTCCAGGTCGTGTGGATTGTATGGCTGTGGGCGTGGGCGCCACTGCCCGGCGGAGGGGATTACCCGCCCTAGCAAAAGATGCTTCTGCGCAGGTCAGGGCGGGAATAACACGTCCAGGAAAATGTCCATCGATTAGCTACGTGCGGGTAATTCCGCGATAATGATAGGTAAGCAAGGACAAAAGCATTCAGAAAACGCGCAGCCTTGGCGGTGGAACCAACACCGACGCCATAGCGGCCTGATCGACATGCGGACACAGCCCGCCCGGGCTGATCAGTCCTGGGACAAAATGGAGGGGAATTCCTCATGGCGGCGATGAAACCACGCACCGGCGACGGCCCAATGGAAGTCACCAAGGAGGGCCGCAGCCTGATCATGCGCGTCCCGCTCGAAGGCGGCGGACGCCTGGTGGTCGAACTGAATGCTGCCGAAGCAGCCAACCTCAAGGAATGCCTGGTCGGCGTTACCGAATAACCGTGCCGGACAGGGTCCGCAGCCTGCGGGCTGCGGACCCTGTCCGTCTTCGGGGGATACCTATTTCTTGACGGCCACCAGCAGGCCGTCCCCGGTGGGAAGCATTGCCGAAGCCAGCCTGTCGTCGTCGCGGATTGCCTTGCCCACCTGACGCAGGGTCACCGTGTTGGGCTCCCGGCCGGCGGGGTTGGCCACCTTGTCCTTGTCCAGGGCGTCGTTGATGACCAGCAGCCCGGAACGCTTGAGCAGCCGGATGGCCTGTTCCACATATCCCGGGAGGCCAGGCTTGTCCGCGTCGATGAACACCAGGTCGTAGGCCCCGTCCGTCAGCCGCGGCAGGACATCGCCCGCGCGGCCGGAAATGGTGCGCGTACGGTTGGCCGGGCTGCCGGCCTCGGCAAACGCTTCGCGGGCCGCCCTCAGGTGTTCTACGTCCACGTCGATGGTGGTCAGGACCGCGTGCGGGCTCAGGCCGCGCAGGAGGCAGACGCCGGAGACGCCGGCCCCCGTGCCGATTTCCACGGCTGTCTGGGCCTTGGAGGCAGCAGCCAGCACCGTGAGGACGGCGCCCACCCCGGGGCTGATGGCGCTGACGCCCAATTCAAACGACCGTTCCCGGGCCCGAAGCATGACCTCATCCTCAGCGGGCAGATCTTCTGCATAGGACCAGCTGCTGGACTTGTCGGCGCTCATGGATTTCGCTTTCTGGGCGTAAGGGGGAATGTCTCCCCAAGCCTACTGTGTCCGGCCGGGCAGGCCGGGGAAGCACCCGTTGCGCCCAAGGCTGAAGTTTGCCTGCAGTCAGGAAATTCCCAGCCAAGTTTGACATGATTGGTATCCGCTCATCCAAAAGGTGACCGGCGCCGAATCAGAGATGTCAACAGTATCCGGGCGTTAGCATTCCACGAGGGGAGTGGACGATGTCATCTTCAGTTGTGGCACCTGTCCCTGCAGTCAACCATCCCGACGATGAGTGGGTCCGTCCCACCTGGGAAGAAGTGGTCACCAATCACTCCGCGAAGGTCTACCGGCTGGCCTACCGCCTGACCGGCAACAAGTTCGACGCCGAGGACCTCACCCAGGAGGTGTTCGTCCGCGTCTTCCGTTCCCTGGACAACTTCAAGCCCGGAACGCTCGACGGCTGGCTCCACCGCATCACCACCAACTTGTTCCTTGACCAGGCGCGCCGGAAGACCCGCATCCGGTTCGATGCCTTGGCGGAGGATGCAGAGTCCCGGCTGCCGGGCCGCGAGCCCGGCCCCGAGCAAAGCTTCGAACTGAACAACCTCGACCTTGACGTGCAGGCCGCGCTGGAGGAACTTCCGCCGGACTTCCGCGCCGCCGTGGTCCTGTGCGACCTCGAGGGGCTGTCCTACGACGAAGTCGCTGAGGCGCTGGGCGTCAAGTTGGGTACCGTCCGCTCCCGGATCCACCGGGGCAGGACGATGCTCCGGGAGAAGTTGGCCCACCGCGACCCGCGCCCGCAGCAGTCCCGCCGCAAGCTCAAGATGCCGCGCATCGCCGGCATCCTCTGAACGGCACATGAGGTCCCAGTTTCCTTTCGGTGGCAGGCATCAGCGCACGGGCAGCCACCTGGAGGCCTGCCAGGAGTGTGCTGCCACCGTTCGCCGGGAACGCCAGTACCTGGAGCGTCTTCGGGACGCTCCCATACCGCCCGCCAGCGATGACCTGACTGCTCGGCTGCTGGCGCGCACCTCGGAACTGGCCGCACAGCCGGCAGCGTCCGTGGACCACAGCAGCACTTCCCGCCTGGCCGCCCGGGCCCTCGCACTGACTGCGGGCGGAACAGTGGCGGCTGCCGGGGTACTGGCCGTAGGGGCATTTACGGCGGCAGGAGATCCCTCGGCCGGCGGGACGGTGGGCACCGAGGCGGCCTTTTCGCATGTCTCCTCGCAGACACCGGCGGACGGCAGGACGTTGACCGCGGCGCAGCTTGCAACATTGCGCTCCGAAGGGTGGGCCTGCCCGGAGCTACAGGCCATGGGATTCCACATGGAATCGGCCAAGGCGCTGGTTGTTGACGGCCAGCCTGCGGTGGAGCTCTGGCTTACCGACGGCGCGCATCACGCCACCGTTACGGAACAGCATCCCGTCCCCGCGCAGGCGGCAGCAAACGTTGCCGCTCCCGGAAGTGCGCCGGCAGAAGCCGCCGGAGCCGGGGGGAAAGCGGGTCCGGCGCAGGATTGGGCCACCTCACCAAGGGCCGCCACCTACCGCGCGGAAGGCCTCACCATCACCTACCGCTCCGACCTGCCCGCCGCGCAGTCCAATCAGGCCCTGCCCATCCTCAAACGGCTTGCGGACAGTGCCGCAGAAGGGGTGGCGGCTGCCGTTCCGGACAGCTCCGAGGGGCAGGCGGCCGAGCCGCTGGAGGCACGGCTGGAGCGCGGGTTTGGCAAGATCGCGGCGCTGTTTACCCAGTGACGCGAACTGTTGCTCCGTCCGCGGGACGGGAATCGTCACTCGCAGCCCGGAAAGGGTAATCTTCCTAAAGTGTTTGGAATCAACGGCCCGGAGTTCATTCTTCTGCTGATCATTGGCGTGCTGGTGATCGGCCCCCAGCGGCTGCCTGAATATACCCAGAAGCTGGCGAACCTGGTCAAGGAAGTCCGCCGCATGGCCAACGGCGCGCGCGAGCAGATCAAGGAAGAAGTGGGCATCGACATCGACGATGTCGACTGGAAGAAATACGATCCGCGCCAGTACGATCCCCGACGCATCATCAAGGAAGCACTGCTCGACGACGACACCAAGCCAGTGAGTGCGGGCGCCCCCGCCGCCGTGGCTGCAGTTTCCGGCGCAGCGGCAGCAGCCGAGTCAGCTCCTGCGCGGCCCGAAAGGGTAGTGGAGAGGCTGGCCCCGGGCGAGGTTGCCCCGTTCGACACCGAAGCCACCTAGGGCCTGCCTCCTCAGCGGGGCTTACCGCTCAGCGGGGCTGCAGCCCCAGCTTCATACCGGCCAGGCCGCGGGGTTTTGCCGCCAACTGCCCTGCAATGGCCAACAGCGCCGCCGCTCCCGCCGAATCCGGCTTGCCCAGGACGATCGGCACCCCCGAGTCCCCGCCTTCCCGCAACTGGATGTCCAGCGGAATCTGGCCCAGCAACGGAACGTCCGCCCCTACCGTGGCGCTGAGGCGTTCGGTGAGGACTGCCCCGCCGCCGCTTCCAAACAGTTCCATCCGGCCGCCGTCGGGCATCTCCAGATAGGACATGTTCTCGATGACGCCCGCGATTTTCTGGCCGGTCTGGGTGGCAATCGCGCCGGCCCGTTCCGCGACATCCGCCGCTGCCGCCTGGGGTGTGGTGACCACCAGGATTTCGGCCTTGGGCAGCAGTTGGGCCACGGAAATGGCAATGTCACCCGTGCCCGGCGGAAGGTCCAGGAACAGGGCATCGAGATCGCCGAAGTAGACGTCGGTGAGGAACTGTTCCAGGGCGCGGTGCAGCATGGGTCCGCGCCAGGCGACCGGCTTGTTGCCGCTGACGAACATGCCGATGGAGATCACCTTCACCCCATACGCAACCGGGGGAAGGATCATGTCGTCCACCTGGGTGGGTTTTTGCGTGATACCCATCAGCGCAGGGACAGAAAAGCCGTACACGTCTGCGTCCACGATGCCCACCCGGAGGCCTTGGGCGGCCAGGGCGCTGGCCAGGTTGACCGTGACGGAGGACTTGCCCACCCCGCCTTTGCCGCTGGCCACGGCATAGACCTTGGTGAGCGAGCCGGGGTCATTGAACGGGATGCTGCGCTGCCCGCCCGTGCCGCGCAACTTCTCCTTGAGGGCGTCGCGCTGCGCCTGGTCCATCACCTTCAGTTCGACGTCGACGGCGGTGACGCCGGGGACGGCGGAAAGGGCCCTTTGGGAATCGGCGGTAATGGTGTCCCGAAGTGGGCAGCCTGCGATGGTGAGCAGGACCGCCACGGTGACTCTGCCGTCGTCGGACACCTGGACGGAATCCACCATGCCCAGCTCGGCGATGGGGCGGCGCAGTTCGGGGTCGATGACCGTGGCGAGGGCGTCGTTGACGGCCTGGTGCAGCGGGGAGGCGCTTATTGCGGGATCGATGGGGGCGCTCATGGCAGGAGCCTCAGCTTTCATGCGGTTGCGGGCCGCCGGAGAGTGGACGGGCAGGCGGTCATTGGGCAGAGTGGCCGGGTTTGACCCGGGGGATCTGCTGGGTACGCGGGCTGCGCTGCCGGTCCCGTTGTTCACGCAGTTTGTCTTTGACCTTGTCCCGCGGTGACTCGTGCGAACCCGGGCCGGTCTCCTCGTGGGTGCGCAGCTCCTCCTGGGCTTCGAGCAGGTCCTCGAGGAGGGAGCGCAGTTCGGCCCGGACGTAGTCGCGGGTGGCTACCTCGCGCAGGGCGATCCGAAGGGAGGCAAGTTCCCGGGTGAGGTACTCGGTATCGGACAGGTTGCGTTCGGCGCGCTGGCGGTCCTGCTGCAGGGAGACGCGGTCACGGTCATCCTGCCGGTTTTGCGCCAGCAGCAGCAGGGGCGCTGCGTAGGAGGCCTGCAGCGACAGCATCAGGGTCAGCAGGGTGAAACCAAGGTCCCGGGAGTCGAACTGCCATTCGGTGGGCGCCCATGTGTTCCAGCCCAGCCAAAAGATACAGAACACCGTCATGTACACCAGGAACTGGGGCGTACCCATGAACCGTGCGAAGGCTTCGGTGGCGTGCCCGAACGCATCAGGGTCCGGACGGAACGTGGGCAGGATCCGTTGCCTGCCGCTCAGGGGTGTGTCGAGGCTGCCTTTTGATTCCGCTTTGGCCAGGTTCCGCTGGTTGGGGTTCTTCGGAGCACTGATATCAGCCAATGCGGCCACCGAGCTTTCTTATCGGGGCTTCGCCATCATGGGCGCGCCAGTCGTCCGGCAACAAATGATCCAATACGTCATCAACAGTCACCGCCCCCACAAGCCGGCCGGCGTCGTTGATCACCGGGAGGGAGTTCAGGTTATACGTGGCCAGGGTCCGCGCCACTTCGCTGATGTGGGCCTGGTCGGACAACGGCTCCAGGTTCTTGTCCACCAGGTTTCCCAGTGCCTCGAACGGCGGGAAACGCAGCAGCTGCTGGATATGCACCACGCCCAGGAAGCGGCCGGTAGGCGTTTCCAGCGGCGGCCGGGCAATGAAGATCGACGACGCCAGGGCGGGGGAGAGCTCCTCGCGCCTGACGTGGGCCAGGGCTTCGGCGACGGTGGCTTCCGGGGGGAGGATCACCGGCACGGGGGTCATCAGGCCGCCGGCCGTGTCCTCGTCATATTCGAGCAGGCGGCGGACGTCCTCGGCGCCTTCGGGCTCCATCAGCTGGAGCAGTTCCTCGGCCTGGGCGGAGGGGAGCTCGCCGAGGAGGTCGGCGGCGTCGTCCGGGTCCATCTCCTCCAGGACGTCGGCTGCGCGCTGGACATCCAGTGCGGAGAGGATCTCCACCTGGTCGTCCTCCGGGAGCTCCTGGAGGACATCGGCCAGGCGTTCGTCCTGCAGTTCGCTGGCTACCTCGAAGCGGCGCTTGTCGCTCATCTCCTGGAGCGCCTCGGCGAAGTCGGCGGGTTTGAGGTCCTCGTGGTTGGCCACGAACTGGGTGGCGGCCTGCGGCTCGGTCTTCTGGCCCTGCTGGGCGTCCGCCCAGTCGATGATCAGGGTCTCGTTGCGGCGCAGCCGGCTCAGGGGCGACAGCGAGTGCCCGCGCCGGACGAAGAGCTTGCTGACGAACCAGTCGCGGGAGCGGTGCTGGTCGATGGCGATGTCTTCGATGGTGGCGTCGCCGCTGCCGTCGCGGAGCGTGACGCGCCGGTCGAACATCTCGGCCACCACCAGGGTTTCCGCCCCGCGCTGTTCAAACCGGCGCAGGTTGACCAGGCCGGTGCAGATGACCTGGGTCTGGTCGATTGAGGTGATGCGGGTCATGGGAACGAAGACGCGCTTCTTACCCGGAACTTCCACCACGATGCCCACCACGTGCGGGGCACCCTGGGTGCCGCGGGACAGCACAACAACATCGCGCAACCGGCCCAGCCGGTCGCCCAGCGGGTCGAAGACATCGAGGCCCAGAAGGCGCGCCACGAAGACGCGTGTAGGTGTTGTGCTCACCACTACAGGCTACCGAGTCTGCTCTCTTTTAGCTGAATTTACAGGCAGCACCCACCTTGATGGGCAAGAATGGGGTTATGTCGAACTTATTTGGTGCACCCAGGGCCGGCGCCCCGAACGGACCGGACGATGCCCGGGCTGTTCCCACCGGTGACACCGTTGGCTCCTACACCTCCTACCTCGACGCCCAAAAAGCCGTGGACTACCTGGCGGACCAGCAGTTCCCGGTCCAGATGGTCTCCATTGTCGGCAATGAGCTGAAGATGGTGGAGCGGGTGACCGGGCGGCTGAGCTACCCCCGGGTGGCACTTTCGGGGGCACTGAGCGGCATGTGGTTCGGTCTGTTCGTGGGGGTCATGCTGTCCTTCTTTGCCCCTTCCCCCGGATACTTTTCGATCATGACATCGGTGCTGATGGGCGCCGCCTTCTTCATGCTCTTCGGCATCGTCACCTACGCCATGCAGCGCGGCAAGCGCGACTTCACGTCCACCAGCCAGGTGGTGGCAACGAACTACGACGTCATCGTGGCCCTCGAAGCCGCCCACGAGGCCCGGCGGCTGCTGCAGCAACTGCCGATGTCCCGTTCCGACGCTGCCTCCGGCCACGGCCCCTACACGCAAAACGACTACTACAACCAGCCTTACCAGCAGCAGCATCCGCAGCAGCAGGGGCCCGCGCGTCCGGCCGGTTGGAACGATCCGTACGGCCAGCGTCCTGCCGGCCCTTCCCACGAGGGATCGGAGCACGGCGCACCGGCCCAGGACGGGCACGCGTATCCGCACGACGGCGGCGAGCAGCAGGGCAACCAGCAGTATGGCGGCGGCCAGCAGCAGCCCGTGCGTTCGGTCCGCTACCCGGACCTGCCGGACGGCCGCCCGCAGTACGGCGTCCGGCTCCCGCAGGGTCCCGCCGCGGAGGCCGGGCAGCAAGGCCCGGAACATGGCCCGGAACATGGTGCGGAACAGCAGGACCACCACGGTGGAGCCCATCGGGCGGAAGAACACTACGGATCCGAGGGCGACCAGCACCACGGCGAACACCGGCAGTAGCAGCCGGGAGGTTTTCAGAGCCTGGCATCAGGATGCATAAAGAGCGGGACCGCCGGAAAGAATCCGGCGGTCCCGCTCCTTGTTAATCGCTGCCCTGAATCAGGCTTCTTCGGTCCGGTAGATCCCGGCCATCCAGTCCTCCACGTCCTCCGCATTGCGGGGCAGGGCGGCACTGAGGTTGACCGGGCCATCATTGGTCATGAGGATGTCGTCCTCGATCCTGACGCCGATGCCGCGGTACTCCTCCGGGATCGCCAGGTCTTCCTTCTTGAAGTACAGGCCCGGTTCGATGGTGAACACCATGCCTTCGGTGAGGACGCCGTCGAGATAGAGTTCCCGCTTGGCCTGCGCGCAGTCGTGCACGTCCAGTCCCAGGTGGTGGCTGGTGCCGTGCGGCATCCAGCGGCGGTGCTGCTGGCCTTCAGGGCTGATCGCTTCCGCTACGGAGACGGGCAGGATTCCCCACTCTGCCAGGCGCTCGGCCAGGACGGTGGTGGCCGCGGTGTGGATGTCGCGGAATTTGGTCCCGGGCTGGGCAGCGGCGAAACCGGCATCGGCTGCATCCAGGACTGCCTGGTACACCTTGCGCTGGATGTCGCTGAAGGTGCCGCTGGCCGGAAGCGTCCGGGTAATGTCCGCGGTGTAGAGCGAATCGGCCTCGACGCCGGCGTCCAGGAGCAGGAGTTCGCCGGCGTGGATGCGGCCGGTGTTGCGGGTCCAGTGCAGCACCGTGGCGTTGTTGCCGGACGCTGCGATGGTGTCGTAGCCGAGTTCGTTACCCACCTCGCGGGCCCTGGCGAAGAACGCTCCTTCAACCACGCGTTCGCCGCGGGCATGTGTGAGGGCGCGCGGCAACGCCTTAACAACCTCTTCGAAGCCCTCCACGGTGGCAGACACCGCGGTCTTCATCTGCTCAATTTCCCACTCGTCCTTCAGCAGGCGCAGTTCGGAGAGGGCCTCGCTGAGCTTTTCGTCCAAGGCATCCAGGACGCCCAGGTCCAGGTTCTCGGGGTCCCTGGCGGTGTTGTAGCGGGCAGTGTCCACCAGCGCGTCGATGTTCTCGTCGACCTTACGGACCAGGCGGATGGAGATACCGCCGATTTCGGGGGCGCCCACGTCCTTGGTGATGGCTGTCTCCAGCTGGTCGATATGTGCGGTGGCCAGGCCCAGGCGGGCCTCGAACTCTTCCAGGGTGGGACGGGCCCCGATCCAGAACTCGCCCGAGCGGGAGTCCGCATAGAACTGTTCCGAGTCCCTGCCGGCCAGCGGCCGGAAGTAGAGCGTGGCGCGGTGGTTCCCGCCGTCGTCGCCTGTTCCCTCTTCCGCCGGTTCCAGAATCAGGACCGCGTCGGGCTCGTGGTCCAGGCCGAGCCCGGTGAGGTGCGCGAAGCCGGAGTGCGGGCGGAAGCGGTAGTCGCAGTCATTAGACCGGACCTTCAACGGCCCCGCGGGGATGACCAGGCGTTCGCCTTTGAACAGGGCGGAGATCGCCTTGCGCCGGTTTGCGGCATAGGGGGCGACTGCGTCCAGCTGGGGAAGCTCCTGGTTGAACGGCGCCCAGTTGCTGGCCATGAAGGCCTTGAAGGCGGTGGAACTGGGCCGCTGGGAGCGGTTGTTGACGCGCTCCTCCAACGGCTGGGAAGCAGAGTTTTGGGTGTTTTCGGCATCGTTCACGGCACCATCGTCTCACCAGCTTCGCGGCTAAGCGAACAGGCCTCCCGGGTCTCTTGTCCCCGGTCCACTACGCTGGATAAGTGAGGATTGACCTGCATGCCCACTCCAACGTCTCCGACGGCACCGAGACCCCTGCCGATGTCATGGCCTCTGCTGCCCGTGCGGGGCTGGACGTGGTGGCACTGACCGACCATGATTCAACGGCAGGCTGGGCAGAGGCTTCCGCAGCCGCTGCAACGTACGGCGTGGCCCTGGTACCCGGGATGGAGGTGTCCTGCCGGACGGAGGAGGGCATCAGCGTCCACCTCCTAAGCTACCTGCACGATCCCACCGATCCCGGTCTCCTGGAGGAGATCACCAAGGCCAAGGATTCCCGCCAGACCAGGGCCGAGCGGATGGTGACCATCCTGGCCGAAGACTATCCACTCACTTGGGACGACGTGATCCACCACGTTGCGCCCGGCGCCACCCTGGGCCGGCCGCACATCGCGGATGCCCTCGTTGCCGCAGGGGTGGTGGAGGACCGTTCGGAGGCCTTCGCCTCCATCCTCACCTCCCGCTCGCGGTACTTCATTCCGCACTACGCTCCGGACCCTGCCACCGCCGTCGAACTTGTCCGTGCCGCCGGCGGCGTGCCGGTGTTCGCCCACCCCGTGGCCTCTGCGCGGGGACGGATCGTGGGGGAGCGTACGTACCGGGAGATGATCGACGCCGGCCTGGCGGGCCTGGAGATCGACCACCGGGACAACCCGGAGGAGGGCCGCGACTTCCTCCGCAGGCTTGCGGCCAAGCACGACCTGCTGGTCACCGGTTCCTCCGACTACCACGGAACCGGGAAGCCCAACCTGCTCGGGGAGAACCTCACGGCACCGGACATGCTGGCGCGGATCGAGGAACTCGGCACGGGGGCCGTCGTCGTCCGCCCCTAAAATGCAGGCCGTCCGCGAAGGGCCGGCCGGAACCTAGCTGGGCTGGCGGGTTACCAGGGTGGCGTGCGCACCCAGCCGCTTGGCCATGATGTCGATGGCCGGCTGGTTCTGGTCCACGCACACGAACTTCCGGCCCAGCTTTGCGGCCACTGCACCCAGGGTGCCGGAGCCGGCGAAGAAGTCCAGGCACCAGTCCCCGGGACGGGACGAGGCAGCGACAACGCGCCGGACCAGGCCCTCCGGCTTCTGCGTGGGGTAGCCGGTCTTTTCCTTGCCCGTGGGCGAGACGATGGTGTGCCACCAGACGTCCGTGGGCAGCTTGCCCAGTTCCCGCTTCGCAGGGGTCACCAGGCCCGGCGCCATGTACGGCTCGCGGTCCACCTCGGCGCTGTCGAAGTGGTACTTGGCCGGGTTCTTGACGTACACCAGGATGTTGTCGTGCTTGGTGGGCCACCGGTTTTTCGCGCGGGCGCCGTAGTCGTAGGCCCAGATGATCTCGTTCAGGAAGCATTCCCGGCCAAAGATGGCGTCCAGCATGACCTTGGCGTAGTGCACTTCGCGGTAGTCCAGGTGCAGGTACAGGGTGCCGTCGTCGGCAAGGAGCCGCCAGGCTTCCACAAGCCGTGGCTCGAGGAAGGACCAGTAGTCGCTGAACGCGTCATCGTAGCGGTGCAGTGCGCCCTTGATGGTGTCGTAGGAGCGGCCCTTGAAACCCACCCGGTCCCCGCTGCCTTCAGCGTTGACCACCATGCGGGTTTCCTGGCGCTGCTGCGGCCGGCCGGTGTTGAAGGGCGGGTCCACGTAAATCAGTGTGAAGGCGCCGTCCGGCAGCGTGGGGAGGTACTCCGCGTTGTCCGCGTGCACCACCAGGCTGCCGCCGTCCGGCGCCCAAACAGTGTCAGTCATCTCCGGCAGTTAGCCCTCGGAGTTGCCAGGCTGCGTGCCCTTGTCGGCGCCCGCCACCACTTCGCCGTTGCGGCGGCGGGTGCGGGTGCGGGTGCGGCGGGCGCGCGACGGCTGGCCGCCGTCGGCTGCCGGGGCGGCAGCCTCACCGGCAGGTGCGGCTTCCGTATTGGACGTACGACGGCGGCGCTCGCCTGAGTGGCCGGCTGAATCACTGCTGCGGCCTCCTTCGCGGTTGCCGCCCTTGCTGCGTCCCCGTCCCTCCCGGTCCCTGGACCGGGACGAGTCCCGGCCGCCGCGGGCGTTCTTCTTGCCGGTCTCGCCAAGGTCCTCGAGGACCTCTGCGTCAACGCCGGCCAGGGTGCGCTTGTCCCGCGGCAGGCGGCCCTTGGTGCCCTCGGGGATGTCCAGGTCGGTGTACAGGTGCGGGGAGGATGAGTAGGTTTCGACGGGCTCGGGCACGTTGAGGCCCAGTGCCTTGTTGATCAGTGCCCAGCGTGGGACATCGTCCCAGTCCACGAACGTGACTGCGGTGCCCTTGTTCCCGGCGCGGCCGGTGCGGCCCACCCGGTGCAGGTAGATCTTCTCGTCTTCCACGCACTGGTAGTTGATCACGTGGGTGACGTCCTCGACGTCGATGCCGCGGGCCGCCACGTCCGTGGCCACCAGGACGTCCACCTTGTTGTTGCGGAAGGCACGCAGCGCCTGTTCACGGGCGCCCTGGCCCAGGTCGCCGTGGAGGGCGGCGGCGGCGAAACCGCGGTCCACCAGTTCCTCGGCCACCTTGGCGGCGGTGCGCTTGGTCTTGGTGAAGATGATGGTCCGCCCGCGGCCGCGCGCCTGCAGGATGCGTGCCACCACCTCGGTCTTGTCCATGCTGTGCGCACGGTAGATCAGCTGGCGGATGTCCCGCTTGGTCAGGCCCTCGTCCTCCGGATCCGCGGCGCGGATGTGGGTGGGCTGGGTCATGTACCGGCGGGCCATGGCGATGACGGGGCCGGGCATCGTGGCGGAGAACAGGAGTGTCTGGCGGACGGCGGGGGTGGCAGCGATCAGCGTCTCCACGTCCGGCAGGAAGCCGAGGTCCAGCATCTCGTCGGCTTCGTCCAGAACCACGATTTTGACGTTCTTAAGGCTCAGGTGCTTCTGCTTGTAGAGGTCGATCAACCGGCCGGGGGTCCCGACCACTACCTCCACACCCTTCTTCAGGGACTCGATCTGGGGCTCGTACGCGCGGCCGCCGTAGATGGTGGCGATCCTGGCGTTGCGCTTGCGCGACGCGGTCTGGAGGTCGCTGGCCACCTGGACCGCCAGTTCACGGGTGGGAACGATGACCAGGGCCTGCGGTGCTCCAGGTACGGCCAGCTTGGCGTAGCCGGGGTCGTCCTGGCCGATGACGCGCTGCAGCGCCGGAATGCCGAAGCCCAGGGTCTTGCCGGTGCCGGTTTTGGCCTGGCCGATGATGTCGTGGCCGCCCAGGGCCACCGGCAGGGTCATGGCCTGGATGGGGAAGGGGTGGGTGATCCCGGCGTCGGCCAGGGACTCCACAATGTCGTCGCGGACGTTGTAGTCGGCAAAAGACTTTTCGGCGATCTCGTGCGGCGTCTCGTCCGAGATGATGGTCTCTTCCGGTTCGATGGTCTCCGTACCGGACACGTCGCTCAGAAGCTGGTGGGTATGCAATTCACTCACAGGGGAGTTTCCTTATTCATTTAGGCATTGGCGCTGCCTGCTCAACGGGCCGGCCAGGGCTGGCCGCTCCGGAGCACGCTCAAGCGCGCAAGCAATTCCAGTGGAAGCCGATCGCGGGCTATCTAATGCTGGCACTGGGGACCAGCGGGCAATTCTCAAGATCGCGTAGGGGCGGGCTTGTTGGTTTCAAATGGAGGAAATCAACGACCGGGCATCCAGTTCTACCCCTCCAGTCTAGCCGCATGGGTGCCCAAACACGGTTTCGGCCCGCTTGCGGCGTCCGCTGCTTACTCAGCGGACCAGTTCGAAGTGGATCTCCCTGGTGGTGATGTCCGAGGACACCAGCCGGACCCGGACCTTGGTGCCGGACTCCAGTTCGCCGGCGCAGTGTGCGGTCACTGCGGGTTCTGCGATCTGGATAATCCCGGAGCTGCCGTTACCGTTCTTCCCATTGCTGTTGCCATTTTTCCCGTTGCTGCCGTTGCCGTTCTGCGGCTTGGACCCGGAGATCACGATCGCGTCGAACTCCTGCCCGATGTGGTTCAGCAACAGCGCCGCCTCCACGGTGTCCAGGGCCAGGCGTTCCATCCTGGACGCCAGCTGGTCCGATCCCGCCATGATGCCCGGCAGCAGCGGCAGCGCTTCGCGTGCCCAGCCGGGAACATCGCCGCCGTTGCTCAGGGCCTCGCAGATGACCAAAACGAAGCGGTCCACCAAGCGCCGCAGCGGCGCGGTGGTGTGGGCATAGGCCGCGCCGATGGCGGACTGGATGCCATCCTCGGGGACGGTTCCGTCGAACGCGGTGTAGGACGCTCCCCGGAACAGCATGCCTGCCGAATGCATGATGGCCAACTGCCTCGGGTCGGTGGGATCCAGCGACCGCAGGTATTCGCCGTAGCTGACTTCGCCGTCCCACGGCCTGCCGAGCACCTCGGTCTGCAGCCGG
This sequence comes from Arthrobacter sp. SLBN-83, assembly GCF_006715285.1. Taxonomy (NCBI): domain Bacteria; kingdom Bacillati; phylum Actinomycetota; class Actinomycetes; order Micrococcales; family Micrococcaceae; genus Arthrobacter; species Arthrobacter sp. SLBN-83. The sequence goes on from NZ_VFMX01000001.1 coordinate 2,784,496, forward strand.
AAATGCCTCAGGGACCGTTCGTCCGGCGCGGGCATGGTGCGCAGGATGCCCACTTTGCCCTCGAGCATGAGCTCAGCCGCCGCCATCCCGGTCATCAGCGAAATTTGAGCGTTCCAGTCCTCCACCGGAAGCTGTGGAACCGCGTCAATCCGGTAGCCGCCGTCGGGCAGTTGGACGATCTCCTGTTCGGGCATGTTGAGGCTGGCGCCTTCACGGGCCCGCTCCAATGCCACCCGCTTCAGGCCCACCTCACGGAGCAGGTGGAGTACGGGGGAGGCCGTCCCGGCGTCGAGGTCTGCCTGGGCGCCCTTGTAGCTGAGCTTGTCACGGCTGCGGACCCGGGCCCGACGGACGCCTACTGTCAGGACGGTTGCTTCGCCGTCGAGCGTGAAGTCCCAGACGAAGGCAGAGCACTCCTGGCCGGGCAGGAGGCTTCCGGCCCCTTCGCTGATGACCTCCGGGTGCAGCGGGATCCGGCCGTCCGGGGCGTAAAACGTCTGTCCGCGCCGCCGCGTCTCGGCGTCCAGGGGACCTCCCGGCGTAACGAAGGCCGGAACATCGGCGATCGCATACATCACGCGGTAGCCGTCCCCGTCCGCCTCGATGAACACTGCCTGGTCCAGGTCCGTGGAGGACGCCGGATCGATGGTGACGAACTCGACGGCGGTCAGGTCGTAGGACGGAAGCTGCAGCGCGGCCACGGCAGCCAGGGCGTCGTCCACGGCTTCGGCGGGATAGGGACCCGGAAGTTCAAGTTCCGTCCGCAGCAGGCCCAGCGCCTCTTCCAAGGCGTTCTTATGGTCGTGGACGTTGGGGGCCAGCCGATGATGTGACACAAAATTCAGCGTAGCCCCAAGTTCCGCGATTAAGCAGGCTCAGGAGCCGGCGGCGTCCAGCGCGTCGAGGAGGGAGGCAGCAGCGGCGGCGGGATCAGGAGCTTCCGTGATGGCGCGGACCACCACGATCCTGCGCGCGCCCGCCTCCACCACTTGGTGGACGTTGCCGTGGTCGATGCCGCCAATGGCAAACCAGGGCACGGGATCCGCAGCCCGCCGGGACGCCTCCGCTGCGTACTTCACCAGGTCGGGACCGACGGCGGCCCTGCCGGGTTTGGTGGGCGTGGCCCAGACAGGACCTACGCAGAAGTAGTCCAGGCCGGAGGGGCCGGCGGTTGCGGCCAGGGCGGCATCCACCTGTTCGGCCGTGTGGCTGGAAAGTCCGATGGCGGCGTTCCCGTTGACCAGCGTGCGTGCTGCCCCCAGCGGCAGGTCCTTCTGGCCGATGTGGAAAACAGGGGCCCCGGAAAGCACGGCGATGTCGGCGCGGTCATTGACCGCCCACAGCTTGCCGTGCCGTACCGCCACTTCCTTCAGCACCGCCAAAAGGTCCAGTTCCTCGGCGGCCTCGATGTTCTTGTCCCGCAACTGGATGATGTCCACGCCGCCGGCAAAGGCCGCGTCCACAAACTCCGCAAAGTCGCCGCGGTCCCGCCGCGCATCGGTGCAGAGATACAGGCGGGCAGCCTTGAGGGCCTCGCTGTCCCGGGCGTTGACAACCTCGGCATTGGCAACTCCGCCGGCCGGAGCGTGGGAACCTGAGGGAAAGGATGGGGTGGTCGCATTCATGCCTGCAAGCCTAATTCCTCTAAACTGGGGAGGTACTGCGGGAGCCCGCGGCAGCTGTCACAAAGCGCCGGGCTGAGAGGGCGTCAGAGCCGACCGCTTGACCTGATCCGGTTAATGCCGGCGTAGGGAAGGAACCAGATGCGTACCCCCGGCACTACCCATCCCGCTTCCGTTGATGCGTCCATCCATTCCACCCTTCCGTCAACAATACGTGCCGACGTCGCCGTCATTGGCGGGGGAGTGGTGGGGCACGGCATCGCCTGGGAAGTGCAGCGTTCCGGACGCTCCGTCGTCCTCATAGACGACGCCCCCGGTTCGGGCGCCAGCTGGGCCGCCGCCGGAATGTTGGCCCCCGTGAGCGAACTGCACTACCAGGAGGAAGACCTCCTGGAACTCATGCTGGAAGCATCGTCGCGATGGCCGGCGTTCGCTGCCGGTGTCGCCGATGCATCGGGCGCAGATTCCGGATACCTTACGACGCCGACTCTCGCCGTAGGTGCCGACGCCGCAGACCGCCGTGCGCTGATGGACCTGCGCACGGTCCAGCTGGCCAACGGCCTGGCAGTGGAGCCCCTGACTGTGCGGGAGGCGCGCAAACGCGAACCCCTCCTCAGCCCAGCCATCGCCTGCGCCCTGGACACCCCCGCGGACCACCAGGTGGATCCCCGCCGGCTAGTGGCGGCCCTGCGGCTGGCCCTGGCCCGCGCCACAGAGGAGTTGCCGGGCCTGGCTGTGGCCGGGGCGGTGGACGGGTACGCAGTGCCGGACCGGGCAGCCGGGCTGTTGTGGGACGGCGGAACGGTGGCCGGCGTAAGGCTCGCCGGTGGCGGCACCGTCCTGGCAACGGAAACCGTGGTGGCCAACGGCCTGCAGTCAGGTGCGCTCGCAGACCTGCCCCCCGGCCTCGAACTGCCGCTGCGGCCCGTGCACGGGGACATCCTCCGGCTGGCAGTGCCCCGCCACCTCCAGCCCCTGGTGACCGCGACGGTGCGGGGACTGGTCCACGGAGTTCCGGTGTACATCGTGCCGCGGCAGGACGGGACCGTGGTGATCGGAGCCACCCAGCGCGAGGACGCCCTGTCCGATGCCGTCAGTGCCGGCGGCGTCTATCAGTTGCTGCGCGATGCCCAGGCCCTGGTGCCCGCCGTCGCCGAACTCGAACTCCTGGAGTCCACCGCCCGGGCCCGCCCCGGAACCCCGGACAACGCGCCGCTGCTGGGACGGGTGCCGGTGGGCCCGGCCCCAGGGGGTGAAGGGTCGGGAGCGGAAGCGCGCCACGTCCCGGGGCTCATCATCGCCACGGGTTTCTTCCGCCACGGCGTCCTGCTTACCCCCGCCGCAGCAGCCATCTGCACGGAGCTGCTGGACGGAAGAACCGACCCCCGTTGGGCGCCCTTCAGCCCGGAACGGTTCTCCAAGCCGGCAACGGCCACCCAACGCACCGACATCAAGGAGACAGCGTGAACATCACCCTCAACGGAAACCCGCACACGGTGGCGGACGGCGCCTCCATCACCATGCTCGTCAGCGAGGTCACCGGGCGTCCGCTGGCTGACAACGGGCAGGCGACGGACGGCGGGAAGCTGGGCGTCGCCGTCGCACACAACGCCCAGGTGGTGCCGCGCAGCCAATGGTTTGCCACCGCGCTCGCCGAGGGCGACGACATCGAACTCGTTACTGCAGTACAGGGAGGCTGACGCCATGACGGAAACCAGCACTATCAACCCCGCCGGAAACATCGGTGCCGGGGACGCCCTGGTGATCGACGGCGTCGCCCTCGGCTCCCGCCTCATCATGGGCACCGGCGGGGCGCCTAGCCTGGACGGCCTGGGCGCAGCGCTCCTGGCCTCCGGTACCGCCCTGACCACGGTAGCCATGCGGCGCTACTCAACCGCGGAAACCGGATCGCTGTTCCAGCTGCTGGTGGACCACGGGATCCGGGTGCTGCCCAACACCGCCGGCTGCTTCACCGCAAGGGATGCGGTCCTCACGGCGGAACTGGCGCGGGAGGCCCTGGAGACCGACTGGGTCAAGCTCGAGGTCATCGCCGACGAACAGACCCTCCTGCCCGACGCCGTGGAGCTTGTGGAGGCCATGGAGCAGCTGGTCAACCGCGGGTTCAAGGTCTTCGCCTACACCAACGATGATCCCGTTCTTGCGCTGCGGCTCGAAAACCTCGGCGCCACCGCCGTGATGCCCCTGGGTGCGCCCATCGGCACAGGCCTGGGGATCCTGAACCCGCACAACATCGAACTTATCGTGTCTCGCGCGTCGGTTCCGGTGGTCCTGGACGCCGGCATCGGGACGGCGTCCGACGCCGCCCTTGCCATGGAACTGGGCTGTGACGCCGTACTGCTGGCCACGGCCGTGACGCGCGCGCAGAACCCCGCCCTCATGGGCGAGGCGTTCAAGCACGCTGTGATCGCCGGCAGGATGGCCCGGGCAGCAGGCCGCATTCCCCGCCGGGAGCACGCCCTCGCGTCGTCGGCCATGGAGGGCAGGGCGGAGTTCCTCTGACGTTAAGCAGCTGTGGCCACCACCCGGGCGGGTGGTGGCCACAGCTCGTTTAAGGACGCTTAGCGCCGCAGGATGGCGGTCAGCCGCTCCATGTCGTGGCGGGCGCGCGTGCGGCCCAAGTAAACCACCGCACCGACGGCGGCAGCAATCCCCAGGACCATGGGCAGGACCCAGGGAAGCCAGGTCAGGCCGGGCAGGTAGCCGAAGCCGGCTGCCATGAGGATGATCCATGCCAGGGCCGCGACTCCTACTGCGATTCCCGCCGGCAGCACCGCGCCGTACTTGGCATGGCGCTTGTCATTGGCCCAGACGATGAAGCCGCCGGCGGCGGTGGCCAGCACCACGATGGTCAGCGAAAGCATGGATCTCCTCCCAAGCGCGGGCTAGAACTGGCCGAAGCCCACGCGGCGGACCTCTTCTGCTCCGATTTCGACGTATGCCAGGGCATTCCCCGGAACGATAATCAGGCGTCCCTTGTCATCCTTGAGGCGCAGCTCATTGCCTTCGCTGATGGCCTCGCCAACAACCTTGGCCACCGTCTCGGCATCCTGGGTCGATTCCAGTACGATTTCGCGGCCAACGTTCTGAACGCCGATCTTAATTTCCAAGGGGGCCTCCCAGCCTGTGAAGTGCTCGTACTTCTCTACGAGGTGTTGTCTTATTTGTAGTCTAGGACTCTTTGGGGAAGCGAGAGATTCCGCGCCAAGCTAAACGGTAGATGAGATCGCTGGCCACATCGAGGTCCAGGTTGCCATCGGTTTCCAGCCAGTACCGCGCGCTGACCTGCGCCATTCCGGCCAGCCCGCGGCCCAGCAGTTCCGCCTCGAGATGGGGGAGCTTGGTGTCCTCGGCGATCACCCTTGCAATGGCATCGGCGAAGGTCCGGTTGAAAGTCTCCAGCCGGGAGCTGACGTCGGGATCGTTGATCAGGTCGGATTCGAAGACCAGCCGGTGGGCCTGGTCGTCGCTGGCGATGAAGTGGAAGTACGCCCGCATGACGGCCTGGACGCGTTCGTCGTTGTCCGTGGTGGAGTTCAGGGCGCCGAGCATCAATTCGGTCAGGGATGCCAGGTGGCTTTCCAGCAGGGCAAGGTACAGGTCGCGCTTCGAAGGAAAGTGCTGGTACAGCACGGGTTTGCTCACGTGGGCTGTTTCTGCAATCTCGTCCATGGCAGCACCGTGGTAGCCGTTGGCAACGAACACCTCCTGGGCTGCGGCAAGGAGCTGGGCCCGGCGCTCGTCGCGGGGCAGCCGGGCGGACCGTTGGCCTGCGGGGCGCGAGGGAGTGTGCGGTTCGGCGGCGGGCGGGCGGTCAGCCCGTGCTTCAGGGACCACAGTTGTCCTTCTTTCGATTGCAGTTACCTTCACTTTACTGCGGGGTAATATGACCCGGCGGTATCCCGGGGCATACATTGAAGTATGGCTTCGTCTTTGACCGCAAATGTTTCGGCCCTTTCCCTGGATCCGCTGGTGGAACCGGCCGCGGACCTGACCCCTGACGAGGTGGAACGGTACTCCCGGCACCTGATCATTCCCGAGATCGGGGCACTGGGACAGCGGCGGCTCAAGAACGCCAAGGTGCTGGTCATCGGGGCCGGCGGCCTGGGTGCGCCGGCGCTGCTCTACCTCGCCGCGGCGGGCGTGGGGACGATTGGAATCATTGACGACGACGTGGTGGACCTGAGCAACCTGCAGCGCCAGGTCATCCACGGCGTGCACGATGTGGGCCGGCCCAAGATCGAGTCGGCGCGCGATGCCATCGCCGAGCTGAATCCGCTGGTGGACGTCCGGCTGCACAACGTGCGCCTGGACTCGTCCAACGCCCTTGAGCTGTTCAGCGGATACGACCTCATCCTTGACGGTGCCGACAACTTTGCCACGCGCTACCTGGTCAACGATGCCGCCGCCATCCTGGGTAAGCCTTACGTGTGGGGTTCCATCTTCCGTTTCGATGGCCAGGTCAGCGTGTTCTGGGAGAAGCACGGCCCCACCTACCGCGACCTCTACCCGGAGGCGCCGCCCGCAGGTTCCGTTCCTTCCTGCGGTGAGGGCGGCGTGTTCGGCATGCTGTGTGCTGCCGTGGGGTCGCTGATGGTGACTGAGGCGGTGAAGCTGATTACCGGCGTCGGACGTTCCCTGCTGGGCCGTGTGGCACTGTTCGACGCCCTGGGCGGCAGCTGGCGCGAGATCCGCGTGTCCAAGGACCCTGCGGCGGAACCCATCACCGAACTGACGGACTACGAGGCCTTCTGTGGCATTGCCCCAGCGTCCGAAGCGGACACGGAACACACCGTCACCGCCACCCAGCTGGCCACCATGCTCGCCTCCCGGAAAGCCGGGCTCAAGGACTTCGAGCTGGTGGACGTCCGCGAAGCGGGGGAGTACGACATCGTGCGGATCGATGGCGCCAGGCTGATCCCGCAGGGACGCATCCTGGCCGGCGAGGCCTGGGATGAACTTCCGCAGGACCGGGACATCGTGTTCCACTGCAAGGCCGGGACCCGGTCCGCCAATGTACTGGCGGCGGCGCGGCAGGCCGGCTACCAGCGGGTGAGCCACCTCGACGGCGGAATCCTGGCCTGGGTGCGGGACGTGGAACCCGAAAAGCCCGTCTACTGACCGGTTGCTCTATCAGATATGGCTCCCAAACCGATGGTTTGGGAGCCATATCTGATAGAGCAAGTGGGGGGTCAGGCGGTTTCGCGGCCCTTGTGGTCCACCGGGCACTCGGCCTCAGCAAGTGCAGGGGAAGCAGCGGGGGAGGTGGCGGGCTGTTCGACCGTGATTCCGTACAACGCTTCCAGCGCTGCCACGTAGTCGTCCTGCTGGCCGTTGGCGGCGAGTTCACGGGCGCGCACCGTGGGCACGTGCAGCAACTGCTTGACCATGCGGCGGAGGGCAAACTCCACTTCTTCGGCGGCGGCGGTGCAGCCGTGCCGGGCCCGGACCTTTTCCATTTCCGCGTCCAGCACGTTCATGGTGTGGCGCCGGAGGGCAACGATGGCCGAATCGACAGAGCGGGCTTCGCGCTCCTGCTCAAAGGCCTTCGCCGCACCTTTGACGATCCCGCTGGCCTGGGCGAGCGATTCCGCCTGTTCCTGCGGTGCCGCGAGCCGGACCGATTCGAGGGTCAGCAGCTCCACGCCCTCCAGCTCGCCGACGGCGGGGTCGAAGTCGTGCGTGAGGGCCAGGTCGATGGCGATCAGGGGCTGCGCGGAATCGGCGCGGACCTGGGCCAGTTCATCAGCCTCAACGCGGGTATCAGAGCCGCTGCAGCCGATCATGACGTCGGCGGCGGCCACCGCGGGCCGCAGGGAGTCAACGTCCAGGGCCACGCCGCCGCGCGAGGCCACGAAGCCTTCTGCCCGGCCGGACGAGGAGAAGACGGAAATGTCCGTGCAGCCGCGTTCGCGCAGCAGCGCCATGGTGGCCCCGGCGTAGGCGCCGGTCCCGAACAGCACAACCTTCTTGGTTGACCAGTCAGGGTTCTCGGAAAGATCGGTGGCCAGGTCCAGTGCAACGGAGACGATGGAAAGTCCGCGGGAACCAAGGGCAGTCTGCGCGCCCACGTCCTTGGCGGTCTTGGAGGCGGCCTGGAACAGCCGGACCAGGCCGGCGCTGGCGGTGCCATCGTGCTGGGCGTTGATCAGCGCCCGCCGCACCTGCCCGGCGATTTCGCGTTCGCCGACGACGGCGGAGTCGAGTCCCGCGCTGACGGCGAACAGGTGCTGGGTCACCTCGGGTCCGGTCCGGGTGCTGAAGGAACGGGAGACGAGTGGTTCGGCGAGGCCGCTGGCCTCGCTGATGCGTGAGACGAGTGCCGCCCGCGCCGCTTCGACGTCGTTGGGGTTGGGGGCCTCACCGTAGATTTCGTAGCGGTTGCAGGTGGCAAGGACCACCGCCCCGGCCACGGCAGGGGATTCGGTCAGCGCGGATGCGGCAATCCCGGAGGAACCGTTGCTCAACTGAGCAACGGTTTCAAGATCGATGTCGGCGTGTGTAGCCACCAATGAGAAAAGAACCACAGCAGACCAATCATAGCTTTTTCGTTGCCCGGTAGAACAACCTCCGGAAAGGATAGTCGCCACACTTCGCGGTGATTCGCGCCACCTTGCCGGACCTGGCCCTGCCGGCGACAGGTTGTCGTTATCTTTTGCTGCTCTTTTTGGGCACAATCAAAAGCATGACTCCTAGCCCCGCCGTCTCAGCTGCCGGCGCCCTTGCCGCAGACCATCCACTGATGGACGGCCGCACCGCCGACTCCCCGCTGATCACGGCCTACCGCGGAGGCAAGCCGTCCCGCCGTCCGGTGTGGTTCATGCGCCAGGCGGGCCGGTCGCTGCCGGAATACCTGAAGGTGCGCGAGGGCATCGCGATGCTGGATTCCTGCCTCCGTCCCGAGCTGGCCTCGGAGATCACCCTGCAGCCGGTCCGCCGGCATGACGTGGACGCAGGCATCTTCTTCTCCGACATCGTGATCCCGTTGAAGCTGGCCGGCGTCGGGGTGGACATCGTGCCCGGGGTGGGGCCCGTCCTGGAAAAGCCCGTGCGCACCGCGGCCGACGTTGCCGCCCTGCCGCAGCTCACCTGGGAAGCCCTGGAGCCCATCCGCGAAGCCGTTCGGCTGACCGTGGCCGAACTGGGCAAGACACCCCTCATCGGCTTCGCCGGTGCACCGTTTACCCTTGCCGCCTACATGGTGGAGGGAAAGCCGTCACGCGACCACCTTGGCCCCCGGACCATGATGCACGCGGACCCGGAGACCTGGGCCGCGCTGGCCAACTGGGCTGCCGACGCCTCCGGCATGTTCCTCCAGGCCCAGCTCGAGGCCGGTGCCTCCGCCGCGCAGCTCTTCGACTCCTGGGCGGGCTCGCTGGGACTGGCCGACTACACCAAGTACGTTGCACCGGCGTCGGCCCGTGCCCTGGACCATGTCCGCCACCTCGGCGCCCCGCTGATCCACTTTGGCACCGGCACCTCCGAACTCCTCGTGGCCATGCGCGACGTAGGCGTGGACGTGGTGGGCGTTGACTACCGGCTGCCGCTCGACGAGGCGAACCGCCGCCTGGGCGGAACGGTCCCGCTGCAGGGAAACATCGACCCCGCGCTGCTGTCAGCCCCCTGGGAAATCCTCGAAGCCCACGTCCGCGAGGTCATAGCTGCGGGATCGGCAGCTCCGGGCCACGTCCTGAACCTTGGCCACGGCGTACCCCCGGAAACGGACCCCGACGTCCTGACCCGGGTCGTGAAACTCATCCACTCCATTTCACCGGAGTAAACCCGTGGGCAGTTCTCCGGCAGCGCCCGGCACAGCGTTGGTGGTGGGCGGCGGAATCTCCGGCCTCCTGTCCGCCCGGGAACTTGCCGCCGCCGGCCACCAGGTGACCGTCCTTGAAGCGGGGACGTCGTGGGGCGGCTGCGTGGGCAGCCACGTGGTGGCCGGACTCACCCTTGACAGCGGCGCCGAGTCGTTCGCCACGAGGTCCGACGCCGTCGCCCGGCTCTGCGGGGAGCTCGGCCTGGGGGGAAAGATCGTTCCCCCGCGGCCCGGTGGTGCCTGGGTGCAGCTTCCGGACGGGCCCCGCGAACTGCCCCGGACCGGAGTCCTGGGCATCCCGGCGAACCCCTGGGATCCTGAGGTCCGCCGCACGCTGGGCACGCTCGGCTCGCTGCGCGCCTCCCTGGACCGCTTGCTGCCTTCCTCCGTAGGAGCCTGCGCGGGGGTTACCAGCGTGGCCGCCCTGGTGCGGGCCCGGATGGGTTCACGGGTGCTGGAGCGGCTCGTCTCGCCGGTGGTGGGCGGCGTCCACTCGGCCGACCCCGGCCTGCTTGACGTCGACATGGTGGCCCCGGGCCTGCGTGCAGGCCTGCGGAAACACGGTTCGCTCGCTGCCGCCGTGCTGGCGCAGCGCCGTGCCGGTACTGCGGCCGCCCAGCAGACCCGGCCAGGACAACCAGCGCCACCCCAACCAGTCCAGCCAGGTAAACCGGCCAAGGCAGGCTCCGCCGTCGCCGGCCTTGAAGGCGGCATGCACATCCTGGTGGACGCCCTGGTGGCGGATCTCCAGCGCCTGGGCGTGACGCTGCTGCCGGGCACTGCCGCCACAGCTGTCGCCCGCACCCGGGACGGGTGGCGGGTCGAAGCGGCCGGAACTTCCTATGGCGGCGCCCTGCTGGTCATGGCTGTGGATGGCCCTGCCGCCGTTGAACTCCTGGAAGGTGCCGTTCCTGCCATCGCGGGGAAGAAGCCGGCCTCCGGGCCGGACGTCAAGCTGGTCACGCTGGTCCTGGACAAACCGGACCTGGACCGAAGGCCCCGCGGAACCGGAATCCTGGTGGCTCCACAGACGCCGGGGATCCAGGCCAAGGCCCTGACGCATGCCACTGGCAAATGGGACTGGCTGGCTGCTGCCGCCGGTCCCGGCAGGCACGTGGTGCGCCTCTCCTACGGCCGGGTGGACGGTGCTTCCGCCCACCCTGCCGGGCCGCAAGCCGACGAAGAGCTGTTCGCGGCCGCCGTCCGTGACGCGTCCGCACTGCTCGACGTCCGCATTACCAGGGAGGACGTGCAGGGCTGGGACGTGGTCCGGTGGCGGGGGGCCCTGCCGTTCGCGGCGGTGGGGCACCGTGCCCGGGCAGCGGAAATCCGCCGGGCCTGCACTGCTGCCGGCGGCCTGGCCGTCGTTGGCGGCTGGGTGGCAGGGAACGGATTGGCCGCCGTCGTTGCCGATACACGTGAGCAAATCGGCCAACTGGCCGCCGCCTGAGCATCGCTGCTGGTCAGGCGGCTAAGCCCGGTTTCCCGAGCCCATCCAGCCCACCCTCCGCCGGTCTCTCCGGTTTCCAATCGGCCAGCCGTTCTGGTTAGGGTCGATGACTATGGTTTCAAACAGGTCCGAGCTTTCACTGTCCCGGACCGGTATCCATGGGGGAATCCGACGCGGCACCGCAGCAGCGGCCGTCGGAGCGGTACTGGTTCTTTCCACCGGCGTCCAGGCAGCCTTGGCTGATGATGCAGTTTCCCCTCCCCAGGACCCGCCGGTGCAGGCTTCCGCGGCCGCTTCTGCTGCTGCGTTCGGACTGACCAGCGCTGCCGTCCAGGGCATCCCCGGGCGGCAGGAAGCCAGCCGGGGCGATGAAAACGGTGCAGCCGGCCATCGGGGTGACGCCCCTGCCGGCACCCCTGCAACCCCGGCTCCTTCCCCGGCCGTCTCCCTGCCCAGTACCTTGCTTCCGGTGATCACAGGTTCCGCGACTGCAAGTACCACGCCCTCCCCGTCTCCAACGGCCTCCGGGACGCCGCTGGCACCTGCCACCCGGACCACAGCCCCCGCGGCTCCAACCGGCACCGGATCCGCCCCGGTCGCCGTCCGGCCGGGATCGCCCTCGGCATCCGGCGCTGCCAACGCACCAGGCCCTGCCCCGGCTGCCGGCACTCCCAATTCGGCAGGCGCTCCTGCTCAGTCCCCGGCTCCTGCCAGTGGGGTGGGGACAGGAGGTGTTCCGGGGCGGGTTGATCCAGCTGTCGGTGCACCGTCCGCCGTGTCTGGTGCCGCCGGAGCGCATAGCCCTGCGCTCCCAGGAATCTTTGGAGCCAACAGCATTGCTGTAGGCCAGGAAGGGGCCACAGGCGCAGGGGCAAACGGTGTAGGGACCAATGACGCAGCAGCAACGCCGGGCCCCGCCTTTCCAACTGCGCTGTCCATCAACGCGCGCCAGTCGCTGCCCACCCGCGCGCCACAGGCTGCCGGTGCACCTGCAGGCCCGGGCCGGGCAGTTTCATCTACCGGGCCGCTGCCGGATGTGCCGGATGCCATGGTGTGGCTGGGGGCGGGCCTGGTCGGTGTAGGAGCCGCCGCGGGACTGGTGTTCCTGCGGATGCGCCGCCTCTAAGAGCCCCGCAAAAAGATGGCCCGCAGCACCTTGGAATGTGACTTTGCACACTTCTACGAGTTGTAGAACTCTTCGGTTTCGTCTTGGGGGCAGGGAAGGGGCAAACTTGTAACCATGAGCCACACTTCTGCCGAATCTGTCACTAAAACCGAAGAATCAGCCGAGCAGTTCTTTACCCTTTGGACGGTCTTCAAGCGGTCGGAGTCCGTGGTCCGCAGCGCCAATGCCGCCGCCGACTTCGAAGCGCTGTTGGAGCGGCTCGCCGCTGCCGGCGTGACGCACCGGGGAAGCTACGACGTCTCCGCCATGCGGGCTGACGCGGACGTCATGGTGTGGCTCCACGGCCCCAAGCCCGAAGCACTGCAGCAGGCAATCCGCGACATCCGCCGCAGCAGCTTGTTCGCCGGCACCGAGATTGTCTGGTCCGCCATGGGTGTCCACCGCGAGGCCGAGTTCGCCAAGAACCACACCCCCGCGTACTCCCGTGGCGTCGCTCCGGCTGAGTGGCTCTGCGTCTACCCGTTCGTCCGCTCCTACGAGTGGTACCTCCTCCCCGAGGCCGAGCGCGGCAAGATGCTCCGCGACCATGGCCTGTTGGGCCGCGACTTCCCGCAGGTCATCTCCAACACCGTTTCCTCGTTCGCGCTGGGCGACTGGGAATGGATCCTCGGCCTGGAAGCACCGGAACTGGTGGACCTGGTGGACCTGATGCGGCACCTGCGCTCCACTGAGGCACGCAACCACGTGCGGGAGGAAGTCCCGTTCTACACCGGGCGCCGTATCTCCGCCGACGAGGTTGCCGAGGTGCTGGCATGAGCCCCGAGCAGCAGGCCACCGCCGTCAACCCCGTAACCGAGGCCGGACGCATGGCGCCGAAGAACTACGACGCCGTCCTGCTCGCCTCCTTTGGCGGCCCGGAAGGGCAGGAGGACGTCATCCCGTTCCTCCGCAATGTCACCCGCGGCCGCGGCATCCCGGACGAACGGCTTGAGGAAGTCTCCCACCACTACCGCGCCAACGGCGGCGTCAGCCCCATCAACCAGCAGAACCGTGAACTCAAGGCAGCGCTGGAAGCCGAACTGGCTGCCCGCGGCATCGAGCTCCCCGTGCTGTGGGGCAACCGCAACTGGGCGCCCTATATCCCGGAGACACTGCAGGAAGCGTACGACGCCGGCCACCGCCGGGTGCTGATGCTCACCACCAGTGCCTACTCCTGTTACTCCAGCTGCCGCCAGTACCGCGAGGACATTGGCATGGCGCTGACGGAGACCGGCCTGGACGGCAAGCTTGAGGTGGACAAGGTCCGCCAGTACTTCGACCACCCCGGCTTCGTGGAGCCCTTCGTTGAAGGCACCGCCGCCGGCCTGGCCGACGTCCGCGCCAAGCTCGCGGAAGCGGGTACGCCGGATGCGCCCATCCACATCCTGTTCGCCACCCACTCCATCCCCACCCGCGACGCCGAGGCTGCCGGCCGGTCCGAGGGGGAGCCGCGCGAGTTCGAGGAAGGGTCCGCCTACGTGGCCCAGCACCTCGCCAACGCCGGTGCCGTCATTGAGCGCGTCAAGGATGAATCCGGGCTGACCGCACCGTGGTCCCTGGTGTACCAGTCCCGTTCCGGCGCCCCGCACGTGCCGTGGCTGGAACCGGACATCAACGACGCCATCGAGGAGTTGGCAGGCCAGGGCGTCAAGGGCATCGTCATCGTTCCGCTTGGCTTCGTCAGCGACCACATGGAAGTTGTCTGGGACCTCGACACCGAGGCGATGGAAACGTGTGGCAACCTGGGCCTGGCCGCCACCCGCGTCCCCACGCCCGGTACACACCGGAAGTTCGTCGACGGACTGGTGGACCTCATCTGTGAACGGACGGTGGCCAACAACATCGCCGACCGCCCCGCTGTCACGGACCTCGGTCCCTGGTACGACGTCTGCCGGCCGGGATGCTGCGCCAATTTCCGCGGCGAAAAGCCCACCATCGCGGGCGCCGACACCACGGTCGGCACCGGCCACGATCCCTACCCGTCCGCCGCTGCCGGGGAAACGGCCCAGCTGTGACAGTCCGCATTGGAACCCGCGCCAGCAAGCTGGCGCTCACCCAGACCCAGCAGACCGCAGACCAGCTGGCCGCCGTCGGAGGTTTCCCGGTGGAACTGGTGCACGTCCGCACCGATGGCGACGTCCTCACCGGGTCGTTGTCCCAGATGGGCGGCACCGGCGTCTTTGTCGCTGCCCTGCGTGATGCGCTGCTGCGCAATGAGTGCGACGTGGCGGTCCATTCGCTCAAGGATCTGCCTACCGGGGCCGCAGTCGGACTGAGCCTTGCCGCCACCCCGCGCCGCGTCGACGTCCGCGACGTCCTGTGCGCCCGCGACGGACTCAAGCTGGCAGACCTGCCGGCCGGGGCCCGCGTGGGCACCGGTTCACCCCGGCGTGCAGCCCAGTTGCGCGCAGCCCGTGCGGACCTGGACATTGTCGATATCCGCGGCAACGTGGACACCCGCCTGGGCCGTGTTCCCGGATTGCCCGGCAACTCCACGGACCAGGTGGTGCCCGGCAAGTCCTGCGACCTCGATGCCGTAGTCCTCGCCGCCGCCGGCTTGGAGCGGATCGGCAGGCTGGACGCCGTCACCGAGTACCTCGAAACCGACGTCATGCTGCCCGCCGCCGGCCAAGGATCCCTGGCCATCGAGTGCCGCACGGCCGACGCCCCGCCGAAGCCTGGATCGGCCGAAGGATCGCGGGCGGTCCTGGCCCAGGCCCTGGCCGCGCTGGACGACCCTGACACCCGCCTGGCCGTCACCGCCGAACGCGCGCTGCTGGCCCGACTCGAAGCAGGATGTGCAGCTCCCGTCGGCGCCTACGCCTACCGGAAGGGCAGCATGCTGCACCTGGAGGCCGTGGTGTGCGCCGTCGACGGTACGGACACGGTCCGGGACAAGCGCGCCACGGACGGGCTGACCGAAGTCGGCGCCACCCTCTTGGGCATCGAACTGGCAGAAGCCCTCCTGGCCGCGGGAGCCGCGGACATCGCAGACCTGCAGGCGTCCTGACCTGGCAATGACGCAGCCTTCCAGCAGATCCGGACCAGACGGTCCGAACGGCGGCACGCCGCTCGGCGGGGTCCGGGTCCTGGTCACGCGCAGCCCGGAACGTTCCGCGGCCCTGGTGGCAGCCCTGCGGGACGCCGGTGCCATGCCGGTACTGCTCCCGCTCATCGACTTCGAACGGGCGCCTGACCAGCACGCGCTGGATGTCGCCTGCGACGCCTTGGCGGCGGGTGCCTTCAATTGGCTGGTGGTCAGCAGTGCCACCACCGTGCACGTGCTGATGGAAAAGGCGGCCGAACGCGGCCTGCGCCTGGACCGGCTGGTTCCTTCCGTTACCCGGATCGCCGCCATCGGTCCTGCGACACGCCGGCTGCTGGAAGCAGGCGGACTGGCCGTAACCCTCACCCCGGAAGGCGAACAGTCGGCTGCCGGCCTGCTCGCGGTGTGGCCCGGCGGCGGCAACGTGCTCCTGCCCCAGGCGGACATCGCCGCACCCGCCCTCGCGCAAGGCCTGGCAGTTGCGGGCAGTTCCGTTGACGTGGTGACCGCCTACCGCACCGTTGACTACCCTGCGGCAGCGGAGCGACGGCTCGCCGTGCAGCCGGAGGACGGCGGCGGCGGCCCGCAACCGCCGTCGTACTCCCTCCTGACGCCGGAAACCGCCGCGGCGGACATCGCCGCCGGACGGATCGGCGCCGTGATCGCGGCCTCGCCGAGCGCCGTCCGCCGGATCGCCGCGCTGGGGCCGCTGCGAGGCTGCCGATTGGTGGCCATAGGACGTTCGACGGCGGACCAGGCCGCCGCCGTGGGCCTGGACGTGGCGGCGGTGGCCGCTGAGCCGACGCCGGACGGGCTGGTGGCGGCCGTGGCCAAAGCGCTCAACCCGCCCTGACCGGGACCGGCACTTTCCCCAAAAAGGCTTTACAACCAATGCGAAGGACAGGATCCATGACTTTCCCCAACCAACGCCCCCGCCGCCTGCGCACCACCCCCGCCATGCGCCGGCTGACCGCCGAAACCCGCCTTGCACCGGCCGAACTCATCCTTCCGGCGTTCATCCGGGAAGGCCTCACCGAACCCAACCCCATCACGTCCATGCCCGGCGTGGTCCAGCACACCACCGACACCCTGAAGCGTGCGGCGGCGGAAGCCGTTGAGCTTGGCCTGGGCGGCCTCATGCTCTTCGGCATCCCCGAAACCCGCGACCCCGAAGGCACGGCAGCGCTTGACCCGGACGGTGTGCTGAACAAGGCCATCCGGGACGTCCGTGCCGAGGTGGGCGACGACCTGGTGATCATGAGCGACGTGTGCCTGGACGAATTCACCGACCACGGCCACTGCGGAGTGCTCGACGCCGACGGATACGTGGACAATGACCGCACAGTGGAGATCTACGCCCGCATGGCTGTTGCGCAGGCGGAGGCCGGGGCCCACATGCTGGGCCCGTCCGGCATGATGGACGGCCAGATTGCCGCCATCCGCTCGGCCCTGGACGACGCCGGCCACGTCAACACCTCACTCATCGCCTACGCCGCGAAATACGCCTCGGCGTTCTACGGCCCGTTCCGCGAAGCGGTGGACTCCCAGCTGAAGGGCGACCGTCGGACCTACCAGATGGACGCCGGCAACCGCACCGAAGCCCTGCGCGAGGTTGAACTGGACCTGGCCGAGGGTGCCGACATCATCATGGTCAAGCCGGCCATGAGCTACCTGGACATCGTGGCAGACGTTGCCGCCATGAGTCCCGTGCCCGTATCCGCCTACCAAATCTCTGGTGAATACGCGATGATCGAGGCCGCGGCCGCCAACGGCTGGATCGACCGCCGGGCCGCCATCACCGAATCTGTGCTGGGCATCCGGCGCGCGGGCGCCCACACGGTCCTCACCTACTGGGCCGCCGAACTCGCCGGCTGGCTCAAGGAATCCCGGTGACGAACGCGCCTGCTGCTTCTCCCACCGCTCCCGTGGGGGAGGACCGGGTCCTCCTGGGCCTGAACACCTTCGGCGACGTCGGTGAGGATCCCGACGGCAGCCCGCAATCGCACGCCCAGGTCCTGCGCCAGCTGCTGGAACAGGCGGAACTGGCGGACGCCGTCGGACTCCACGCCTTCGGCGTGGGGGAGCACCACCGCAAGGACTACGCCGTGTCAGCGCCGGAGGTCTTCCTGGCCGCCGCCGCAGCGCGGACATCCCGCATCCGGCTGGGCTCCGCCGTAACGGTCCTGAGTTCCGACGACCCCATCCGGGTGTTCCAACGGTTTGCCACGGTGGACGCCATCTCCAACGGACGCGCTGAAGTGATGCTGGGCCGCGGATCGTTCATCGAGTCCTTCCCGCTGTTCGGGCTGGACCTGGCCGACTACGAGGTCCTGTTCGAGGAGAAACTCGAGCTGTTCCACAAGGTGCGGGCGCAAAAGCTCGTGCACTGGGAGGGCCGCACCCGGCCTTCACTGGCTGGCCTGAGCGTCTACCCCACGCTGGAACACCACCTCCTGACCACCTGGATCGGAGTGGGCGGCACACCGGAATCCGTGCTCCGCTGCGCCCAGTACGGCTACCCGGTTATCTTCGCCATCATCGGCGGCCAGCCGCGGGGCTTCAAGCCGTTGGCGGACCTGTACCGTGAGGCGATGGCCAAGTACGGGCACCCGATGCAGCAGATTGCCACCCACTCACCCGGCCACGTCGCCGATACCGACGAGCAGGCCCGGGAAGAGCTGTTCCCGCACTGGCTGAAGCTGCGCAACAAGCTGGGGGCCGAGCGCGGGTGGGGGCCGGCGGGGCGGGGCGAGTTCGAGGCCCTGTGTTCCACGGAAGGCGCCCTGTACGTCGGATCGCCGGAAACAGTGGCCCAAAAAATCGTCCGGCTCAAGCGGAACCTCGGCGTGGACCGCTTCGACCTCAAATACAGCAACGGGCCGCTCCCGCACACGGCCATGATGCGGTCCATCGAACTGATGGGTACGGCGGTGGCGCCCCGAGTGGCGGAGCTGCTCGCCGGCTAACTGTGCCTTCCGGCTAACTGAGAGAATAGGAACCATGACTTCCAGCAATCCTCGCAACGAGGCACTCTTCGACCGCGCCCGCCAGCTGATGCCGGGCGGCGTCAACTCCCCGGTCCGGGCGTTCGGTTCCGTCGGCGGAACGCCGCGCTTCATGGTCTCCGCGAAGGGGCCGTACCTGACAGACGCCGACGGCAAGGAATACGTGGACCTCGTCTGCTCCTGGGGCCCGGCGCTCCTGGGCCACGCCCACCCTGCCGTCCTGGATGCCGTTCACGCCGCCGTCGACCGCGGCCTGTCCTTTGGTGCTTCCACCCCTGACGAGGCCAACCTGGCGGAGATCGTCAAGGAGCGCGTCCCCGCCGTCGAACGCCTCCGCATGGTGTCCACCGGCACCGAGGCCACCATGACCGCCGTCCGGCTGGCCCGCGGGTTCACTGGCCGCAACCTCATCATCAAGTTTGCCGGCTGCTACCACGGCCATCTGGACGGCCTCCTGGCAGCGGCAGGCTCCGGCGTGGCCACCCTGGCTCTTCCCGGCTCCGCAGGTGTCACCGAGGCCACCGCGGCCGAGACCCTGGTGCTGCCCTACAACGACCTCACGGCGGTCAAGGAGGCCTTCGCCGCCCACGGACAGAACATCGCGGCGGTCATCACGGAGGCCGCGCCCGCCAACATGGGCGTCGTCACCCCTGCCGAGGGATTCAACGCCGGGCTGTCCCGGATCACCCGCGAGCACGGCGCACTCCTCATCGTCGATGAGGTCCTCACCGGCTTCCGCACCGGCTACTCCGGCTACTGGGGCCTCACCGGCGGTGCCCCCGACGCCGAGGACCCCTGGACGCCCGACCTGCTCACCTTCGGCAAGGTCATCGGTGGTGGAATGCCGACGGCGGCACTCGGCGGCCGTGCCGATGTCATGGACTACCTGGCCCCCACCGGTCCGGTGTACCAGGCGGGGACCCTGTCCGGAAACCCGGTGGCCATGGCGGCGGGTGTGGCAACGCTGACCCACGCCACCCGCGACGTCTACTCCTTCATCGATGTCCGGTCGCTGGAACTGTCATCCGCCGTCTCCAACGCCCTGGACGCCGCGGGCGTGGACCACTCCATCCAGTTTGCCGGGAACCTCTTCTCGGTGGCCTTCGGAACTTCGGCCCACGGCGTGCAGAACTACGCCGACGCCCAGGCGCAGGAGGCGTTCCGCTACGCCCCGTTCTTCCACTCCATGCTGGAATCCGGGGTCTACCTGCCGCCGTCGGTCTTCGAGGCCTGGTTCCTTTCGGCCGCCCACGACGACGCCGCCATGAACCGCATCTACGACGCCCTCCCCGCGGCAGCGAACGCCGCTGCCGCCGCCCAGGGCTAAGCCCGGGGCGAAAGGCGAATCCCGCCGTCGGGTACTAACCGAAAAATCCCCGCCTTCCAGACAAATCCCCGCCTCTTGTGAGGGGGAAATGTCCGGGAGACGGGGATTTCCCGTTGGTTCGCTACAGGACGTCCGAGAGGAAGCCTTTGAGCCGGTCCGTCCTGGGCTCGGTGAAGAGTTGCTCAGGGGACCCTGTTTCCACCACCACACCGGCATCCATGAACGTCACCGAGTCCGAGACGTTGCGGGAGAAGCCCATCTCGTGGGTCACCACCACCATGGTCATGCCGCCCTTCGCCAGGTCCGTCATCAACGCCAAAACGCCCTTGACCAGCTCAGGGTCCAGTGCGGAGGTGGCCTCGTCGAAGAACATGACCTCGGGCTTCATGGCAAGCGCCCTTGCGATGGCCACGCGCTGCTGCTGGCCGCCGGAGAGGTTCGCCGGGCGGGAATCCGCCTTGTGCTTCAGGCCCACCAGGTCCAGCTGCTCCAACGCTTCGCTGCGCGCCTGCTCCTTGGAGAGCTTGCGCAGTTTCCGCAGGGCCAAGGAGACGTTTTCCTCCACGGTCTTGTGCGGGAACAGGTTGAACTGCTGGAACACCATGCCGATCCGGCGGCGGAGTTCATCCGGGTTGTCCTTCAGTACGGAACGGCCATCCAGCAGGATGTCACCCTGGTCCGGCTCGATCAGCCGGTTCATCACCCTTAGCAGGGTGGACTTGCCCGAGCCCGACGGTCCGATGACGGATGCGGTGGTGCCCTGCGGAACGTGCAGGTCAATGCCCCGGAGGACGTGGTTGCTGCCGAAGGAAAGCTGGATGTTCTTGGCGCTCAGTGTTCCCGATGCGAATTCGCTCATGCCTGTGCTCCCTTTCCAACGACGGCTGCGGCTTCATCCGGTTCTTTCTTTTCCGGCCTGCCCGTACGCAGCCGGGCATCGATGTAGTTGACCAGGTGAGTGAGCGGAATGGTCATGGCCAGGTAGAAAATAGCCGCTGCCACGTACGGGGACAAGTTCCCGCTGCGGGCGGCGGCGTCCTGGCCGATCTGGAACAGTTCCCGTTCCGTGGCCAGCAAGCCCAGGGTGAAGACCAACGAGGAATCCTTGATCAGGGCAATGAACTGGTTCATGAGGGCAGGAAGCACCCGGCGGATACCCTGGGGAACCACGACGAGCCGCATGGATGCGCCGTAGCCGAACCCCAGGGCGCGCGACGCCTCGAGCTGGCCTTTGTCCACGCTCTGGATGCCGGAACGGAAGATTTCTCCCGTGTACGCGGCGGCCATGAGCGACAGAGCTGCAACTCCCATGGGGTAGGGGCTGTTGCTGCCGGTCATCTCGCGGAAGATTGGTCCGAACCCAAGGCCGATGACCAGGATGGTGAGGACGGCCGGGAGTCCACGAAATACGTCTGTGTACACCCGGGCCGCCCATCGTGCCACAGGATTCCGCGAAATTCCCATGAGAGCCAGAATCAAGCCGGCGAAGGCCCCGATAAGTCCCGAAGTGATCGCGAGGACCAGGGTGTTGGGCAGGCCCACGGTGAACATGCTTGGCAGAACCTCGGCGATCTTCTCCCAGTCAAGGAAGGTCTCTCCGAGTCGTGTCAGGAAATCCATATGGCGTCGCTATCTTTTCTGTAGCCGGTGTCTAGTTCGCTGGGACCTTGACGGCCTTGCTGCCCGGCTTCCAACCCTCGGGGGTCTGCTCGGCAGCAGTCGGGCGGTCCGTGTACCACTGGGCAGTCAGCTTGGACCAGGTGCCATCGGCAACTATGGCATCAAGGGCCGAATTCAGCGCTTCGAGCAGTGCAGGGTTGTCCTTGGCAACGGCGTACGCGGTGAAGTTCTGCGTGTTGAGCTTCTTCTCGGCGATTTTCGTGCCGTCTCCGGGCTTGACCTGGCCGGTCGCCTGCTGGGAAGGAGCCACCCAGGCGTCCACCTGCCCGCTCTTCAGGCTGGCAAAGACGGTGTTGTAGTCAGGGAAGGACACGGGCTCAATGTTCAGGGTGTTCTTGACGTAGTCTTCCTGAACACTGCCGCTAACGACGCCGATGCGGAGGCCGCTCTTCAGCTCGGCGAACGTCTGGACCTTGGCGTTTTCTTTAGTGACCAGGGCCATGTAGCCGAAATCGTAGCCGTTGGTGAAGGCAACCGTTTCACGGCGGGCGTCCGTGGTGGAAATCGAGGAGGAGCCGACGTCGAACTGCTTGTTCTTGACCTGGCTGAGAAGCGCCTGGAACTTGGTGGATGCGAACTCGACCTTGAGCCCCAGCTTGTCGGCCATGGCACGCAGAAGCTCATTGTCGTAGCCGGTGAACTTGCCGGACGCATCAACAAAGATGTTCGGCGGGGCGTCTGACAAGGTCCCCACGCGCAAGGTGCCCTCGGTGGCGAGGCCGAGCTTGCTCTTGTCGATCTTGTCGATGGGGGTTACATCGGCAGTGGTGTACTTGTCCAGTGTCTGCTGGTCACTGCCCTTGAGGGCATCGGTGGGGGTGCCGCTGGGCTGGGAGGAGCCGCCGCCGCAGGCTGCGAGAGACACCGCGAGGGCAAGTGCAACGGGAGCGGTAGTGAGCCACTTCATCGCTTTGATTTTCATCAGGTTGTCACTTTCATGTGAGTCGTAAGTCGACCGGGCCGCAAGGCAGCGCTGTGGCGCCTGGCACCTGCCCGGCGCGGGTTGGGCTGTCCGGGGCAGGGGTGACCGCAAAACTTTATTGTCTCACCAAGGCGGAACTGCAGCCTGGGCCGAAGAAAAGCGCCTCATGCAGCTACTGATGAAGAATTTTATGCGCTGGAAGACCTTCCGGCGCGGCTATTGCCGCGGCCTGGGCCCATAATGGCGAACGCGCCCCCGTGCATGGGCGGCACTTTTATTTCGCGGCGTGACTGTGACATGCCTCCCACTTGCAGTACGCCCCGCGGGCTAGAAGCCGCTAGCCGTAGCATCCTGCGGCGGAAGTACGGGCCAGTCTCCCTCGATGACAGCTGCTGGCTTGGTCTTTCGAAGGTACCCCTGGAAGTCCGCGGCCTGGCTGACCGCCCAGTCCACCTGCAGCTGGTGCAGCTGGCTGGCCGGCATCATCAGCTTGGGAAACTTTCCCGCCATCGCGTCGAGGACACGGAGGGTTGCCAAGGCATCGGCAGCCGAAGTGTGTGCATTGTCCAGGACCACTCCGTACTCCTCGCAAAGCGCGGTGAGCGTGCGTTTGCCCTTGCGGTACCTGTCAACCTGCTTGTTCATGATGTACGGGTCCAGGACGGGGAAGCGGGTGAGCTGCGGGATCCCGTAGCGGGCCGACTCGGCGGCAAGGACCGTGAAATCATAGCTGGCGTTGAAGGCGATCACCGGGGTTCCGGAATCAAAGAGCTCCTGGAGAACGCCGGCCACTTCACGCGTAACCTCGTGCGCAGGCCGCCCGTCCCGCCTGGCCTGCTCCGTGGTGATGCCGTGGACGTCGCTTGCCTCGGTGGGGATTTCCACGCCGGGATCGGCCAGCCACTCGTGCTCCGTAATGACCTGGCCTTCGTGGTCCACCACGGTGATGGATGCCGTGACGATTCGTGCCGCCCTTGAATTGCGGCCGGTGGTCTCAAGATCGAAGGCTGCGCGGGGGAGCGTGTTCCAGGAACTCATGCTTCAACGCTAAGGGGACCCACCGACAATTCCCGGGAGCGCCACTGCGGCTACATTGGATCAATGCGGAATGAGTACGTCCAAGCGGTCCTGGCCGTCGTCAGGCTGGTGCCTGCAGGGTCCGCGGTCTCTTATGGGGACGTCTCCGAGCTCCTGGGGTCAGGAGGTCCGCGCCAGGTGGGTTACGTCATGAGCCACCATGGCGGAGGTGTTCCCTGGTGGCGCGTCCTGAAAGCCAGCGGCCATGCACCGGAGGGCCATGAAGCCGAGGCGCTGCTCCTCTACCTTGAGGAAGGAACCCCGCTTCTGGGCGCCTACAGTTCCTACTTGGGCGCCGGCGAGGGGCGGTGGCGGGTGGATCTGGGGACCGCGCGCTGGGCACCGACAGACAGTGATTTTGACAGTATCGATGCCATTGCCGAGGACCTGGAGCGCCGCCTCCATAGATTGTCGGTGGCTGATGATGGAATGAATTTGTGACAGTAACGATTCCTTTGACCGGCCCTTGGGATCCGCACCGGCAGGAGCCTGGGATTGGCCAGGAGCCTGCCGTATCGGGCACAGGGGACTCCGAAAACACGGAAACCCCTTCCCTTCGGCTGCTCCCACCACGGCGGGCACACGCGGAAGCGCCCCGGCTAACACCGGACCAACAGGCGGCGGTTGACGTCGTCCAGGGCTCGGGGCCCGTCCTGGTGCCGGGCGCTCCCGGCACGGGAAAGACCACCGTCCTCATCGAGGCCGCTGTCCAGCGGGTCTTCCGCGACGGCGTCGACCCCGAACACATGCTGATCCTTGCGCCCACCCGCCTTGCAGCGGATTTCCTGCGGGACCGTTTCACCGCCCGGCTGGACAGGAGTCTCAGCACCACGCCGGCCAGGACATGGGCTTCCTATGCATTCGACCTGATCCGCCGGGCCAAGGCAGAGGGAGTGATCCCACTGTCCAGGCCACCGCGACTGCTCTCAGGCCCTGAACAGGACCTCATCATCAAGGAACTCCTTGAGGGCCACCGGCTGCCGGGACTGGAACTGCCTTGGCCCGCGGACCTGGACGGTGCTATGGAAACCCGCGGATTCCGCCAGGAAGTGCGGCAGCTCTTCGACCGCATCATCGAATCAGGCCGTACAGCCGAAGACCTTGCACAACTCGCGGTTGACTGCGACCGGCCGGACTGGAAGGCCGCAGCAGCCCTCTACGCCGAATACCGGGACGTCCTGGACCTGCGGATGCCGGAGGCCTTCGACCCCGCTGGAATCATCACCGCGGCCCGGCAGATCTTCCAGGACTCACCCGATTTCCTCGCCGCGGAACGCGCCCGGCTGCAGGTTGTCCTGGTGGACGATATCCAGGAAGCCAATCCGGCCATCTTCGAGTTACTGGCAGACATCGCCGCCGGCAAGGACTGCTATGTGACCTCATCACCGGACACGGTGGTCCAGGGCTTCCGGGGAGCCCGGCCTGATCTGGTGGCTGAACTGCCCCGGCTGCTCTCGGCCAAGGGAGCCGTCATCGAACGCCCGCTCTGGAATGCCCACGGCCTCACGCCTGCCGTGGCCCAGGCCTGGTTGAACGTCGCGGGCCGCATTTCCCAGCGCGCGGGCGGGCAGCTGGCCCGCCGCCTTGAGCAACCCTCATGGCCTGGAGAGCCTGAACGTGCCGTGCAGCCCGCACACCAGCCGGTGACGGGCAGGGTCGAGGCGCACTTGGTTCCCACTCCCGTGCATGAGCTGCGGTACGTTGCGCAGCGGATCCTGGACCAGCACATTAACCACAACCGCGACCTTGCCGACATTGCTGTCATCGTGCGCAACGGGGGCCAGGTCAGTGAGCTGCAGCGGTACCTTTCCGGGCAGGGCATTCCGGTACGGGTTCCGGTGGCGGAGTCCGCTGTCCGGGACGAGGTGGCGGTGCGTCCCCTCCTGGATGCCTTCGCCATCGCCCTGGACCCGGCCATGTTGACACCGGAAGCTGCGGTTTCACTGCTGACCTCCCGCATCGGCGGGGCCACCTCCATCGAGTTGCGCAGGCTGAGGCAGTCGCTGCGGCGGGAGGAACTCCTGGGCGGTGGGTGTCGCGCCAGTGATGCCCTGCTGGTCGAAGCCCTGCTCGAACCCGGCGCGCTGGGTGCGTTGGGTATTGAGGGCCGCGCTGCCCGCCGTACTGCCCGAATGATCCAAGCGGGTCGGGAGGCCGCAACCCTGCCCGGAGCCAATGCGGAGACGGTGCTGTGGGCACTATGGGACTCCACCGGTCTCTCGTCGGCCTGGACGGCGGCGGCACTGGAGGGCGGACCCCACGGGGCCCGTGCTGACCGCGACCTTGACGCGATGATGGCGCTCTTTCAGACGGCGGAGCGCTACGTGGACCAGATGCCCGGTGCCGGCCCTGAGCAGTTCCTCGAATACCTCCTGAACCAGGAACTTCCCATGGACACCCTTGCCGCCCGCGCCCAGCTCGATGACGCCGTCGAGCTGATGACCCCTGCAAGCGCTGCGGGCCGGGAATGGCCGGTGGTGATCATCGCCGGGCTGCAGGAGGGAGTATGGCCCAACACGAGGCTCCGGGGCGAACTGCTCGGAAGCACGCTGTACGCGGACGCTGTGGAGCATGGTCCCGCCTATGCGCTCCAGCGCGACCCCTTGAGCCGGTTGCGCGACATTCGCTATGACGAGCTTCGAAGCTTCTCCACCGCGGTTTCCCGGGCACGGGAGGTGCTGGTGTGCACGGCAGTGTCATCGGAAGACGACCAGCCGTCGTCCTTCCTGGACTTCGTTGCGCCCTTGGCGCCGAACCAGGAGGGCCGGGCGTACACCCAGGTGGAACGGCCCATGACGCTCCGCGCGCTGGTCGCTGAACTCCGGCAGTACGCCCAGCTGGATGGGGACTCGGGGCAGGCACAGGAAGCAGCCAGGGTGCTGGCGCACTTGGCCGCAGCGAAACCCGCTGTTGCGGGCGCGCATCCCGACAGCTGGTGGGGCCTGGCACCCCTGACATCCTCCGACCCGGTTGTTCCCCCTGGCGGAACGGTTTCCGTGTCCCCGTCGAAGGTGGAGACGGTGCAAAAATCGCCGTTGGACTGGTTCGTCCAGGCAGCAGGAGGGGAACCGGCAACCGATTTCGCCCGGAGCCTCGGGACCCTGGTGCACGCGATCGCCCAGGACATGCCGGACGCGTCCGGATCTGAGTACGTTGCTGAACTGGTGCGCCGGTGGCCGGCCCTGGGCATGAAGGACAACTGGGAGGGAATGCTGGACTTCCAGCGTGCCGAAGCCATGGTGCGGAAATTGGCGCAATACGTGCTGTCCATGAGGAGCGAAGGCCGCAGCCTGCTGGGCGTGGAGCAGGACTTCGAAGTGCCACTTGGCGAGGTGGCGGTGGATGAGGCAGCGCCGCGGGATGCGGTCCTGCGGGGGCAAGTGGACAGGCTGGAGATCGACGGCGAAGGCCGACTGGTGGTGGTGGACCTCAAGACCGGGAAGCGGCAGCCGGGCAAGGGCGAGTTGCCCCACCATCCGCAACTTGGTGCATATCAGGCCGCAGTGTTGGCCGGTGGCTTCGACACCGGGTCCCCGGGATCCGGCCAGCCCGGCGGAGCCGTGCTGGCCCAGCTGGGGACCACAGCCAAGAGTCCCGCCATCCAGCAGCAGGAACCACTCGACCCGCAGGAGAACTGGGCATTGGACATGGTCATGAACGCCGCTGCCGTGATGGGTGGAAGCGAATTCACTGCCCGGCACGACCCCTCAAAAGGCAGCCATGGCGGCCATGGTTGCCGGCTCCCCGAGGTATGCCCCTTATGTGTGCGCGGAAGGCAGGTAACGGAATGACCGAGGCACTTTCCACGCTGCCTGCGGCGGAGGCTACACCGCCCGTACGCTTCAGTCCGGAAGAACTTTCTGTGCTCCTCGGTGAAAAGAACACCCCTACACCCGAGCAATCCGCCATTATCTCTTCGCCCCTGGCACCCCGCCTGGTGATCGCGGGCGCGGGCTCGGGAAAGACCGCCACCATGGCGGACAGGGTGGTGTGGCTGGTGGCCAACGGCTGGGTCACCCCGGAGGAGGTCCTGGGCGTGACCTTCACCCGCAAGGCTGCGGGTGAGCTGGCCAGCCGGATCAGGACAAAGCTCCTGGCCCTGCAGCGCCTCGCCGCCAAGGACACCGTGAAGGGAATGTTCCCCGAGGGCCTGCTTAGCAGTGACGCCCTGGAGCCCAAGGTGTCCACCTACCATTCGTTCGCAAGTGGCATTGTTTCGGACTACGGGCTGAGGCTTGGCGTGGAGCGGGACGTGGTACTGCTGGGCGGAGCGCAGGCCTGGCAGCTGGCAAGCGAAGTGGTCGAGGCCTACGACGGTGAATACGCCCACTTCCGGGCCGCGAAATCCACCCTTGTCAAAGCCGTCATCCAGCTGGCGGGAGAGTGCGCGGAGCACCTCCAGGAGCCCGAAGATGTCGAAGCGTGGCTTATGGCGCGGCTTTCCGAGTTTGAATCGCTGCCGTACCTTGCCGGCAAGATGAAGAACCCACCCAAAGCGGCCGCGGACCTTGCGGGCATGCTGCGGACCCGCGCAAGCGTCGCTGACATGGTGGGCCGTTACGCCGCAGCCAAACGGGCCCGGGGTGCACTCGATTTCGGTGACCTGGTGGCGCTCGCTGCCAAGGTGGCGCAGGATGTTCCATTGGCGGCCCAGATGGAGCGGCAGCGTTACAAGGTGGTTTTGCTGGACGAGTTCCAGGACACTTCCTATGCCCAGCTGGTCCTCTTTTCCCGTCTCTTCGGGGGCGGCCATGCGGTGACAGCGGTGGGTGACCCCAACCAATCAATCTATGGGTTCCGTGGTGCTTCCGCGGGGCAGTTGTTCCACTTCGTCCGTGAGTTTCCCGTCCGCACCGGCCAAGCGGAACCGGGAGGAGGCTGGGCGCCGGCTCCAACCTCCTACCTGACAACGGCGTGGCGGAACGGCCGGTCCATTCTCGCAGCCGCCAATGTCATGTCGCAGTCCCTCGGGAGGGCAGCTGCACAAAACGGGCCTGCCGGGGGCAAGGCAGCCGCCACCGAGGTCCCTCCGTTGCAGCCGAGTCCATTCGCCGTGAAGGGGACTGTGGTGGTTGGCCGTTTTGCCAGCGATGTGGAGGAAGCCGCAGCCCTGGCCGACGACGTCCTCAAGTACCGGGTTACCGACTTTGAGGTCAAGCCCGATGGCACTGCCGAACCTCCGGCCATCGCAGTGCTGTGCCGCAGGCGCGCCCAGATGGAGACCGTCCGGCGGCAATTCGAAGCCCGGGGGATCCCTTACGAAATTGTGGGTCTTGGGGGGCTTTTGGACACCCCGGAGATCGTCGACCTTGTGGCCACCTTGCGGGTGCTTGCCGATCCTGGCCGTTCCGATGCCCTGATGCGGCTGCTTGCCGGCGCCCGGTGGCGGATAGGTCCCGCCGACCTCATGGCGTTGCGCGACTGGTCGGGCCAGCTGGCCCGGAAGCGGGAGAGAGCAGCACAGGGCTTCGACGTTGACAACCCTGACAACGACAGCGACGAGGCGGACGCGCCAATCCTCGAGGGTGACCTGACTGACGGGGCCAGCCTGGTGGAAGCATTGGACTTCCTGCCCCGGGAGGGGTGGACGTCGCCAAACGGCCGTTCCCTCAGCGCGGAGGCGCGCAGCCGGTTGTCGCGCTTGTCGACCGAGCTGCGGCAACTGCGGGCCTATCTGGGTGATGATCTGACCACGCTTCTGGGTGAGGTGGAGAGGGCCATGCTGCTGGATATCGAGGTGGCGGCCCGCCCGGGGATCAGCATTCACCAGGCCCGCCGCAACCTCGACGCCTTCCAGGATGCAGCTGCCGGTTTCCTCCGCACCTCGCAGCGGGTGGACATCCTCGCGTTCCTGTCCTGGCTGGAGGCTGCGTCGACGGAAGAGAACGGGCTGGAAGCGCCGGCCAGTGACGTCAACCGGGAAGCGGTGCAGCTGCTGACCGTGCACGCGTCCAAGGGGCTGGAATGGGATGTGGTGTTTGTCCCCGGAATGAACGCGGGCGCCTTCCCCAGCGACAGGGACTCCCGCTGGAGCAGTGGTTCCGCCGCGCTGCCGTGGCCCCTGCGCGGGGACCGGGCGGACCTGCCGCAGTGGGACCTTGACCAGCCGGACCAGAAGGGTTGGCTGGATGCCGAGAAGGACTACAAGGCCGCCGTGCAGGCGCACGGCGAGTCGGAGGAACGGCGTCTGGCCTATGTCGCCTATACCAGGGCCAAGCACGTGCTGTGGGTTTCCAGCGCCGCTTGGGTTGGTTCACGGGCCGGGCGGGCGGAGATGTCGCCGTTCCTTGCCGAGCTTGAAACCCTGACGCAGCCGGGGGACGGTGCCTCGCCTCCAGATGCGGTGGTCCACCCACTGTCGCTGGAAGAAGCCGATCTTCCCGACCAGAGCCCGCTGACCCTCGAAACAGAAGAAGCAGGCTGGCCATACGATCCACTGGAAGGGCCAGTGGATCCGCGGAGCGGTGAACGCCTGCGCCTCTCCCGCGGACGCCGGACAGCCATGGAAGCAGCCGCCCAGCGCGTGCTGGGGATCCTGGAGGCAGGCGCCGCCGGCAGCCCGGTTCCCGGGAAGGTGGCAGTGCACCACGACTTCCCGGGGCAGGGGAGCAGTTCACTGCTTGGGGCCCGGCCGGAACTTACGGGCGCCGCGGCAGGCTGGGCGCGTGAAGCGGCCTTGCTGCTGGAGCGCAGGGCAAGAAGGTCCAGCGGCCAGGATGTACACCTGCCCACCCACATCTCCGCTTCAACCCTGGTTGACCTGGGCGACGACCCCCACGCTGTATTGGGACGGCTGCGCCGGCCCGTGCCGCGTGAACCCGGTATGTCGGCGCGCAAAGGTACCGCCTTCCACGCCTGGGTTGAGGAGTACTTTGGAACGGCAGGGATGCTGGACCTCGGTGAAGCGCCGGGTTCAGACGACCACATAGATGCCGCCTATAACCTCGACCAGATGGTGGCCACCTTCAAGGCTTCCCCGTGGGCTGACAGGTCACCCGCGTTCGTTGAGGTCCCCGTGGAAACGAGGGTGGGCGAGGTAGTGGTCCGCGGACGGGTGGATGCAGTGTTCCGGGATGTGGACGGCCGCTGGGACCTGGTGGACTGGAAGACCGGACGCCGCCCGTCCGGGGCACAGCTGAAGACCCGTTCAATCCAGCTCGCGGTGTACCGGCTGGCGTGGGCGCGACTGAAGAATGTGCCGCTGGAGGATGTGCGGGCCGCGTTCTTCTACGTTGCCGATAACGCCGTGGTCCGGCCGCACGACCTGGGAACCGCCGCCGAGCTGGAAGGAATCGTTGCTGCGGCCCTCAGCCAATCCTAGGACGGGCAGCCTGGACGGTCCGACCGGGGCCGGGACCAAGGCCCGGCGGCCAGCTCCCGGGGCCGGTGCAAGTGCAGCTCCCGCGAAGTTCAGCCCTGTTTGACGTTAATGATCGAGATAGCGGCTGTTGACGTGTCGTCCGGACCCTTTTCTTCCTGCTCCTGCCCCGCCTGGGCTTCGCTTTGGCCAGCGGGCTGTTCCACCGGAATGGGGGCCACGTGAACGGCAGGACGGGCGTGCACGGCTTGCTCTGCCTGGGCTGCCGGCCGGCCGCCAGGGGCGGGTGCCGGTACGGCATGTTGGGCAGCCTCAGGGCTGCCGGGAGCGGATTGGGCAACCGCTGGACTGGCTGGACCAGCTTGGCCAGGGTTGGCTTGCGCGGGGACGGGGATGACCGTAACGGCGGGAGTTACGGCGGAACTGCCACTCCCCGTTACATGGGCTGTCCCGGAATCCCCGCCAGCCTCTGCTGCTCCAGACGTCTCCGGCACATTCTTGGCCGGCAGCGGCACAACGCTGATCGGCTGCCCGCCGTACTCGGCGATGTCGCTGGCGAGGCTTTCCAGCATCCCCTCCGCTTCGGTGACCATTTCCGCGTCACCCGCGGCCAAGCCCTTGACCAGGTACTGCGCCAGGGCGAATTCCGCGGACAGGGCCGCCCGGCGCAGCAGGTGCTGGTCCGGGACGTCCCGCCGGCTGGACGTGTAGGCCGCCAGTACAGTGTCAATAAAGTCCTGCTCATTGGATGCCACCAGCCAGGCAAAGTCGTCGGCAGGGTCGCCGATGCGCAGGTCAGTCCAGCCGGTGACCGCGGTAACCCGTCCGGACTCCACCAGGAGGTTGTCCTCGTGCAGGTCGCCGTGGACCACGCAGGGGTTGAACCGCCACAAAGACACGTCCTCCATGGCGTGTTCCCAGCGGCGCAGCAGCGTGGCAGGAATCCTCCCGGTGGTTGCTGCCTGGTCCAGTTCGTTCAGCCTCCGTTGGCGGAATTCATTGGGGGTGTAGCTGGGAAGGTCGGCGTTGCTGACCAGCGACCGCGGCAGGTCATGGACCGCGGCCAGGGCGGAGCCAATCTCGCGGCCCAGGCCAGCCGGGCCCGACGTCAGTTCCTCCACGCTGCGCGTACTGCCGGACAGGTGCGAGTAAACGAAAGTGCTCAGGGCCCCCAAACGGACGCTGCCGGCGACGGTCGGCATGAGGAACGGCAGTTCCGCCCGCACCCCGGGCGCGAAAGCCCGCAGCACCAGGAACTCCGTTTCCAGCCGGGCGCTGGCTTCGGCGTGCCGCGGTGACCGGACCCGCCAGCGCTTTCCCTCGGAGTCAAGGAGCAGGGCTGAGTCGAAGTCCGCGGGGTCATCCGGCGCAGAGCTAACGGCCGTCGGGGTCAGTCCGGGGACTGCCGCGGTTGCAATTGCCGCCAGTTCAATCGGTTTTCTTCTCACCGTTCCACGTTAAGTTGCGTGCCGTCCCAGAGTGCGGTCCGGCCGCGGCGAGTCTTGAGATAGCTGCAAATAGGGGGGCGCACCCGCAGGCAATTGCCCGGGAAATGTGAAATGTCCGTGGCAGTCAGTACGGTGGAACCATGAGCCATACGGAGTCCGTAACACCCGTCCAGCAGGCCGTGCCCGCACCACTGCCGGCAAACCACCTGGTGGACACCCTGCTCCCGGTGAGGCCGGCCCTGGTGGACCGTGGATCTGCCGTGCGCGGCAGGCCCGGCATGGTGGATGAGCTGCTGGCGGGTCCGGAGGCGGTGGCCGCAGTCCTGTCCCGGCGCCAAGGGCTGGTGCGGGGCAGCAACCTTGTCCTTACCGGGGCCAGGGACCTCCTTGCGCGACTGAAGGAGGCAGGATCCGCGCCGGAACTCGTCGTGTACCTGGGATCGGCACTGTCCGCCGCCGATCTCCCAGCCGGTACCGAATTGCTGCTGTTCGTACTGCCTGAACCCCCTGATCCCGGCACTGCCGGGATCCCCGCCGACGCAGCCTGGGCCGGGTTCAGGGAGGTCGCGGCAGGATTGACCGCCACTTCCACTGCCCTTTTCGTGGAGTCCAGCGCCATCGCCAACTGGCACGCAGCCCACACCCACTGCCCCCGCTGCGGCACACCCACCCAAGTGGAAGCAGGCGGCTGGGTGCGCCGGTGCCCGGCAGACAACTCCGAGCATTTTCCCCGGACCGACCCCGCCATCATTGTCACGGTGGTAGGCCCGGACGGCCGGCTGCTCCTGGGCGGTGGCGGCCCCTTGGATGCGCGGAATTACTCCACCCTGGCCGGATTCGTTGAGCCCGGGGAGTCGCTCGAAGAAGCGGTGGTCCGGGAGATCCAGGAAGAGGTGGGAGTGCGTGTCACCGCCTGCCAGTACCTGGGCTCCCAGTCGTGGCCGTTCCCGGCCTCCCTTATGCTTGGATTTACCGCCGTTACCGAGGACGCTGAGGCAACGCCCGACGGCGTGGAGGTCACCAGGGCCCGCTGGTTCAGCCGGGAGGAACTCCAGGAAGCGGTGCTCAGCGGGGAGATCACCATTTCCACCAGGCTCTCCATCGCCCGCTCCCTGATTGAGCACTGGTACGGCGGCCGCATCCAGGACCTGGCCGACGCCTAAGTAATTCCATCCACCAGACACCAGCACGCGGTAGTCGAGAAACAAAGCAGCAGAAGTGACTACAGAGATTTTTGATGGATCAGGCTCCCTTGAGGAGCGGATCCTTGGAGGGCTGGACGATGAACAGCGTGAGGTGGCCAGCACCCTGAACGGGCCACTGTGCGTGCTGGCCGGGGCGGGAACCGGGAAGACCCGCGCCATCACGCACCGCATCGCCTACGGTGTGCACTCCGGGGTATACACGCCGCAGCGCCTCCTCGCAGTCACCTTCACTGCCCGCGCCGCCGCCGAGATGCGCAGCCGCCTGCGGGACCTCGGCGCGGGAAATGTGCAGGCACGGACCTTCCACGCTGCCGCCCTG
Source organism: Arthrobacter sp. SLBN-83 (assembly GCF_006715285.1). NCBI lineage: Bacteria > Bacillati > Actinomycetota > Actinomycetes > Micrococcales > Micrococcaceae > Arthrobacter > Arthrobacter sp. SLBN-83. Next base: position 2,817,917 of record NZ_VFMX01000001.1, read on the forward strand.
CGCCAGTTGCAGTTCTTTTGGCCACAGGCTGTAGGCGGGACGCTGCCCAACCTGCTGGACCACAAGGCCCAGCTGCTTGCGGAGGCTGCCCGCCGGCTCAGGCTCAGCACCGACCGGGCGTCCATCCGCGACCTTGCTTCGGAAATCGAGTGGGCCAAGGTATCAATGCTGACACCTGCCAACTACCTGGAAAACGCCCGGGGGAGGGGCGCGCCCGGCGGGTTCGACCTCACCGCGGTGGCGCGTGTCTTCCAGGCCTATGAGGACGTTAAGACCGACCGCAACGTGATTGACTTCGAGGACGTCCTGCTCATCACGGTGGGCATCCTGCAGGAGGACGAAAGGGTAGCTGCCACCGTTCGCGAACAGTACCGGCATTTCGTGGTGGACGAATACCAGGACGTGTCACCGCTGCAGCAGCGGCTCCTGGAGCTCTGGCTCGGTGGCCGGGACGAACTCTGCGTGGTGGGCGACGCCAGCCAGACCATCTACTCCTTCACCGGAGCATCGCCCCGGCACCTCCTGGACTTCAAAGCCCGCTATCCGCAGGCCAACGTCGTCAAGCTCATCCGGGACTACCGTTCAACGCCGCAGGTGGTGAAGCTGGCCAATGACCTGCTGGCCGGCCGCCCCAGTGGAGGGCCAACCGCCGATGCAGCCTGGGCCACACCCCTGCAGCTCGTGGCCCAGCGCCCTGCCGGGCCTGCGCCGCGGTTCACCGAGTGCACGGATGACGAAGCAGAAGCTGCCACAGTGGCGCAGAAGATCAAGGCATTGCTCGGCGCCGGCACTCCGGCCAGCCAAGTTGCTGTCCTTTTCCGCACCAACGGGCAGTCTGAGGCGTACGAGCAGGCACTGGCAGCGGCGGGCATCGGCTACCAGCTTCGCGGCGGTGAACGCTTCTTCGCCCGCAAGGAGGTCCGGGACGCAATCCTCCAGCTGCGCGCGGCCACCAGGGCTGTGTCCGAAACCGATACCCCCGAACCCCTCGGGCAGCTGGTGCGCGACATCGTTTCCTCCCTGGGCTACACCGAATCCGCGCCGCACAGTGGCGGGGCCCTGCGTGAACGTTGGGAATCGCTGGCGGCCCTGGTGGCGCTGGCCGATGAGCTCGTGCAGAACCGCGGAGCCCAGTTCGGCCTGGCGGACTTCGTCAACGAACTCCAGGAACGCTCGCTCGCCCAGCACGCGCCCACCGTGCAGGGCGTCACGCTCGCCTCCCTCCACGCCGCCAAGGGCCTGGAATGGGATGCCGTCTTCCTGGTGGGCCTCAGCGAAGGGCTGATGCCCATCTCCTTTGCCGATTCACCCGAATCGGTGGATGAAGAGCGGCGCCTGTTGTACGTCGGCATCACCCGTGCCCGCGAACACCTGTCCCTCTCATGGAGCACGGCAAGGACTCCCGGGGGCCGGGCCAACCGCAAGCCGTCCCGTTTCCTCGACGGCCTGCGGCCTGACTCCGTTGCAAGTTCAAGCACCCGGGGGAAGGGAACGGTACCCCGCCGCAAGGCCGCCGCCCCCGCAGTCTGCCGGGTCTGTGGGAGCATGCTTGCCACCGGAGCGGAACGGAAGGTGGGCCGCTGCAACGCGTGCCCGCCCACGTACGAGGAACAGACCTTCGACGCTCTCCGCAGCTGGCGGAGGGACGTGGCGCAGGCCGCGGACGTTCCGGCGTTCGTGGTGTTCACCGATGCCACCCTCACGGCCATTGCCGAGGCCCGGCCGGCGTCACTGGAGGAACTGTCGGGGCTCGCCGGCGTGGGTCCCTCCAAGCTGGAAAGGTACGGGGAAGACGTCCTCCGGGTCCTGGCCGAAAGCTCCGTCCTGTGAGGCGCAATCCCAACAGCAGCCCCCGGCAGGCCCCGTCCCGGCCTCCAGCACCCCAGCCAGCGGCCTTGGCCACTGCCGACGGTTCTCCCGTGGAGGTGCGGCGGTCTGCCCGGCGTACGCGCACGGTTGCGGCGTTCTGGGAGGACGGGACGGCGGTGGTTGCCATCCCGGCCCGTTTCACTGCTGCGCAGGAGCGGGAGTGGGTTCAGCGCATGCTGGCCAAACTGCAGAAACAGGGGGAGCGGCGCGCCGCCTCCGGCCGGCGGCGTCCTGCCACCGATGAAGCCCTTGCAGCCCATGCGGCACAGCTGTCCGCCCAGTATCTTGGCGGCCGGTCACGTCCCGCATCCGTCCGCTGGGTGGGCAACCAGAACTCCCGGTGGGGGTCCGCCACCCCTGCCGACGGAACCATCCGCCTGTCGGACAAGCTGCGGCCAATGCCGCAGTGGGTCATCGACTACGTCCTGCTCCACGAACTGGCCCACCTCCTGGTGGCCTCGCACAACGCGGCGTTCTGGAAGCTGCTGGAGGCGTATCCCGAAACCCAGCGGGCCAAGGCGTTCCTCGAGGGCGTCTCGTATGCCACGTCACGCGGCCTGCAACCGCCGGGCCTGGACCAAGGTGATGCGGGAGGAAGCCAGGCAGGCACAGGGCAGCTGCCCGGCGACTGGTTCGGAGACGCGGACTAGAGCCTTCCCGGATAATCCGACCTTTGTCCCGGCGGGTTAAACAACTTCGGCGGGCCAGGAAATCCTGGCCCGCCGGCTAAGTGTCAGCCCCTTGGCTGGTCGGTTCCGCCGTCGTCGTCCTTGCCCCGGGAGTCCTTGCCCCCGGCGTCCCCGTCCCCACCCTCGGAGGTGTCAGCTTCGGCAGTGTTCTCGAATCCGCCGCTGAGCAGCTTCTGCAGGGCATCATCCACTTCGCTGTCGCTGGCTTCGGCGAGCTTGCGGCGTGAGCTGAAGCCCTTCGGGTCATCCAGGTCCTCGGCGGTGGGCAGCAGGTCGGGGTGGTGCCAGATGGCGTCACGGCCTTCGATGCCGCGCTCTTCCTTCAGGGTGGCCCACAGGGTGGCGGCGTCACGGAGCCTGCGCGGCCGCAACTCGAGTCCCACCAGGGAAGCAAAGGCGTGTTCGGCCGGGCCGCCGGTTGCCCGCCGCCGCCGCACTGTTTCGCGCAGCGCGCCCGCGGACGGCAGGACCTTTTCGGTGGCAGCAGCGGTGAGTTCATCCACCCAGCCTTCCACCAGGGCCAGCGCCGTCTCGAGCTTCTCCAGGGCCTGTTCCTGGGCGGGGGTCCGCTGCGGCATGAAGACACCCTGGGACAGGGCTTCCTGGATGCCCTCGGGGTTGCTTGGGTCGAGGTCGCGGGCAAGCTCTTCGATGCGTGAGGTGTCGATGTGGATGCCCCGGGCGTATGCCTCAATGGCGCCCAGCAGGTGGCCGCGCAGCCACGGGACCTGCACAAAGAGGCGGGCGTGCGCGGCTTCCCGCACGGCAAGGAACAGCCGGATGTCGTTTTCGGGCAGGGACAGGCCAGCACCGAACGCGGCAACATTTGTGGGCAGGAGCGCCATTTCGAGGTCGGCGAGCGGAACACCGATGTCGGTGGAGCTCACCACGTCCTGGGAAAGGGCGCCGATGGCCTGCCCCAGCTGCATGCCGAAGATCGCGCCGCCCATGTTCTGCAGCATGGACGAGGCCCCGCCCATCATGGCTTTCATTTCCTCGGGCATCTGCTCGGTCATGGCGGAGGACAGGGCGTTGGCGATGCTGTTGGCCACGGGCTCAGTCAGCCGCTTCCAGGTCCCCAGCGTGGCCTCCACCCATTCGGCGCGCGACCAGGCTTTGCCGATCAGGCCGGTTGAGGGCAGGTCGGTGACGGGGTCCAGCCACAGCTCGGCGAGGCGGAGGGCTTCGTCCACGTCCCGCGACTGCTGGGCAGTGACGGACGGATCAGAGTTGCTTGCGGCAACGCGCCGGGCATTGTCGTGGGCCAGGGTCCAGTTGACGGGGCCCTCGGACGGGGCGCTCATCATCGCCTGCACCTGGGAGAACATCTGTGCCAGCAGGTTGGGGTCGTCCGGGAGGCCGGCGGCCTTGGCGAGTTCGGCGGGGTCGAAGTTTTCCATCCCCTTGCCGCCCATCAGGTTCTGCAGCATTTCGGTCAACGGATCCTTCGGATTGTCGTCGCCGTTGGACGGATTGAGTGGGTTGGAGGTCATGGTCCCGCCGATCGATGGTGTGACTGTTGATCAACCTTCACGGTACCCCGGCGGGGGTCGGCTGTCTGCCGTCCGCCGCCGTCGTTCGCTCTAGGCAAAGCGCCCCCGGCGCGCCGTCACCGCGTAGTGTTGGGGGGTGACTACAACCCGTGGCGGACACCCCTCCGAGGACCACGTTCCCGACGTTTCCCCCTTCTCCACTTCCGTGCCTGAGGGTGCGGGCGGTCCACCGGAAAGCACCGGTGGAAGCGGCACCGAAGGCGCGGGAGGTGGCTCCAGGGATTACGACGGCGGCCGCCCCGGCAGGCGGCTTTCCACCATGATGGTTGCCGGGCTGGCGGCGTTGGGGTTGGGGATTGCCGTGGGTACAGTTCCGGTGCCCTATGTCATCGAGTCTCCCGGGCCCACCTATAACACCCTGGGGGAGAGCCAGGGCCATCCGGTGATTAATGTCAGCGGCCATGAAACCTATCCCGCTGCCGGGAGCCTCGATCTGACCACCGTGTACGTTGATGGCGGCCCCACGGGCTCCGTCAGCATCCTCGACGCCTTCTCCGCCTGGCTGGACGGCTCCAAGGCCGTGTACCCGGTGGAGTTGATCTATCCCACCGGCACCACCAAGGAGGAGGCCCAGGAACAGAGCGCGGTGGCCATGGCCACGTCGCAGGAGAACGCTGTGGCCTCCGCACTGAATGAACTCAAGATCCCGTTCGGCCAGCAGCTCCAGGCCGCGGACCTGTCCAAGGACTCGGCGTCCGCAGGCAAGATCCAGCAGGGCGACATCCTCAAGGCCATCAACGGCAAGGACATCACCTCACTGTCCGTTATCCAGGATGAACTGGCCGTGGGCAAGGGGGCGCCGGCAACGGTGACAGTTGAGCGGGCAGGCCAGCCCGTCACGGTCCAGATCACGCCCAAGGACAATGGCCAGGGCCGCTTCATCCTCGGTGTCATGCTGAAATATCTCTTCACTTTCCCCTTCCAGGTGCAGATCTCGCTGGACAAGGTGGGCGGGCCCAGCGCGGGACTCATGTTCTCGCTGGGCATTATCGACACCGTCACGCCGGGCGACCTCACGGGCGGCAAGCACATCGCCGGCACAGGCACCATCTCCCCGGACGGAGCGGTGGGGCCTATTGGCGGTATCGGCCAGAAGATGCGGGGTGCGCGCTCCGCCGGGGCCACCCTCTTCCTGGCGCCTGCCGGGAACTGTGACGAGGTTGCCGGCCACGTCCCTGACGGCCTCCAGGTGGTCCGGGTGCAGAATCTGGCCGAGGCCCGGCACGCAGTGGAGCTGGCAGGAAGCGGACAGGACACCTCCGCGCTTCCGGCGTGCACCGGCAAATAGCACCGGCGCCAGCACTAGACTGGGCCCAACTAGACTCGACAGGAACTAAGCTCCACCGCCACTCGTGGCACAGATGACGGACGAAACCAGCCGTTTGACCGGTACCGTACGTCGCTCGCACGCTTCGAATCTCGACGACCAGCTATGAGGTACCCAGTTTGTCCCGTCCCGCCAGCACCATGTCCACAGGCAGGCCCCCTTCACGACGCGGCGCCCTGACGCCCACCTTGATCGTCGTCGCCCTGGTGGTGGTGGGGTTCATATTCTTCGCCAACGTCTGGACCGACGTCCTCTGGTACCGGCAGCTGGGCTTTGTCGAAGTCTTCATCACCGAGAACCTAGCAAAGATCGCGACATTCGTGGCCGGCTTCGGCATCATGTTCGCTGCCGTCTTCTTCTCGATCCGCATTGCCTACAACTCCAGGCCCGTTTACGCGCCTGACTCGGAGGTCCGGGACAACCTCAACCGGTACCAGGCACAGCTGGAGCCTGTCCGCAGGATCGTCATGGTTGGCCTGCCGGTCCTCTTCGGTTTGTTTGCCGGCAGCGCAGCCGCCAGCCAGTGGCAGAAAGTCCTGCTGTTCTTCAACCAGGTGGGCTTCGGCCAGGCCGATCCGCAGTTCAACATGGACATCAGCTTCTACCTGATGACCCTGCCGTTCCTTGGGTTTGTGACCGGATTCCTGATCAGCGTGGTGGTGATTGCGGGCATCGCCGGCATCCTCACCCACTATCTCTACGGCAGCATCCGGCTGATGGAGCGCGGCGTGTTCACCAGCCGCGCCGCCCAGATCCACATCGCCGTCACGGGCGCCGCGTTCCTGGTGCTCCTGGGTGTCAACTTCTGGCTGGACCGCTACTCTTCGGTGCAGAGCAACGGCGGCCGCTGGGCCGGTGCCCTCTACACGGATGTGAACGCCGTCATCCCCACCAAGGCCATCCTCGCCGTGGCCGCCGTGCTGGTGGCCATCCTGTTCATCGTGGCTGCCGTAATCGGCCGCTGGCGCCTGCCGGTGATCGGCACGGCCATGCTGATCATCACGTCCATCCTGGCCGGCGGTGTCTATCCGTGGGTCATCCAGCAGTTCCAGGTCCGCCCGTCCGAGCAGACGCTGGAAAGCGAGTACATCAAGCGCAACATCGAGAACACGCGCAAGGCCTATGGCTTGGACGGCATTCAGGAAACCCGGTACGACGCCACCAATACGGCCAACACCGGCGCCCTGGCCCCGGATGCCCAGACCACGGCCAACATCCGCCTCCTGGACCCGAACCTGATTTCGGACGCTTTTGCGCAGCTGGAACAGTACCGTCCGTATTACCAGTTCCCCAAGGCCCTTAATGTGGACCGTTACGAGGTGGACGGCAAGATCCAGGACACCGTGATCGCGGTGCGGGAACTGAACCCCACGAACGTGCAGACCAACCAGCAGGGCTGGCTTAACCAGCACGTGGTGTACACCCACGGCTACGGGGTGGTGGCCGCCAAGGGCAACAAGTTCACGGCTGATGGCAAACCTGAATTCCTGCAGTCCGGCATTCCGTCAACCGGCGTGCTGGGTAACGACAGCACCTACGAACCCAGGATCTACTTCGGCGAGTCCTCACCCGAATACTCCATCGTGGGCGCCCCCGACGGTGCCACTCCGCGCGAGCAGGACCGGCCCTCCGGCAAGGAAGGGGAGGGGGAGACCCAGTACACCTTCAAGGGCAACGGCGGACCGAACGTTGGGTCGTTCTTCAACAAGATCCTGTACGCCATCAAGTTCCAGTCCTCGGACCTGCTGCTGTCGGACGGCGTGAACCCGCAGTCCCAGATCCTCTATGACCGCAGCCCGCGCGAACGGGTCCAGAAGGTGGCCCCCTACCTGACGGTTGACGGAGGCGCGTATCCGGCGGTGGTGGACGGCCGGGTCAAGTGGATCGTGGACGGCTACACCACCAGCCAGTACTTCCCGTACTCACAGCAGAAGTCACTTTCGGATGCCACCGCTGATTCGCAGACGAGTTCCGGCCGTGCCGTGGCCCTGCCCAACAGCACCGTGAACTACATCCGCAACTCGGTGAAGGCAACGGTGGACGCCTATGACGGTTCGGTCACCCTCTATGCCTGGGACGACACGGACCCTGTCCTGAAGGCCTGGCAGAAGGTCTTCCCGTCAACGCTGAAGCCGTATTCAGAGATGTCCGGCGCCCTGATGAGCCACGTCCGGTACCCGGAGGACCTGTTCAAGGTCCAGCGCGAACTGCTGGGGCAGTACCACGTGACGGATCCCATCAGCTTCTACAAGAACAACGACGCGTGGAGTACGCCTGCCGATCCCACCGTGAGCACCGACGTGAAGCAGCCGCCGTTCTACATGTCGCTGCAGATGCCGGACCAGCAGAAGCCTGCCTTCCAGCTGACGTCTTCGTTCATCCCGCAGATCGTCAACGGTAATGCCCGCAACGTCCTGTACGGCTTCCTCGCCGCCGACTCGGATGCAGGAAACCAGCCCGGCGTGAAGGCGGACGGCTACGGCAAGCTGCGGTTGCTGCAGATCCCGCCGGAGACTCAGGTTCCCGGTCCCGGGCAGGCGCAGAACAAGTTCAACTCAGATCCCACGGTGTCCCAGGCGCTCAACCTGCTGCGGCAGGGCGCATCGGACGTACTGAACGGCAACCTGCTTACCCTGCCCGTGGGCGGCGGCATCCTCTACGTCCAGCCGGTCTACCTCAAGTCGACAGGTGAGACGTCCTACCCAACGCTGCAGCGCGTCCTGGTGGCCTTTGGAGACAAGGTGGGCTTCGCGCCCACCCTGGACGCCGCGCTCAAGCAGCTCTTCGGCGGGGATTCCGGGGCGGCCGCAGGCGACTCCGCCAACAACGGCCAGACGCCGACCGGTCCCGCGCCCGCCACGCCGGCCGAGGCGGATGCGAAGGCCCAGCTGAAGGCGGCACTGGACGAGGCGAACTCGGCCATCCAGGCCGGCCAGACCGCGCTTGCGGCGGGCGACTTCGCTGCCTACGGTGACGCACAGAAGAAGGTTGCGGCGGCGCTGAAGAAGGCCATGGACGCCGAGGCCAAGATCCCGGCGACTGCTCCGGAGGCAAACCCGGCCCCCGCAGCTTCCGCCTCGCCTTCGGCCACGCCTTCACCGTCCGCCTCGGCAGGGCGGTAGTACGACGGCGGCAGCCCGGCATTCGAACCCTTGGGGGAGCGGGTGCCGGGCTGGCGTAACGGACGTCACGCCGCTCCGATTTGGCCTTGGGTTCACCTCCCGGTAAAGTAGTTCTTGCGACGCGGGGTGGAGCAGTTCGGTAGCTCGCTGGGCTCATAACCCAGAGGTCACAGGTTCAAATCCTGTCCCCGCAACTGGGAAAGGCCCGGACACTGGAAACAGTGTCCGGGCCTTTTGCTTTGCCCGGCACCGGCGGCCGCGGCAGCACCGCCGTCGAACTTTGCCACAGCTGCACCTGACGAGACCACGCTGCGTGGCCAGGGACGGGTCCTAGGGCCTGCGTGGTCGGGGCGCCGGCAAAAGTAGGGTAGTGTTGATCAAGCGACGCGGGGTGGAGCAGTTCGGTAGCTCGCTGGGCTCATAACCCAGAGGTCACAGGTTCAAATCCTGTCCCCGCAACTTATGAAGGCCCCGACCGGCAGTTACGCCGGCCGGGGTTTTCCGTTTCCTTGGATGCGCCCAGTTCCTAGTATTCTCTTTCGAAGGGCCCCGCGATCTGCGGGCAGCCCCTGTCCTTCCTGAGAGGTATGTTGTTCGATGGCCACACCCACGAAGAAGCCCGGCGCCGCGACGGGCAAGCGGTCCCGGCTTTACTGGATGGTCCCCGCCGTCCTCGTGGCCGTGGTCCTGGTGGTGCTGATCGCCAAGCTGCTCATGGGGCTTCCGGCGGTGGCTTCCTTCGTCGCCGACTACCCGGGCCAGTCGAAACTGCCGGACAACGCCCCCGTGGGATTCCCCGCCTGGCTGGCGTGGCAGCACTTCCTCAACGCTTTCTTCCTGCTCCTGATCATCCGTACCGGCTGGCAGGTACGGACCACCACGCGGCCCAGCGGCCACTGGACCAGGAACAACAAGGGTTTGATCCGCACCAGGAACGCGCCCACCAAGATCAGCCTTGAGCTCTGGTTCCACCTGACATTGGATGCCCTCTGGATCCTGAACGGGGTCATTTTCGCCGTCCTGCTGTTCGCCACCGGGCAGTGGATGCGCATCGTCCCCACCAGCTGGGACATTTTCCCCAACGCGCTCTCGGCCGCACTGCAGTACGCCTCCCTGGACTGGCCCACTGAGGACGGCTGGATCAATTACAACGCGCTGCAGCTGCTGGCCTACTTCGTGACCGTTTTCATCGCGGCACCGCTGGCGTTCATCACGGGCCTGCGGATGTCCGGCGCCTGGCCCAAGAAGGCAGCCAGCCTGAACAAGGCGTTTCCCATCGAATGGGCCCGTGCCGTCCACTTCCCGGTGATGATCTACTTCGTGGCGTTCATCGTGGTCCACGTCTTCCTGGTGCTTACCACCGGCGCGCTGCGGAACCTGAACCACATGTACGGAGGGAGCGACGGCGACGGCTGGTTCGGCTTCTGGGTGTTCCTGGCTTCCGTCGCCGTCATGGTGGCCGCCTGGTTCCTTGCCCGCCCCATCTTCCTGCGGCCCATCGCCTCACTGATGGGCAAGGTCAGCCGCTGACTGCTGCGGCGCTGCCCGGACTTGGTCAGGCGCTTTTGATCTTCTGGTAGGCGTCCAGGGCGCGCTCCCGCGATTCGGGCAGGTCCACGAGCGGCTTGGGATAGCCTTCCGCTCCAACCGTCCACGGCTCGTGGATGCCCTTGCCCTCGACGTCCCGGAGCTCCGGAATGAAGGTCCGCAGGTAGCTGCCGCCGGCGTCGAATTTCTTGCTCTGCGTGACGGGATTGAAGATCCGGTAGTAGGGCGAGGCGTCCGCCCCGGACCCTGCCACCCACTGCCAGTTGGCGGGGTTGTTGGCGGCGTCCGCATCCACCAGCGTGTCCCAGAACCATGCTTCCCCGATTCGCCAATCGGTGAGGAGGTTCTTGACCAGGAACGATGCGGCGGCCATCCGCACCCGGTTGTGCATCCAGCCTGTCTGCCACAACTGCCGCATCCCGGCATCCACCAGCGGGTAGCCCGTGTTGCCCTGCTGCCAGGCGGCAAGCTCTTCACGGCTGGTGGGGGCCCACTGGAAGTTATCGAAGGCCGGCCGGAAGTTGCGGGTGGCTAAATCCGGGTTGTGGTAGAGCAGGTGCCAGTTGAATTCCCGCCAGCCCAGTTCGGCCCGGTAGGTACCGACGTCGGAAGGGACTTTGTGCGGATGCCGGCGCCGGATCTCCCGCCAAACGCGGAACGGGCTGATCTCCCCGAACCGAAGGTGCGGTGACAGCCGGCTGGTGCCTTCGGTGCCGGGCAGGTTCCTGCCCGTTCCGTAGTCCTCGATGGGCCCGCCCAGGAAGTCTTCCAAGCGCTGCTGTGCACCCGTCTCGCCGGGCTGCCACGTGTCAGCCAGGCCGCTGCTCCAGTCGGGGGAGGAGGGCAGGAGGGTCCAGCTGCTGAGCGTGTCGCTGGCAGGGAGGCCGCGTCCCGACGGTCCAGGCTCCGGCAGGGTGTCCGGCGCCTCGAAGGGGTCCCGGACGTCCTGTGACGCGAGGCAGGCCCGCCAGAACGGCGAATAGACCTTGTAGGGTCCGCCCGCCCCGGTCTTGACAGTCCAGGGCTCGAAGAGGAGGTTCGCCTGGTAGCTGGACGCCTGAATCCCGTTGCCGCCTGCCCACTCCTTGAGGTCGGCGTCGATGGTCCGTTCCGGCTGCCCGTACCGGCGGTTCCAGAAGAGGTGGCTTGCCTTCGTCTGGATGGCAAGCGTCCTGATTGTCTCTCCGGCAGGGCCACGGCGAAGTACCAGGCGCGATCCCCGGCTTTCGAGGTCCGCGGAGAGTGCGGCCAGGGAATGGTGCAGCCACCACCGGGCGGCGCCACCGAGGGGCCGCACGCCGTGGGACTCCTCATCGAGGATGTAAACGACAGTGAGCGGCAAGCCGCGGCCGGCCGCTTCCGACAGCGCGGGGTTATCGTCCAACCGCAAATCATCGCGCAACCAGACCAGGGACGTACCTTCGGAAGAAGCCATGGCACCACGCTACACACAGCGGACACAACTATGGCCGGGACCGCGGTCCCGGCCATAGCCGTGTATCACTTGGCGACGTATCGCCGGGCCTTTACAGCTTGTCGAAGTCTGCCTCGTCGACCGTTGATTCTGACGACGCCGGGCTTGCTGCACCCAGGGCAGGCTTGGAATTGCCGCCGGCCTTGAGCGCCGCCAGGCGGGCTTCGATCTCGGTCTGCTCACCCAGGTCCTCCAGCTGGTTGAACTGGGCGTCCAGGCTGGAGGCTGCAAGCTCCTGCTGGCCGCGGACCTTGGCCTCTTCGCGGCGGATCTTCTCCTCGAAGCGGCCCACTTCGCTGGTGGGGTCCATGATGTCGATGCTCTTGATGGCGTCGTGCACCTGGGTCTGTGCGGCTGCGGTCTTGGACCGGGCAACAAGCTCGTTGCGCTTGCTGGTCAGCTGGTTGAGCTTGTTCTTCATCTGGTCAAGGCCGGTTTTCAGCTTGTCCACTACCTCGCGCTGGGAGGCAATGCTCGGCTCTGCGCCCTTGGCTTCGCTTTCGGCGGCCATCTGCCGCTGCAGGGCCACCTTTGCCAGGTTGTCGAACTTCTCGGCGTCGGCTACGTCGCCGGCCGCGCGGAACTCGTCGGCCTTGCGGGAGGCGGCAAGCGCCTTGTTTCCCCAGTCGCGGGCGTTCTTGACGTCCTCGTTGTAGTCGTCTTCCAGCATGCGGAGGTTGCCGATGGTCTGCGCCACGGCGGACTCGGCTTCGGCGATGTTGTTGGTGTAGTCGCGGACCATCTGGTCCAGCATCTTCTGCGGGTCCTCGGCGTTGTCCAGCAAAGAGTTGATGTTCGCCTTTGCCAGCTGCGCGATCCGGCCGAAAATGGACTGCTTAACCATGGTGTTTGCCTTTCGTCCTGCTCTTTGTTGACCACTGGAACCGGTGCACAGTGGTGTACTTCGTCTGTCCGCCCGCCGGGATCTTCCGGTGTATCCGGCGGAAGTCTTAGAAACTGCCGGAGTCTCCGCCGCCGAAATCGCCGCCGCCAAAGTCTCCGCCGCCGAAGCCGCCGGAGTCTCCGCCCCAGCCGCCTCCGCCGTCGCCGCCCCAGCCCCCGCCGCCGCCCCAGCCCCCGTGGCCGCCGTTGAGGATGGAGTTGATCAGGATTCCGCCCAGGATGGCACCGCCCAGTCCGCCGCCGCCTCCGCCGCCGAACATGCCGCCGCGCCCGAAGCCCTGGTTCGCATAGCCGTCGAAGTGCTCCACATCGGCCTGTGCCAGTTGTGCAGCCTGTGCCGCCAGGGCGTGGGCCTGCTGCGCATAGGTAAGCGCGGTGACCGGATCGGTCCGTGCGATGGACAGCGCGTAGTCGAGGTTCCGCTGGGACTCCGCCAGCCGGGTGCGCGCCTCGGTTCCCACACCGCCGCGGCGGGCGGTGATGTAGTCGGAGGTGGCGCTGATCTGGGCCTGCGCCGACATGATGGTCTGCTGCAGTGACGCCTGGGCGCGCCGTGCCTGCTCCTGTTGGTCCCGGATGCCGGTCAGCGCCTGGTCCAGGGACTGGTGGGCCGTCTCTACCCGTTGAAGGGTGGCGATGGGATCGATCTTCCCGCCCTGGATCTCCGTCTTCACCTGCGCGAGCGCTGCCTCCACCGCGGCTACCGGTCCTGCAAGTTCCGCATGGGCGCCCGACTGGATCATGGCCTTTGCCTGCGCCAGGTCCTGGGACGTGTCCACAACTGCGGCCTCGAGCCCGTTGCGGGCTTGGTCGAGGTTGCCGGCAACCTTGGAGATGGCGTCCAGGAGCACGTTGGTCTGGTGCAGGCTTTCCTCGGCCGCACGTACCGCCACCGCGGCCAGGCTGCTTTCGCCTTCACCGAGCTTTTGCTGCGCGGTTTGGGATGCGTTCTGGACAAAGGCCAGGCGTTCCTTGGCCTGGACGATATTGTCCGAGACCTGCACCAGGGCGCTGTCAGCATACTTGGACCGCATGGCCGCCAGGGACTGTTCGGCGCTGGAGATCTTGGCGTCCGCTTCGCGGGCTCCGGCGTTGACGGCCGCGAGGGCCTGCGGAGCGTTCTTCTCCAACTCACGCAGCGAGTCAAAGTCAGCCTTTTGCTCCTGGAGCGATTCCAGGGCGGCCTCGGAGCGGCGGATGATCTCGCCCAGCCAGGTCCGCTGCTGTTCCTCGGTATCCGGAATGTGGTCATCGAGCTGCTGCTGCAGCTTGAAAGACTCCGTCATGTGGGCCTTCGCTTCCGCCAGGGCCTTGGTGAAGTTTCCGACGGCGGCATCCCCGTACTGGGCCTGGGCGAAGCCGAGTTCCTGCTCACTGGACTTGATGGCGTCGTCCGCCTCGATGAGCAGCGAACCGCTCTTGCGCCGAAGTTCCTCAACGCTTAGCGAAGCCAGCGGGTCCAGTTCGGCCCCCTGGGGACCGTAGCTTCCGCTGGAGGCCGCCTGGCCGGCGGCCTTCTTCCGGCGGTTCCGGTAGTACAGGTAGGCCCCGCCACCGGCCACCACCACGCCTGCGCCTACCAGGACACCGGCACCGGCTCCGCTCCCGGACGAGACGTTGCCGCTGCCGCCGCCGGCAGCGTCGCCGACTGCGGATGCGGTGTCGATGGCGGCCTGGGCATAGTCCTTCTTGCCGCCGGCGAGGTTGGCGACTACCGCGTTCTGGGTGATGTTGCTCCGCTTGGAGTAAATGGCGCTGGCCGAGTTGGGGGAGAAGTAGTACTTACCCTGGTCGGTGGCGATGGCAAGGATGACATCGGCCTTGCCCATGCCTTTTGCCTTTGCCACGGCCTGGCTCCAGGCAGTCGGGTCAGAGGGGTTGTCGAACGACTTCACCGTGACCACGTACAGGTTGTACTTGTGGTCCTTCAACAGCTTCTGGATGGCATCCTGGACTTCGCCCTTCCGGCTGCCCAGCACGTTGGCGTCGTCAACGATGTTGGTCCCGGAGGGGATGGTGACCGGGTCTTCGGCCCATGCGGCGCCGGCGGGTACCGCCAGCAGCCCGGCAAAGCCGATCACGGCGAGGATACGTTTGAACTTTGACCGCATGTGCAACCCTTCAGCACGCCTGACACCGATTCGGGACGAATCAGTCGTCGAATCCAGCAGCGCCCCCACGCTTGGTGTGAAGCCGCAGGTCGCTGTGGCATTTCATCTTGATTCTATGGTGCACCCCACAGGCAGTCCATGCGACCGAATATGCCTCCAGCGAAACGCCTTTCGACCAAACAGCCTTGCTCCAAGCGTTCAGGAAGCTCTCAGCAAACATCCGAGCTTGTTCCAGCGGAACGGTTCATAGTTAATGGCAGACGAGGATGAAAGGAAGTCCCATGACTGAGAATCAAACCCCAGGACCGGTCCCTGAGGACAACGGCGCGCAGAGCCGGAACCCGTGGCACCAGCAGGGCGCGGAACAGCCTGGAGACCGCCAGTCGGAAACTCAGTATGGGAACGCGGGCGGATCCGGCACCCCTCAAGGCAACCAGGCCTCCCACAACCACCCCAACCCACAGAACAACACGGAACGGCTGGACCGGCCGCAGGCTGGTGACCACCACACCCAGGAATTGCCCGGCGCACCACGCCCCGTCTACCCGCAGCGGCAGCCGTTTTACGGACAGTCCGCAAACTATGGCCAGCAGCACCAGGACGGTCAGCCCGGATACTACGGCCAGCAGCACCACCAGAATGGCCAGCCCATGCATGGTAGCGGCCATGGCGCGCCTAATGGGAGCGTTGGCCTGGCCCCCAACCCCAAGGATGCCCCGCGCCGGAAGGCGACGTTCGGCATCGGCACCCTTGTGGCCAGCATCCTCGCAGCAGGCCTGGTGGGCGGCGGAGTGGCGACGGTCGGCGCAGGCGAGCTCTCCGGACATAACGCTTCCAGCACGTCGACCGTTGGCAGCAACAGCCAGCCCGGTACGGTCATCGTCAACAACAAGGACGACGTCAATGCCATTACCGCAGCGGCGGTGAAGGCCTCGCCCAGCGTGGTCACCATCAGCGCCACCAGCGGCAGCTCCGGCGGCACCGGCTCCGGCATTGTCCTTGATGACCAGGGGCACATCCTGACCAACACCCACGTGGTGACCCTGGACGGCCAGACCGCCAACGCCACCCTTGAGATCCGGACCAGCGACGGGAAGGTCCTGCCGGCAAAGCTCGTGGGTACCGACCCCCTGTCCGACCTCGCCGTCATCAAGGTGGACGACACCTCCGGCCTCACCCCTGCCACCCTTGGTGACTCGTCCAAGTTGAACGTGGGGGATACTGCCATCGCCATCGGTTCCCCGCTGGGCCTGACCGGAACCGTCACGGACGGCATCGTGTCCACCCTCAACCGGACCATCAGCGTGGCATCGTCGGCAGCGCCCAAGGGCGGTGACAACAGCCAGGGCGGCGACCAGGGGTTCCAGTTCGCCCCTCCGGGTGGCGGACAGAGCCAGCAGAACTCCAGTGAGGGTTCCATCGCCATCAACGTGATCCAGACGGACGCGGCCATCAATCCCGGTAACTCCGGCGGCGCCCTGGTGAACAGCAAAGGCGAGATCATCGGCGTGAACGTGGCCATCGCGTCCGCCGGCTCAGGCACCTCCACTTCGCAGAGCGGCAATATCGGCGTCGGGTTCAGCATCCCGATCAACAATGCCAAGCGCGTGGCACAGGAGATCATCGACAGCGGCAAGGCCTCCCATGGGCAGCTTGGCGTCAGCGTCAAGGCCAAGACCACCTCGGGCGCGGCCTCCGAGTTCTCCGTTGGCGCCGACGTCGCCACCGTCGATGCCAATTCCGCGGCGGGCAAGGCCGGCATCAAAGCGGGCGACGTCATCACCAAGTTCAACGACCTCACCATCGGCGAGCCGAACCAGTTGACCGCTGCGGTCCGGGAACAGCCGGCAGGATCCAAGGTGAAGATCACCGTGCAGCGCGGCGGCAGCGAACAGACGTTCGATGTCACGCTGGGCGCGGCGGCCAGCTAAGGCAGGACAGCACTCACGCAGGCCATGACGACGGCGGCGTCCCCACCAAAGGGGGCGCCGCCGTCGTCATTCCCTGTTCGGTAAACGGCCCTGAAACAGGCGTTAACGGAAGAGGGCGCGGGGGCACGCCGATATGGTTAGCTAGGAGCTACCCGCCTGCCGGGCATTCCGCGGCCATGCCCACCCGGCTGGCTGTCCACAAGCATGGAAGGCTGCTGTAAACACAGTGGAAGAGACATTGAAGATCGTAGTCCTGGTCAAACATGTACCGGACGCCCAGTTCGACCGCCACCTCAACGGGGAGGGCAACACCACGGACCGCGACGAAAGCATTCTGTCCGAGCTTGACGAATACGCCCTTGAAGCAGCCCTGCAGCTGGCCGAGGCGCGCGGCGGAAGCAAGGCGGGCAACCAGGTCATCGCCCTCAGCATGGGACCTGCCGGAGCCGTCAACGCCGTCAAGAAGTCACTGCAGATGGGCGCCACTGAAGGCGTGCACCTCACGGATGACGCCCTGGCAGGGTCGGACGCAGCCGCCACTTCGCTTGCGCTCGCCGCAGCAGTACGCCACCTGGGCGACGTGGACCTGGTCATTACCGGCATGGCCTCAACCGACGGTGAGACCTCCCTTGTGCCGGCGCAGCTGGCCGAGCGGCTTGGGCTGCCGCAGGTCACCTTCGCGTCCACGCTGCAGGTGGACGGCGGCCGCCTGACGGCCCGCCGTGACGCCGACACGTCCTCAGAAACGGTGGAGGCACCGCTGCCCGCCGTCGTGTCCGTCACGGACCAGATCAACGACCCCCGGTACCCCAACTTCAAGGGCATCATCGCCGCAAAGCGCAAGAGCATCACCACCCTGTCCCTGGCCGATATCGGCGTGCAGCCGGCGCAGGTGGGCTTCGCCGGTTCCTGGACCAGCGTGACCAGCGCGGAACAGCGGCCGCCCAGGACCGCAGGGACCATCATCACCGACGAGGGCGACGCCGGCATCAAGCTGGTTGACTTCCTGGCCGCCCAGAAGCTGCTCTAAGAGGGACACCGACATGGCAAAAGTACTCGTATTCATCGACAACCCCGGCGCGTCGCTCAAGAAGAGCAGCCTGGAACTGCTGACCCTGGCCCGCTCCCTGGGCGAGAGCACAGTGGCGCTGAACGGCGAACTCTCCGACGGCGTCGCTGCGACCTTCGCCGAATACGGCGTGGCCGGCATCCTGCGCCCGTCCGCCCAGGACCTTGACGATTTTCTGGTGGCACCCAAGGCGGCCTATGTTGCCGCCGCCGCTGAAATCACCGGCGCCAACATTGTCCTGCTTGACAACTCGCCCGAGGGCAAGGAGATCGCAGCCCGCGTGGGCATCCGGTTGAACGCGGGCGTCATCACCGACGTCGTGGCCGTGGATGCGGACGGCACTGCGCACAAATCGGTGCTGGCCGGTTCCTACAACACCGCCTGCAAGGCCACCACCCCGGTGTCCGTGGTGACCCTGAAGGCCAACAACGTCACCCCGGAGCCCGCGGCGGCCCCCACAACTCCCGGGACTGCCTCGGTGGAGGTCCCCGCGGTAGCCGCAGCGGCCCGCATCACCGAGCGGCAGCAGAAGGTGGCCAGCGGCCGGCCCGACCTCACCGACGCCCGGATCGTGGTGGCCGGCGGACGCGGCATGGACGGAGACTTCGGTCCCGTCGAAGAGCTGGCCGATGCCCTCGGAGCAGCTGTCGGCGCCTCCCGCGCCGCCACCGACGCGGGCTGGATCAGCCACGACGCCCAGGTGGGGCAGACCGGCAAGACCGTTTCCCCGCAGCTGTACATTTCCGCGGGCATCTCCGGCGCCATCCAGCAGAAGGCCGGCATGCAGACGTCCAAGGTCATCGTTGCGGTCAACAAGGATGCCGAATCCCCGGTCTTCGAGATTGCGGACTTCGGCATCATCGGCGACGTCTTCGATGTCCTGCCGCAGGCCGCCGCCGAGATCAAGAAGCGCAAGGGCTGACTCGTTGACTGCCTCCTCGGGGCAGGCAGGGAGCCCGTTCAACCCGGATATGCACCGGGTTGGGCGGGTGCTCTGTTTTGCGGCCCATCCTGACGACATCGACTTTGGCGCTGCCGGAACCGTCGCCGCCTGGACGGCGGCCGGCGTGCAGGTCAGCTACTGCATCATGACCGACGGCGACGCGGGCGGTTTCGACCCTGCCCACCGCGCGGACATCATTGCCATGCGCGACGCCGAACAGCGCCGGGCCGCCAAGCTGGTCGGCGTCACCGACATCCACTACCTCCACCAGCGGGACGGATACCTCGAGCCGTCGCACGAGGTGATGAAGGAGGTGGTGCGGCTGATCCGCCAGATCCGTCCCGACGTCGTCCTTGCCATGCATCCGGAACGCAACTGGGAGCGGATCCAGAAGAGCCACCCCGACCACCTGGCAGTGGGGGAGGCGGTGACGCGGGCCGTGTATCCGGCACTCGAAAACCCCTTCGCCTACCCGGAACTGGCCGACGCCGGTCTCGAGGCCTACAAGCTGCCGTGGCTGTGGCTCTACGCGGGGCCCGGGGAACGGGAAAACCACTTCGTGGACATCACGGACCACGTGGACGCCAAGCTGGCCGCAATCCATGTCCATGTCAGCCAGCACCCCGACGTCGCGGCGATGGAGGCCACCGTCCGCCGGGGAATGCAGCTCAATGCTGCCAGGGCAGGACTGCCGGGAGGGCGCAGTGCGGAAGCGTTCCACGTGGTGGCCGTCAACGGGCCTGACACGATCGCAGGTTTCTAGGACGGAAAAGCGCCCCCGGTTCTTCCCATAAAGAACCGGGGGCGCTTTCCTGTTGCCTTGACTCGAACCTCAGGCTCCGAGCGGAGCCGCCGCGACCGTAGGCAGCGTGGGGGCCTTGGACCCGCCGGCCGGCTCAACCGTGATGCCCAGCGATGCGGCAGAATGGATGCCCTGGACCACGGCAGGCTTGGAGAGGGCCTGCTCGTCCATCAGCCCCTGCGACACGGGAGCCGAACCGTCCTTGGGGATCAGCCACATTTGGTAGACCTTGCCTGCAGGGGGAGCGGGTACGCCGCTCATCTTCACTACGGCAGCGTCCTCGGATGTTGAAATCAGCAGGGTGGCCTTGCCGCCGCCGGCCACGTTCACGGACGCCTCGCGCAGGTCGCTTGCCCTGGCCACCTGGTTGACGGGATCGTTCTGGTCGGCCATGTAGGCGCCCACGCCCACGCCGCCGAGCGCGATGGCCGCTGCTGCTGCCACGCCCACCAGCCAGCGCCGGGTGCCGGACGGCCCGCGCCGCTCCTCGCGGCGCTTGCGGGCCTGCGCCAGCTCATCCCGTGTACCGGAGCCGGCAGGGGTGCTCTGCGAGGGAGCCGGTGGCGTGATTCCGGGCGGCGCCGGTGCGTCGCCGGCTGCCGGTCCGTCCTGGCTGGGGAGTTGGGCAGGAAGCTGGGCGACGATCCGTTCGAACAGGTCCGACGGCGGTTCCTCCTCGGCCCGGAAAGTTCGGGCCAGCGCCTCCCGGGACTGCCGGACGCGTGCAAGGAAGGCCAGCCGCTCCGGCTCAGGGGCGGTGGAGATGTACCGGTCGATGGCATCGCGTTCCTGCTCCGTGACCGCGTCAAGGGCGTAGAGCTCGGCAAGGTCCACGGCACGGCCTGCGGCAAGATCCATCGCCACAGTGTCACCAAAGGAACTTGACCGGCCGTTGCGGCCTTCATCCATTCCGTTCATCTCAACTCACCCCCAAACAGGTCTTCAATCGGATCAGTCCGTCGCGGATGCGGGACTTGATAGTGGGCACTGCCGCATTCAGCCGTTCGGCCACCTCACGGTAAGTAAGGCCGCCGTAGTAGGCCAGGCGCACGGACTCCTGCTGGGTTTCCGTCAGCGTCCCCAGGCAGCGGACAACAGCCTCCGCTTCCAGCCGGCTGCCCACTTCATCGGAAACAGTGTCGTGGTCGATGTCCTGCGTGCTGGCACCGTACTTCGCTTCCCTGTCCGTGGAGGACTGCGACGAGCGCACCTTGTCCACGGCCCGCCGGTGCGAGATAGTCATCAGCCAGGAGAGCGGGCTGCCGGCCTGGGGATCGAACTTCGCAGCGTTCTGCCAGACCTGGAGGAAGACCTCCTGCGTGGTGTCCTCGCTGAGTTCGGGATCGATCAGGACGCGGCGCGCCATGCCGAAGACCCGCCGGGACGTCAGCTGGTAAAACTCGGCAAACGACGCCTGGTCCCCCCGGGCGATGCCCGCCAGCAGGACCGAGAGGCGTTGGCTAAGGTCAGCAGGTGGGTCAGTCACCGCGGCGGAGCCCTCGGAATTCGGCGCGTTGGGAGTTTCCATTACGTCCAAGCATAAGTCTCCGGGCGGGGAATCCTCAGCAGTGCCGTGCCGGCTGCGGCTGTCCGGCCTGGATCCTGCTTCCAGTAGTGTCACCTGCCGCTCCTTGGTCCTGGTCCGCTCGAATGCCTACAGGAGCTATTCGGGGCAGGGCAGGGCGCGGATGGGAGGACGAATGAAGATTTTCCGTGATGCGGAGCCCGGATCCTAAAGCCGGGCGCCCGCGAATCCCTGCTGGCGCCAGGCCTCATAGACGGCGATGGAGGCGGCATTGGCCAGGTTGAGGGAACGAAGGGCCGGCAACATGGGCAGCCGCACCGTGGCGGTCACGTGGGCATCGTTCTTCAGTTCGGCCGGCAGTCCGACGGATTCGCGGCCAAACATCAGGACGTCGCCCGGGGCGTAGGTGATGTCTGTGTAGCTGGTGGTGCCGTCAGAGGTGAACGCGTAGACGCGCTCGGGCTGGAGGTGCTGCCAGGCGTCCTCGATGGTCTTGTGCACCGTAACTACGGCGAGGTCGTGGTAGTCCAGCCCGGCCCGGCGCAGCTTGGCGTCGGAAAAGTCGAAGCCAAGGGGTTCCACAAGGTGCAGTTCGGCGCCCGTGATGGCGGCGAGGCGGATGGCGTTGCCGGTATTGCCGGGAATCTCTGGTTCATGGAAAAGGATGCGGAACACCTCCCCATCCTAGCCACCGTCGTCAGTGCATGCCGCGCAGCAGCCTGGCCAGGACCGGGACGTTCACCGTGTTGGGTGCGGGCCCGGAGGCAAGGAAATCCTTCAGGCCCCGCACCATGCCCGCTGCGTTCACGATCTGGACAGTCTCCAGGGCGCCGGCCGGGCGCCGGTGGTGGTCTATTACCGGTTCATGGAGGTTTCCGTCCGGGCCGTGCACCACGGTCCATCCGGTGACGTTGAGCTCCGGGAAGATTTCCTGCATGGCCCACACCACCCGCGCCAGCTGCGGAGGCGCCACGGAACGGCCGCCATGGTTGAGTGTCCTGCCGTCCCAGGCGTAGGCGCCCCTGGGCAGGAGCATGGAATTGACCAAGGCCAGCCGGTAGCCGGAAAGGACCGCATGGTCGATATGGCTGTTGTCCGCCGGGGACTGCAGTCCATTGACGAGCCGGGCGGCGGGAATGGCCGGCAGCACCTGCCGGGTCAGCAGCTGCACGGTGCGCATCTCGCGCTGGATCCGGGCCTCAGCACCAAAGATGCCGCGTTTCCGCGGCATCCCGTGAACCTGCTGGCGGGCCTGGGCCAGGGGGATGAGGGGAACGTCGTTTCCTTCGTACGGCGGAACATAGATCGGCGGGTCGCCTGCGGTGTTCCTGCCGTTTCCTGGCCTCCGGACGGTTGCCGACGCCCTGCTTCCGGCGGCAGGGGCATCAAAATGGGCGCCGTCGTCGGGCGCGGCTCCGCGGACTGGACCAGCACCGTAGGACCGGTCGTAGGCTTTCCGCCGCTGCGGATCGATCAGGGTCTCGTAGGCAGCAGTCACTCGCCGGAATGCTGCGGCATCACCGCCGTGGTCCGGGTGCGCAATCCTGGCGGCGCGGCGGTAGGCCACCTTGATTTCCTTGTCGGTGGCGGTGACGGCCACGCGAAGGACCTGGTAGTGGGAGCTGCTGCTCTCGGTCAAGCATTTTTCCTTTACATCATGCGCGGCTTCCTGTTTTCCGTCAGGGAAACGGGTGCCCGCCCAGTCTAGCCAGCACTTGTGGCGCCATGCCGTGACAACGAACGCCGGGTGCTTGCGGGTTCCCGGCGGACCGGAGTCTAGACTCGTGCCTGCGCGGCTGAACGGTGATCCGCGGCCGGAAGAAACAAGCAGGGGTGGAAATGGAGATGCCGACGACGGCTGGGCGGCCCGGCAGGGCACGGCACAGGGGAGTGCCGCTCGCCTTTGCATGCCTGGGCTCTATGCTCTTGGGCGGGTGCAGCGTAGGTGTTCCGGATCCTTCCGTACCGGCTGCAACTTCAAACACTCCGGTGCTGGCCACTCCCACCATTACCCCGGGGTACGACGCTGCCGCCGTTGCGGCGCGGGACCTCCCCTTCGCTGCCGGCGGGACGCTGGCGCCCGGAGTGCCGGTGGGCATCTCCGATGAGCTGAAAGGCGCGCCCGGCTGGAAGCTCGAAAAGGAAAACGTGGCCGGTTCCAGCCAATACGCAAGGACGGATGGCTGCGTTGTGGCGGCCCGGATCAGTACGGGCCAGGCTCCGCTGGCGCGGGGCGGGGACCGGGACTCAACCGTTGCGCTTTTCCAGTACCTGGACGGCACCATCCAGCCTTCGTACCTGAAGACGGAAACATTGCAGTGGGGCGGCACGCCGGACGCGCCGGGCAAAAACGTTGAAGTGCTGGCGCTGGAGCAGGCGGCTCCGGGCGGGCGGTCCACTGCGGTGCTGGCGAGGGTTTTTGGTACGGCGGATTCGTCGGCGTATATATCGGTGTCCTGCCCGGACGCGGCGGCACTGGCATCAGCGCGCAACGACGTCCGCCGTTACCTGCCGCTGCTTCCTCCCGGTGCTTGACCTGGCCCGTTGGCAGGTGGGCCAGGTCGGCGCAAGGCCGCCGGCGGCTGGAGGGCACAGCTGCCGGCGGATTCTTTGCACGGAACACCCGCTTCCGCGGACAGAACGGGTTAAACGGCGGACCGGCTGATCCCCGCAGACAGCCGGTTGAGGGCCAGGGCGCCTACCAGGAGCCCGAAGTCCCGCAGGGCCACGTCGTAGAAGCTTCCCAGCAGCAGCAGGTTGATGATGATCCCAGCTAACCAGGCGGCCACCAACAACGAGCCGTACTTTGGACGAAGGGCCACAACCACGCCGGCGATGATCTCCACCACCCCGACGACGTACATGAAGGTCTGGGGTGGCAGCGGCACCACCGCGGTGGCCTGGGGTGCCAGGTAGACGGTCCACTGGGTGAGGATATTCGTGAACTTGTCCAGGCCGAAAAGGATGGGCGCAACGGTAAAGACAGTGCGCAGCAGCAGGAAGGCCTGCCGGTCCGCCGGCATGGTGGTGAATGCATGCTGGGTGCGCACTGCCGATGCTGATTTCATGGTGTACTCCTTCTAAAAGTAGGTACCGCAATTTTAGAAAGCGCCTGTTCTATAATCAATAGATCTTGTGTTTGGATTTGGAGGCGTCATGTACCGACTTCCCTGGGCGGACAGGATCGCCGCCGTTGCCTCACTCACGGACGGGAAGAGGCTGCAACTGTTCGAGCTGGTGGCGGCGTCGCCCCGGCCCATGGGGCGCGATGAGGTGGCGGAGGCGGCTGGAATGGCGCGGAGCACCGTTTCCTTCCATCTCGACAGGCTGGTCCAGGATGGACTTCTGGCCGTGGAATTCCTTAAGCCCGCGGGCAGGACGGGGCCAGGGTCGGGACGTCCGGCCAAAATGTACCGGCCGGTGGGCGGCGAAGTAGGAGCCTCCGTACCGGACCGGAACTATGACCTCGCCGGGGAATTGATGGCGGCTGCCATCGAGTCTTCGCAGGCCGAAGGCGGGCCGGTGGGGGAGTCGCTGCGCCACGTTGCGTTCCGGAAGGGTCGGGAACTCGCAGAAGCGGCCGGCGGGCTGGAGGATTTCCTGTCGGAAGCGGGCTACCAGCCACAGCCTGATGGTGACGGCGGCTACCGGCTGCCCAACTGCCCTTTCCATAGGCTTTCGCGGACCCATGCAACGGTAGTGTGCGACATGAACGGCGCCTTCCTGCGGGGGGCGGCGGTTGGCTGCGGCAGCCCCGAGGACCGTGTCGCCGAGGCCTCCGAGCCAGGTCATTGCTGCGCCCGGATCAAGGGCGCCGGCTAACGGCGCCCGCCGGGAGCTGGGGCACGGGGCGATAGAATTGGAGGATGCCCGCCTACCTCGACCATGCCGCCACCACGCCGCTTTCCGGAGCCGCGCTCGCCGCCTTGACCCGGGAGCTCGCGCGGACCGGCAATCCCTCATCGCTGCATGGGTCCGGCCGCCGTGCCCGCCGTGCCGTGGAGGATGCCCGGGAAGCCATTGCCGCAGCGGCGGGAGCCCACCCCTCGGAGGTGATCTTCACCTCGGGAGGCACCGAGTCGGACAACCTCGCGGTGAAGGGCATGTACTGGTCCCGGGTGGCAGAAGACCCGACGCGGCGGCGCATCCTATGTTCCGCCGTCGAACACCACGCGGTCCTTGACACCGTGGAATGGCTGGAGCGCCACGAAGGTGCCGAGGTGACCTGGCTGCCGGTGGACGGCGAAGGGGTGCTGGATCTGGATGTGCTCGAAACTGAACTTGCGCGCGATCCGGGTACCGTGGCGCTGGTGACCGTCATGTGGGCCAACAATGAGGTGGGCGCCATCCAGCCGATCCGGCGCATCGTTGACCTTGCCCATGGTGCAGGCGTCCCGGTGCATTCCGATGCAGTCCAGGCGTTCGGCTCGGTGCCGGTGCACTTCAAGGATTCAGGCCTGGATGCCATGTCCATCTCGGGGCACAAAATCGGCGGCCCCGTCGGGGTGGGGGCACTCCTGCTGGGACGGGCCGTGAAATTGACGCCCGTGCAGCATGGCGGCGGGCAGGAACGCGACGTACGCTCCGGCACCCTGGACACCGCTTCCATTGCTGCCTTCGCTGCAGCCGCGGAAGCTGTCACTGCAGCGCTTCCCACGGAGTCGGCACGGATCGCCGCGCTGCGGGACAGGCTGATCGACGGCGTCCGGGAACGGGTACCGGAGGCGGTCCTCCGCGGTGCGCCTGGGGCCGGCCGGCTTCCCGGCAACGCCCATTTCACATTTCCCGGCTGCGAAGGGGACTCGCTGCTGTTCCTCCTTGACCTCGCGGGCATCGAATCGTCCACCGGGTCGGCGTGCACGGCCGGCGTGCCCCGGCCCTCCCACGTGCTCCTGGCCATGGGCCTGGACGAGGAAACGGCGCGCGGGGCCCAGCGGTTCAGCCTGGGGCACGCTTCCACAGAAGCCGACGTCGACGCCCTGCTTGCGGCGCTGCCTGAAGCTTATGCCCGGGCGCGCCAGGCGGGCATGGCCGGGCATGAGTCCTCGATCCAGACTGCAGGGACCGTGGCACGGCAGGCTCTGGCCGGGGCGTGACCCTCACCCTTACCTTTTCCGGCCAATTTGCCTGCCACCGTAGAATGGATAGGCGAAGATCGTTTCCGCCGCCGCTGCGGTCAATCCGTTGCGGCCCCGGAGAACAAGCATCCCCCAACAGAAAGCCAGCATGCGAGTAC
Source organism: Arthrobacter sp. SLBN-83 (assembly GCF_006715285.1). Classification (NCBI taxonomy): domain Bacteria; kingdom Bacillati; phylum Actinomycetota; class Actinomycetes; order Micrococcales; family Micrococcaceae; genus Arthrobacter; species Arthrobacter sp. SLBN-83. The sequence goes on from NZ_VFMX01000001.1 coordinate 2,844,019, forward strand.
TAGCAGCCATGAGCGGCGGAGTTGACTCCGCTGTTGCCGCCGCCCGCGCGGTGGAGGCCGGGCACGACGTCGTCGGCGTCCACCTGGCCCTGTCGCGCATGCCCGGAACCCTGCGCACCGGCAGCCGTGGATGCTGCACCATCGAGGACTCGCGCGACGCGTGGCGTGCCTGCGACGTACTCGGCATACCGTACTACGTGTGGGACTTCTCCGAGCGCTTCAAGGAAGACGTCGTCCAGGACTTCATCGACGAATACGCGGCCGGCAGGACGCCCAACCCCTGCATGCGCTGCAACGAACGCATCAAGTTCGCCGCCCTTCTGGAGAAGGCCATCGCCCTGGGCTTCGACGCCGTCTGCACCGGGCACTACGCCAAGGTCATCGAGGACGCCAACGGCAACCGGGAACTGCACCGCGCTGCCGACTGGGCCAAGGACCAGAGCTACGTCCTCGGCGTCCTTACCCACGAACAGCTCAGGCACTCCATGTTCCCGCTGGCGGACACCCCCTCCAAGGCCGAGGTGCGGGCCGAAGCGGAGCGGCGCGGCCTCTCGGTGGCCAACAAGCCGGACAGCCACGACATCTGCTTCATCCCCGACGGCGACACCGCGGGCTGGCTTGCCGACAAGATCGACATGACCAGCGGCGACATCGTGGATGAGACAGGAGCCAAAGTGGGGGAGCACCCGGGTGCCAACGCATTCACTGTCGGCCAGCGGCGCGGACTCAAGCTGGGAACCCCTGCTGCTGACGGCAAGCCCCGCTTCGTGCTGGAAATCCGGCCCAAGGAAAACAAGGTAGTGGTGGGCCCCGGGGCGCTGCTGGCAATCGACGAGATCCGCGGCATTAAGGTGTCCTGGGCAGGCCTTCCCATTGCGGAAGTGGAAACCGGAGCCGAATTCGACTGCTATGCACAGGTGCGGGCCCACGGGGATCCGGTTCCGGCGACGGCGTGGATGGAGCCCGCCGCGGACGGCGCTGGGGCAAGCCAGTTGGTGGTCCGCCTGGTGACACCGTTGCGGGGCGTCGCGCCCGGGCAGACCGTGGTCCTGTACCAGGGCACCAGGGTGCTGGGCCAGGCAACCATAGACGCCGCGCGTTCGCTCCAGCGGGCCGCCCTGTAACCTGCACGATCCAAGGCACTGTCCCGGATATCACCGGGGCAGTGCTTTGCCGTCCCCGGAACTTTTATGCGGCCCGTCGCCAGCAGGCTCTGTCCGCCAAGTGGGCAACAGTACCAATGAGATAAATTTTGTGTTTCAAGTCACGGAAATGGCCATCTTGAGGGCTGACTCTCTGATTGAATCTAGGGATCAGCACTGCCCGCCGGGGGCAAGGGTCAACATTGCCCGTGTCTCCAGCGTGCGCGTACTCATCGGACAGAAAGTTCACAGATGATCAAGAGCACAACTGGCCTGCACCGCGCCATCGCGCTGGCAGGCATCTCCGCCCTGGCCCTGACAGCCTGCACCGGGCCATCGGGCGGCGGCGGTGGAACGTCGAGCGGCGGAAGCGCCGGTGGCGGTGCCATCACTTTCGGAACGACCGACAAGGTTGTCACCCTCGACCCCGCCGGCTCCTACGACGCAGGGTCCTTCCTGGTGATGAACCAGGTCTACCCCTTCCTGATGAACTCCAAGCCCGGCTCAGCTGAGGTCAGCCCGGACATCGCTGAGTCCGCATCCTTTACCTCGCCGACGGAGTTCACGGTGAAGCTCAAGCCCAACCTGAAGTTTGCCAACGGGCACGCCCTGACCGCCTCGGATGTGAAATTCTCCTACGACCGCGTAGTGAAGATTGACGATCCCAACGGTCCCGCCTCCCTGCTGTCCAACCTCAAGTCGGTGGAAGCCAAGGATGACACCACGGTGGTGTTCACTCTCAAGGCCGGCAATGACCAGGTGTTCCCCAGCGTCCTGGGTACCAACACCGGGCCGATCGTGGACGAGGAAGTCTTCCCGGCCGACAAAGTGATGAGCGATGAAGACATCGTCGCCGGCAAGCCCTTTGCGGGCCCCTACACCATCGATTCCTACAAGAAGAACGAACTTGTCAGCCTTAAGAGCAACCCGGACTACAACGGACTTTTGGGCAAGCCGGCCAACGACAGCGCCGTCATCAAGTACTACGCGGACTCCAACAACCTCAAGCTGGACGTCCAGGGTGGCAACATCGACGTTGCCGGCCGCAGCCTGACCGCGACCGACGCCGCGGACCTGGACAAAGACTCCAAGGTCAAGGTCTACAAGGGCCCGGGCGGTGAGCTCCGGTACATCGTCTTCAACTTCGACACCATGCCCTTTGGCGCCAAGACGCCGGAAGCCAACCCAGCCAAGGCCCTGGCGGTCCGCCAGGCCATGGCTGACATCGTGGACCGCCAGGCCATCTCCGACCAGGTCTACAAGGGAACCTACGTTCCCGCGTACTCGGTGGTCGCTGACGGCCTGCCGGGTGCAACCCAGCCCATGAAGGAGATGTACGGCGACGGCAGCGGCAAGCCGAGCCTGGACAAGGCCAAGAAGACCCTGTCCGACGCCGGCATCACCGGTCCGGTCAACATCAAGCTCCAGTACAACCCGGACCACTACGGCAAGTCCTCCGGCGACGAGTACGCCATGGTGAAAGAGCAGCTGGAGAAGTCAGGCCTGTTCACCGTGGACCTGCAGTCCACAGAGTGGGTGACCTACTCCAAGGCACGCACCGCTGATGCCTACCCGGTGTACCAGCTGGGGTGGTTCCCGGACTACTCCGATGCTGACAACTACCTCACGCCGTTCTTCATCCCCGGCAACTTCCTGAAGAACCACTACGAGAACCCGACCGTCACGGACCTGGTGCAGAAGCAGCTCACCACCCCGGACAAGACCGAGCGCCAGAAGCTGATCGGCGATGTCCAGACCGCTGTGGCCAAGGACCTTTCCACCCTGCCGCTTCTCCAGGGCTCGCAGCTGCTGGTGGCGGGGAAAGATGTCAAGGGCGTCGAAAAGACCCTTGATCCTTCCTTCAAGACCCGCCTTGGCGTCTTGTCCAAGTAAGCACTCCACCCCCCATCGGGCTCTGACTGGCCAGAGGCGGGACGCCGCAACGGTGTCCCGCCTTTTGCCGGTCATCAGCCAGCACCGAGGGGACTGCTGGCTCCCGGTCACCACGAATCCAGGTACCGATGACAACTTTGATTGACGCGCCACCCAGTGACGCGGACGCGCTCCTTCCGCCCAAGAAAAAGCAGGCAGGCGGAGGGCTGGGCCAGTACATCCTGGTCCGCTTCCTGCTGATTTTCCCAACCATCCTCATCCTCGTCACCATGGTCTTCTTCCTCATGCGGATCACCGGGGACCCCATCACGGCCGCCATGGGCGGCCGGCTGCCCCCGGAGCAGCTGCAGGAACGGATCCACGCCGCCGGCTATGACCGGCCGCTGATCGTGCAGTACTTCGAATACCTGGGCCAGCTGGTCACAGGAAACTTCGGCACAACGCTTTCGGACAACCGCCAGGTCACCGAGATGCTGACCACCTACGGCTCGGCCACACTGGAGCTGGCCATCAACGCCCTCATCGTCGCCCTGCTGGTGGGAATCCCGCTCGGCATGGTCGCCGCGCACCGGCGTGACCACCTCCCGGACGCCGTGCTCCGGATCCTGGCCATCCTCTTCTACGCCACCCCGGTCTTCTTCGCCGGCATGCTGCTCAAGCTGGTGTTCTCGGTGTGGCTGGGCTGGCTTCCCGTCGCCGGCCGAGCCGGCACCAGGACCGAGCTGTCCCTCACCGCGCTGGAAGCTCCCACCGGCATCTACTGGCTGGACGCCCTGCGCAGCGGCAACATGGCCGCCTTCAGCGACGTGATGTCCCACGCCGTCCTTCCCGCGCTGGCCTTGGGATTCCTGACGGCCGGCGTCTTCCTGCGCCTGGTCCGGACCAACGTCATCGGCACGCTCGGAAAGGACTACGTTGAAGCCGGCCGCTCACGCGGCGTCAGCGAGTTCCGCCTGGTCACCAAGCACGCCTACAAACCGGCCCTGATTCCGATCATCACCGTCATGGGCCTGCAGATCGCTGTCCTGCTGGGGGGAGCGGTGCTGACCGAGACCACCTTCGAATGGAAAGGCCTCGGTTTCCAGCTTGCCAACTACCTCACGGCGCGCGACTTCGTGGCCGTCCAGGGCATTGTGGTGCTGCTGGCTGTCATCGTCGCCGTCACCAACTTCATCGTGGACATCATCGCCGCGCTGATCGACCCCCGCGTGAGGTACTAAGAATGTCTGCCAATGCAACTCTCGAGCCCGTCGCCAATCCGCGGGCTTCCATGTTCCGGCGGCTGCCGGTTGTTTCGCACTTCAACAAGAGCGTCGGCCTGCAGCGCTTCATGCTGGTGGTGGGCCTGGTCCTCACCGGCATCTTCCTGGTCACCGCGCTGGCCGCACCACTGCTGGCGCCCTACGGCTTCGCGCAGCTGTCCGACGCTGACGGCAGCTTCCCTACCCAGCAGGCGCCAGGAGGCAAACACCTCCTGGGCACCACGGTAGGCGGCTACGACGTCCTCTCGCGGGTCGTCTGGGGAACCCAGACGGCCCTCCTGGTCATCATCGTGGCCGTGGTCCTCTCCATTTTCGCCGGCGTCATCCTCGGTTTGGTGAGCGGGTACATCGGCGGGTGGCTGGACCGCGTCCTCGTGGTGGTGGCCGATGCGATCTACGCGTTCCCGTCACTGCTGGTTGCCATCGTGATGGCCATCGTTATCAGCGGTGGGCAGTCCAGCCTGTTCGGCGGGATCCTGGCCGCTGCCATTTCCATCACTGTGGTGTTCATCCCGCAGTACTTCAGGGTGATCAGGGCAGAGACCATCCGCCTCAAAGCGGAACCCTTCGTCGAGTCCGCCAAAGTGGTGGGCGCGTCGAACATCCGCATCATGACCCGGCACATCTACCGCAACGCCACCCGTACCCTGCCGCTGATCTTCACCCTCAACGCGTCCGAAGCCATCCTGACGCTGGCCGGGCTGGGCTTCCTGGGCTTCGGCATCGAACCGAGCTCTGCAGCCGAATGGGGCTTCGACCTGAACAAGGCGCTCGCGGACACCACGTCGGGCATCTGGTGGACGGGCCTTTTCCCTGGCCTGGCCATCGTCTGGACAGTCCTTGGGTTGACGCTGGTGGGCGAAAGCATCAACGACCTCAACGATCCGCGCCTCCGCGGCCGCAAGCGCAGCGGCCGCAAGGGCATCGGCGCTACGCCGGCCGCTCCCGCTGCAACCGCTGCTTCCGGCGGATCCGGCCCCGAAACAGAATTGAGCAACCCGTGAGCGAAAACCTCGGTTCACTGTCAGACCAGCAGGACCAGGGCCGGAAAACGGTTCTGGATATCGACCACCTGAAAGTCACCTTCGCTACGGATGGCGGTGACGTGCAGGCCGTCAAGGATGTCAGCCTGGAGGTCAGGGCCGGCGAGGTGCTGGCCATTGTGGGCGAGTCCGGATCCGGCAAGACGGTGACTGCGAAAACCATCCTGGGCCTGCTCCCGGAAACGGCCGTGAGTTCGGGCGCGGTGCTGATCAACGGCGCCAACGTCATCAGCCTCAGCCCGGGGCGGCTGCGGCAGATCCGCGGCCGCGACGTGGCCATGGTGTTCCAGGAACCATCCACCGCCCTGAACCCCGTGTTCACGGTGGGGTGGCAGATCGCCGAAGGCATACGGGCCCATGCGGGAGCAAACGGCGGAGGACGGGTGTCCGCGAAGGAAGCCAAAGCGCGCGCCATCGAGGCCCTGGGCAAGGTGGGCATTCCCGACCCCGAACACCGCGTCAACTACTACCCGCACCAGTTCTCCGGCGGGCAGAAGCAGCGGGTGGTGATCGCGGCGGCGCTGGCGCTGAACCCCGGCCTCATTGTTGCCGACGAACCCACCACTGCCCTGGATGTCACCGTACAAGCTGAAATCCTGGAACTCCTCCGGGACCTGCGGGACAAGTACGGCACCTCGATCGTACTGATCACGCACAACATGGGCGTGGTGGCAGACCTGGCGGACCGCGTGGTGGTGATGTACCAGGGCGACGTCGTGGAGGAAGCCCCGGCGAAGACGCTGTTCGCCGAACCAAGGCAGGCCTACACCCGCAACCTCCTTGCCGCAGTGCCGCACCTGGGCCGCAACTCGGCGTCGGCAGGCCTGACCGAACGCCGCTACCAGGATGAGGAAGTGCTGGTGGCTGCCGAGAACCTGGAGATCGAGTACCCGGGGCGGCTTGGGGCGCCCGCCTTTAAAGCCGTGGACGGTGTCAGTTTCACCCTGTCCAAGGGTGAGGTGTTTGGCCTGGTGGGGGAGTCGGGGTCCGGGAAGACCACCATCGGCCGCGCCATCGCCGGGCTCAACCGCACCACTGGCGGGAGCCTCAAGGTGCTGGGCTACGAGATGCTGAACCTTCGCGAGCGCACTTTCAAGCCGCTGCGCAAGGATATTGGCTTCGTGTTCCAGGACCCGGCCGCCTCCTTCAACCCTCAGCTGACCATCGGCGAGTGCATCGCCGAGCCCATGCTCATCCACACCCGGCCAAGCGATGCCCAGGCGCGCAAGCGCGTTGGTGAGCTGCTCGAATCAGTCCAGCTGCCGGCGTCGTACGCGGGGCGTTACCCGCACGAATTGTCCGGCGGCCAGCGGCAGCGGGCATCCTTGGCCCGTGCCCTGAGCCTGAACCCCCGGCTGCTGATAGCGGATGAGCCGACGTCGGCCCTGGACGTTTCGGTGCAGGCGAAGGTCCTGGAGCTGTTCAGGGACATCCAGGAGGAGTTTGGCTTCGGCTGCCTGTTCATCAGCCATGATCTTGCGGTGGTGGACATCCTGTCCTCCTGGGTTGGCGTCCTGTATAAGGGCAAGCTGGTGGAGCAGGGGATTGGCAGCCAGGTCATGGGCAATCCGCAGCATGATTACACGCGGCGGCTTATTGCCTCCCTGCCCGTGCCTGACCCGGCGGAACAGGCGAAACGCAGGGAGGAGCACCGGGCGCTCCTGGGCATCTGACCCCTGCACCACGTCCCGCAGTGGACAGCGCCGGTGCCGGCAGCCTGCCGGCACCGGCGCTTCACACCCGCGGTGATTCCGTCCGCTCCCATAGACTGGGACCATGACGCAGCACAACCCCATCCCTCCTGGCTCCGATGATTTCGATCCCTCCGCCAGTTCCCTGGCAGGCCACGTGGACGAATCGGTGATGGCTGAACTGCTGTCCATCCGTTCCAGCATTGACAACATTGATGCCACCCTGGTGTACCTCCTGGCTGAGCGCTTCAAGGCCACTCAAAAGGTGGGTTTCCTCAAGGCTGCACACCGCCTGCCCGCCGGTGACCCAGGGCGGGAAGCTGCCCAGATCGCACGCCTGCGCCGCCTTGCCGAGGACGCGCACCTGGATCCGGCGTTTGCCGAAAAGTTCCTCAACTTCATCATCGGTGAGGTGATCCGCCACCACGAGGCCATCGCCGAGGACCACCAGGCATCATCCGGACAACAGTCCCAGACCTCCGCACTGGCGTGAGCCGGGAACAGTACCAAGGTGGGTCTGCCCAGCTTCCGGCTGATGCGGAGGCCCCTTCACACGTAGCCACCGAGGTCACGGCAACGGCACTGGGTCCGTGGCCGGGCGACGACCCGCTCGAAGCAACCCGGATTATCCGGGGTGAGCTCGGCAGCCCACACCTGCCGTTCCTGGCCGAGCTTCCGGACCGCGGGGTCGGTTCCGACGCCCTCGGGCGTACCGCTTCGCTCCTGGAGGAACTCGCGGTGGATGTCCAGCCCCACGGGTGGCGCCTTGTGGACCGGCCCGGCAAGGACATGCGGCGTGCCGCGTCGGCGCTCTCCACCGACCTGAACGTGCTCGCGGACGTGGCGGGGGCGGAAGACGCTTCCGCTGCCGAATTCAAGGTGCAGCTGGTGGGCCCGCTGAGCCTTGCCGCGGGCCTCTACCTGCACAACGGTGAGCGCGCGCTGCTGGACCACGGCGCCCGGCGGGATCTGGCCGCTTCCCTCGCAGCCGGAGTGGGCGGTTACCTCACGCGGGTGGCGGCGGCCGTTCCGGGTGCCCGCTTGGTGGTGCAGGTGGACGAGCCCGCCATCGCCGCCGTGCTGGCCGGAACCATACCCACCGCCAGCGGCTACCGCACGCTCCGGGCAGTACCGGCATCGGAAGTACGCGAGTCCTGGCGCCTGGTGCTGGATGCCCTGCGGGCAGCCGGCGCCGCCGACGTGGTGGTGTCGTTTCCGGAGATCGAGGCGCCGATCGAGCTGGCCCTGGCCGCGGGCGCCGACGGCGTTGCGTTGCCGCTGAGGGCGTTGACCAGCCGCCAGTGGGAGCAGGTGGCCGGAGCAGTGGAGGCGGGGAAACAGTTCTGGGCAGGCGCCCTGGAGGTGTCGGGCGGCCCGGTGCCCAAGGTTGCCGACTGCGTGGAGTCCGTGTGGCGTCCCTGGCGCCAGCTGGGCCTTCCGGCGTCGCTGCTTGCCGCCACCAGGGTGACGCCCTCGGCAGGACTCGCCGGCCTCACACCCTCGCAGGCCACCGCGGTCCTGGGGAGGCTCACCCAGGTGGCTGACGGACTCAACCAGCAGGTACTGGGGTAGGCGCTAGACCCGGTTTTCCCAGCGGTCCGGTTGGGCGTAGCGGGGAAGGTAGCTTTGCGCGGAGCTTCCGCCGCTGTAGGGACGCAGCCGGTAGTCGAAGGCGCCAGCGTACACCAGGACCAAGCCGATCTGCGGCTGGATAACTTTCACCTGGATGCGGTGCCGCCCGTTGCTGCCCTCCGCCGGGTCCCACCACTGTTCGGCATAGGCCTTGGCGTCCAGGGCTGCCGGAAGGGGTAGCCGGAGGGGGCCCAGGAAGAGCCGGGAAGCTTCTGAAACGCCGCGCAGCCTTCCTTCCAGGGTGACGCTGAGGTTCAGGTCCGTCACCAGGCGCCGGTACCGTCCCACGTAGTCCACCAGCTGGGTGGCACCGGTCCGGATGGTGGCGCTGGTGGTGTCCTGGAAAAGCCGGGTGCACTCCGGGAAGCGTATTTCGCGGCGGGCGGTCAGGCTGGAGCGGCCGAACGGATCCTGGTGCGCGTGGTTCTCGATCCGGAACGGGATGTTCTCACCGTACTCGGGAAAGAAGGCTTCTTCGCCCCCGGTGAGCCGCAGCAAGGGGCGCAGCCACCGCTGGCGGCACCCCACGACGTCGAACGTTCCTTCCCCCACGCCGTAGTGCCCGGATCCCGGCGCCAGCGAGAAGTATTCCTGCAGCTCGGGCTGCAGCCGGGAGAACTCCGTACCCAGGGCCTGCCGGTAAATGGGGACGCTCATGTAGTGGACCTCCTGTTGCCTGTGACGTCGTGCCAAGCGGGGCTGACTGTCTCCGGGTTCACAATCTACCGGCAGCCTTGAGCCGGATGTACATGTCTGCAAGCCTGGGCGGCAGTTCGTGCGGTTCGGCGTCCACCACTTCCGCTCCATAGCGCCGCAGCTCGGCAGTCACCGCCGCACGCTGCAGGAGCGCACGCTCAGCCGCTGCCGCGCGGAAGACTCCGGTGGCGTCGTTTCGTTCCCTGAGCATCGCGCCCAGTTGGGGGTCGCGGACGGCGGCCACCACCACCACATGCTGGCTCGCCAGCCGCTCGGCCACCGGCAGCAGCCCCTCTTCCGGCGCCCCGCTGTCCAGTGACGTCAGCAGCACCACCAGGGACCGGTGCGCGGATACGGCCCGCACCTGCGCAGGGACGGCGGACCAATCCATCTCGATCAGTTCGGCGTCAAGGGGTGCCATGGCCTGGACCAGCCGGCCCAGGATGGTGCCCTGCCCGGCAGAGCCGGCCCGCGCCCGGGTCCTGCGGTCGAACGCCACGAAGTCCACCCGGTCTCCGCCCCGTTCGGCCAGGACGCCCAGGAGGAGTGCCGCCTCGATCCCGGTGTCCAGGCGCGTTTCGTCAGCAATCCTGGCCGCGGACGTGCGGGACGTGTCGAGGACCATCACCACGCGCCGGTCCCGTTCCGGGCGCCACGTCCGGACCACCACTGCGGAGCGCCTGGCCGTAGCCCGCCAGTCGATGGAGCGTACGTCATCGCCGCGGACGTAGTCGCGCAGGGAGTCGAACTCGGTACCGGCGCCGCGGATCTGGACGGCGGCCTTCCCGTCGAGTTCGCGCAGTTTCAGCAGCTTCGAGGGCAGGTGCCGCCTGGAATGGAAGGGCGGCAGCACCCGCACTGAGCCGGGGCACTCAATGGTGCGCTGCCGGGCGGCCAGGCGCAGGGGCCCGAACGAGCGAAGCGTCACGTGCCGCGCTGCCAGGTCACCCCTGCGGACCGGCAGCAGCCGGACCGCGTAGCGCCTGCCTTCCCCGGGCGGGACGTCGATGTCCTGGACCGGGTTTTGTGCCCCGGCGGACGGTTGCCAGCCATCCCGCAGCGATCCCCGGAGCGCGCGGGTACCGCTGTTTCGGACCGTGAGGACGGCGTCCACCGATCTGTTAAGCGTCACGTTTCCAGGCTCCGCGCGCACCACGCTGACCCGTCGAAGGGATGCCGCGAAGACCAGGTCGGCAGCCAACAGGGCCGCGAGAACGGCAGCGGTGGCAAGCACGGTCAGCCATCCCGGGGACAGCAGCACCGGCACCAGGCCAAGCAGCACCAGCGCAACGAAGCGTCCCGAGATGGCCATCAGCGGGGGACGGGGACGGACGCCAGGATGTTGCCCAGGACATCGTCCACCCGGACGCCGTCCATCTGGGCTTCGGGCTGCAGGGCCACCCGGTGCCGCAGGCACGGGAGTGCCAGTGCCTTGACGTCGTCAGGGGTGACGAACGGGCGGCCGGAGAGCCATGCCCAGGACCGTGAGGTGTTGAGGAGCGCAGTGGCACCGCGGGGTGATACCCCCAGCTGGAATGAAGGGGCGGCCCGGGTTGCCCGCACGAGGTCAACGATGTACCCGATTATTTCCGGCTCCACCGCCACCCGCGTCACTGCCTCCCGCGCCCGTTCCAGGTCCTCAGCGCCGGCCACCGCCCGGACGCCGGCTGCTGCCAGGTCCCGGGGATCGAACCCGGCGGCATGGCGGCGGATGACTTCGATTTCGTCCCCGCGCTCAGGCAGCGGCATGGTGAGCTTGAGCAGGAACCTGTCCAGCTGCGCCTCCGGCAGGGCGTAGGTCCCCTCGTACTCCACCGGATTCTGCGTGGCCGCCACCAGAAAGGGTGCCGGCAGCCGCCGGGACGCGCCGTCCACCGATACCTGCCGCTCTTCCATGGCTTCGAGGAGCGAAGCCTGGGTCTTTGGAGGGGTGCGGTTGATCTCGTCAGCCAACAGCAGGTTGGTGAAAACCGGTCCCTCCCGGAAGCTGAATTCGGAAGTGCGGGAATCGTAAACCAGTGAACCGGTGACATCGCCTGGCATGAGGTCGGGGGTGAACTGCACGCGCTTGGTGTCCAGGCTCAATGCGGAGGAGAGCGCGCGGACCAGCAGGGTCTTGGCAACCCCGGGCACGCCCTCCAGCAGTACATGCCCCTGCGACAGCATGGCAATCAGGAGGCCGGTGACCGTGGCGTCCTGTCCCACCACTGCCTTAGCCACTTCCCGGCGGACAGCAAGCAATGCCTGCCGCGCGCCGTCGTCGTCCATGTAGCTGCCGGAGTCCATGGCATTAAGGGTTCCCGGGCCACTGCTCTGTTCGCTCATCGGGTCATGACCTCTTTCTCGAGTTTGTCCAGCGCCTGTGACCAGGCCACCAGCCGGGCTTCGGTTGCTGGGCGTTCGTTTATCAGCGTGCGGATGGCGGTGGCGTCCGTGCCGAGGAGCCTGACCGTGGCGGCTATGGTGTCCTCGGCAGTGGCGCCCGGGCCCAGGCGGAGCTTTCCGGAGAGCCGCACCAGCAGCCCGGCCCGCAGGTTGTCCCGGGCCTGGCCAATGGAGCGGGAGTCCTGGTAGAGCCGGGCGCGCCCTTCCGCCGTCTCAACAGCTTTGACCACCACCGGCAGCGGCTCGAACACCAGCGGGCCGTGGCGGCGCCCCCGCCACAGGACGGCGGCCAATGCCACCAGGAGCAGCCAGGGGCCCAGGAAGCGGGCCCAATCGGGTGCCAGGTCATCTAGTGTCTTCCCGGATCCGGTCACCGCTACGTCCTCCAGCGAGGGCAGGTACCAGACAAGGTCCGGTGATGCACCAAGCATCCGGACCGCGAGCGCGGCGTTGCCAAGTTCATCCAGCTTGTCGTTGCCCAGCACGGCCCTGTTGCCCAGCACGGCCAGGCGTCCGTCGTCGCTGACGGCGAGCATCCCGGCGGTTCCCGCTGCCCGGTAACAGGACGCCCCGCCGTCGTACACGAAGCCGTCCTGGCCCGATACCTGTCCCGCTGCCTCCGCGTCCGGGTGCGTGCATCCGGGCTCCAGGACCGGGAAGCCATCAGGAACCACGCCGGCCTGGCGGATCCCGCTGCCAAGGGCGGCGAGGGTTTCCAGCCTGGGGGAGACCACCACCACTTTGTCCGCGGCCGACATCAGGGCGGTCAGCTGCGGCTCACCAAGGATGCCGTTCCTGTCGTACAGCAGGAGGGTGGGGGAGGAGCCCGAGCGCAGGTCCTCCAGCGCTGCGTCAAAGCGGGCGGGCGTGTGGACGGAGACTCCGTGCCGGCCCAGGATCTCGCCCAGCGCCCTGGCCCCATCCGGTCCGGCGTTGTGGACGGAGAGGGGAATGGTGTCGCCCTTGGGAGCGAGTTGCGTGCCGATTACCAATGCCAATGCGGCGGCCACCACAACACCCGCTGCCGTCAGTCCGCGGTGCTGGCGCAGCCACGCGGACAACTTTCGTGCCCGGGAGCTCGGTGGTACGGGCACCGCTTCCGGGGTGTCTTCCAGGCTGCCGGTGGGCCCGGGCTGCCTTGCATCAGTTGCGGGCCCGCTCACGGCAGCCGTCCTGCACTGCCGGTTGGAACCGGTTTCATGGCGTCCAAGGCGGAGTCCAGGCCCACCATCTCCTGGTAGTCGGCCCTGCCTGCTGCCCTGTTCCCATACCGAATGCCATCGAAGACCGCCGCCGCCAGCAGCAATCGCCCGGACTCAGCGTTGAAGGGCACGGAAAGAGCCCGCGCCGCTTCGTCCGCGGTACGGCCCGGCCGCGGGTCCAGGATGGTGCGGACTTCAGCGCTCCGGACTACCGCCCGGAAACGGTCGACGACGGCGTCCCCCCACTTTCCGGCCGCGGCTGCGGCTTCTGCGCGGTTCCGGTAGTCCGTGGCTGACATGGCCGGTTCGCTTGCGAAGACGTCCCTGGTCTTCCGTGCGCGGGCATTCAGCCGGGGGCGGGCAAGAAGGATGGCGGCAGCGATGATGGCCGCAATGACGAGGGCAATGACCGGGCTGGGCACCGAGGCTGCGTCCCCGGAAGAGCCGTCCAAGGACTGCAGCCAGTCGAGGAAGTTCCGCCAGAGGGTGTCCAGCCAGGACGGAGCGGCGTCGCGGTATTCGGGTTTGGCCAGCTCCTCTACCGCCCAGCGCCGTGCCTCCGCCGGAACAGGGAGCACCGGAGGTTCAGCGGCCATACGGCCATGCCCCCGGTGACCCTGGTGCCGTCCCGTACCCGGGGTACGGCGTGCTGGTGCCTGCCCCTGTTCCCCTGCCGGGGACGCCGTCAGGATCAGCGCCGGTCTCCAGCTGGCGCAGCAGCGCGATGTCCAGGCCGTCCTTGCGCATCCGCAGGTCCATGTAGAGCAGTGCCATCACTGACGTCTGGTAGGCGTAAGCCACCGCGCCCACCAATGCACCGATCACGGCCGTGACGACGCCCATGACGACGCCCATTGTGGCGTCCTGGCCGCTGCCGCCGTGCGGTGAGACGACGCCGGTCACGAATGTGGGCAGGAGGCTGACCGGAATCAGAACCACCTGGGTGATCACCCCGACCAGGATGGCCACCACCAATGTGATGCCCAGGATCCGCCACCAGTTGGCCCGCGTTAATTCCCAGGAACGCCGGATTCCGGCAAAGGCCCCGACCTCTTCGATGACGACCGCGGCAGGGGCCACCATGACCTTCACCGCCACCCACGCAACCGCGACGCCAAGAGCCAGCATGAGGGGGAAGACCAGTAGTACGGCTGCGCCCCGGACGTTGGAGAACAGGAAAACGATGATGGCGAAGAAGAGTGCCATGGTGGCCAGAACCGCGACAACCAGTAGCGCCGCCAGCCTGGCCAGCGCGCCAAACCTTGGCCGCGCCAGCGACATCATGCGGCGGAAGCCCGTGGGCCGGTTCAGGATGGAGCGTGCCACAGGCACCACCATGGCGCCTTGGAGGATGGCGGAAATGAACACCGACAAGATGGACAGGAGGGTGAAGCCGGCCATCATCCCGATCCCCAGGGAAGTGAGCTCGGCGCTGCTGGCCGTTTCAGCCCAGCCCTGGACAGACCCTGACGACGTGGCAAGGAGTGCGGCGACCACCGCAGCGAGGATGGCGGAAAGTGACTGCGCCAGCAAACCGGCTCCGAGCATCGCCTTGGCATTGCGCCTGATGGCCTGGAATGATCCGTCCAAAACTTCCCCGAACATCAGGGGCCGCAACGGAATGATCCCCGGCTTGGGCGGGGCCACGTACCGCGGCTGGCCGGCCGGTGAAGCTCCGTAAGGTGATGCTCCATAAGAAGAGGCTGCATAGGGCGCGGAGGCATACGGGGAGCCCGTATATTGTGACCCGCTGTAGGGGGAGGCATTCGGGGGCTGCCCGCCGCCATATGCCTGCCCGCCGTATGCCTGCCCGCCGTATGCCTGTCCGCCGTAGGCGTTGCCGCCGTACGGCTGGGTCCCGGAGGTGGAGGCACCGGGGTATGGTCCGCCGGCGTACGGGCCATTCCCGGACGGCTGCTGGCCGGCCGGTTGCCGCCACTGCTGCGGCTGCGTTTGCGACTGCTGCTGCCATGGCTGCTGGCGCTCCCAGGGTGATTGCTGCCCGGGCCCTGGTTGCTGGCCTTCGCGTGGCAGGTGTCCCGGCGCCGCCCACGGCTGGTCCCAGGCACCCTCGCCTGGTCTGCGCGTCTCCGGTCCTGGCGTCTCTGGTCCTGGTGTCCCGGGTGAAGCCATCCCCGGTCCCGGCGTGCCTGCCGGCGCAGCCGCGCTGCCGTCCGGCGCGTCGCCCGGCCGCTCCTGCCCGGGCTCCCCGGCCCCCGACTCCTGTGGTGACACTGATTCCTCCCCCAATACCAGTCCGCCTGCCGCCCGCCCGAAGGTGCGCACCGGCAGCACAGCACATGACCCCAAGACTATAGTTCCGGCGTCGGACGGCCTAGTACTCCCGCCATGCCGGAAGCCGCTCAATAGGACAAACCCATTTCGATAAGGGAATATATAGCTATGAAGGCACGCATTCTGGTGGTAGATGATGACGAAGCGCTGGCCGAGATGATTGGAATTGTCCTCCGTAATGACGGCTTCGAGCCGGTTTTCTGCGCCGACGGCGCCCAGGCGCTGGACGTCTTTCGGTCATCGCGGCCGGACCTGGTCCTGCTCGACCTCATGCTTCCCGGCATGGACGGCATTGAGGTCTGCCGGCAGATCCGCAGTGAGTCGGACGTGCCCATCGTGATGCTGACCGCTAAATCGGACACCTCCGACGTCGTCCGCGGACTGGAGTCCGGCGCTGACGACTACGTACCCAAACCTTTCAAGCCCGCTGAGCTGGTGGCACGTGTGCGTGCCCGCCTTCGCCCCGGGGACCAGAAGGCGCCCGAGACTCTTCGCATCGCGGACATCACCATCGATGTCGCCGGCCACACTGTCAGCCGCGGCAGTGAGCGGATCTCCCTCACGCCGCTGGAATTCGACCTCCTGGTGGCACTGGCCCGCAAACCGTGGCAGGTATTCACCCGGGAGCTGCTGCTGGAGCAGGTTTGGGGCTACCGGCACGCTGCCGACACCAGATTGGTCAACGTCCATGTCCAGCGGTTGCGGTCGAAGATCGAGCAGGACCCGGAAGCCCCGGAAGTTGTATTGACGGTGCGTGGTGTCGGCTACAAAGCAGGGGTCTGACCCCGCTGCGCAGGACGGGGAACCGGACCAGCGCACAACCCCGCACACTGCGGTTACCGGCCGGAGCGTGAACACCGCGGGACAGGACGACGCCGCGGGGGACAGCAGCCCGCGCCAGGGCGGCGCCGCGGGGGACAGCACCCCGCGCCAGGGCGGCGCAAGCGAGGCCGCCTCACAGGACGCGCCCGGCCCTGGGAACGGCATCGCTCCCGTTCTCAGGCATGTGGCATTCCGGGCGAGGATTTGGCAGCGGCGTGCCCTGATCGTCGCCCTGCGAGTGGCACGCCTGGTCCGCACCGGCGTCCGCCGCTTCCTCCCCGGCCTGAGGTACCTTGGCCGCGCCCTGCAGCAGCGGTGGCGCCGGTCCCTGCAGTTCCGTACCGTCCTCACCACCCTCATGCTGGCTGTGACCTCGTTCGCCGTTGTGGGCGCATACCTGTCCAACCAGATCGCCAACAACCTGTTCCAGGAGCGGCTGACCCAGGCGGAGTCGGAGACCCGGTACAACGTCAAGCAGGTACAGGACACGTTCGACGGCGCCCAGGTCACCGACCAGTCCAGCGTCATCACCCTGGTTTCGGACACGCTGAGTGCCGTGGAAGGCCGGGGTTCGGTCATCCAGCGACGCTACGTTTTCGAAGCAATGCCGAACCAGACCAAACCCCGGAACCGCTGGGTGGAGTCAAGAGCGTCCGACCAGCTGACCGTCAGTGTCATTCCGGCGGACCTGCGGAAGGCAGTCCAGGACTCCGGGAAGGACCAGTACTGGGCCTCCACGGTCATCCCGGTGGGCACCGAGGACCGGCCGGGAATCGCCGTGGGAAACAAGGTGACCTTCAACGGCACGGTTTATGAGCTTTACCTGATCTATGACCTGAATACCGCCCAGCAGACACTCAACGAAATCCAAAGCGTCCTGTGGGCCGGCGGCGCAGTGCTGGTCCTCCTGATCGGCGCCGTAGCCTGGTACGTCACCCGGAACGTGGTCAGCCCGGTCAGCCACGCCGCCATGGTGTCTGAGAAACTGGCAGCCGGGCAGCTGCAGGAGCGCATGGTGGTCAGGGGCGAGGACGAAGTGGCCCGCCTTGGCGCTTCCTTCAACCACATGGCAGCCAGCCTGCAGGAGCAGATCACCCAGCTGGCAACGCTTTCGCAGATGCAGCAGCGATTTGTCTCCGACGTCTCGCACGAGTTGCGGACGCCGTTGACCACCGTCCGCATGGCAGCAGAAGTCCTCTACGACGCGCGTGATGATTTCGATCCCATCAACAAGCGGTCCGCGGAGCTGCTCTACAACCAGGTGGAACGGTTCCAGTCCCTCCTCTCCGACCTCCTTGAAATCAGTCGCTTCGACGCGGGTGTGGCAATGCTTGATGCTGAGCCGGAGGACCTGCTCCAGGTGATCGCCCACGTCATTGAAGGAGCAGCACCCGTGGCCGCCGAGTATGGGTCCGAAATCATCTTCGCTGCCCCCGCAGGTGCCATGATCGTGGAAATGGACGCCCGGCGGATTGACAGGATTCTGCGGAACCTGATCCTGAACGCGGTGGAGCACGGTGAGGGTAAACCGGTCACGGTCACGGTCGCGGCCAATGAAACCGCAGTGGGCGTCGCCGTCCGGGACCACGGCATCGGTATGGACCAGGCACAGGCTGCCCGGGTTTTCGACAGATTCTGGCGTGCCGATCCCGCCCGCGCCCGCACCACCGGCGGCAGCGGCCTGGGATTGTCCATCGCCATGGAAGACACAAAGCTGCACCATGGCTGGCTGCAGGCCTGGGGAAGGAAGGGCGACGGCGCCAACTTCCGCCTCACCCTTCCACTGCGCCAGGATGTCGTGATCGCCGACTCGCCCGTGCAACTGGAACCAAAGGATGTGACCTTCCCCGGGGCACCCGGCAGTATCCCGGCAGAACAGGACTACAAAAACATGCTGGTGCTGCAGACAGCCAACCCCAGGCCTGCCCCGCCACGGGCACCCGAGGAGACTCAATGAGGGCGGCAGTGCGCCACGCAAAGTACCCGGCGGCGTTGCTGGCGCTGCTGATGGTCCTACTGACGGGGTGCGCGCGGATTCCCACGTCCGGCCCGGTGGGGAAGAGCAGCGAAAGCAGCGCCGGCAACGTCAGCGCACCGGTGTTCCTTCCGGCAGCGCCACAACCGGGCGCATCACCGGAAACCATCATCGACTACTTCTACCGTGCCGGCAGCGGCTACGAGGACGACTATGCGGTGGCCCGGCAATACCTGACGCAGGCATCGGCAGTGTCCTGGAAACCGGACAAACGAGCGCTGGTGTACCGGGAGGCACGCGTTGTTCCCACGGGCACCGAGAACGTCTTCAACTATGAACTCGACGTCTCCTACTCCGTGAACGCGGATGGCATCGCCACACAGTCGCCCCCCGGAACAGTGGAACGCATTCCCGTGACGGTGACGCAGGTGGACGGGGAGTGGCGCATCTCCGCGATTCCTGATGGGACCGCCATCGCGGAGGAGACGTTCAAGGTGATCTACGGCGCCTACCCCATCTACTTCTACGACCCCACCTTCACCTACGCCGTTCCCGACGTCCGCTGGTTCCTGAAGAACAAGACCGTCAAGGCCATGACCAGCGCACTGCTGGCCGGCCCTGCTCCATACCTGCGCGGCGCCGTCGCCAGTGCATTTCCCTCGGGGATCAAGCTCGCCCGTGAATCAGTGCCCGTGGTGTCCGGGGCGGCCCAGGTGGACCTGACGGCCAAGGAATTGACGGAAACGTCAGCCGAGGACCGGCTGCGAATGCAGATGCAGCTGACGCTGACGTTCCGAAGCCAGCCCGACGTGGTCAACGTTGAGCTGCGTGCCAACCAGGACCTGGTCCGGGTGGAAGACAACGGGAGTGTTCTTCCGCCGGTGCTGGACAAGACCGTGCCGTCGCGGCAAATCGCCATCAGCGGCAATGAGTTGGTGCGCTACGAGAACAACAGGGTGTCACCGCTGCCCGACATGCAGCCGGTTTCCGCGCTCAATCCCCGGTATCCTGCCGAGTCCCCGGTCTCGCAGACTGCGGCCTTCCTCAACGAAGGCCGGACCACCCTGTACAGCATCAGCCCTGGGCAACCGGCGCGTGCGCTGACCACCAGGAGCACACTCAGCCGCCCGTCCATCAACCTCAACGACTGGGTATGGACAGCCGGGCCGGGCGCCACCGGTGCCACCGAGGTGGTGGCATTCCACCCCGCAGGCGTGGCGGAAGGAGCAGCAGTCCCGTCCGTAACGCTGGCGCCCGCATGGCTCGCCGGCCGCACGGTGAAGGAGCTCCGAATTTCGCGCGACGGCGTGCGCGCCCTGGTCATCTCCGAACAAAACGGCAAGTCCAAGGTGCAAATAGCTGGCGTGATCCGGGCCGGGGACGGCACTCCCCGGGAGCTGACGGCGCCCATCACCCTGGTGGCTTCCAGTGATCCCGACCAAGGTGTTTGGGTGAACGGCACCACTGTTGCGGTGATGAAGGGGGCGGCGGGTACGAATGTCACGCCGGAACTGCTGTCCCTGACTTCCGGGCAGCCGCAGCAGCTGGCGCCCTGGCCGGGCCTGGTCGCCATCAGCGCCGGAAATGGCGCCGACGACCTCTACGTACAATCCGGGGAAGGGATCTTCCAGCGCCTCGGCAATGGTTGGTCGCCGCAAATCAAAGGCCCCATCGATCCTGCGTTCCCGGGCTAACCCGCTCCGGCCCCCAAAGCGGCAAACTGCAGGCAGCGTAGGGCTTCACCGCGTTTGTGTTCTCTTGTCCACATAGCCCTCGGCCGGCTGCCCGCCGGCGCGGGATCTGGACCAGAGTGGAATGGTGAACGGCATGACCCCAAGGACGGACTCCGTTGATCGCAGCCGCAACAGAACCAGGGCAATGGATCCGGATCTTGCCCCGCACCCGCCCTCGGCGGCACTGCACCGCGCTGAACACCAGGCCGCCTTCCTGCGACTCCTCGACTGGATGGCCGGTGCTGCGGAAGACCTCCTCGCTTTGGTCGTCCCGGTGGACTGCGTCTGCTGCGGATCAGAAGACCACAGTCTTTGCCCCTCCTGCGCCGGCCGCCTCCGGCAGCTGACCAGACAGCCCTTCCGCGCGGAAAGCGCGGCGCCTGCCCTGATGGATGTCGCGGGGACAGTCATACTGCCAGTGGTGGCGGCAGGAGTGTACCGGGACGAGCTGGCACAGGGGCTGCTGTCGTTCAAACGGCACGGGCAGCACCAGCTCGGCAAAAGCCTTGGCCGCGCGCTGGCCTCGGCAGTCAGGGCGTCAGCCCGTGGCGGCACCGGGTTCCTGTTGGTACCGGTGCCCACCAGCACGTCTGCGTACGTCAGCCGGGGTTTCAGCCCCGTCCACTTGCTGCTGAAGCAGGCGGCACGGCAGTTGCCGGGGTTCGACGTCGCGGATGTCCTGCGTAAGACGCCGGCGCCCTGGGGCCGGTTTCCGGACGGGTACAAGGGGCTTGTGAGCCGGAAGGCTTCGGCGGGTCAAAAGGGGCTGGGCAGGGGAGCCCGATCACGGCGGGTCCGGGGATCCATGCAGGTCAAGTTCCGTGTCCGGACGAAGGTCACAGGGCGCCCCTGCATCCTCATCGACGACGTCCTGACCACCGGCGCCACCCTTGGCGAAGCAGCCCGGGCACTGCACCTCGCCGGCGCCCAAGTGAGGGGCGCCGTCGTGCTGGCGGCGACGCGCCCGCCGGACGCCGCTGCCTCTGACGCTATACCCGCAGGGCCGCCATGGAACCACGATGACTTAGAAAAAAATAAACCGGGAAAGGATGAATAACGGGTGGCTATGAACTAACGTCTGAGGTGGGTACCAAGAACAGAATGTACCTTTCGATGGCGGCTCGGAGAGGGGCTCGACTGTCAGGCAGCAGGGCCCAGGGAAGTGCCGCCGTCGTGTCACCGAAGTCATTTGGAGGGCACCATGGAGTTTATGATCAGCGGACGAAATCTGACAGTTTCAGACCGGTTCCGCGAATACGCCGGGGAAAAGATCGCAAAAATCGAATCGCTGGGTGACAAGATCCAGCGTGTCGACACGAAAGTCTCCAAGGAGACCAATGCCCGGCAAACCGGCGACCAGTTGACGGTTGAGGTGACAGTCCTGGGCCGGGGTCCTGTAATCCGCGCCGAAGCGAGCGCCCCAGACAAATTTGCCGCCTTTGACCTTGCCTACAACAAGCTGCTTGAACGGCTCCGTCGGGCCAAGGACCGCAAGAAGGTCCACCATGGCCGCCACACTCCCAAGGCTGTCCGTGAAGCAACAGCCACCCTTGAACCGGCCAGCGCACACGAACCGCTGTACCTTGAAGCCAACCGCAGGAGCGAGTCCGCGCCGGCACCGGAAGAAAAGTCTCCCTACGACGTTGAAAATGACATCCCGGCCGGGAACTCGCCGGTACTGATCCGGCGCAAGGTCTTCCCCGCTGCTTCAATGACGCTCGACGATGCCGTGGACAACATGGAGCTCGTCGGCCATGACTTCTATCTTTTCGTGGACAAGGCGACTAATACGCCTTCCGTCGTGTACCGCCGCCGCGGCTGGACCTACGGAGTCATCACCCTGGACCATGAATGCGAGCCAGGGGACACCGCCGTGGAGGAAAAGGTCCTGGCGTACCGCTCCGATGACGCCGCCGCTAACGCTTAAGGTGGACAGAACCACCGCCAGAGAGGACTGAATTGTCAGCAACGCTGAGCCTTGACCAGGCCCGGCGGATCGCATTGGCAGCACAGGGACTCCATAAAGGACGGCCCACCGGCCCCGTGACAGCACGGACGGTGGGCCGTACTTTTGCCCGACTGCAGCTCGTCCAGATCGATTCCGTCAATGTCCTGGTCCGGAGCCACTTCCTGCCCTTCTACTCCCGGCTTGGCGACTACGACCGCGACATCCTGCAACGTATGTCAGGCAGCCATCCGCGCCGAATGCTGGAGTACTGGGCCCACGAAGCCAGCTACATCCGGCCGGAGCATTACCAGGACCTGCTTCCATGGCAGAAACGCTCCTGGGTGGGCGCCTCCCGGCTCGACCCAGGGATCCGTGCTGACGTCGCTGCCAGGATCCTGGCAGTCCTCGCCCGGTCCCGGCCCCTGACCGCCTCGGAACTGACGGCACGGCTTGGCCATGTGGAGGAAAAACAGTCGGACAACTGGGGATGGAACTGGAACGCGGTTAAACGCGTGCTGGAAGACCTCTTCGAAGAGGGGCTGGTATCGGCGGCCTCCAGGACCGGTCAGTTCGAGCGCAGGTACACGCTGACATCGAAGGTCCTGCCGTACCCGGCTCCTGGAGTCCGGGAAGTGGACCCAACTGCTGCACTCCAGCGGCTCACCGACGCGGCCGCCCTGGCGCATGGAATCGGAAGTATCCGCTGCTTCGCCGATTACTTCCGGACGCCGGCCAAGGCAACGGCGCAGGCCGTGGAGCACCTCGTGCAGCAAGGCCGGCTGGAACCCGTCAAGGTGGCTGGCTGGGGGCGGGACATCTTCCGGCATGTGGAAGCAACACTGCCACGGCGTGCCACCGGCCGTGCCCTGTTGAGCCCCTTCGATTCCTTGGTTTTCGAGCGCCGGCGGCTGTGGGAACTGTTCGGGTTCCATTACCGGATCGAGATCTACACGCCGGCGCCTAAACGGCGTTTCGGGTACTACGTCCTGCCCTTCCTGCTTCGCGACAGGATCGTGGCACGGGTGGACCTGAAAGCGGACAGGGCGGGCGGCCGGCTGTTGGTGAGGTCCGCGTTTGCCGAGCCGGAAGCTCCACTGGACACCGCCGTCGAACTCGCTGCGGAGCTGAAGCTGATGGCCCAATGGCTTGGCCTTCCGGAGGTGGAAGCGGGGGAGGCAGGTGACCTTGCCGCGGCTCTGTCCCAGGAGCTGGCACGCCTGTAGGGAGTATCCGCTCTCAGGGAAAAGGGGCACCGGCCGCGTGTCTCTCCCGTAGACTGAACACGCCAGAATTCGGCGGCATCAGACTGGGAGCATCTTCACGTGGCATCACTTATCGAAAAAATTCTCCGCACGGGTGACAAAAAAACACTCCGGCAGCTGCGGAACTATGCCGATTCCATCAACGCGCTCGAAGACTCATTCAAGACCTTTACCGACGCCGAGCTGCGCGAGGAGACGGACCGTCTCCGCGAACGCCACCGGGACGGCGAAAAACTCGACGACCTGCTTCCGGAGGCATTTGCCGCCGTGCGGGAAGCTTCCTCACGAACGCTGGGGATGCGCCACTTCGATGTCCAGCTGATGGGCGGCGCCGCCCTGCACCTGGGCAATATCGCTGAAATGAAGACCGGTGAAGGCAAGACCCTGGTGGCGACCGCTCCCGCCTACCTGAACGCCCTCACCGGCAAGGGCGTGCACGTGGTTACCGTTAACGACTACCTGGCCGAATACCAGTCCGAGCTTATGGGCCGCGTGTACCGCTTCCTCGGGCTCACCAGCGGTGTCATCCTCGCCAACCAGGATCCTGCCGTGCGCCGCCAGCAGTACGCCGCCGACATCACCTACGGAACCAACAACGAGTTCGGTTTCGACTACCTGCGCGACAACATGGCGTGGGACCGCAATGAACTGGTCCAGCGCGGCCACAACTTCGCCATCGTCGACGAAGTCGACTCCATCCTGATTGACGAGGCGCGGACGCCGCTGATCATCTCCGGTCCCGCCCAGGGCGACACCAACCGCTGGTACAGCGAGTTCGCAAAAGTCGTGCTCCGGCTGCAGCCTGAGAAGGACTACGAAGTCGACGAAAAGAAGCGCACGGTTGGCGTCCTGGAGAGCGGGATCGAGAAGGTCGAGGACTACCTCGGCATCACCAACCTGTACGAATCCGCGAACACCCCGCTGATCGGATTCCTGAACAACGCCATCAAGGCTAAGGAACTGTTCAAGCGGGACAAGGACTACGTCATCCTGGACGGCGAAGTCCTGATCGTCGACGAGCACACCGGCCGCATCCTTGCGGGACGACGCTACAACGAAGGCATGCACCAGGCGATCGAGGCCAAGGAAGGCGTCGAGATCAAGGCCGAGAACCAGACGCTGGCCACCGTGACGCTGCAGAACTACTTCCGCATGTACAGCAAGCTTTCGGGCATGACGGGTACCGCCGAAACAGAGGCCGCCGAGTTCATGAGCACCTACAAGCTGGGTGTTGTGGCCATCCCCACCAACCGGGACATGCAGCGGATCGACCAGTCCGACCTTGTGTTCAAGAACGAAGTTGTGAAGTTCGATGCCGTGGTCCGTGATATCGCCGAACGACACGAAAAAGGCCAGCCCGTCCTTGTTGGCACCACCAGCGTGGAGAAGAGCGAATACCTGTCCAAGCTCCTGGCCAAGGAGGGCATCCGGCACGAGGTCCTGAACGCCAAGAACCATGCACGCGAAGCTGCCATCGTGGCCCAAGCAGGCCGGAAGGGCGCTGTCACCGTGGCCACCAACATGGCCGGCCGCGGTACCGACATCATGCTGGGCGGCAACGCCGAATTCACTGCCGTCGCCGAGCTCGCCAAGCGTGGGCTGGACCCGGAGGAGAACTCCGAAGAGTACGAGGCCGCCTGGCCCGCTGCCCTTGAAGAAGCCAAGCAGTCCGTAAAGGATGAACACGAGGAAGTCCTGAACCTCGGAGGACTCTACGTCCTGGGCACCGAACGCCACGAGTCACGCCGCATCGACAACCAGCTCCGCGGCCGGTCCGGCCGACAGGGCGACCCCGGCGAATCACGGTTCTACCTTTCGCTGACCGATGACCTGATGCGGCTCTTCAACTCCGGTGCCGCAGAGCGTTTGATGAACAGCTCCGTCCCGGATGACGTGGCGCTCGAATCCAAGCTCGTGTCGCGTGCCATCGCTTCCGCCCAGGGACAGGTGGAAGGCCGCAACGCCGAGCAGCGCAAGAATGTGCTGAAATACGACGACGTCCTCAACCGCCAGCGCGAGGCCATCTACAGCGACCGCCGGCGCATCCTTGAGGGCGACGACCTGCACGAAAAGGTGCAGTTCTTCGTAGAGGACACCATCACGGCACTCATCGACGCCGCAACCGCAGAAGGAAACGGCGACGACTGGGACTTCCACCAGCTGTGGACGAACCTCAAGACGCTCTACCCCGTCAGCGTTACCGCCGAAGACATCATCGATGAGGCCGGCGGCAAGTCCAGGGTCACCGTGGAGATGCTGAAGGAGGAGATCCTTTCCGATGCCCGCCTGGTGTACCAGGCCCGGGAAGAGGCCATTGGTTCCGAAAGCATGCGGGAGCTTGAGCGCCGCGTGGTGCTTTCCGTCATCGGCCGAAAGTGGCAGGAACACCTCTACGAGATGGACTACCTCAAGGAAGGCATCGGCCTCCGGGCCATGGCACAGCGCGATCCGCTGGTGGAGTACCAGCGCGAAGGTTTTGCAATGTTCCAAAGCATGATGGAAGCCATCCGGGAGGAAAGCGTTGGTTTCCTCTTCAACCTTGAGGTGGAAGTCACCCCTGCCCAGGATGTAGTCGTGCAGGACGCGGCCGGGGGCCACACCGAGCATATGGACCCCCAAGTGCGGGCGGCCGGCCTGGAAGCTCCGGAGAAGCCGGCTCAGTTGCAGTACACCGCTCCCAGTGAGGGCGGTGGAACCCAGACCCGGGTGGAAACCCGGTCCGGCGGCGGACGCTCCGGAAATCCTGCCAAGGCAGCAGCCCAGGACGCGGCGAAACGGCCCGCGAAGAAGAAGAAGCGTTAGCAACACCGCCGGAAGCATGGCAGGCAGCAAGCAGGGCAGGGACGGAAGCGTCCCTGCCCTGCTTGCTGCTGCCTTGTTACACCCCCCCCACCAGCCGTTCCTTAAAGGATCAGCCGATGACGAGTTCAACTATCCGCCATACCTGCTTGCTGCGCTCAAGCCGGACAGCAACGGCACGGGCGCGTACATCGTCCACCACCACCGCGCTTGCCTCATAGATACCGTCGGCCACCTCACATACCCGCACCGAGCGGACCGCGGAGTTCCGGTGTAGCCGGGCCAGCGCAGGATTTCCCGTTCTCGTCAGTTCGCGCCTGATCAACGCCGCGCGGTGCTGCAGGGACGCCAGGCACCGGGGGTCAAGACGCCGGGCCAACTGGTGGACGGGGCGGATTCCGGCCAGGACTTCCATGGAGGCCTGAATCGTACCCCGCGTGATCGCCCTGACTTCCGCGGCCTCATTGACAGGCTGCAGTGGCCTCGCCCCGGGAGGCTGGGCCATCGGTGGCGGCACAGGGCGTGTTTCAGCCGTGCCCCTCCCGCTGTTCCCCATAGTGGCGGCAAGCCCCTGGATGGTCCGGGCAGGTGTCGCTGCAGTCATTGTGTTCCCCTAGCTTCAAATCGTCTGATGGATTGTGTGGCAGGCTGGACCTGTCGGGCGGCCGGCCGGAATTCGCGGGCGGCACCCTGGCTCGGGCCGCCCTGACTATGACGCTGCAGGCGCCTGCAGTATTTGGCCGGGAAGCAGGATGTCAGGGCTTCCGCCGATCAGGGCGCGGTTTGCCTGGTACCACCGCGGCCATTCGAGGGCTACGTCCACGTCCGATGCCTCCGGCCCCAGGTAGGTCGCCACGATGTCCCATAATGTGTCGCCGGCCAGCACGGTTACTGCAGTTGCCCCTCCACCCATGACCGGACCGGAAGCACCTCTTGTCTGCGGTCCGGCCAACAAACCGGGTTCCACCACCGGGGGAGCGGGCTGCCAGCCGGGGCGAAGCGTGGCGTCAGGAAGCTCGCTGCCTGGACTCCGCCCCATTGCAGGGCCTTCAAGGCCTTCTTGCTCGTCATGCGCAGCAACCGTTGGCGCTGGGATCTCCATAGCCCCGGTGCCAATGCTCCTGGCTCCCTCCACAACAGGGCCCACTGCTGCAGAATGCGATGGGACTGGCGCCGCATATGCCTGTGTTGGTGCCCATTCAGGCCCCGGTGCGGCCGGCGCGGCATTCGCCGCGGCTCCTGCCACTAACTGCAGCGACAGCGCGGCAACCACTGCCCGCCGGATGAAGGCCGGAGACAAACTGCGGGCAGACGCCGCGGCACGGCGTCGCCCGAGGCGTTCCAGCAGAACAGAAGCACCTGCGGTCAGGATCGAAAAGACCCACCACAGCAAAACGCCCATGCCGGCTGCCGCTGCTGCCGCCCCCAGAAGAACGCCCACAGGTGCGTCCTGGTTGCGGGCTGCGGAGTCCTGCCACTGTCCAAGCAGGCCAACCCCCAGGAAGCAAAGCAGAATACCCAATGCCAGAACAGCCAGAGCCATGACGGCGTCGGACCACTTTGCCTCTTCAGAGGGTCCCATTACTACTCCTTTGATGCTGTTTGATGTTGTTTGATACCGATTGACCTAGTCTGGGCGCAAGCAACAGGATTTGTCCATACGTTGGAGTGGAAAAGTGAGCCCGTTGACTGGCCGGGCAGGGCAACTTACGCTGACGGGATGCGCTGGGATGCTCTCTTCGATGACATGGAAAGCCAGTTCGCCGAGGCCGACCGTTTGGCGCTCGACAGCGAGATCAATGAGCGGGCCCGGGCTGAGATGGTCAGCCTGCCCCTCGAGCACCGGCTGCGTGCCGCCGTTGGATGCCGCATCGCCGTTTACCTGCTTTGTGGAGAATCAGCGCGCGGAGAACTCAGGCATGCCGGAGCCGACGCGCTGGTTCTTGATGAAGGGCAGCACCAAGTGCTCATCCCCTATGCCGCTGCGGCGCGATACGTGGGCCTCGGCAGGCACGCGTTGCCGGAGAACTCACAGGTTCGCCGCTCAATCGGGCTTGCCCACTCCCTCCGGGGCCTTGCCCGCGACCGTGCGGAATTGTCCGTGACAATCGCAGGGGGAGCCGGGGCACAGCGGCTGGCCGGCGTAATCGACCGTGTCGGCCGGGACTATATAGACCTGGCCTCGGTGACTCCCGGGGAGGTGCGGAGGAGCCGGAGTGTCGGTGAAGTGTCAGCTATCCCATTCACTGCCTTGGCCATGATCAGGTCGTCCAAGGCCGGCTGACTCCGGCTGGGGAACCGTGGAGGTTTTGAGGCGTCAAACAGACTTGGAGCGGGATTCCTGGATCATCCGGCTGGCCTCGGCGTAGCGTTCCTCGATGTACTGCTCCAGCATCTTCTCCTCCACCCGCCATTGCCCGCGGCCGCCTACCTGGATGGCCTTCAGTTCGCCGCTGCGGACCAAGGCGTATGCGGCAGGGGAGTTGATCTGGAGCTGCTCTGCTACATCGGCAAGAGTGAGGAACCTTGGCATGCATCCATTTTGCCATCAAGTGGCCCCTCATGTGCCTGTTATCCACAGTTTGGCCGTATTTGGATAATTGACTTTTGTTCGCGTGGCCTTGCAGTAACAATGAGGAGTCCGGACAGAGCGGGCAGGTTCGGTATACCTAGGGGGAGAACGGTATGGTTCCTGATTCAAGCGCCACAGCGGCGCGGTTAAAGCGTCCTTCCTGGAAGGACCCGCGGCTGCTGGTGGGCATTCTCCTGGTCCTGGCATCCATGGCGGGGGTCATTTTCCTGGTTGGCAGTGCGGACCGCACCACTGAGGTTTATGCGGCACGGGAGGGAATCGCTGTGGGCGAGCGCCTGACGCGGGAGAACGTCGTTGCCGCGAAGGTCCGGCTGGGGGATACGGAACAGCACTACATCACAGTTGAGGCCGGCCTGCCCCAGGATGTCGTCGCTATGCAGAGGATTGGAAAAGATCAGCTTGTTCCCAGGGCGAGCCTTGGTGCAGTGGACCAGTTGAACCGAAAGCCCGTTGCCCTCAATGTCGAGCAGACTCTGCCATCGCAGGCCGTCGCCGGCGCCCGTGTGGACGTTTGGGTGGCCCAGCCCGATGCGAAAAACGGATTCAGCGAGCCCAAGCTCATCCTTCCCGGAGCGGAGATTGCAGAGGTGGCGAATGGGTCCACCGCCCTAGGGGCATCGAAAACCACCGTGCTCATGGTCCTGGTTGAGGACAAGCAGATGCCTGCCTTGCTGGGTGCCCAGGCAAATGAGGCAAAAATCTCCGTCGTGTGGAATCCTGGCGGCGCCCGATGAACATCCCCGTCGTCACCGTCGGCCAAAGCCGCGAGGATCTGGTTGGCGGTCTCGAAAGGCTGCACGGTCCGGTTACGGTCGTGCGGCGGTGCGCGGAACTTCCCGAACTGCTGGCGGCCTGCCAGAGCGGACTGGCGCGGGCGGCCGTGGTTGCCGATGGATCCGAGGGGCTGACGGCTTCCCTGGTGGACCGCCTGGGAGCAGTTGGCGTCGCGGTCATCGCACTGACCGACAATGCAGAGGAGGCGGCGAGGCTCCGGAAAATTGGCGCCGCCTCGGCGTTGACGGGGGTCGAGTCGGCGGAGCTTTCGGACAGGATTGCCGACGCCGTCGCCCAGCTTACGGGTGCGGCCCGTCCGGGCAGCCTCAGCGCGGCCGCTGATCCCGCAGCTGCGCTGGCAACCGATCCCGCGGAGCCGGAGCAGGAGGCGGAAGGGCGTGGAAGCGGGCAGCTCATCGTCGTCTGGGGGCCAGCGGGGTCCCCGGGAAGGACCACCGTGGCGGTGAACATCGCCGGGGAGATGGCCGCCGACGGGCAGGAAGTCCTCCTGGTCGACGCCGACACATACGGCGCAAGCGTGGCCGCAGTACTCGGTCTCCTGGACGAGTCAGCCGGGCTTGCCCAGGCGTGCAGGCTCGCCGATCACGGGCAGCTGGATGCGGATGCACTCCGAAAGGTCGCCGCTGTGGTCGCTACGGCATCCGGGCAGTTCCGGGTGCTGACGGGTATCACCCGCGCGGACCGATGGACGGAAATCCGTGCCACAGCCCTGGCGCTGGTCCTTGAGCGTGCCCGGGAGATCGCCGATGTGGTGGTGGTCGATACCGGCTTCTGCCTGGAAGCCGACGAGGAACTGAGCTTCGACACCATGGCCCCGCGCCGGAACGCGGCCACACTGCGGCCGCTGGAGCTGGCGGACACTGTCTATGCCATTGGCGCAGCCGATCCCGTGGGCGTACCCAGGATGGTGCGTGCGCTCGCCGAGCTTGAAGACGCAGTTCCCCAGGCGTCACCCACTGTCCTGATGAACAAAGTGCGTTCCTCCTCCGTGGGGAGGGATCCTGAGCGCCAATTGCGGGATGCATGGGAAAGGTACGGGCCGGCCCCGGAACTGAAGGCATTCCTGCCCCATGACCCGCGCGCCGCCGACGCCGCCCTCCTGGGAGGATCCCTGCTGCTGGAGGCTGCCCCCGAGTCGGACCTGCGCCGTGCCATTCGCGGACTCGTTTGTGCATCAGACCAGCGAAAGCGCAAATCCTCTGTATTTTCTTCCACACCACGGCGAAGGGCGAAGGACTAGGCTCGCCATAAGAGCTGCAAAGGTGCGGCGAATATCTCTGATGGAGGCGTTGTCGATGTCGTCTGGATCCAGTGTGGAGGACCAGCCCCTCTCCATTGAAGGCCTTGAGGGTTTCATGGGGGACTACTACCAGCACCTGGCTGAGGAGGATGCGCGCAGCTACCCGCGTGACGTGCTGGAAGACCGGGCTGAAGAGCACCGCCGCGCAGCTTCCGTGCGGCAACCCGGACAGGCCAGAATCTCGATTGTCGACGAAGAAGACAGCAGCGTTGTCTTTGTCGTCACGGACGACATGCCATTCCTGGTGGATTCGGTAAACGCCGAACTTGTCCGGCAGCACGCGGCCATCAAGCTCGTCGTCCACCCGCTTTTCGTGGCGACCCGCAACCGCGAAAGCGGTGAGCTGGTCAAGGTCAACAGGGTGCCGGCACACCTCGGGATTTCCAGTGGCGACACCGCTGCGATGCCCAACCTTTCCCACCTGATCGCGCAGGGTGAGAACGCCTCCCACATGGAGTCGTGGATCGCCGTCGAAATCCAGCGCGTCCCGGACGAAACGAAGACGTCGCTGCTCGAGGGCCTGACCCGCGTGCTGAACGATGTCCGGGCTGCCGTAGAGGACTGGCCCAGGATGCGCCAGAAGGCGCTGGAAATCGCCGAAAGCCTGGACCGGGTGGCAAATTCTGCGCAGATTGCCGAACTCCGGCAGGCGAAGGACCTGTTGCGGTGGCTGGACGACGGAAACTTCACGTTCCTCGGCTACCGCGAATACGACCTGCTCAACGTGGACGGGGAAGACGTCCTCGAATTGCGCGAGGACAGCGGGCTCGGGCTGCTGCGCGCCGCCGCGGACTCCCCGCACATTCAGCACCTGACCGACACCGGCCGCAAGAAGGCACGGGAAAAGCGTGCCCTCGTCATCACCAAAGCCAACTCGCGTTCCACCGTTCACCGCTCCGCCTACCTGGACTACATCGGCATTAAAAGCTTTGACGCTGCCGGGAACGTCAACGGCGAGCGGCGCTTCATCGGACTTTTCGCCACCAGCGCCTACGCCGGTTCCGTCCGCGACATTCCCATCGTCCGGGAAAAGGTGGACGCCGTGTTGCAGAACGCAGGCTTCCCGCCGGACTCGCACTCCGGCAAGGACCTGCTGGGAATCCTGGAAACCTACCCCCGCGACGAGCTGTTCCAGATCGAAGTCCCCGACCTTGCCGCCACCGCTTTGGGAATCCAAAAGCTGCAGGAACGCCGGCGCACCCGCCTGTTCCTGAGGCCAGACATCTACGGCCGCTTCATGTCCGCCGTCGTCTACCTGCCCCGGGACCGCTACACCACCAACGTCAGGCTCCGTATCGAGCAGGAACTGCGGGAAACGTTCCAGGCAGTCTCCATTGACTACGAGGCCCGGATGACCGAATCGGCGCTCGCGCGGCTCTTCTTCCGCATCCGCCTGCCCAAGGACGCCGACGTCAGCCACGTCAACAGCGATGAGCTGGAAAAGCGGCTGGTCCGGGCGGCAAGGTCGTGGAGTGAAGGCATCGCGGAAGTCCTGCGTGAAGGGCGCGACCCGGCCGAAGCCAAGGAACTTGCCGCCATCTGGGCCGAGGCGTTCCCTGCCAGCTATCGCGTGGACTACGAAGTAGAGGACGCGCTGGAGGATATTGCCCGCTTTGAAAAGTACGGTGCTGCGGCCGAGCGGAGCACCGGCGCGCAGCAGGACCGGCCCGGCGTGCATGTGTACCTTCCCGAAGGGGCCGGTGCCACGCTGGAGGAGGATGCCCGGGTCAAGCTTTACATGCTGGAGCCCAAGAGCCTCAGCCAGATCCTGCCGTACTTCCACAACCTGGGACTTGAGGTCCTGGATGAGCGCCCGTTCGAAATCGAAACGGCGGACCGCCGGGACTTCTTCCTGTATGACCTGGGCCTTAAGTACCCGGGGGCAGTGGACCCGGTGTCCACGGGCGAGTTGCTGGCTGAGTCCTTCGGGGCGGCCGTCACCGGAGCCGCGGAATCAGACAGCTTTGACCGGCTGGTCCTTCGGGAAGGCCTTCACTGGCGGCAAATCACCATGCTGCGGGCCTACGCCCGTTACATGCGCCAGATGGGCAACAGCAGTTCCTTCGGCTTCATGGCGGACACGCTCCTTGCCAATCCGGACGTGACCAGGGGCCTGACCGCGCTCTTTGCGGCCCGCTTTGACCCGGCACTGGGGGAAGACAGCCGTGCAGAGGCCCAGGCGTCCGTGCGGCAGGAACTGGCAGCCTCCATCGAGAAGGTGGCAACGCTCGACGCCGACCGCGTGCTGCGGACCTTCGTCAACCTGATCGAGGCGACCCTCCGCACCAACTTCTACCAGGACAAGCCCCACCTCAGCTTCAAGCTGGATCCGGCGCAGATCGAAGGGCTGCCTTTCCCGCGGCCGATGTTCGAAATTTGGGTATACGCTCCCCGGGTGGAAGGTGTGCACCTTCGGTTTGGCAAGGTGGCGCGCGGCGGGCTCCGCTGGTCGGACCGGCGGGAGGATTTCCGGACCGAAATCCTTGGCTTGGTCAAGGCGCAGACAGTCAAGAACGCCGTGATCGTGCCCACGGGGGCAAAGGGCGGCTTCTTCGCCAAGCAACTCCCGGACCCGTCCACGGACCGTGCCGCCTGGATGGCCGAAGGCGTCGAAAGCTACAAGACGTTCATCCGGGGGCTGCTGGACATTACTGACAACCTCCTGACCGAAGGTGACGGCCAGCGGCTTGTGCCGCCGTCGAACGTTGTCAGGCATGACGACAACGACTCCTACCTTGTAGTTGCCGCGGACAAGGGCACGGCTACTTTCTCCGACATCGCCAACGGACTGTCAGCGGAGTACGGTTTCTGGCTGGGCGACGCCTTTGCCTCGGGCGGCTCCGTGGGCTACGACCACAAAGCCATGGGCATCACGGCGCGCGGCGCCTGGGAATCGGTGAAGCGGCACTTCAGCGAGCTCGACCTGGATACACAGACTGAACCGTTCACCGTGGTGGGGGTGGGTGACATGTCCGGGGACGTCTTCGGAAACGGAATGCTCCTGTCCCGGCACATCCGCCTGCTTGCCGCATTCGACCACCGGCACATCTTCCTGGATCCCAATCCGGACGCGGAATCCTCGTTTGCGGAGCGGCAGCGGCTGTTCGAGCTGCCCCGGTCATCCTGGGACGACTATGACAAGTCGCTGATCAGCGAAGGCGGCGGGATCTTTGCCCGCCAGGCCAAGTCCATCCCCGTATCCGCTCAGGTGCGCACCGCACTGGGGCTGCCCGCGGACACCACTGAACTCAGCCCGCCGGAACTCCTGCGCGCCATCCTGCTGGCACCGGCCGACCTGCTGTACAACGGCGGAATCGGGACCTACGTCAAGGCCAGCTCAGAGTCGAACGCCTCTGTTGGTGACAAGGCCAACGACGCGATCCGCGTCAACGGCCGGGACCTGCGCGTCAAGGTGGTGGGTGAGGGCGGAAACCTGGGTATGACGCAGCGCGGCCGCATCGAGGCGGCCCTGCAGGGTGTCATCCTCAACACGGACGCCATTGACAACTCCGCGGGCGTGGACTGCTCGGACCACGAGGTCAACATAAAGATTTTCGTGGACCGGATGGTCGCCGCCGGGAAGCTGCCCGCCGATGAACGCGCGGACTTCCTGGCCTCGATGACCGACGAAGTGGGCCGTCTGGTCCTGGAAGACAACATTGACCAGAACATCCTGCTCCTGAATGACCGCACCCGGGTGGCGGAGTGGAGCCCCAGCTATGAACGGCTCATGGACTGGCTGGAGAAGAGCGCCGACCTGAACCGGGACCTGGAGGCGCTGCCTACCACGGAAGCCCTTAGGGAGCGGCTGCAGCAGGGCCAGGGACTGACCTCGCCGGAGCTGTCGGTGCTGGCCGCCTACGCCAAGATCGAGCTGGCGTCGGCCCTGCGGGACAGCGAACTCGCGGACGATCCGTGGTTCCGTGGGACGCTGCGTTCCTACTTCCCGCACCAGTTGCGCGAACGATTTGATGCCGAGCTGGACACGCATCCGCTGCGCCGTGAAATCATCGCCACCGTGGTGGCGAACGACATGATCAACCTCGGCGGCATCACCTTCGCCTTCCGGGTCATGGAGGAAACGTCGGCCAGCGAAGTGGCGGTGGCCAAGGCTTTCGTAGCCCTGCGCGAGGTGTACGAACTCGACGCGATGGTGTCGGAACTGAACAGCCTGCCCGCTTCGTTCCCCACCGAGCACTGGAGCGCCGTCCACCTGGACATCCGCCGGCTCCTGGACCGGGCAGTCCGCTGGCTGCTCGGCCAGGAAAGTGTCTCGCGCCCCATCGCCGAGGTGGTGTCCGAGTTCAAGCCGCTGATGGATCCGATGCGGGCCCGGCTGCTCGACTATCTGCGCGGCGATGACCGCGAGCGGGTGGCGGCGTGGCTGGCCAAGGGCCGCGAGTGGCAGCTTCCCGAAGACCTTGCCCTGCGCTGGGCCGAGCTGTTCGAGAGCTTCGTGCTGCTGGACATCGCCAAGATCGGCCGGTCCCGGAAGGACCCGGTCGAGGAGATTGCGGCTGTCTATTACACGGTTTTCAACCGCTTCCACGCGGACTCGCTGCTGGAACGGATCAGCAGCCTGCCCCGGCAGGACCGGTGGCAGGCGCTGGCCCGGGCCGCCTTGCGCGATGACCTCTACTCGACCGTGTCGGATATGACGACGGCGGTGCTGGACGCCACGTCCGCCGCCGAGTCACCCGACGCGCGGCTCAAGGACTGGGAGGCCCAGAACGCCGAGCAGCTGGGCCGGGCCAAGAGCATGTTCGATGAGGTGAACGCCCTGGAGGCCGACGACATGGCCTCACTGTCGGTAGCATTGAGGCTCTTGAGGTCAATCGTCCGACGCTAGCAAGCAGGCGTCGCAAATGGAGGTGCAGTGGCAATCTTTACGGACCCCATCAGGGAACACGCTGATTTCGGGCCGGGCGATGCCGAGTGGCTGCACCTCCTGGTGGGGGACTGGCAGATGGTGGCGGACTTGGCGTTCGCCGACCTGGCGCTGTGGTTCCCCCACCCGGAACTTGGCTACATCGCCCTGGCACACGTGCGGCCCTCCACCACCCATACGGCGTTCCACAGCGACTTTGTGGGCGAAGGCATCAGGTCCGATCTGCAACCACTTGTGGAGAAGGCGTGGAACAGCAGGACCATCGAGCGTTCCAGCGAGACGAACTGGAACAGCGAGATGGCCCTGCGGGTGGAGGCCGTTCCCATGGTCCGCAACGGCAGGACTCTTGCGGTGGTCACCACCCACATGGACCTGTCCAGCTCCCGGATGCCGTCCCGGCTGGAGCTGACCTACCGGCAGTGCGCGTACGACCTCCTGCGGATGGGAACCCTGGGCCTGTGGCCGGACTTCGCTTCGCCCACAGGGTCCCGCCGGGGTGCTCCCCGCGTGGGGGACGGGCTGATCAGGCTGGATGCCGACGGCGTGGTGCAGTACGCCAGCCCCAATGGCGTGTCGGCCTTCCGGCGGTTGGGTGACGGCGAGTCCCTGGAGGGCCGTTCGCTTGCTGAGGTTACGGCCGGCCTGCTGAAGGACCGCCGGATGGTCGACGAAACCCTGCCGCTGGTAGTGACCGGGCGCATGCCGTGGCGCAGCGAAATTGAGTCCCGGGGGGTGAGCCTGTCCCTGCGGGCCATTCCGCTCCGTGATGAGCAGCAGCGGTTTGGCGCGTTGGTGCTCTGCCGCGACGTCTCCGAATTGCGTCGTCGTGAGATGGAGCTGGTGACCAAGGACGCCACCATTCGGGAGATTCACCACCGGGTCAAGAACAATCTCCAGACGGTGGCCGCACTCCTGCGGATGCAGTCCCGCCGCATGGTGAGCGACGAGGCAAAGCAGGGCTTGGAACAGGCGATGCGACGTGTTGCCACCATTGCACTGGTTCACGAGACCTTGTCGCAGGGCCTTACCCAGAGTGTGGATTTTGATGAGCTGATCGGGCGCCAGTTCCGGCTGTCCGCGGAGGTGGCGTCCCCCTCCCAGCAGGTCCGGACCGAGCGGGCAGGCACATTTGGCGAACTTCCCAGCGATCTCGCAACCCCGCTTGCCCTGGTCATCAACGAACTGGTGACCAACGCCGTGGAGCACGGTCTTGAGGGCAGGGCGGGAACAGTGTGGCTTGTTGCCGACCGGTCCGAAGGCGAGGACGGCGAGGAGTTGACGGTAACCATTGCCGACGACGGCGTGGGACTTCCCGAAACCCCGCACGTTGAGGGACTGGGCCTGCAGATCGTGCGGACCTTGGTCACCAGCGAATTGGGCGGCACCATCACGTGGCAGCGCCGCGAGGGCGGTGGCACGGAAGTCAAGATCCGGCTGAGCCTGGCCGGCAAGTAAGACGCGGCCTTCCAGTCTGCCGGAGCATGCCGGCAGGCAGCCCAACGCCGGCAAGGACAGACAGAGGCCCCGGGACATTCCATGTGGATAGTCCCGGGGCCTCTGTCTTAGTTGCTCTGCGCTCTTACCCTGCCGTTTGGGGCCTTACTAGGAGGCACGGCGTGCACGGGCAGCGCGCCGTTTCAGGGCGCGGCGCTCATCTTCGCTCATGCCGCCCCAGACACCGGCATCCTGGCCGGATTCCAGCGCCCACTGCAGGCATGTGTCCACGACGGGGCACCGCCGGCAGACGCTCTTGGCTTCCTCGATCTGCAGGAGGGCCGGCCCTGTATTCCCAACGGGGAAGAACAGTTCCGGGTCCTTGTCGAGGCACGCTGCGCGATTACGCCAATCCATGCTGATCAGTTGCTCCATTTCTGGGAATTGCCTTTGTGAAATTATTCACTAGTGGCTACAAAGGAAAAGGGCCCTCTGGGCCCCCTTGGTCATCTGCATCAAGCCTGTCATGTTAACGCTGTGTAAACAAGGGGTAATAACGCCCGAAATCCCACGAAACCTGAGCGATGCATCACAGTGTCGGCCGGCGCCTTCACCAGTGTCCGACTATGTCCGGTAGGGTGCCAGTGTGTCAAGACCCCCGGTGAACCCAGCAGGTACCCCATCTCCTTCCGGTGACTCGCGCGGAGGCGACAACCGCCCGGCGACGGTGCCGGCGGGGGCCAAGGTGGTAGCGATTGTGGCGGCTGCCGAGGCTTCCGCGCTCCTGCTGGCAGCGGGGTGGTATGCCTACGAGTTGCTGTCCGGGAGCCCCGTCCTGTCCTTCTGGGGCGCGGTCTTTACCTTGGGCCTCCTGCTGGCCTTTTCCGCCTGGCTTTATGCCGTCGCTGTCTTTCTCTACCGGGGCTTCCGCTGGACCAGGGCGGCCGCCCTGGTGGCCCAACTGTTCGTACTGACCATCGGCGTGCCCGCAATGACCAGCGGCCTGGTCGTCGCAGGGCTCGCAATGGTGGTTCCGGCGGTCGCCGCTATCGTTCTCCTGTTCTCCAACAGGGTGATAAGCCATGCCTCCCGAACAGGGACCGCGCCGCCCACCCTCTGACCTGCTGCCTGTGCCTTCCCGATCCGCGGGTTTCATGTGCGTGAGGTGGTGACGCCCGCTCTCATGTTCCCGCCCAGGCCACCTGAAGGGGGCAGGACCGGCCGCCGGAGATCAGCACGCCGCGGCCGGGCGGGGGATTCGCCTCGATTTCGAAGCGGCTCCCGAACAGGTCGCCGTCAGCTGCTGAGCGCGGACAGAGCAGCAGTCCAATGCCCGATGCCCTGGAGTTCATGATCAGCGGCACGCGCTGAAGGAGCGCCGGGCTGAAAGTGGCGGTGACCACGGCTGGGTAGCCAAGGGCATTCAGGTGGCCCAGGTCCCGTACTGCGGCCGGGGTGAGCAGGTCCACATCATCAACAAGGAGAATTGACCCGTAGGGCACCTTTCCTGCCTCGGCCTGCACCAGCAGCCCAGCCCAAAAACTTCCGGCCGCGTCCGGAGCTTCAGGACAGCTGCACCAGGACTGCTCCGGGTTGAGCGCCTTCAGTGCGTGCAAGGTACTGGTCTTGCCGCTCCCGGTGCTGCCAAGGATCGCCACAACGCCGCCGCGGGGCAGCCGAAAAGACAGTGGAGCAACTTCGTCCCCGGATACTCCGAGGAGGATCTCGTGCCGGCGGCGGTCCCTTCCGGAGGACGCTGTTCC
The DNA here is from genome assembly GCF_006715285.1 of Arthrobacter sp. SLBN-83. NCBI lineage: Bacteria > Bacillati > Actinomycetota > Actinomycetes > Micrococcales > Micrococcaceae > Arthrobacter > Arthrobacter sp. SLBN-83. The sequence continues at coordinate 2,882,572 of NZ_VFMX01000001.1, forward strand.
TGCCAACCCGGAGCGGCGGCCTCCGTCAATCCCTTCCTGGCCTCCGTCAACCCCATCCTGGCCTGGTAATGACTGTTCGGGGACATGACCAACCCGCATTGACCCTGCCATCGCTGCAACCTGCCTGACCGTAATTGTCGGCGGGAGGGGTTCCACCCGGAATGGAGGCGATGCGGCAGGCAGGTAGTTGGGGTTGCCGGCGACGTCTGGGGCAGAGGTGCGGTAAAACTGGCAGACTGCGGGGCCGCCGCCGGAGACAGGGCCAAAGACTGCTGCCCGGCCCTGGACGGCCGGGGCCGAGGGCAGCCGTGGCCACATGCCCCGGCTTTCCTCCGTGGAACCGGCCGGAAAGTAGAAGCGGTTGGGAAGGGCGCCAAAGAACCTGGCTGTTACCAGCTCGCGCTCGCCGGAGAGCAGCAGCGTGATCCCTGCCCTGGCGCCGTCACGAACGAGGTCGTGAACCAGGTCCTCAGCCCAGGCCAACGGTCCCGACCGGAAGGCTGAAACCCAGGACCCCCAACCGGAGATGACGACGACGAGGGGTATAGGGCTGCCGGCTGGACTGCTCAGCCGCTGCCTAAGTTCCCGAGCCAGCCGCTCCAGGATGCGCACTCCCCGCCGCAGCTCGTGCAGTCCGGCATGAGCGCCCGTTCTGGCCGCCCGGGCCATCGGCAGGAAGCCTCCCGTGGCGTCCAACAAATAAAAGTGGGTTTCAGCAGGGTTGAGCATCAGTTTATGGACGGCCAGTTCCAGGCCTTCTCCGGCGCCGGAAGCGGTACTGCCGATGAATGCAACGTGACCGTGGCGGGCGGGGTTCCACACCAGGGCTTCTACTTTTTGCTTTTCCGGCAGATCCATCAAGCCCAGCGGGACCCGGCGGCCCGTCTCCAGACGTTCCACCCCGCTGGGGCTGGTGGTTGCCGGGCCCCTGGAGGCGTCACCCGGAACTGGTTCTTCCAGTTGCTCGGGCAGGGGCGGAGCTACAGGCCTTCGTGGTAGGGCCCTTTCCTGGCTTGCGCACAGGTTCCGAACCATGGCTGTCAGCGGTTCCACCGCCTGCGCGGGGGTTGGCACAGCGGCTGGGCCATGGCCGGGTTCGTCGCCATGAGCGGCGAGATAGTCAATGGTCCGGTGGACTTCAACGGCGGCGGGACGGGTTACCCCGGAAGGTGGGGCAAGGGAAGCTGCCTGGAACTCCTCTGCCGCCTCCGCTCCGCGGGCCAGGAAGGCGCGGCCCGGCGAGTCGACACTAATGGCAGCAGCGGCCTTCGAGTTGACGATGTCCACCGACTCCATATCCGACTGCACGCGAAGGGCAATGCTCGAGGTGACGTTGGCGCGGATGTCTGCCGTCAAGGCGCCCTGCGGTCGCTGCGTTGCCATCACCAAGTGGATGCCGAGCGATCGCCCGATGGCTGCAATCCGCAGCAGTTCGCGCAGTGCTTCCGGGGCGCCATCAACCAGCATCCGGAACTCGTCGATGACGATGATCAGATGGGGGAGGACAAAGTCCCGGGCCGCAGGGGTGGTGCGGTACGCGGAAATGTCCGGGACGCGGGCGGCTGAAAGGCAACTCTCCCGAAGCCGCACTTCGGCGCGGAGTGACGTCAGCGTCCGATCCATTTCGCCATTGGAAAGGTCTGTCTGCAAGCCGACACAGTGCACCAGGCTGCCCAGTGGGCCCAGTCCTGAACCGCCTTTGAAGTCAATGAAAAAGAAGTTGACCCGCTCCGGCGGATGGCTCAGGGCGAGGGCAAGCGTCAGGCTCCGGAGCAGTTCCGACTTTCCGGAGCCGGTGGTGCCTGCGACCAGAAGGTGGGGTCCGTCGGCATGGAGGTCGATGTACTTCGTTCCGGCTGCACTCAGTCCCAGCGGTGCAGCCAGCCCGTCATCCTGTGCACTGGAGTCCCAGCGGCCGGCGGTGGCCTCGGGAGTGAGGGGCAGGACCTGTTCGAGGCCGCACGCAGCCGGCACACCCCTGCCCGGTTCGCTGCCCCCGGAGTGTTCGCCTGCAAGGCGCCGGCAAAAACGGGTGAACACCTCTTCCGGCGCCAGGTCGGGAACGAAGACCGTCTCGCGGAGGTCCAACAGTGCCACCGAGTGTCGTTCGGATAGAAGGACATCGGGTGCGGGCCGTTCCCCATCGTCCGGAAGGAAATGCAGAACCTGCCACCCGTGCCGGAGTGCTGCTTCGCGGACTCGGTGTTCAGCCTCAAGGGTGGAGGTTTCTCCCCGAATCAACAGAACTCCGCGCTCGCAGCCCGGCGGATGGCTGCTGGTCACGACCCTGAACCCGGCACTGGCTGTTGCCGTAAGCGTCACCGTGGAAAGGTACCGGGCAGCGAGTGGCAGGTTTCCCGCGGTCCCGTGGACGACGACGCGGGTGGTGCCGGCGCGCGGGTACCCCGCCAGTTGCATAAGGAGGGAGCGGATGACCCCGTCGGTGGCAAACCGCGGCCCGCGCACCGTGGTGAGCGGGCGGGCCGGGTCGAGCAGGACAGGCGCTGTTTCGGCCGATGGAACCACTGGGGCAGCGCCAATCGGTTCGACCCGGATGTTCGGCGGCTGCTCTGCCTGGCCCACCCGCAGCCAGATGCCATCCGTGCCGGAGCCGTCACAGGGCGTCTCCTTGCCCCATTCCGCTGCCAACGCTACGAGCGACAGGGGAGGGGCGCACCGCCGCCGGCGCTTTTTGTCTTCCTCGACAGCGGCATCCACGGCGGCGGACAGTTCCCGCTTCTGCCGCCTTCCGCCGAGTGCGGTAACCAGGACTGGGAACGCGGAAGCCAGGGAAAAGGCGAGGAACATCCACATGCCGGTGAGCGTGGCGAGCAGCACACCGATTGCCAGGGGCAGAACCGCGGTCACAAGGAGTACGAGACGGTTACCGGCCTCGACCCGGCCGGCCACCACGACCGGGTCAGCCACCGACTTTCCCGCATCTGCCAGGACCCGTGCAGGCAATTCTGCAAAGACAAGTGACAGGTTCGACTGCCCACACCTGATGCTGGAGTCCGTGGAGATGACCGTGCTGCGGATCCGCTCCCCGTTGACGTATGTCCCGTTGGCACTGTCCAGGTCAACCAACATAATGTCCGTCTCCGTAACGACCACGCGGGCGTGTTCGCGGGAAAGCTCCGGATCCGGAATGACTATCCTCGTGCCGCTGCGGCCAATGCTGTAGCTGCCACGCTGGAGCCGGACAACCGTCCCCGCTGCCGCTCCGCTGTCAACCGTGAGGGCCAGCGGAGCCGAAGGACGGCAGACCCGTGGACGTTTGGGCCGCAGCCTCAAGGGTGCGGTGCCACAATCGACAAGGATGGCCGCCTCCACCAGCGGTGGAACGCCCAGCACCAGGGAGCAAAGATCTTTCCCGTCCACAGTGACAGCGCCTGCGCCAAACTTCCGCACCAACTGCTGGTGAATCACGGAGCCGGACGTGCCAAGCGGGGCATCGATGGATAGTTCCACAGGTGGCTGGACCTCCAGTGATCCCGGGCCGGCAAGCAGCGTGCAGTTGAATGTCATGGTGGGGATCCTTCATGTATTTACCCACACGCTAGCCACGGCCGGCAGGAGCGGGCAGGGACTTCACGTCCTATGTGGATAAACGTGTGGTTTCCGGTCTCCCCGGAAAATGACAGCGCGGTTAGGATCACTACACCCTGGACCTGGCCAAGGCGGTCCGAGAGCTGCGAAGGAGTCCCCCTTGACCACGATTGCTGACAGCGCGGATGTTGATGCCGGAGCCCGCATCGGGGCAGGCAGCAAGGTGTGGCATCTCGCACAGATAAGGGAGGCAGCACGCCTGGGGGAGAACTGCGTCATCGGCCGCGGCGCCTACATAGGGCCTGGAGTGGTCCTGGGGGAGAACTGCAAGGTCCAGAATTACGCGCTGGTGTACGAGCCCGCAGTCCTGGAAGCAGGGGTCTTTATTGGTCCGGCAGCGGTGCTGACAAACGATGTCTTTCCCCGCGCTGTTACCCCCCAGGGCGCCCTCAAAACCGAGGACGACTGGAACAAAGTGGGTGTCACCATCCGGCAGGGGGCCGCCATCGGGGCGCGGGCAGTCTGCATAGCACCCCTGACCATCGGCGCGTGGGCCACGGTGGCGGCAGGCGCCGTCGTCACCAAGGACGTGCCGGACTTTGCGCTCGTTGCCGGGGTACCCGCGCGTCGGATTGGTTGGGTGGGGAGGGCCGGCCAGCCGCTCCGGCAGGAGGGCGGGCAGTGGATCTGTCCCGGTACCGGGGAGGCATACATTGAAGACGACGGGACACTGCGCCTTGCCTGACGGACGGCTGTGTGCCGGCTCACAGCCAGCGGGCTGATTCGACGGCCCGTGCAGTCCCTCGGGTAGGCTAGAGCAGCAGACAATGCGCACCATTGCGCTGCCCGCATTCGAACCAGGAGATTTTGTGACCGCTGACCTCGTCATCGTAGGGTCCGGCTTTTTTGGCCTGACAATCGCAGAACAGGCCGCCACTGAGCTCGGCCTGAAGGTCGTCGTCATCGACCGTCGCCACCACATCGGCGGAAACGCGTACAGCGAAAAGGAAGAGCAGACCGGGATTGAGATCCACCGGTATGGCGCCCACCTTTTCCACACCTCCAACGAGCGGGTGTGGGAGTATGTCAACAGGTTCACCACCTTCACTGACTACGTCCATAAGGTCTACGGCGTCCACAAGGGCGAGGTCTATTCGCTGCCCATCAACCTGGCCACCATCAACCAGTTCTTCCGGGCCAACCTCACCCCCGGCGAGGCCAGGGACCTCATCCAGGAGCAGGCCGGTGAACTGGCAGGAACGGATCCGCAAAACCTGAACGACAAGGGCATCCAGCTCATCGGCCGCCCGCTGTACGAAGCGTTCATCAAGCACTACACGGGCAAGCAGTGGCAGACGGACCCCAAGGACCTGCCCGCCGGCATCATTTCCCGGCTGCCAGTGCGCTACAACTACGACAACCGCTACTTCAACGACAAGTACGAGGGCCTGCCGACCAACGGCTACACCGCATGGATCGAAAAGATGGCGGAGCATCCCAAAATCGAGGTGCGGCTCAACACGGACTTCTTCGACGAATCCCACGAGTACAGCAAGAACAAGGTTGTGGGCAACATCCCGGTCGTCTACACCGGGCCGGTTGACCGCTACTTCGACTACGCCGAGGGCGACCTGTCCTGGCGCACCATCGACTTCGAGGAAGAAGTCCTGGAGATGGGTGACTTCCAGGGCACGTCCGTTGTGAACTACAACGACGCCGATGTTCCCTACACCCGCATCATCGAACCCCGCCACTTCCACCCGGAGCGCGACTACCAGACCGAAAAGACGGTCATCATGCGCGAGTTTTCCCGTTTCGCAGAGAAGGGCGACGAGCCCTACTACCCGGTCAACACCTCCGCGGACAGGGAGCGCCTGCTCAAGTACCGCGACCTGGCAGCGGCTGAGAAGGACGTCCTGTTCGGCGGCCGGCTGGGCACCTACAAGTACCTGGACATGCACATGGCCATCGGGTCCGCGTTGAGCATGTTCGATAACAAGATCAGGCCGCACTTCGAAAGCGGCGTACAGCTTGAAAGCGGGGGAGTCGACGCATGAGCGTCCCTACCGACAACAAGACGAAGGACTCAGTGAAGACTGACCGGGCGGGAAGCCCGCAGGCGTGGCAGACGCTTCAGCGCGTGATCCTGCCCAGCGCGAGCCAGATGGATACGGTGCCCCTGTACATGGACATGGGCACCGCTACCGGTATCCAATTGCCTACTGCCGGGGACCGGGATGGGAAGGCGAACAAGGCCCGGACCATCAGCAGCCCCACCAAGGAAGCCCACGTGGAAGACTTCCTTTCACGCCACTCGACGTCGGTCCGCTCAGGCGAGCGGGTGTCCTTCGGTTCCTACTTCAATGCCTTCCCGGCCAGTTACTGGCGGCGGTGGACCACCGTGGACAAGGTCCGGTTGCAGGTCCGGACCCAGGGGGCCGGCTCCGTCATCGTGTACAAGTCGAATGCACGCGGGTCCCTGCAGCGGGTGGACACCCGGAGGGTTGAAGGCACGGCGGAAAGCACCTTTGAGCTTTCGCTCGCGCCCTTCGGTGATGGTGGATGGTACTGGTTCGACCTGCTCGCCGGTACAGAGCCGTTGATTATGCTCGACGCCGAGTGGCAGGGAGCGGCCGTCGAATCAAAGCCGGGGTCCGTCACGCTCCAGATCACCACGCTGAACAAGACGGACTTCTGCCTGAACAACCTGCGCCTCCTTGCAGAAAGCGAAGAAGCACTTGCCCACGTGCAGGAAATCCTGATTGTGGACCAGGGGACGCAGAAGCTTGCCGACGCAGAAGGCTTCGACGACGTTAAGCGGTCCCTGAACGGCAAGCTGCGCATCATCAACCAGTCCAACCTGGGTGGCTCGGGCGGGTTCGCCCGCGGCATGTTTGAAGCCGTGGAGAACGGCAGCGACTACGCCCTGTTGATGGACGATGACGTGGTTGTTGAACCGGAGAGCATCATTCGACTGCTGACTTTCGCGGATCGGTGCAAGACACCGACCCTTGTCGGCGGCCACATGTTCGACCTCTACAACCGCACCGTGCTGCATACCTTCGGCGAGGTGGTCAATCCTTACAGGTTCCAGCCGTCGCTCCCCAGCGAGGACATGATCCTGGGCCACGACTTCCTGTCGTCCAACCTTCGCCAGACCCCCTGGCTGCACCGGCGGTGCGACGTCGATTACAACGGCTGGTGGATGTGCCTCATCCCCACCCAGGTAATCCGTGAAATCGGACTGTCACTCCCACTGTTCATTAAGTGGGACGATTCCGAGTACGGGTTGCGGGCCAAGGCCGCCGGCTACCCGACAGTGTCCTTGCCCGGCTCGGCTGTTTGGCATGTTTCGTGGATCGACAAGGACGACCTTGTTGGCTGGCAGGCCTACTTCCACGCCCGCAACAGGGTGGTGGCCGCGCTCCTCCACAGCCCCTACGAGTTCGGCGGCAGGGTCATCAAGGAGTCGCAGTACGCCGACGTCAAGCACCTCGTTTCGATGCAGTACGCCACAGCGCAGGGCCGGCAGTGGGCGCTGGAGGATGTGCTGAAGGGTCCGGATGCCCTGCCAGGGCTGCTGTCCGCCAAGCTGCCGCAGATCCGCGACATGATGTCCGCGCACTCTGACGCCGTTTTCCGGCCAGACCCGGAGGACTTCCCTGCGCCAAAGATGGATAAGCCGCCCCGCCGTGGACACGGCCCCTCCCAGCCCGGGAAGCTGACGCTCCTTCCCTGGGCAGCAAAGACTGTCGTCCGGCAACTTGCGAGCCCCGTCAAGGGCACAAGCGCCGAGCGCCCGCAGACGACAATTGCGCACCAGGACAACCGGTGGTGGCGGATGGCACAGTATGACAGTGCCGTGGTGTCCAATGCCGAGGGCACAGGAGCTTCCTGGTACCGGCGGGATCCCCAACGGCTCCGGAAGATGCTGGCCGAAAGCGCCAAGCTCCACTCTGCCTTGCTGAAGGAGTGGCCTGCTCTCAGTAAGAAGTACAAAGCCGCCGTCTCCGAGCTGACCTCCATGGAGTCCTGGAGGAAGACGTTCGAGCAACACACGCAGAACGAGATCAAGTGAGCGCAATCGCATCCGGGGAGTTGACCACTCCCGGGCTGGGCGGTGGGCTGCGCGACATCAGGCAGTCCGGGTTCCTGCTCAAGCTGCTGGTCCGCAAGGAACTCAAGGTGCGTTACCGGGGCTCTGTGCTGGGCCTTCTCTGGTCCTACGTGAAGCCCGGGGTGCAGTTCATTGTCTTCTATGTGGCCTTGGGGGTTTTCCTCGGCCTTGAGCGGAGCGCGCGGAACCCGGAAGGGCTTGCAAACTATGCGGTCTACCTGTTCTCCGGCATCGTCCTCATCAACTTCTTCACAGAGGCTCTGGGCAACGCCGCGCGGTCGATAGTCAATAACGGAAACCTCATCAAGAAGATCTATCTTCCGCGCGAGCTCTTCCCCGTTGCTTCGGTCTGGGTGTCGGCTGTGCACTTCTTCCCGCAGTTGGTGGTGCTGGTCATCGGGTGTGTCCTGGCCGGCTGGCATCCCAACCTCATTCAACTGCTGGCTGCGGTTGCGGGTTTCGTTATCGTGGCTTTGCTCGCCACCGGACTTGGTCTCCTGTTCGGGGCGGCCAACGTCTACTTCCGGGATTCGGAGAACCTGGTGGACATGCTCCTGATGGTTGCCACCTGGGCCTCCCCCGTGATGTATGCGTGGTCCATGGTCCAGAACAAGCTTGGTGCGGGGTGGTTCGCCGTCTACCAGGCAAACCCGATCACCATCGGGGTGGAACTTTTTCATTATGCGTTCTGGTTCCCCACAACGGACGGTTCCGTGGCCATGCCTCCGAATCTCTTCAGTCTTTGGTTGTTTGTTGGACTGGGCGTGGCGCTGGCCATCCTCCTCTTGGGCCAATTCACCTTTCGGCGCCTTGAGGGCCGTTTCGCGCAGGAGCTTTAAGTGGTCAAGGCAATTGAAGTTTCGGATATCAGCAAGCAGTTTGTCCTGCGCCACACACGGTCTATCAAGGAAGCCGTCGTTTGGCTGATAAAGGGGCGCAAGGGGGATCTTTCCGAGAAGTTCCATGCCCTGAAAAACGTATCTCTTGACGTCGAGGCGGGGGAGACTGTGGCGCTCCTGGGCCTGAACGGTTCAGGTAAATCCACTCTGCTCAAGCATATTTCGGGAGTCATGCTTCCCGACACTGGAACGGTGAAGACGAGGGGCCGGGTTGCCGGACTCATCGAAGTAGGTGCCGGCTTCCACCCCGACCTCTCCGGACGGGACAACGTGTTCCTCAACGGCGCCATCCTGGGAATGACTGAGCAGCAGATTAAGGAGAGGTTCGACGATATTGTCGAATTTTCCGAGATCGGCCAGTTCATCGATACCGAGGTCAAGTTCTATTCTTCCGGGATGTACCTGCGCCTGGCTTTTTCGGTCGCTGTGCACACAGACCCGGAAGTCTTCCTGATCGATGAGATCCTCGCGGTCGGGGACGAGCCTTTCCAGCGCAAATGCATCGATAAGATCCAGGAACTGGCGCACGAGGGTAAGACGCTGGTTGTGGTGAGCCATGACTTGGACCTCGTTTCCCGTATATGCGACCGGGGAATCCTGATGGAGCACGGTAACGTGAAATTCGATGGACCCATCCATGAGGCCGTCTCGATTCTGAGGGCCTGACGGGCGTCATCCGCGGCAGATCAACTGTTGCGTTCGCTTTTTGATTGACCATCAGCGGTACGAGGTGCCGCTTCGGCTGGCGTGCCGACAACTTTTCGGAGGATTCTTGTCCTGGTTTGACGCAGTACCGCAGTTTCTCCTTGCACTGGTTCTGCTGTTCATTCCAGGACTTGCCGTTGGCCTGGCTGCGCGGCTTGGCGCACCCCGGGCGGTGGCGGCAGCTCCGGGCGTGAGCGTCTCCGTCATTGGTGTGGCTGCCATCGCCGCACCCTTCGTCGGGGTCACGTGGTCGCTGTTGCCGGTGGTCGCGGTAACCATTGGGATGGCCGCAGTAGCCTTTGGGGCTTCCGTTTTGCTTCGAAAGAGAGCGAAACCGGTTAAGTTGGCTGCTGAGGACAGGCCGCGCTACTGGATCGTCGCATCTTTGGCGGCAGCAGCCTTGGCAGCATTCCTGATAGGGCGCAGGCTCCTGAACGCCATCGGGTCGCCTGAGTCGTTCTCTCAGACATTCGATAACGTCTTCCACTTGAATGCGGTACGGTACATTCTCGATACCGGGTCAGGTTCGTCCCTCACCCTCAACGCCATGACAGGTGCGGGGTCGTATCCTGCCGCATGGCACGACGTGGTGTCCCTGCTCGTGAGTGCCGGCGGTGGGGAAATAACCTCGTCAGTGAACGCCGTCAACATCGTTGTCGCCGCACTGGTGTGGCCGCTCGGATGCATGTATCTCGCGCAGACTATCTGGGGACGCCATCCCGCCGTCAGCATCGCGGCAGGCGTGCTGTCTGCCGCCTTTGGCGCGTTCCCCATTTCCCTCCTGGATTTCGGAGTCCTCTACCCGAATTTTCTGGCGGTGGCCCTGCTGCCCCTGGTGTTGGCCTTGGGAGTGGACGCGCTCGGCCTGTCCGCCGTGTCGTACGGTTCCAGGATTATGAGCCTGCTGCTGTTGCTGGCTGTTCTTCCCGGTATGGCCCTCGCCCACCCCAGTGCCGCCATGGCGTGGCTTGCATTGATGTTGCCTCCTGCCTTCTACGTCTATGTCCGCGTCTTCGCGGAAAACCTCAGGTCCCGGAGGGGCAGGGGGCGGGTGATGGTGTCGGCGGCCTTGGGGCTGGCTTTCATTGCCGCCGTCGTACTGATCCGCCTTCTGTGGGACGTGGTGCGTCCCCCGGCGGAGGCTGCCTTCTGGCCACCGGTGGAGACGACGGGACAGGCCATCGGGGAACTGATTGCCAGTTCAGCGATCGGGCGCCCGGTTGCGTGGGCCGTTATGGCGCTGACGCTCCTTGGCATCTATGTGACCATCCGTTCCGGCCGCAAGGTATGGCTGCTGGGAACTTACCTGGTCGCGGCAGCTCTTTTCGTCGTCGTCAGTTCCTTTCCTGCGGACGACTTCCGGTTGTCTCTCACCGGTATCTGGTATAATGACCCGCCGCGCCTGGCCGCACTCCTGCCATTGGTGACAATCCCGCTGGCCTGCAGGGGCGCCGTCGAGGTCTGGTGCTGGTTGTCCTCAGCCCTCGCGGCTGGTGCCGGCTTCCTGAACAGGAGGCGGTTTAGCCGAGCCGTCGAGGGTGCAGCCAAGGGGAGCGGACTGCGTCCCGGGGCTCTCCTTGTCGCCGCTGGAATTGTCATGATTGTCGCTTTGGCAGCGGCCACTCAGCGCGGAAACGTCAGCCAGGCTCAAGCTTCGATGGCGGGGTCCTATCGGTTGTCGGAGGACTCGCCGTTGGTCTCTACTGATGAGATGGCGCTCATCAAACGCCTGCCCGGAGAAGTACCCAAGGATGCCCTCATGGTCGGGAATCCTTGGAATGGCAGCTCGCTCGCCTACGCCTTCGCTGACCGCAAGCTCGTCCAGCTGCACATCCTCAGTGCTGTTCCGCAAGGCGCAGCGCCGCTACTCAACGGGCCTGTTCCTTCCAAGGACGATCCCGCCGTATGCCCGACGGTAGAAAGTCTGAAGATCGAGTACATCCTCGACTTCGGGCACCGGGAAGTACACGGCCGGGACAGTGGCTACAAAGGACTGGACGCCCTCATAGCTGCAGGTTTGGCCACGCTCGAAGACTCACAGGGTGAAGCAAAGCTCTACAGGCTTGACCTCTGCCCTGCTCCCTAATACTTGCAGCGGAAGTTTGCGGATTGGTTCACAGAGTTCTTATGAACAATTCCCGGGAGCTTACCCGCCGGCTTTTTGAGGCCTTCGCGGACCACACGTGGGACACCACTTGTCGCTATGTACGAAGATAACGCTGGAGTACATACACCTGGAAAGCGGCGACCGCCACTTCCGAAACTGCCATTCCCCAGATAACCCCGGCCACACCAAAGTTTGCTGCCCCCAACAGGATCAGGGGGGTGCCAAGAACGGCCCCAACCAAAGTCGACCTCGCCAACTCCCTGGCCTGGCCAATGGGTACCAGGCATGCAAGCCCTATGACTTGTGAGACGGCAACGGCTGCAAAACTCATACCAACGGGAATACTCAGGTTAAAGCCGAAATTGTTTGGTCCAGGAACCAAGAGTTGAGCGGCCCACGGTCCTGCCGCCGCGAGGACAGAACCACCGACAATGCCCAGTACTGGGGCAAGTTGCGCCGCCCGCCTGATCCTATGGGTAGTTGAGCCAGTACCCGCCTCTGGAATCCAGCCTTGAACGAACTGCAAAACCGGGGAGAAAGCCGTGACCGAGAAGCGAAAAAGACGATCTGCTATGGCGTAGCTCGCCAATTGCGCAGGAATTATCATGTTCACCGCAACCATGGGCAAGTTGACGTAAAAGCTTCCAGTGGCTGCCGTGATGACTCCGTGCCGCTGCTGCGCCATTTGTTGGAAAGAGTTCCGCGGGGAGAAGTTGGGAACCAGCAGGCCGCCACCATCCCGAAGTATCACACTGGAACTGATCACTACAGCGCAAATGTTGAAGACCAATTGCGTGATGACCAGTAACGTGAAATCCCCGGTCATCACCAGAACGGCTACGCCTGCCACCGTGCCGAGCAACTGGGGAAGGGCATCAAAGAGGAACAGTCTCATGGGCCTGCCCTCGCCGACAAAGTACCAGGAAGCTCCGACGAATGGCATGAGGTAGGCGGCTGAAGCGATAGAAACAAACGCGGCTTCCCGGGGCCGCAGCACTGCCAGGACGACCATCATGACAGGAGCCACCGCGAGTAGGAGGTAGGTGCGGGTAATTAGCGAGTCTAAAAAAAGCTGAGGCCGATCCTTGCGGTCATGGGAGGCTACAAGACCCGGACCAATTGTTCCCCAGCCGAAAGCAACGATGACACCAAACAGGGTTGCGAGCGTCTGCACGAGAACCTGCACCGCCCACGCATCGGCACCCACCACCCTCGTGATGATTGGAATCGCGAGAAGACCAACGACAGTTCCTGCTCCAACGGTGAGTGCGAAGGTACCCATGCGAAACAGGGCGGCCATGATTGCCTTCACGACGCTTAGACCAACCTTTCGATCCCAGGCGCAGGTTAAGCGCCAAAGTCTCCAGCTTAGAGCAGCGATGACCCTGCCGCTCCGCAAGCCCACGCCGGTCCACTAAGCTGTATTGGTAACTCGCACCGCAAAGTCAGGATGGTCCATGTCCGTAGCAGCCGTAGTTGTGTCCTTCAATAGATTGGATTATCTGAAGAAGTGCCTCACGGCATTGGAGGAGCAAACTCGGCCCCTGGATGAGATCATCGTGGTCGAAAATGGCTCCACTGACGGCAGTGCCGAGTACGTACGGCAAAACCATCCGGGCATCACGCTCTTTGAAACGGGGGCGAATCTGGGTGGGGCCGGCGGATTCGCTTGGGGTCTTGAGCTTGCCCTGAAGCATGGGCACAGTCTTGCCTGGTTGATGGACGACGACGCCGAGCCCAGAAGGGATGCATTGGCGCCCCTCGTTGCTGCGATGGAGACCGAACCGCGGCCGGGATTTGCCGCGCCGCTAGTTGAAGACGAGACCGGGGCGGTTGTTCAAGGGAACCTTCCAGCAGTGTCGACAGACGCCAATGCGCAGCTTGCCGCCCGGAAGCTGGGGGGCATTGCACTGACGCACACCACATTTGTCGGCGCCCTTGTCGACCTCAAGCTTTCGGCGGCCATGCCCCTTCCCTATGCGGACTTCTTCATTTGGTTTGACGACGTTGAATACACCAAGCGTTTGGCCCTTACCTCCTTCGGCATCCACGTAGTCGAGGCGCGCATGAAGCACCCCAATAACGCTGGAAAAAAAGACATGGGCGGGCGCCTTTACTACTACCTGCGAAACCAGTTGTGGATCACCCGCCTCAACCCTCGGCCGTGGTCGCTCACTCAGCGCCCGCTCTTCAGGCTTGCGGAGTTGTCAGTACTGGCGCTCCATCAGTTCAGGATCGCTGGAAACAAGCGGCTCTGGGTCTCGAGTACCGCACGGGGCCTCGCCCACGGGATGTTCCGCATGCCCGCAGCAGTCCAGCCGGGCGACCTGTTCGCCACCCTGCCGCCCGAGAAGCAGAAGCAGTTCAGTTCCCGGCCCTAGGGGCACCAGGGTCGGAGAACGGTGCCGAGCAGGATCTCCAGGACCCTCATCGTGGGAACGTTCCTGCGGCGCCAACCACCGGCCAGAAGCTGCACGAGCCGTACGGTGCGGGGCTTGGCATATACATCCAAAGCTTCGGCCAGGTCGGCCGGGAACGGTTGCCCCGCTGGCTGAACACGCTGCAGGAGCGTACGTGCCATCAGCGTCCGCCAGCCCAGCCCCGTCTTGTAAATGATCCTGCAGATACTGCGCGGGGAGGCCTTGCCTTCGTAGCGGCGGACGAACCGGAAGGTGTTCCTGACCGAGCCGACAAGGCTCTGGCTGGATTCCCCGACTACGTTGCCGCCATGTTGGACGTAATCCTGCAGCACCAAGTCTTCAATCCTGACGCCATTTCCGGCCATGGCGCAAAGTGCGATCCAGTGGTCGTGGTACTGGGACGGCGCGGCCAGTGACGGAAAAGGCAGCGCCATATCGAGGACCTCACGGCGGAAGGCACACAGCGAGCCGGTGACTTGATTGTTGGCTAATAGGTCGGCTGCGCCCACATTTTTCCGGTCTGTCAACCCGCCCTTGGCCGGGTCGGGATCCGTCATTGATACTTCCGCTGACACTACCCGCGCCTGGCAGGTCACAAGCGCACAATCATCCAGGTACGGCAATAGCTTGGTCAGCTTCTGGGGGTACCAGTAGTCATCCTGGTCGCTGAGGGCAACCCAGCGTGCCCCCGCCGGAACTTCCTTCAGCGCCCGCTCAAAGTTGTGATGGAACCCGAGCCTGTTGTCGTATCCGAGTACGCGGAAACGGTCATCGTCGCCGCACGTCCGCTTCACGATGTCCTGAACCCGTTCGAAGTTGCCGTCGACTGAGATAAGGCATACGAACTCTTTATGCGTCTGTGCCTGGATGGACAGAAGCTGGCGCGCAAACATCGCTTCATCAGGCTCGTAGGCGGCCAAAGCCACCGCTCCGTATGATCCCGCAAAGGTTTGGGCAGGGAAGGACGGACTTGAAGGCAAAGCGGTCATCTTGTCTGGAGCTTTCGACTCAGGGCGACGAAGAAGGCACGGAGCAGCATGATCCTTGCCCGGATGATAACGGAGACCGGCCGCCGCGATTTGGGGGTGGTGTTTTGATCGTGCAAACGGCGTGCCACGGTGGCGGATTCCACGTGTGCCATATCGCGGTTGAGGTTCGCCACGATTGCTATCCACTGGTCATGCGTTTCAGTCAAGAACGACGGAAAAGGAAGAATGAGGCGTTTCGCATCGGCGCGGAAAGCCATGGTGCAGCCGTAGTAGGGCCGGATGCCGATCCACGTAGTGACCAGGTTGGATAGCCACCGCCTGCTGTCGGCCTCCTTCAACTGCACTTTCTGCAGTTTGTTGGCAGGGCCGCCGAACACGGTGAAATTACTTGCCGCGAATGCCTTGGTTTGCAGGGACTTCAGCAGTTTGTCCAGCCGCCCGGGTATCCAGACGTCGTCCTGGTCAGAGAGCATGATGTAGGCGCCTCTGCTCGCCGCGATAGCCTTTTCGAAGCTGGCAACGTAACCCCGGTTTTCCCGGCTCGGAAGGAGGATGATGCGCGGATCATTGATGCTGCGGACGACGTCGGTCGTTGCATCCTTGGAGGCATCGTCAACGACGATGAGTTCATCATCGGGCGAAAGTTGGTCGAGGATGGACGCTATCTGCTCCGCAACGTAATCCTGGCCGTTGTAGGTGGCCATGCATACAGATACCCTGACGGTCTCTTTTTCGCTCATGAACTGATCCGTTCCTGCAGCGAAGGATCGATTTTTCCAAGCCGTCCGGTCCAGCCATCCCAGCAGCCGCGGGCGAGCGCGCGCAGTTGTCCCTTGCGGTTAGCGCCATACAGCAGCCTGAAGATGTCACTTTCCATCTGGAAGCGGAGCCGCCGCACCAGCCAGCCTGGGAAGCGCGCACCGTACTGGCGCCAGAGGTAAATACTGTTCCGGGTTATGTAGTAGACCCTGAACGGCGCATGCGAGTGGACATGCCGTTTGATACCCAGGACTGTAACGTGCCAACCGAACAGCATCATCGGCTGTGCTTGCCCCAGCGAATGGGTCATATTGCAGCCTTTTCCTATCAAGGTCGCAAGGCCATGCGACCGTACGCGCAGGTTGAATTCCGAGTCCACGCAGTCGATGAAGAGACGCTCGTCCATCATGCCAACGGCCTTGAGGGTGGAGACGGGTATCAGGGCACCGGACTGCAGGGGATCGAACGCCTCGGGGAACTCTGCCCTTCGGGTGAGCAGGGGAACGTTGAGTCCATTGTGCGACTGGGCGCTGATGAGCCCCGGCTCGATGCCCTTGGCCTTGGCTTCTGCAAAGGTCTCCAGTGCCGCAGCCACGTAACCCGGATCCAGCGCGGAATCCTGGTCAAGGGTCAACACAAAGTCGGGGGACCAGTTCTTGAGCGCCAGGTCTATCCCGGCGTTGAGGGCGGCGGCAATGCCTGCGTTCTCGGGCATCCGGATTACGGAGCAGCCCATCCCCTCGAGCTCCTGCAATACGAGGCTGGAGCGGTTTACGTCAGAGCCATCGTCCACTACCACGGTCTGCGCCACTTGCTTGTTGAGCTCCACAACCCTCTGGGGCAGGTCCTCAGGGGGGTGGAAGGCTGAAATAATGGCCACCACTCGGGCGTCACTCTGGCGCGTCACGTCTCACTGTTCCTTTTCGCTTATCCGGATTGACCGACCCGCATGCGAGGGGACTGTCAGGCAGCACGGCCCAGTCTATCGTTGGCTCGTATAGCCCTCCATTCGCCCCCGCTTACCGCGGCCCGTGGAGCCGCCCGACGAGGCCGGCCAGTAGTGACGGGGTAGCATTATCGGGGTGCTCATTACCGGGCAGACAGATCCCACCTGAGTTGATTCAAGAAAAGGACCTACCTGGCACATGGCCATTGACGTATTGCTTCCCTACTATGGGGATGTCGACCTGATGAAACTTGCTGCTCAGAGTGTCATGAGCCAGCAGTTCGAAGACTGGCGCCTCATCGTGGTGGATGACGGGTTTCCAAGCCCGGAACCCCAGCGTTGGTTCGAATCCATCTCCGATTCGCGGGTGACGTACCAGAAGAACGAAACGAACCTCGGTGCCAACGGCAATTACCGCAAGGCGCTGGAATTGGCTGAAGCGCCGATCGTGGTCGTTATGGGTGCTGACGACATCATGCTGCCCAACTACCTGTCCGTCGTCTCCAAGGCATTCGAGGCCTTCCCGCAAGCGAGCGTGGTCCAGCCCGGCGTGCAGGTGATTGACGAGAAAGGCCGTGCCTGCTCGCCACTGGTCGACATTGTGAAAAAGGTCTACGCGCCGACCACCAAAGAACCGGTTCTCCTCCAGGGCGAAAAGATGGCTACCAGCCTCGTGCGCGCTGACTGGGCTTACTTCCCGTCTCTCGCCTGGCGAACAGACGTGATCCGGCGCATCGGCTTCACCGAAGGACTGCATGTCGTACAGGACCTCGCACTGCTGCTCGATATCGCCGCCGAAAACGGCTCGATGGTGGTTGAGCCCACCCTCGCATTCCTTTACCGGCGCCACTCGGCGTCAGACTCATCAGTTAAGGCTCTGGACGGGCGGCGCTTCGATGAGGAGCGGGCGTTCTTTGAAGGGCAGGCGCGCCGCTTCCGCGAGCTTGGCTGGCAGCGGACAGCACGGGCTGCTGCCTTCCATACGACGTCACGCCTGAACGCGGCCACCCTGGTGGCCCGTTCGCTGGCTGTTGGAAAGACGGACTCGCTGCCCCGGCTGCTGAAGCACGTAGTTTCCTAACAGGGCTTAAACAGTAAGGTGGCTCCCGGCCCTAGGCCGGGAGCCACCTTACTGTTTAACCGGTGGGCTATATTTCAGGCAGTGGTTTCGGGTGGTTTCCCGACTCCGGGAACGTTACCGCCCGGTGAAGGTTGGTCGCTTGTTGCAAGGGTCTCCAGTTCCTGCATCTTGAGGCGGAGAATACCTACTTCCTCGGCCAGGACCCGGATTTCGTCCTCTGCCTGGGACTGTTCGAAGGATAGGTGCAGGCAGACCAACACGAGCAGCAGCAGCGCCATCGTGAAAAGGAGATTGGAAGGTACCTGTACGCCCAGCAAACCACTGGCCCAGAACAGGAGCTGTGGGAAGGCAACCAGGACGAGCACTCCGACACCGATGATGATCCATAGGACGGCATACTTTTCCCGCAGGTGCCGGCGGCGGAGCATCTCGAAAATAATCAGCAGGATGCCCAGCACAAAGATAAAGCCAACGAGGGTGGCCATGGAAACTCCTAGTTGGATGACGGGTCGTTCTTCTTGCGCGTCAGAGCGAAGAGAAGGGCAAAAGCTGAGCGGCCCAGGTAGATGGCGGCCTTCACGGGGTCGTGGCTTGGTGTTCCGCCCTGCCGTTCCCGCATGGAGACTCCAACCTGGCGCACCGTGCATCCGGACCGGATCGCAACCACCAGGGAATCGATGGTGTCGCCGAGGTACTCAGCCGGGTAGTGGTCTACATACTGCCGGATTGCTTTCGCATTGGCAGCGCGGAAGCCGGAGGTTACATCGGTGAGCCTGGTCCCGGCGATCCTGGAAATGGTCCAGGCAAGGACGTTCATGGCCCATTTACGCGGTCCATGGACGGTGTAATTGCCTTTGTCTGCGAAGCGGGCACCGATGACGATGTCGGCTTCGTGAAGGCCGTCAAGAACGGCCTTGATGTCGCGGGGATCATGCTGGCCGTCCGAGTCGACCTGGATGACCTGGTCATATCCGTGCATCTTGGCGTACTTGAACCCGGTCCGCATGGCGCCGCCCACCCCCATATTGAAGGGAAGCTGTACGACCAGTGCGCCGGCGTTGCGGGCCACCTGTGCTGTGTTGTCCCGTGAACCGTCGTCCACTACGAGGACATCGCAGGAAGGCCCGAATTCAAAGACCTCGCGGACAGTGTTGCCGATCGCCTCCGATTCGTTCCAGGCCGGCATGATGACAAGAGTGCGCTTGGCTGGCTCTGCAGGTGTCATGCCTTATCGTTTTCCAATTTGAGGTATGTTGCCAGCCGCTGGTCGGCGTCGACAACTTCGAAGCCCGTGGACCGTGCCTTCGCCAGGTCAAGGCCACTGTTAAGTGGACGGGGCGCCGCTGCTTTGTCCTTGAAGTACTCGGCGGTCGTGATGCCGGTGACGTCAGCCCGGGCTGCTCCGGATTGCTCGTAGACGTCCGCTGCGATATCCGCCCAGCTTTTCACCGGGCCGCCATTACTGAAGTTGTAGGTCCCGTGGGCCGCGTCCCCATCCAGCAGGTGTCGAATGAAGGCCGCAATGTCTTCTGTGAAACTCAGCCGTCCCTTTTGGTCGTTGACAACTGAGGGTTTGACACCCTTGCGTGCGAGGCTGGCCATGGTGCGGACAAAGTTGTTGCCTTCCCCGATGACCCAGCTCGTCCTAACGATGTAATGGCGCGGAACGACGCTGACCACCGCGTCCCCGGCGGCCTTGGTCTGTCCATAGACGCCGAGGGGCGTGAAGGACTCGTCCTCGTCGTGGCTGTCCAAAGTTCCGTCGAAGACATAGTCCGAGGAGACATGCACCAGAGTGAGGTTATGCTCGACGGCGGTACGGGCCAGGTGCGCCACAGCGGCAACGTTTATGGACCAGGAGGCGCTGCGACCCTCTGCCGTTTCTGCAGCGTCGACGGCAGTGTAGGCGGCAGCGTTGATGATCGTGGAGTAGTTCTTCCAGTTCCTGCCCGTGTAACTGGCCTCGCTGGTGAGGTCAAACTCTGCCCGGCTTGCGAACTCAACTGTTGTGTCGCCGTCGTACGTCCTGCGCAGTGCTTTGCCCAGCTGCCCGTCCGCACCCACCACAAGGATCTTCCTCGCGGGCATCGGTGCGACGTCGGCCATCCGTGGGTGTGCCTTGTCCTTGTCGGAGAGCTCGGCCTGGGCAAGTGGAATGGGCCACTCGATTGCCGCTGTTTCATCCGCCAGGTTGAGGAAGGTGTACTGACCCTGTGCGTCCGCAGACCAGTGATCATTCACCAGGTAGGTGTACGCCGTGTTGTCCTCAAGTGTCTGGAAGGCGTTACCGACACCCCGTGGAATGAAGATGGCCTGGCTTGGATCAAGCTCTGCGGTGAAGACAGCCCCAAAAGAGGGCCCTTCACGCAGATCGACCCATGCACCAAAGATACGGCCGGTAGCAACTGAGATGAACTTGTCCCAAGGCTCGGCGTGGATCCCGCGGGTGGTGCCGGCTTTTTCGTTGTAAGAGATGTTGTTCTGGACCGGCCGGAAATCGGGCAGCCCGAGGGCCACCATCTTTTCCCGCTGCCAGTTCTCCTTGAACCATCCCCGGTTGTCGCCGTGCACCGGAAGGTCATAGAGGACGACGCCGGGAATGGGGGTTTGGTGGGCGGCAAGCTTTTTTGAGAACTCCAGGGACATTTGTTACTGGCCCTGTTCCTTGTACTTGGCTTCGGTGGCAGCTTTTTGTGGACGCCACCAGTCCTCGTTTTCCCGGTACCACGCGATGGTGTTTTCGATCCCCTCATCGAAATTGGAGAACCGGGGCTCCCACCCGAGCTCGTTGCGGAGCTTGGTGGAGTCAATGGCGTACCGCAGGTCGTGGCCGGGGCGGTCAACCACGTGGTCGTACGCGTCAGGGGACTGGCCCATGTGCTTCAGGATCAGTTCGACAACTTCTTTGTTGTTCTTTTCTCCGTCGGCCCCGATCAGGTACGTTTCGCCGATGGTTCCCTTGGCGATGATGGCAAGTACCGCTGAGGAATGGTCATTGGCATGGATCCAGTCCCTGACATTCTCGCCCTTGCCGTAGAGCTTGGGGCGGATCCCATCGATCACGTTGGTGATCTGCCGGGGGATGAACTTCTCCACGTGCTGGTACGGACCGTAGTTGTTGGAGCAGTTGCTGATGGTGGCCTGCAGGCCGAAAGACCGTACCCATGCCCGCACCAGGAGGTCGGATCCGGCCTTGGTGGAGGAGTACGGACTGGACGGGTTGTAGGGAGTTTGCTCCGTGAAGCGCTCCGGGTCATCCAGTTCCAGGTCTCCGTAGACTTCATCAGTCGAAATGTGGTGGAAGCGCTTGTTGTGCTTGCGGGCTGCTTCGATCAGCGTGTAGGTGCCGATGATGTTCGTGTCCAGGAACGGGCGGGGGTCGTGGAGGGAGTTGTCGTTGTGGGACTCAGCAGCATAATGGACAACTACATCGGCATCGGCAACCAGGCCATTGACAAGCCTGGCGTCCGCAATATCTCCCTGAACGAAGTTGAAGCGTTCCTCCGGAAGGCCCTGCAACGACTCAAGGTTGCCCGCGTAGGTCAGCTTGTCCAGAACAGTGACATGGTCTTCGGTGTTTTCGAGAACGTAGTGGACAAAGTTTGAGCCGATAAAGCCGGCTCCGCCGGTCACTAGAAGTCGCTGCATAATTCCCTAGACTACCGGATTTGCTGCTGCCCTAAGCGAAGGGAAAGATGGGGGCATGCGCGGAATAATACTTGCCGGCGGAACCGGCTCCAGGCTTCATCCCATCACGCTGGGTGTCAGCAAGCAGTTGGTACCGGTCTACGACAAGCCAATGATCTACTACCCGCTGTCAACGTTGATCCTTGCAGGTATCCGGGACATCCTCATCATCACGACGCCGCACGACGCGGAGCAGTTTGAACGCTTGCTGGGGGACGGCTCCCGGTTCGGCGTCTCGATCACCTACAAGCAGCAGCCTTCGCCCGATGGATTGGCCCAGGCCTTTGTCCTCGGCGCCGACCACATTGGCGATGACAGTGTGGCACTGGTGCTGGGCGACAACATCTTCTACGGCCAGGGCATGGGGACCCAGTTGCGCCGCTTCAAGACCATCGACGGCGGCGCCGTCTTTGGATACTGGGTCAAAGATCCCTCCGCTTACGGTGTGGTGGAATTCGACGACAATGGCAAGGCCCTCTCGCTGGAGGAGAAGCCGGCGGCTCCGAAGAGCCATTACGCGGTTCCTGGCCTGTATTTCTATGACAACAATGTGGTTGATATCGCGAAGAACCTGAAGCCCTCTGCCCGGGGGGAACTGGAAATCACCGATGTAAACCGCATCTACCTGGAAGCCGGGAAGCTGCAGGTCGAGATTCTGCCTCGTGGAACTGCCTGGCTCGACACTGGCACCTTCAATGACCTCAACGATGCCTCCAACTTTATTCGGACCGTCGAAAACAGGCAGGGCCTCAAAATTGGTGCCCCTGAGGAGATTTCGTGGCGGCTCGGCTTCCTGACTGACGACGAGCTCCGTGAACGGGCCGAGCCCCTGGTCAAGAGCGGATACGGGGCGTACCTGTTGGAGCTTCTGGCGGAGAAGTAGTCCTGGGGCCTGGACACGAATAAGGGGGGTGAAGCCGCGGCTTCACCCCCCCTTATTCGTGTCCTAGTAAGTCAACGTACGGCATCCCAACTGGGAGTTGTAGGCAGCAAATATTGAGACCGCCACCCCATAAGTGCAGACGCGGTATTGGCCGCGGGCGCTGATGGGGACCGATGTCGAATAGCCGTGGTCGCCGACTGTCTGCAGGGCGCTGTTGACATCCGGCCGCTTCAAATTCGCGGTGAACGCGTAGCCTTTAGTGCTCCCGTCAGGATAGGTGATGTAGGCGTGCACCGGATTGGAAATGCCGGGCAAGGCAGGATCAAGCGTCCAGCCTTGCGTTACGACGGCAGCCTGTCCATTGGACACCTGGATGCCGGCGCTGTCGAGGAATCCCATGGTGGGCGGCGTGGAACTGACCGTAAAGTTCTTGCAACCAAGCAAGGTGGGCCCGTTGGAGACAGGTGCTACGCCCACGGCCTGGGCGCAGACCGAATAGGTGCCGGTTGCGGTGATGGGGAGCCCGGCTTGGAAGCCATGATCACCCACTGTCCCCAATGCGGAGTTCACATCCGGCCTTTTCAGGTTTGCCGTGACGTTCAAGGGCGCAGGAGTCGTCACGGTTGTTCCGTCTTTGGCGGAAATGTACACGTTGACCGGAATGCTCGTGGCGGGCTGGGTGGGATCCAGAGCCCAGCCTGTGACCTGAAGGGCCGCAGAGTTGGCCGCCTGAGTTATGGACAGGGTGTCGTAACTTCCGATGGGCGATGGATTCGCGTCGATGCTTACAGTCCTGCACCCAAGGGGAGTGTTTGCGTTCTGGCCTATCGCATATGTGCAGACCTTGTAGGACCCTGGAGCTGTCACGGGTACCTGATAGTCGAAACCGTGGTTGGAACCCAGTCCCGTCGCTGATTGAACGTCTGGCCGGGAGGTGTTTGCCGTCATGCGGTAACCGGTAGTTGTCCCATTCGGTGCCGTTACGTAGGCATCTGCGTACGACGACGCGGATGGATTGGCCTGGTCGACTGCCCACCCTTTGAGTTGCAGCGCGACTTTGTCGACCGCAACCACGCTTGTCAGGCTGTCAAAGCTGCCTACAGGCACCCCGATCCCTGTAGCGTTGACGCTCTTGCAGCCAAGGGGCGTATTGCCGAAGGTGCCAATCGAATAGGCGCATGCAGTGTATGTGCCTGATTGGGTAATAGGGACAGATCCGTCGAAACCGTGGTTGGGTCCATAGCCCAGGGCTTGGTCGACATCGGGTCTGTAGGCATTGGCGGTCCACGCATACCCGGTGGTGGTGCCATTCGGCGACGTGACGTACACGTGTGTCTGGTTTGAGGCGGCGGTGTTGGCAAGATCAACCGACCAGCCACGCGCACGCAGCGAAAACTGGGTTCCGCTGCCTGTTATCGACAGGGAATCAAAGCTTCCCGTGGGAAGCGCTGACCCTGCCAGTCGCTGCAGTGACGGGTAGTCACCGTTCCAGACGTTCGAGTCGCCCGCGAACGGTCCAGTGCTGCTGTACTGCCAAATGCTGTAGGTGCTCCAACTGCCTGTTGGAATCGGCCCGGCGTCGTTAGTAGGCGCACCGGGGTAAGCGGCCACCCACAGTGGATAGTCACCGAAGCCTGACGGGTTGCCGAGGCACTGGTTCCACCAGCTTGTGTTTGTGTAGATTGCCGGAAGCCGGCCGGTCAAGGACTTCATGGTGTTTCCAAAGTCCTGGACCCAGGAGGTCAGCTGCCCGGGCGTCATGTTGTAGCAGGTATTTCCGAAGTAGAAACCGTTGATGGTCCGGCCCTCGTACGGATTGAACTCGAAGTCCAGGACGGGCGGCATGGTGTAGCCGTCGGCTGACCAGCCACCGCCATTCGCTACGAAATACCGTGCCTGGTCGGCTCCCGAGGACCAGTTCGGGATCGCGAAGTGGTAGGCGCCGCGAATCATTCCGACATTCCGGGAGCCCTGGTACTGAGCGCTGAACTGGTCGTTGGTCATGTAATTGCCCTCGCTGGCCTTTACATATGCAAATCTCGCACCCATGTTCCACTGCTGCTGCCAGTCGACGTTGGGCTGGTAGCCGCTGACGTCGAGTCCCTGGACCCCGAATGTGGGCATCCAGGTACCTTCGGTTGAGAGGGACTCCAAACTCGGGCTTTTTTTGGCGGGAGTAGTGGACGAAGCTGTCACCCTGGCGGAACGTTGGCCCATTTCAGCGCCGCGACCGACGGCTTCGGCCATCGTTTGCGTTGTCGACGCGGACGGGGTCGGGGCGGAGGGAGTTGACGGGGTGGCTGTGGGCACCGGGGCAACGGTTCCAGCGGTAGGAGAAGGACTGGGAGCCGGGGTCGCGGCGGTTGCACTACCCGGCACGGCACTTTGAGATGATGACGGCGAGGGAGAGGGCGTGGACTCTACTGCGGCCGCAAACCCCGTAAGACCTGGACTCGCCAGCAGGGAGGTGGCGAGTACGACGATCCCGATGGATTTCAGGGCGTGGTGACGGGACTGAGACAGGTTCCGCTTCATATGTGCTCCGGAGACAAACAAGCACTCCACTGAGCGCTCATTCTTGATTGCTGCTCAGGTGCTTCCCCCCAGGGAAGACACGTGGGACAGGTGGTGCCGATAATTAACGCGCTCACCATAGCATCGCGGGGTGGCATGTAACCAGTGGTTCTGATGTTGCCCATGTGACTCAAGGAGCTCAAGAGTTGCGCGCAAAGCAGGAAAGCTGGGCTCGGAACACCCCATGTTGGGAAGTGCGCTTCCCAGAAAGAAAGTCGGGGAGCCGTGCTCCAGACCTGCCCAGCCGGAGTTCAGGCGCGGGATTTCTCCAGGGGCGCTACCTTGTTCTTGAAGATCCATTCCCTGTAAAGGAAATAGTTCCAAACCGTGGTGAGCACGGTCGAGGTTCCCTTGCCGATTATGTAATACCACCCCAGCGCGTCGAACCCAGTGACGATGAAATCGCTGACAACGACATTGAAAATCACCAGGGAGATGTACTTTGCGGCGCTAATACCGTGATGATTGGTGGCCTGGAAGGTGAAGATGCGCTGCAGAAAGTAGTTAAAGACCAGGCTGATCAGGAAAGCGATTGGAGTTGCTATAACGAGATCTACGCCGACTACCTCGTGAAGGAGTACAAGAAGCCCCAAATCCAAAGCAAACGAGAGGCCGCCCACAAAGAGGAACCTGAGCACGGAGTTCTGGTACAACTTCTGGACCCGGGTGCGCGGGACGCTACTTTCCCCGGGTGTTCTGCTGGCTGGTGTTGTGGTTCTTGAAAATCGCACGCGCCTTGGTGTCCTCCCCGGCATAACGGAGACTCCAGACGTTATGAGCTGACCTCCTAGTAACATCAAATTATCATGCCAAGAACCCAATCAAAACGACTCGCCATCCCCGGACCAGCCTCTGCCGGTCGCCCGGAACGCCCTTCTCCCGCCAAAGTACTGGTTGTCGCTTGGCTGTTGATCGGACTGCTGGGCAGTGTCTGGTGCTTCGCTTCCCCTTTGATGTCCGCACCTGACGAGCCGGCACACACCGTGAAGGCCGCGGCGGTGGCACGGGGGCAGTTCACTGGCAGCTCCACCGGTGTCCAGGGCGAGCGTCTTGCGGTTCAAGTCCCGGGCTACATCGCGAAGCTGGAAAGCAACCTTTGCTTTGCGCACCATCCGGAAGTAACGGCCGACTGTTCCCTGGCCATTGATGCCGCTGATCGGGGTACAACAACCGCACTTACATCAGCAGGCAACTACAACCCTATCTACTATGGGATTGTCGGGCTGGCAAGCCGAGGATTGAGCGGTGAAACAGCTCTCTACGCCATGCGGCTCTTAAGCACCTGGGTGTGCGCCTTTTTCCTTGCCACTATATTTTGGGCAGCCTCCAGTCTTCGGCGCTTCGTTTGGCCTTCGCTCGCGGCGGCCGTCGCCATTACGCCCGCAGTACTTTTCCTGTCGGCGAGCATCAATCCCACCGCCCTGGAAATCGGCACGGCTGCCAGCGTGTTTATGTGCCTTTGCTCTTTGCTGGAGCGGAGCCGCGCGCTGCAAGACTCTCATGCGAAGATCTGGTGCCTGGCTGTTGCAGGGGCCCTTCTTGCCAACACACGGCCGGTCTCACTGCTGTGGTTGGCTGTGGTGGTAGCTGCAGCTGTCCTCGCCTACAACTTGCAGGCGCTCGGACGGGTCTTCAGATATCGTCCAAGCTGGGTTCCGGTGGCCTTTCTAGGGGCGGCCTGTGTTTTTGCACTTGCCTGGGTCATCGGCTCCAACAGCTTTGACAGCCTCCTTGCCGGCACTCCCGTTCCCAGCGACGTGGCAGCGGTCACCATGATGGACCACACCTTCATCTACGTGCCGGAATACGTGGGCGTCCTTGGCTGGCTGGATACTCCTCCACCACCTGCAGTGGTGTACGCGTGGGTTCTGGCCATGGGCGTTGTTTTCATGGTCGGCATGACGGCCAGGCCGCTGCGGGCAAGGTGGTCCGTAGCTCTGCTGACCGTCGTTGTACTGGTGGCGCCGGTGGCGCTGCAAGCGTCGTCAAGCGAGAAGGTGGGATGGATCTGGCAGGGTCGCTACATCCTGGCGGTGCTGGTGGTCCTGCTTCTGGCATGTGGAGTCGCGGGACGTTTCGCTCCATTCCGAACTTCAAAGCGTACTTTGTCGATAGCCAGGTGGAGTCTCGTGGCCGGAGCTCTTGCCCATACTTACCTTTTGCTTCAAGGCTTGCGGCGCTACACGGTCGGAATTGCGGAAGGGCACGTCAACTGGACAGAAATGTTCGCCCCCCACTGGCAGCCGCCCTTTTCATGGCAAGGGCTGACACTTGCATACATTGTTGTTTTGGGAATAGCCGGATATTGCCTCTACCGGTTGCTCGCTTCCCCGCAGGGAAACGTCAGAGACACTGTAACTAAGCAGGGAACTCATAGCTCGTCAGTGCTGAGCAGGTAGGGGCCTGAGGTCCGGCCCTGGTGTTGAAGCGCCCGGCGGACGCCGCGTCGCTTCAACACTAGTAAGTCGCAGTGTCTGCGGCTCACCTACGTGGTTGCGGGCAGTTGTGCGAAGTGCTGATAGTATTCCGGCTGGCCGCTTCTAACCATTCGATTTTGGTGACGCCGGTCATATTGGGGACAGCGGCTTCTGCGTAACACCCCAATTTCCAAACGCGCCTCTTGGGACGGCCAAGTCAGTGAAAGGGTGTTATGCCAGCAAGAAGCATATCAACGGGGATTCGTCCCCTTGGCGGCACACTGTACTCGCTATTCGACCCTCGCCGGAATTCGCTCAACGCAATCCGCCTGCTTCTGGCAGCGGCCGTAATCGTTTCTCATTCATCGGTCATTGGAAACCTTGGGCCAGAACCGGAGGCTGGCGGGGAACACCTCGGTACATGGGCGGTCCTGGGGTTTTTTGCTGTGTCCGGTTACCTTATTACCCGTAGCCGACTCAACGGGCAGTCGCAGTGGTCCTTTTACACTGCGCGCTTCCTTAGGATTTATCCTGGATTCCTTGTCTGCTTGCTTGCTGTCGCCTTTGTTTTTGCGCCATTGTCTTTGTTGGTCGGATCTTCGGGCACATTTACTCTCTTCGACTCTCTGAGTTACTTGGCGCGCAATTTCCTGCTGTACCCGCCATTCATAAGTCAAACCAACATCGGCACGACTGTGCCAAACGTGCCAGTGCCGGGTATCTGGAACGGTTCCCTGTGGACGCTTTTCTGGGAGGCTTCCTGCTACGTAGCCGTGGGAACGGTTTGCTATATCAAGAATGAAAAACT
Organism: Arthrobacter sp. SLBN-83; assembly: GCF_006715285.1. NCBI lineage: Bacteria > Bacillati > Actinomycetota > Actinomycetes > Micrococcales > Micrococcaceae > Arthrobacter > Arthrobacter sp. SLBN-83. The sequence continues at coordinate 2,910,513 of NZ_VFMX01000001.1, forward strand.
CCGGGCGGGGTTTATCGGTGCTGGATTCTTCACTGCCAGTGCCGTTTCGACGGCTAAGCTGGAGGGCTGGATTCCTGCCAGTGTGTACACTCTGGTGGCGCCACTCGTTGCGGCGTTTTGCGCCGGAGCCCTGCTGTTCCATTTCTCCGACAGGGTCCGGGTTCGGCCTGCTGTTGCACTATCCGTGGCTCTACTCATGTTGAGCATCTTCACTGAAACCGCTTCTGTTTTGGCCCCACTACCGTTGGCCGTGATCATCATGGCTCTGGGCTCCGTTTTGCCCTTCCAATCGATAGGCGCCAAGTCGGATCTTTCGTATGGGGTTTATATTTACGGCGTCCCAGTTCAGAACATTCTGGAAATAGGATGGCCCGACCTTCCCTTGATCCCGTACATACTGCTGAGCCTAGGTCTGACACTGCCTTTGGCCTGGCTCAGCTTCCGTTTCGTCGAAGCCCCGGCACTTGCCTTAAAGTCCCGGCTGAGGAATAACCCGTTCAAGTCATATGTAGCGACAGGATCAAAATAACTTAGTGGACGCAGAATTCCCGTAACGTAGCCAGGGCTGTACCTGCGCTTCCCACAGGGCCGCTTCTGCTGACCACTTGTTGCGCGGCAGCGGAGACGGACCGATAAGCATAACGGGCAGGGATCAGCTAAACGGTCTGATGCCGGCGGAACTCCTTTGTCCACAGCTTTATCCGTATGACTTGGCAGCCTGTTCCCTGCTCTTTAGGCTGGACCTCAGTCGCACTGCCTCCGCCGGGGGCGGCAGTTGTATGGGGGAACATATGGACGCGCTGGGAATAGTCGAGGACGAAGTCCGCGAGCTTATTCGCCGCCGCGGGCTGGACCCGCTCAGGCAGGCGGGCGAGGTCCGTCGATTGGTCGAAGCCGCAGTCACCGACTACGACGAACGGGCCCTGATGGGACCCCTTCCGCCCCTTGGGCCCCTTGACGCGGCCCGTCGGTTCCTTTTCGACGCAGTCGCAGGGTTCGGCGTACTTCAACCCCTCCTCGATGATCCCTCCATTGAGGAGATCTGGCTCAACGCCCCCAACGAAATCTACGTGGCGCGCAACGGCGAGTCAGAGCTGACGTCGATCAGCCTTTCGGAGCAGCAGGTGCGGGACCTGGTGGAGCGCATGCTCAAAAGCTCCGGCAGAAGGCTGGACATGTCCTCCCCTTTTGTCGACGCCGCTTTACCTGACGGCTCCAGGCTGCATGTTGTTATTCCGGACGTGACCCGCCGCCACTGGGCGGTGAACATCCGCAAGTTCGTCGTTAAAGCAAGCCGTCTTGAACATCTGGTGGAGTTGGGGACGCTGACTCCCCAGGCCGCACGGTTTCTCGGTGCCGCAGTCTCCAGCGGCCTCAATATCCTCGTTTCCGGGGCCACGCAGGCAGGTAAGACAACCATGCTTAACTGCCTGGCGGCCAGCATCGGAAGCCGGGAGCGCGTCATCACTGTTGAGGAAATATTCGAGCTTCAGTTCCCGCTCCGGGATGTCGTGGGACTGCAGTGCAGACAGCCGAACCTCGAAGGTGAGGGCGAAATTCCACTGCGTCGACTGGTGAAGGAGGCTCTGCGGATGCGTCCGGACCGGTTGGTAGTGGGGGAGGTGCGGGAGGCCGAGAGCCTGGACATGCTAATCGCTCTTAATAGCGGTCTTCCTGGCATGTGTACCGTCCACGCCAACTCGGCACAAGATGCAGTAACCAAAATCTGCACACTCCCGTTGCTCGCCGGTGAGAACATTTCCAGCGCTTTCGTCGTCCCCACTGTTGCGTCCTGCATAGACCTCGTGGTGCACTGCAGCCGGCACGCCGACGGGCGGCGGCAAGTAACCCAAGTCCTGTCATTGGGACGCCGCGTGGAAAACGGCGTTATCGAATCGTCTCTGGTCTTTGCCCTGGAAAACGGGGTCCTGCAGCCGCGGGCCAACGCCATGCCAGCAGCGGAGAAGTTTTCGAAGGCAGGGTACGACGTCGCCGCGCTGCTGGATCCGCGATGATCGCGGCGCTGGTGGGAACGGCGGCGGGGGTTGGCTTCTTCCTGGTTTGGTGGTCCTGTTGGGAAACGCCGGACCATGGAAAGCGGGAGCGGAAACCGGGCCGGCTGGCAGACCTGCTCGCGGGCGCCGGGGTAGATAAAGTCTCACCCCGCGGTTTGGTGGGGACTTGCCTTGGGCTCGGGGTATTCGTGGCACTGGTCTTCTATGGTCTGAGCCGCTCCTGGCCTATCGCCTGTTGCTTCGCCCTTTTCGGCGGCTGGCTGCCAGTCACTCTCCTCCGGTGGAGGGCTAAAAAGAGGACGGCCATGCTCCGTCAACTCTGGCCTGACGTTGTTGATCACCTTCGCTCCGCAATCCGGGCAGGCCTGCCCTTGCCTGAAGCCCTTATCCAGCTTGGTGACAAAGGGCCCGAGGACCTGCGGCCAATCTTCCGGGAGTTCGGGGCTGACTACCGCGCCGGCGGCCAATTCGATGGTTCTCTAAACAAGCTGAAACATCGGCTCGCCGATCCCGTGGCTGACCGCATCATCGAAGCACTCCGGCTGACACGGGAAGTGGGCGGGTCAGACCTGGGAAAGCTCCTGGGGACCTTGGCAGAATTCCTGCGCGAAAATGCCCGCACCCGCAGTGAACTTGAGGCACGCCAGTCCTGGACCATCAATGCGGCCCGGCTCGCCGTTGCTGCGCCCTGGATTGTCATGATTCTGCTGGCCACCAGACCGGAAGCAATCCAGGCCTACAACACGCCCGCGGGCGCCGCAGTGCTGCTCGGTGGGCTGGTGGTTTCGCTGGTTTGCTACACAGTGATGTTGAAAATCGGGGCGCTGCCGCAGGACGAAAGGGTGTTGCGTTGATGGTTGCTTCCCCTGCCGCCGCAATCTGCGGGATTGCCTTGGGCCTCGGATTATGGCTCGTTATCTTCCGGTCTCCTCCCATGCGCCCCATAACGTTGGCTGAACGGATCGAGCCGCAGCTGAAGTCCCAGAACCTGGAGTCGCGGCTCCTGCGCGCCGGGGAGCAGAACCTCACGCCATTCGGCCCCCTTGAACGGATTCTCCGGCCGGTCTTCCGGGACTGGCTCACCACCTTGGGAAAACTCAACCCCTCGCCCGGGGCCACTGCCAGGCGACTCGCCCAAGCCGGAATCAACAAACCTCCCCTTGACTTCCGTGCAGAGCAATTGCTGTGGGCTGCGGCCGGTTTTGTCGTCTCACTGATCGTCGTCCTGATCGGAGCAGCAGCCGGCAGGTTCAACCCGGTTTTTTCGGCGGCGGTGATCATCGGCAGTGCCGCAGCAGGTTTCGTGCTGCGGGACTACTGGCTGGGTGTCCAAGTTCGCCGGCGGGAAACGCGGATGATGGCGGAGTTTCCCAGTCTTGCCGAATTGATGGCCCTGGCCGTTGGCGCGGGGGAGAGCGCAACGGGCGCTTTGGACCGTGTGTGCAGGAGTGCGAAGGGTGAACTGTCCAAGGAGTTTTCGAAGATCCTAGCGGAGACAAGAGCCGGCAAGCCCTTGGTGCTGGCCCTTCAGGAGTTTTCTGCACGAACCGACCTTGCACCTCTGGTCAGGTTCGTCGACGGGATCATCGTGGCAGTGGAAAGAGGAACACCGTTGGCGGATGTGCTCCGTGCGCAGGCGCAGGACGTACGCGATTCAGCAAAGCGCGACCTTATGGAAGCTGCCGGGAAGAAGGAGATCGCGATGATGGTGCCCTTGGTTTTCGGAGTGCTTCCCCTAACCGTCGTCTTCGCGGTATTTCCCGGCATCGCCGCCATCAACCTGGGCTTCTGATGGGCGCCAGACCCGAGACCGCCCTTCAGCAACAATTTGCATGTCCCCTCTAGGAAACAGGAATAGGACGCAGGATGAAAACCATGGGAACCCGCTTTGTGATGCTGCTTATTGGCCTTGCGGCCTTGCTCCAGTTAGAGGTGAGACGGACGGCCCGGCAGCACCGTCTTGGGGGCGGACAGCGCAGCGATGAACAGGATAACGGCGAATTGACCGTGACGAACCGAGGCGATGATCCTGAACGCGGTGACGTTCCGGGATGGGTGATGATAACCCTGATGTCCGCCGTCCTGGTCGCAGCACTGTTGGCGCTTGCAGGCCCGGCACTGGAGGCGATGTTCAACCAGGCAATGGACAAGGTGGGGAACTGAACCATGACGGCGTCCGCTCCCGGGCCGGCTGTGCAGCCTGAGTTGTCCCGGCACGGCGAGCGGGGTTCGGCCGTTGTGGACTTTGTCCTTGTCGGGGCGCTGCTGACGATGTTCTTCCTGGCGATCATCCAGCTGACGCTTGTATTGCACGTCCGGAATACGCTCATTGATGCGGCTGCATCAGGGGCGCGCTATGGGACCCTTGCTGACCGCACCGCCTCCGACGCCGAGGAACGAACGCGCAGGCTCATAAGCATGGCGTTGAACCAAGGCTTTGCGGAGCAGATCAATACCCGGGAAGTAAACGTGCAAGGGATGCGCACACTGGAGGTGACGGTCCGGTCTCCTATGCCCGTTATTGGTCTGATCGGACCGCGGGACATGCTGGAGGTGAAAGGGCATGCGGCCATTCAGCCCTGATGCCTCCCGCTCCACATCATCGCGCGGGGCCACGGTACGGTCCTGTTCCAACGCCCACCTGCGCTTTCGGGCGCGGCTGGCAGAAGTGCTGTGCCTGCAGAGACCGGCCGAAAACGAGCCGGGTTGCGCCGCCCAAGGGCCTGGGCAGGGCGCCGTATCCAAACCTTCCATACTGGCCCATGCTGTCCGACAAACGGACCGCCCGCATGAGCACGGAAGCGCGGTAGTCGAGTTCACCTTCCTTGCACTCCTGTTGATGGTCCCGCTCGTGTACTTCGTGATTACGGTTGGCCAGATCCAGGGAGGCTCTTTTGCGGTGGTGGGAGCCGCAGACCAGGCAGCGAAGGTTTTTGTCGCCCAGCCCGATTCCTCCACGGCGCAGGCCGCCGCGGAGCAGGCGGTGGCCCTTGCCCTATCCGACTTCGGGCACCAGCCGGACCGCGCCACCGTGACCGCCGCCTGCAATCCCGCGGACTGCCAGGCGGCGGGCACTGCGGTAACAGTGACTGTAAGCCTGAGTGTGCCCCTGCCGTTCATGCCGTTTGCCGAAGGGTTGTCCGCAACAGAGGTGGAAGCGTCTTCCACCCAGCTCGTAGGTCGGTACCGGTGAGTCGCAGGGAAGCGGACGAAAGCGGACAGCTGATGGTCATGATCCTCGGCTACGTGCTCTTGGCGCTTTTGGTGGCGACGGTGGTCACCGGCATAACCGCGGTGTACCTGGAGCACAAGCGCCTCTTGTCCTTGGCGGACGGAGCGTCCCTGGCCGCGGCCGACAGCTACACACTGGGCGAAGTCTCAGCAGAGGGGGGAAGCCCATCCGCTGTCCTCAACCCCGCCCGGGTCCGAAATGTGGCCGCAGATTTCGTCGCCAGGAGCCCCGCCGCGCAGCGCTTTTCCGCCCTTTCCGTCACCGGGGCAACGGGCACGCCGGACGGTTCCACCGCCGTCGTGGTGCTCACTGCCGCCGTTCACCCGCCCGTAGTGAATTTCCTGGTTCCTGACGGCATCCGCATAGAGGCGACCTCCACTGCGCGTTCACGCCTGACCCGCTAAAGCCTGACCCGCTGACGCACTGACCCGCCAACGGTGAAGACGGCGTGCACACCAGCCCACGCGCCGAGCCGGGCAGTATGCCCCGATAGCGTAGGCTTAAACCACCATGGCCAATATTGATTTTTCCGCTGAAATCCGCGCGCTCCGCGCCACCTACGAGTCCATTGAACGCGTTACCGACGTGGAGGCACTCAAGGAAGACATCGCCGAACTCAGCGAGCGGGCAGGGGAGCCGGACCTTTGGGACGACCCCGCGGCCGCGCAGAAAATCACCTCGCGGCTCTCCCACCGGCAGTCGGAACTGGAACGCCTCACCAATCTTGCCGCCCGGATCGATGATCTGGAGGTCCTGGTTGAACTGGGGCAGGATGAGGACGACGCCGACTCGATGGGGGAGGCCGCGGCCGAACTTGAGTCCATCAAGAAAGCCCTCAAGGACCTGGAAGTCGTGACGCTGCTCTCAGGCGAGTACGACGAGCGCGAAGCCGTGGTTTCCATTCGCGCGGGCGCGGGAGGCGTGGATGCCGCAGACTTCGCGGAGATGCTTATGCGCATGTACCTCCGGTGGGCGGAACGGCATGGCTATCCCACTACCGTCATGGATACCTCCTATGCGGAGGAGGCCGGGCTCAAGTCCGCCACCTTCGAAGTGAAGGCGCCCTACGCGTACGGGACCTTGAGCGTGGAAGCCGGAACGCACCGCCTGGTCAGGATCAGCCCGTTTGATAACCAGGGCCGCCGGCAGACCTCCTTTGCTGCTGTTGAAGTCATTCCGCTGATTGAACAGACCGACTCGATCGATATCCCCGACAACGAAATCAGGGTGGACGTGTTCCGTTCGTCCGGGCCCGGCGGCCAGTCCGTGAACACCACCGACTCCGCTGTCCGCCTGACGCATATCCCCACCGGCACCGTGGTGTCCATGCAGAACGAAAAGTCCCAGCTGCAGAACCGTGCAGCTGCCATGCGCGTGCTGCAGTCCCGCCTTCTACTGTTGAAAAAGGAGCAGGAGGATGCGGAAAAGAAGGCGCTGGCGGGGGACGTGAAGGCGTCCTGGGGCGACCAGATGCGCTCCTACGTGCTGAACCCGTACCAAATGGTGAAAGACCTGCGCACCGAGCACGAGGTGGGCAACACAGCCGCAGTGTTCGACGGCGAAATTGACGACTTCATCGACGCCGGCATCCGCTGGCGTACAGACAACCGGAACGCCGAAAAGTAGCCCAGGCTCCAAGGCAGGGGGCCGCTGATCCGGCGACACGCCCCCAAAAGCCCGGCCAACCGCCGGACGTTTTGCGTATAGTCAAGGGGCCGGGGCCCTACTTTCCCCAAACGAAAACCCGTGCACCGGCTGCAGAACTGGGCTGCATCAGAAGAATCAGCCATGCCCTGCAGGGTACTTAGGGCCATGATCCGATTCGAAAATGTCACCAAGGTTTACGACCAGAAAGCCCGACCCGCGCTGGACTCCGTCACCCTTGAGATTGATCGCGGCGAATTCGCCTTCCTCGTGGGTGCGTCCGGCTCCGGAAAGTCCACCTTCCTCCGGCTCGTGCTTAAGGAAGACCGTGCCACGTCCGGCGCCGTCTACGTCGCCGGCCAGAACGTGGCCAAGATTTCCAGCTGGCGCGTTCCGCGCCTCCGCCGGGGCATCGGCGTCGTCTTCCAGGACTTCCGCCTCCTGCCGCAAAAAAACGTGTTCGCCAACGTTGCCTTCGCCATGCAGGTCATCGGCAAGAGCCGCAGCGTCATCCGCGACACCGTCCCCGAGGTCCTCAAAACGGTAGGACTTGAGGGCAAGGAACACCGCATGCCGCACGAGCTCTCCGGTGGCGAGCAGCAGCGCGTCGCCATCGCCCGCGCCGTCGTCAACCGCCCCGGAATCCTCCTCGCCGACGAACCAACCGGCAACCTGGACCCCACCACCTCCATGGGCATCATGGGTGTGCTGGACAAGATCAACCAGAACGGAACCACCGTGGTGATGGCCACGCACGACGACGACATCGTCAATGAGATGCGCAAGCGGGTGGTCGAGCTCAAGAACGGCGTGGTGATCCGCGACGAAGCCAAGGCCCTGTACACCTCGATGATTCCGGTGGTCGGCCAGTCCCGGCGCCTGAAGGATGCAAGCGGCAGGGAAACGCCCGACGGCGGCCTGCCGGGCAACAGCGCCGAAGGCGGGGCCCAGCGATGAGGCTTGCGTTCATTCTTTCCGAGATTGGCAGCGGCCTGCGCCGCAACCTTTCCATGGTGGTTTCGGTCATCCTGGTGACGTTCGTGTCCCTCACCTTCGTGGGCGCTGCGGGCATGCTGCAGATGCAGATCAATCAGATGAAAGGCTACTGGTACGACAAAGTCCAGGTAGCCATCTTCCTGTGCAGTGAAGGTTCGACGGCGCCTGGTTGCGCGTCAGGGCCAGTCACCCCCGAGCAGCAACAGGGCCTCAACGCGCTCCTGGAGTCTCCGGCCGTGGCGCAGTACATCAATGATTTCCAGTTCGAGTCCAAGGACGAGGCCTACAAGCACTTTAAGGACCAGTTCTCCAACTCGCCCATCGTCGATTCCGTGACGCCGGACCAATTGCCGGCATCGTTCCGAATCAACATGAAGGACCCGGAAAAATACCAGATCATCAGTGAGACGTTCTCGTCCCAGCCGGGCGTTGAAACGGTGATTGACCAGCGCCAGCTGCTTGAACGCCTGTTCTCCGTGATGAACGGGGCTTCCCTGGTGGCCGTGGGCATCGCAGGCGTCATGATCGTCTGCGCCATCCTGCTGATCGCCACCACCATCAGGCTCTCCGCGTTCAGCCGGCGCCGGGAAACTGGAATCATGCGGCTCGTCGGGGCCTCCAAAACCGTGATCCAGCTGCCGTTCATCCTGGAAGGCGTTATCGCCGCAGTCATCGGCGCCGCGCTTGCGTCGGCCACCCTGTGGGCGGTGGCGCGGTTTTTCCTGGGCGACTACATGTCGCGCCAGTACCCCGATACGGCCTTCATCTCCTCCGGCCAGACGCTGATCCTCGCTCCGGCGCTGCTGGTCCTTGGCGGATCCTTGGCAGGAATTTCGTCTCTCTTGACCTTACGTAGATATTTGCGCGTTTAGGCTGTGCACACCGACCAAGGAATGCCCATGAACGTAACTGATCAAACCTTGCCCCGTCCCCGGCACACCCGGGGACGGGCTGCTGCGCGCCGCTTGGGGATCGTTAGCGGCGTGCTCACCGTTATGCTCTCCGCCGGCATGGCCGTTGCCACGCCCGTCGCCTTCGCCGATGACCTCGAGGACCGCAAAGCAGCGCTCGAAGCAGAAGCCGCACGCGTGCAGGCGTCCCTCGAATTTGTCGATTCCCGGATTGCAAAGGCCGCCGGCGACCTGGTGATCTACCAGGGCCAGCTGCCGGGCGCCCAGCAGGCGCTGCTCGACGCGCAGGGCCGCGTGGCCAGCGCGGTCAAGGAGTCCGAGGCACTGGCGGCGCGTGTCGACATGGCCCAGCAGAACAAGGCCAAGATCACCCAGCAGCTGGAAACGGACAAACAGAAGATCGCCGACACAAAGAAACTGATCGGCCAGATCGCCACGCAGGCCTACAAATCCGGCGGCGTTCCCTCCAACCTGTCATTGTTCTTCGGTTCCAACAGCGGCAGCAGCCTGACTGAAACCATGGACCTGGCGGACCAGGCCATGCGCAGCCAGAACGCGGCCATGGACAAGCTCAACCAGCAGAATGCCACCAACGTCAACTCCGAAGCCCGTCTCCAGGCCGTGGAAGCTGAGATCAAGGACCTCAAGGCGAAAGCCGACGCCGCGCTGGAAAGGGAAAAGGCTGCGCGCGACGAAGCAGCGGCCAAGAAGGCCCAGGTGGACCAACTGATCGCAGACACCACGCGCCTTGACGCTGAACTCCAGGCCGCCAAGCCGGGAATCCAGGCCCAGCTGGCCGGTGTCCAGGCCAACCAGAACCAGGTGGCCAACGAGATCGCAGAACGCGACCGCAAAGCCCGGGAGGCATGGGAAGCGGAGCAGCGCCGGCAGGCAGAGGCTGCTGCTGCGGCTGCCGCCGCCGCTGCCGCTGCAGCCGCGGCAGCGAACCGACCGGCCCCGCCCGTGCAGCCGTACGTACCGCCCGCAGTGGGGTCGCCGTCGGCCTTTGGCCTTCGCCATCCCTTCGACGGCAGCATCCCCATCACCTCAGGCTTCGGCTACCGCACCACCCCGCCCGGAACGATCGACTTCTACGGCACCGGCGGCTACATGCACACCGGGATCGACTTCGGGGCCGCCTGCGGCACCCCCGTATACGCGGCCGCGGCGGGGGAGGTCTTCAGCTCCGGCTGGAACTCCGCCGACGGTGGCGGGTGGCGCGTCAAGATCGATCATGGCCTGGTGCAGGGGAACACCCTGACCACCATCTACTACCACAACTCCAGCATCGTCGTCTCGAACGGGCAGCACGTATCCCAAGGCCAGCTCATCGCCTACTCCGGCAGCACCGGCAACTCCACCGGCTGCCACGCCCACTTCGAAACCTGGCTCAACGGCAAGGCCGTAGACCCCATGGGCCTGCTGTAGGGCAGAACAGCGCTGCCGTAGACTGGGATAGCTCCGCGCCGCCAGGCGGGGAGCTGCCAACCTGAACTTGAGGAGTTTTCCCGTGCCTAAAGAAAGTGGCCGTAAGGTGGTGGCCACCAACCGCAAGGCCCGGCACGACTACCACGTGCTGGACACTTACGAGGCCGGCATCGCGCTGATGGGCACCGAAGTGAAGTCCCTGCGCGAAGGCCACGCCTCCATGGTGGACGGATTCTGCACGTTCTATAACGACGAACTGTGGATGGAAGCCATCCACATTCCCGAGTACAACCAGGGCAGCTGGACCAACCATGCTGCCCGCCGGCGCCGTAAGCTGCTGCTGCACCGCGAGGAGCTCATCAAGATCTCCCGCAAGGTCCAGGAAGCCGGCTACACCATCGTGCCGCTGCAGCTCTACTTCGTGGACGGCCGCGCCAAGGTGGAAATTGCCGTTGCCCGCGGTAAACGCGAGTACGACAAGCGGCAGACGCTGCGGGAGCAGCAGGACAACCGCGAGGCCCAGCGCGAGATGCGCGAACGCAACCGGCGCCGGTAGGAATTATTTCGCCGGGGCATGCGTTACTATGGATAGTCCGGCAGGCTTGCCAGCCGGTTTGGTAACAAAATACGGGGATGATCGGTTTCGACGGTGTTAGTCGCGACAGGTGAAGCGGGCCGAGGATGCAGAATTATCTCGTAAACGCTTTCTGCAAACCAATAAGTGCCGAATCTAAGCGCACTGACTTCGCTCTCGCTGCCTAAGCAGTAAGACAGTCCGTCAGCCCGGGGTTGCTATCGCCCCGGATCCTGGCGTCATTTAGATAGCCACTGCTGTTTGCTCCCGTCATCGGAGTAAACGGGACTTTTAGATGACTGGGCCCGGATCAGCCAGCTGTTTGCAGCATGGCTGGGGCCGAGAAAATCCGACGCAAACTGCGCCCGGAGAAGCCCTGACAACACGACATCGGACGGGGGTTCAATTCCCCCCATCTCCACCAAAAAAGCCCCGGTTTTCCGGGGCTTTTTTATTGTCTGTGCACCAAAGTACGGTGAGTGTGCACTAGAAAAGGGGGAAGTACCGATGGCAAGCATCGTGGAGAAGCGCGGAAAGAAAGCCACCACCTACATGCTGAGGTGGCGGGAGAACGGGCAGCAGCAGAACACAACGTTCCCGGACCTCGCCACGGCGGAGGTGTGGAAGGCGCTCCTGGACGCGAACGGGCAGTCCATGACTGCCGCCCAACGGGCGGTGGAAAACGCAAACATCACCGGGCCCACCGTCGTCCAGCTCCTGCACAAGCACATCTCCCTCCTGACCGGTGTCGGGGCGGACCAGATGGGCCGTTACAAGCGCTCCATCGACCACCACTTCGTCGGCACCGCTCTCGGCCGGCTGCCCGTCGCCGCCGTCGCCTACGAGGACGTCATCCTCTGGGTCAAGCACATGCAGGAGAAGCCCGGCCGGGCCGCGGGAACCAAGATGCGCGCCAAGACCCTCTCCAACCACCACGGCTTCCTCTCCGCCGCGTTCAACACCGCCGAGATCCTCGGATACCGGCAGGGGAACCCATGCAAGGGCATCAAGCTCCCCAAGGACGCCAAGGGCGGGGACCAGATGCGGTTCATGACCAAGGACGAGTTCCTGGCTCTGGACGCTGCCATGGATCCCTGGTTCCGGCCGTTCTTCAACTTCCTCGTGGACACCGGCCTCCGCTTCGGTGAGGCCACCGCACTCCGCGCTGAGGACTTCGAGCTGGACGGGGAAGTCCCCGTGGTTCGGGTCAACAAGGCGTGGAAGGAAGACGAGTCCGGGGCCTACTACATCGGGCCGCCGAAGACGGAACGGTCCTGGCGGACAGTGCCCATGGCCGCGTCCACCGTAGAGCTCGTCCGGCCCCGTGTGGAGGCCGCGGGGGATGGACTGGTGTTCACCCTCAAACGGGGCGGTCCCATGCGCTCAGGAGCCACCTACAACCGCGCCTGGGAACCAGCGTGGAAGAAGACCGGGGTCCCGAAGGAGAAGTGGGCGCGGATCCACGACCTCCGGCACACCCACGCCTCGTGGATGATCGAGGGCGGCATGGACCTCTTCCAGCTCTCCTACCGGCTCGGGCACCAGTCCACCCTGACCACGGATGGCCGTTACGCGCACCTCATGCCGTCCTCGAGGCAGTCCGGCGCGGCGATCGCTTCGGCTGCCCTGGCTCGCTAACCGAACTCCACGTACCGGCCGTGCCATTCGCCATCACCCGGCCGGCGGACGCCTGCCGCCGGAACCCAGCAGTTCAGGTACTGGAAGGTCTCATCCGTCCACGCCACAGACACCCACTCCTGGGTGTAGTGGGTCGCATAACCGTGCACCTCAACGGTCCCACCGCCGGCCAGGGGGACTTGGGCGATGACCTCGGGCTCTCCGCCATAGACGAACCTGCGGACGGTCCCAAGGGGCATCTCCGGGCGCGGGTCGGCGTGCTCGTACTCAGCGCCATCCTGCACGAACTTGGTCTGGTTGTCGAAAAGGCCCACGCCACCACTTAACCACCAAAGAGCGCCCCACCTCCGCAGAGGCAGGGCGCTAGGGTGGATCCGTGAAAGTTATCGGCGTGATCCGCTCCAAAGAAACACAGACCATCGAGATCGAAGCATCCTCCTATGAGGAAGGGCGTGCCCAGCTCGATGCCCAAGTCCCGGAGGGATGGCAGTTGCAGTCCGTCAGGACCGAGAAGTAGTGCCTGAAGTGAAGCGCCGGTTCCTGACGATCGAGCAGGTAGCCGAGGAACTCAACGTCGGGCAGCCGCTCGTCCGAGCGCTCATCCGCTCAGGGGAGCTCCGCGGGATGCAGGTGGGTGCAAGGGGTGTTTGGCGCATCTCCAATCAGGACGTCGAGGAGTACATCAGCCAGGCCTATCAAGCCACAGCGGAGCGCTTAGCAGCCGGCGAACTGTCCGACGACGATACCGCTTCCGACTAGGGGAACTTAACCGGTCGATCTTGGCCTTTGGATGCCGGCGCTGGGGCGAACCCTGGTTACTCAAGATGCGCTCCAGCCCCGGCCACCAGCGAGCCCCCCAACAAAAGGACCCGCTGACCCTATTCGTACCCTGCACGCATGCGGCCAAACCCGGTCTTAGGTGTTTCCCCAAGCTTTCTCCAAGTTGGCGTTCGGACTTGGAGCAACGAGGGGAACTTAACCGGTCTTATTGGCCCCCTAGGATGGTGGCCATGGCAAAGGTGAGGTGGACCAAGGCTTCCTTAGCGGAAGCATTCAGAGAACAGATGGACTTCCTGGAGACTTCGGCCGAGCTATATGACCAGGGCAAGACGTCCGAAGCAAAGCGGATGGCGGTGGTGCTGCGCGTGCTCTTCCGGCACTACGGGAACAGCCACGCACTCCTCGCGCAGATGGGATTCCTTGATGATCTCAAGTTGCTAGACACTGCGGACTTAGATTCAACCGTTCTCCGCGCAGGGGCCATGAACATCCGTTTAGAAGTTGAGACCGCTGACGGCGAACGATTGTTCGCGAAGACTCGGCAGGACGGCCTGGTTGAAGTCGTGAATCAGATGGGGCGCCCAACCTTTGTCCCACCTCTCGCTGCCCGACGAGGCAGTTCCAGGATGCTTCGCTTTGATCCGTGGTGGACGGGTGCCGTTATGGACTTTCCAAACAATGAGCGTTTCAGTCGCTGGAATTTAGTGAACATGATGGCCAACCAGGACGGTGGAGCGCATGTTGATCCAAAGGGAATCGGCTCCGCCTATGCTGCATTTCGGAGGACCGGCCATGGTTCGGTCTGGTCAAATAGCGGGGACGTGGCAGCGCTTAGCCTGCCTGATGCCCAGTACTTTGAAGGTGATCCAAGCGCAGCGTCGATGCGGCAGATTGCTTATGAAGTAGTGACTAGCCTTTCCGAGAACGCAAGGCTGCAAGAATGGGTTAGAAGCCCCTTGTAGGTGTAAAGGCATCCAGCCCTGGGCGCGCAGACCCCCTAGGATTGCCTCATGACTTTGGGGGAGACTTTAACCGAACCTTCGTGGCGGGTACACGTTCTCGACGGCTGCAAAGCCAAGATATTGAGAGCACGCGAGCTGATCGAGGAGGTAAGCCACAGTATCAACGTCTGGCTTACTGGCCATGGCCCGATGGTGTTTGACGTTGCCGATGCTGGGGACTCCAGATGGCTTATCTTGATGCCTGAGATGGACCGTCCACCAACGCGCCTTGGCATTCTAGTATCGGATGCGCTGCACAATCTGCGTTCTTCTCTAGATCACTTGATTGTCAGCCTCGTGCTTGCAAACGGAGAGCACCCGGGCCAAATACAGTTCCCCTACTGCGAAACGGAAGACAGTTGGAACTGGCGAATCCGCAACAAAGAGTTGGGGAGGATTGCTCCTTGGGGTTTAGACATACTTCGTCAGCACCAGCCTTTCTCCGGCGCATCGAGCCTCCTCTTGCTGCGTGAAGCGTCAAACGCTGACAAGCACAACTACTATTTTCCGTTGAGCATTGGCTTCCGCCATGGAACTAGTTTGAAAATCGATGTCGCGGACGGGCATTGCTCCGTGCTCCGGCTCTTCGAGTACATGACTCCTATTTTCCCGGGCCAGCCAATCTATGAGGTCAAGACAAAGGGCGCCGAGCCGCAAGTTGAGTCCTCTGCGATTGCATTGAAGTGCGGATTTGGTCTTGTTCACGACGGTGGTTTGGGCTTGGACCTTTGGCTTTTGCGTCAAATGGCTGACGACGCCGAATCTATCTTGAATTCGTTCCGATCTTCACCCGCGAGTGGCTAATCGGTCCTCCTCCTGGATGTAGAATCAGGGCAATCACATTCATTTTTTGGGGGAGAACTATGCCGCGCACGCCTGCAAAGAAGCCGAAGCGTCTGCCGAGGAAAATGCAGTACACCGCCCTCGCCGTGCTCGCTGCGGTGACCTTCGCGGTTGTGGGCTTCGTGCTCGTCAGGCCGGAACCCGTGGTGACTGCCCAAGCGCCGGTAATGGTCTCACCGTCACCAACGCCGACGAGTAAGTCCCCACTAAAGATTTGGTTCACTGGCGACTCACTGACCAAGGGGCTGTACGCCTCCGCCGAGGCCAATGGCTTCGCCCGGGTCGCTACGTCCTACCTCAGCCGCACACGCGAGGTCACTGCGAGCTACACGTCCGAGGCTGGAGCGAACCTGGCGAAGGTTGCCAGCAATTACCCGATCCCGTCCGGCATGGACGTGGCCGTTGTGGAACTGGGAACCAACGACGCCGGCAAGGGAACAAAGGTTGCCGACTTTGAGCCCGCGTATGCCGACTACCTGGCGAAGATCAAACAGGCATCGCCTGAAGCGACGGTCATCTGCCTTGGCATTTGGGGCAGCACCTACAACAACGAAATTGCTTTGTTCAACACCGCAATTGAGAAGCAGTGCAGCGCTGCCGGCGGCCGGTTCATCCCCGTCTCCGGGATCTACCAGACCAACGGTATGCGCAGCCTTCGCGGTGACGCTACGTGGGCCGGTGTGGCGGATGATTTCCACCCGTCCGACACCGGCCACGCTGCGATCGCCAACGCTGTCACTTCCCGCGTAGACCCCTAGTTAGACTGCCCCAGCAGGGGCCCAAGCCGTCCGGCGAGCCACCGGGCAACAAAGTCGTAGCCTGCGGCGTTCGCGTGGGTGAAGTCGCTGGACATGTACTTGTCAGCGTTGCCGTCTGCCTTCAGGGACGTGGTTGCCCCGGTCCCGGAGAACAGTGGAGCGTTGGTGTCCATGTAGTCGATGAACGGGACGCCTCGCGCCGCGCATGCCGCTTTGCCCTCGTCCCGGAGCGTCAAGTAGGCCGCCTTGGGTGTGCCGGCAAACAGCGGCGACGTGACGATCATCTTCATGTTGGGCAGCGCTGCCTGGAGCGTGTCGATGCAGGTGCCCAACTCCGGCCCCACTTGCCCCTGCCAAGTCGGCCAGTTGTTCTCATCGTTGATGCTCATCTGCAACACAACCACGTCGGGCTGGTAGGGGATGAGGTCGGACGCAAACCGCGTCCGGAAGTTGCCAATGGTCGGCACGCCGGAGTTCGGCTGCTTCAGGCCCGTGGACGGAACGCAGAGGTTAGTCCTCGCGTCCTGGAAACCAAGCAAGGTGGACGCCAACTTGGGGTAGGTGAGCGACTTATCCACGTTCGTACCCGAGATGCCGTGACCATATGAGTCAGTCACCCACATGATTCGCGGAGAGGGGCGTGAAGGCGGCACGACTGTATCTGTTGCGGAATGCCGAACGCCAGAGAACAGCATGGGTCCAGCAGGCGACTGCATTTCGAGTCGGATACGCCGGTAGCGAGCCGAACCAAAGTCGACTTTGAACCAGTAGGCGCTGCCGTTGGTCAGCCCGCTGACGGCCGAGGTCAGCGCCTGCGGCGTCAAGGAGTGCGGCACCTCGTCCACCCAGAGGCGGAAGAACGAAGTCGTGGCAGCCTGGAGGCGGAACTCGAAGGTCTGGCCGTCGAAGTCGAAGTCGATGCCGTAGTTGCCGTCCCAAACCGTGTAGGTGCCGTCCGTGCGGACTGGCCCACGGGGGTAAGCCGAGTTTCCACCCAAGCCGTTGTCGAAGAAAGGGGCGCCGAAGTTCCGGAACCCGGTCCAGTATGGTGACTTCAGGGTTGGCAGCGTGTTCGCTGTGGCCGCTGTGAAGGTCGGTGCCGGCGAAATGGTACTGGTGGGGTACGCCATGCCGCGCACGGCGGAGCTGCCGTGGAGGGACGGCATGCGGGCGGTGATCTGCTTCTTTGCGGCGGCCTTCGCCATGCCGAGGGTTACGGGGTCCATACTTACGCCGCCTTCGTGATCGAGGTCAGGTTGCCGTTGGTGTACCCGTAATTCCGGGTCGTGATGACGCCGTTGACTGTCCGAGAGTCCGTGGCCACCGTGCCGTCAGAGTTGTAGGTGTAACTCGTCGTGATGCCGTTTTCCGTCACGCTCTGCACGCTGCCATCCGTGTTGTAGACGATGGTCTGCGCGGCAGGAAAGGCCCCGGCATAAGTGGCAGAAAGTGCCGCTTCTGTCTTGCTGCCCTTCGTCTTGACCGCCTGTTCGATCGCGTCGTCCGTGGGGAGGACGTTGGCGCCATTCTGGCCAGGAGGACCCGGGACGCCCGGAGGGCCCACGACGCTGCCGGCGTCCACGGTGCCACCGTTACCCTTGGTCAAGATCAGCTTGCCGGACGGGTTCACCGCCGCTGCCGTGACCCGGTCAGCCGCAGCAGTTGCAGCCGAGTTGGCAGCGTCCTGCGCTGCTTCCTTCGCCGCTACAGCCTCATCCTTCATGCCCTCATAGGCCGTGAAGAAACCATTGAAGCTTGCCCCGAACCATGCCACCCGGTCCAGGGTCGGGTGCACGAAAGCCGAGCCCATGCCCATGGCGTTCACCGTGATCGGGTTCGGCAGCGGGGACCCCGTGGTGTCCTTGAGCGCAATCGGGGTCTTGTTCGGGTCGGCAGGGTCGTAGATCGTGATCGAAGCGTTCGCCGCGACAATGTTCGGGTTGCCGGGGTCCTTCGCAAAGATCGGGTCATAGGTGTACGCCATGTGGGGCCTCCAAGTGGGCATGAAAAAAGCGCCCCATCAGGCGCTTCGGTGGGTTGGGTTAGGTCAGGCTTTGTCAGGAGAAAGCCACGGCAGGTACTTCCGGGCAAAGTCGATGACCTTGGGCAGCGCCATCACTCGGGTGATAGCACCGGCCACCGCGGTCACGCCGGCAGCTACAGCGAACATCCACAACCGGAAGCCCTCGGGCAGGTGCTCACCGAACTGCTCCACGATGGTCTGGACAACCTCCGGCAACAGCCCAGCAAAAGCAAGGAAAGCGGGGATGCCTACCTGCACAATGGTCCGGACAACAGCCCGCCACGGATACTGCGCCTGCGTGGCGACTTCTGCGCGGTGCTCAGCCATTGGTCTGGGCCCCCTGCACGGTCACATCCACCTTCACGGTGCCCTCGCTCAGTGCGGCGGTGACAGCAGCCTTGATCTGCTCCACGGTGCCGCCGTCACTGGCTGCGCTGGCGGCCACCGCGGCGATGACGTCCAGTGTGCCGGAGTCGTGCCAGGCAACCATGGCTCCGAGGCTGGTGTTGTCGCCCAGCCCCGCACCCTTGCCCTGCCGGCGGATCGGGGTGTTCAGGACGGTGTCCGCGGTGGCACGGACAACACTTGCGTTGTTCGCGTCCGCCCACTGCAGAGCGGCAGCAAGGCTTGTCTGCCCCGACTGGCCCGGACCTTGCCGGTCCAGCTTGTAGTTCATGATCTCTTTGGCGATCTCTGCTGCAGAAGGCATGTCGTCCTCTTCCTGTGCCTGTGGTGCTGATTGGTTGGTGATGGCCCCTTGGTAGGAGAGGCCGGTGCTGGGCTTCAGCTTTTCGGGGCGCGGGCGGAGGACGCCCTTTAGTGCTCCGGTGCCGTTCTGGCTGTAGGCCAGCCGGGCGCGGTGCGCTGGTTTGTCGGAGTACCAGCCGCCGTCCACGAACTTCAGCGGTGCGCCGAAGCCGTCCTGCTGCAGCACATCGATGTAGGTGTTGGTCGCCGACTCGGTGGGCGCTGTGTGGCCCCACTGGTTGTACTGGTCCCCGCCGAACACGAGCACGTCGCCGCGCTGTGGGATGAACCCGTGGTAGTAGTCGATGCGGATCCAGTACTCATCGGAGGCTGCGTCCAGCAGTTGCCGGGCGCCGTTCACAGCGCCAACGCACTGCGGCCACGGAACCCCGAAGATGAACTCCGCGTAATGGTCCACCGCATCCACGCACTGGTTGCCATAGTGCCCGTCGGGGTCCAGAGCCTCGCCAAGCGCGAAGCTGAACCAGTCATCAATGATGCTCATGGTGTCCCTCCAAGGATTGTTGGGCGGCAGGTGCCGCCGTCGCTCGTGGTGCCGTCTGTGTACGTGATGATCCAGCGGCCGTCATTGCCGCAGAACGCGGACTGAATGCCCCGGCCGGGGTCACCCTTCGGACCCGCAGCGCCGGGAGCCCCAGTGGGTCCAGCAGGACCGGCAGGCCCTGGGACGGTTGAGTCAGCCCCGGGCGGACCAGATGGGCCAGGAGGCCCGGCCGGTCCGGTGGCACCAACAGGGCCCGGTGCGCCGTCTTTGCCGGGTGCACCGTTCGTCCCGGCGGCGCCGAGGAGGCCAGCCAAGCCGGCCGCCCCTGTGTCACCCTTCGGTCCAGCAGGTCCGGCGGCTCCAGTCGGTCCCGGGAATCCCTGCTCACCCCGCGGCCCTTGCACTCCCTGAGCGCCCTGTGGGCCAGCCAGCGGGGCGCCAGGCTCGGCCGCTACCTGTTCGGCCTTCCGGCAGATGTTCGCGCCCGCCGGCGTCTGCTGAAAGTCAGCGGTCTTACACGCCGCGTCGAACTCCTCAGCGAGGTTCTGCTTTTCCTGCTGCTGAGTCTGGCCATACACCGCGTTAGCCGAAGCGAGGCGGGCGTTGTCCATCGCGAAGTACAGGCAGGCGATTCCGAACAGGAGCGCCAGCAGGGCGAGAGCGAGGATCAAGAGGTTGCGGCGGCGGGCGGCCCGCTGGGAACGCTCCAGTTCTCGCTCCTGCTGCCCAAGTCGTCTGTTGAACTCTGCGTCGTTACTCATCGTCGTCCTCCGGCCAGGCCTCGGGGTCAGGCTTTATGTCATGCGCCACGAGCTGCTCCCGCCATTTGTCGCCGGCCCGGGTCCGCTGCTTCAGTTGCCGGGTCACCCGGGCAAGCTGCAGCTTCAGTTCTTCGATGCGGTCCTTCAGGGTTTGAATCACAGCGGCCTCCCTGCTTTCACGCTTTTTGTCGGCCCGGTCGATGAGTTTCCACGCGCCGGCACCGATGATGCCGAGGAAGCCGCCGAGCGGGACGAGCCATTGGAGATCCACACGTTCATCCCTCCTTGACCGGCGGCCGCGCTACCACCCGGTCACCTCCCAGTCGCAGCGCCAAATACCCTTGCTGTAACCGACGCCGGAACCGTTGGCGAGATTCACATAAAGGGCAATCGTGTTGAGGTCTACGATTTCCGCGCTCCAGCCCCGGCCGGTGGTGTTCACATCCCCGTTGTTGACGTTTGCGCTGATGACCCCATTGGGGAACGGCTTCAACCAGATCGTGCCGTAGCCGTTCACTTCCTGCGGGATGACCGTGGTGCCCTTTTGGACAAGGAACTGGGTGTCCGCCGGCGGCACCCCACCAACTCGTCCGCCGGAAAAGCCGTACAGGGAGACCTTCCCGGCCTCGCCCAGCTTCACCCACACTGGGGTGTCGTTGTCGCCCACCCGGCGGACCCAGTCGATGCCGCTGATGCTCAGCCGGGTTCCCACCTGGTTCAGGAAGGACCGGACCAGGTCGTGGGCGGCCACCAGGCCTCCGCCGTCTCCGGACCAGGTCCGGAGGTCAATGATGGAGGTCGGCTGAGTCTGCCCTGCCGTGACCTGCACCAGGGCGAGGGGCTGGTCATGGATGCCCGGGCCGGAGAGCCGGCCGCCGGGGATGACCTGCGTGGATCCGCCGTTGATCTTGATGAACTCGGACTTGCCCTTCGTCGGGGTCGGGTCCCGCCGGCAGGCGATGAGGTCCCAGCGGGATCCGGAAGTGATCGGGTCCAACTGGATCGTGTCGTTGGACACCGTCTTATCGATCACGCCGAGCCCGAAGCCCCGGCCGGCAGCGATGGACACCGTCCGGTCAGCGCCGGAAACAGGCGACACCTTCCAGTCCGTGGGGCTGCGGACCGCGTAAGATGCGGTGCCAATGCCAGGGAACATCTCCTGCCACACCAGCTCCCCAAGGCCCTCACCGGGCGCGGTGTCGTACCCGTAGGAAATGAATTCAACGGCCATTAGCGTGTCTCCTGGTTTCGTATGCGCCGGAACATGGCGGCGAACCTGTTCGCCATAGCCCGCTCGGGTTGGTTTGTGATTTCTCCGGCTGACGGTTCAATGTCTGCGTGGTGGGCTGACTTCCACCGGAGGGTGCATTCGCGGATGACCTCGGTCATGGTCACGCCGCCTGTTACTTCGATGGGCACGGAGTCTCCGACGTGGAAGCCGCCGGGCCCGTACTGGAAGATCCCGGACCCGGCGAGATCGATAGAGACCCCGTTCTTGGG
Source organism: Arthrobacter sp. SLBN-83 (assembly GCF_006715285.1). NCBI lineage: Bacteria > Bacillati > Actinomycetota > Actinomycetes > Micrococcales > Micrococcaceae > Arthrobacter > Arthrobacter sp. SLBN-83. Next base: position 2,931,869 of record NZ_VFMX01000001.1, read on the forward strand.
TCCCTGCTCCCGGAGTGTTTCCTGGCCGCGGGCGTCCATGACTGCGTCGGTGTCATCGTCGCGGGCATCCCGGAAAGCTTCTGCACGCATCTCGTACTGGGATTCCCGCAGCGGGTCGGTGAGCATCCGGAACTTCCGGGCAGTGCCCTCACCCTGGCCGCCGATGACTACCCGGGAGGCGGCCGGCCGGGTCCGGGTCATCCCCACCCGTTTCAGGGTCCGGCCCTTGACCGAAAGCTTCGTGGTGAGCTGCTCCGGCTCCCTGACATCCAGCACGAGCGAGCCGTCCACCTGACGGACGGTGACCCCGATCCCTGCGTCCGTGACGGCGGGGAAGAGCTGCTCAGCGAGGGGGTGGAACCGGAACGGCACCCCGCCCGGCACCGTGGCCCCACGGTTGAGGTTCGGCGCCACGGTCAGGCCGGGGATGGCCAACCGATTGACGCCGTTCTCGGTGACAGCGGCCTTGACGATGCTCTCCGCGTTCCCGGTGTAGGTCCGGTACTCGGACGAGTCCTGAGAAATTATGCCGGCCGTGGGGACGGGCCAGCCGAGGATCTCCTTGAGGACCCGGACATCGTCCTCCACGGTCACCGTGTAGGTGTCGTCCTTACCGCCACTGGACTCCAGCGAGTCGGAGACGATCGGTCCGGAGATTAGGTGCTCGCCCCGGAAGAGGACCCGGAGGCGGGCGCCGTCCGCCATGAGGTTCGGGACGCGCTTGTGGCCGAGGGGGAGGGACATGGTCAGGGTGGAGACCTGGTCCCACCGGATGACCGCTTCCAGGGAGGAGGGGTTGCCGATGTTGCACTCGAACTGCCGGTCTTTGTTGTAGACGCTGATCCGGAACAGCGGCACCCCGAAGGCAGCGCCAGAATTGATTCCCGTCACCATGGCCTCCGATACAGGGATGGGAGCAGGCACTCCACGACGCCCGTGCCCACCAGGGTCAGGGACAGGGGAACTTGCTTCCCGGCCGGGATCGGGGCGAAGTCGTTCTCCCCGAGGTCACGGGTCTTATCCACTGGGTTGATGAGGTCCTCCCCGAAGATCCGCTCCGAGGGCTTCTTGTTCATCCCGCCTACGGTGATGTCGTAGAGGGTGGCGCCGAGGTTCTCCGGGTCGGACTCGATCACGAGACACTGCCCGTAGGGGACGGTGAACGGCACGGTCACAACCACACCGTTCACACCCACGGAGGCGGAGGTGGTCTCCCCATCGATGTACCAGCGGGCGCACGATTCGACGTCCCCCAGGTTGTCTATCGTGGCGTTCTCCACCGAGTAGGAAGAGGCGATGTTGACCAGCGCTGGGCCGTTCGGTTCGAAGAACGGCTGGGGCGGTGGGGGCGCCTTGAAGGACTGCACCTCCGGTTCCCCCACCCAATAGGGCTGCTCCGCCACCAGGTTGATCGAATACTCATCCCAGCCGAGCTTCAGCGGGTTTTTCTTTCGCAGGTGGTCCGAGTCGTCCCGGAACCGCAGCCGGAGGGACCGCTTGGCCCCGTCCGGGTGCGTCACCTCCCAAATGCCGGTGTCCTCCGGGTCCATGCCCTCCCAGAAGGCCCGGTCCCGCAGCATCCACGCAACCGAGCCGTCCGGGCAGTAGATCCGGATAGGCCACGTCACTTCACGGTCCAGCACCGAGACACCCTCATGCCTTGACCCCGGCAGCGCGGGGGAGGTGGAGGCGTGCCGCTCCGTGGTGATCGTCCCCAAGCCCCTGACGTTGGGCCGGAGGTAGATCCCCGTGGAGCGGTCGGTCAGTGGCCAGGTAACCCCTTTGGCGGTCCATGTCATCGGCATCCCGGACCACGCCGGCGCCGGGTCTACCGGCGGGATGTGGGGGGCTCCGAACACAATGTTGGCCACAGTGGCTCCTTTGGTTATCCGACAGGGGTGAGGGCGTTGAACAGGTCCATGGCCCGCGCCTTGTCACGGCGCATCACGGTCTGCGGGTCCTCACCGATGTACTGGTATGTGGGCGAGTACTGGATCCCGCCGCCGGTGCCGTTCAGGGCCGCGGCCTTGAACATCTGCAGTTCCTCGTAGGTGAGGACCGCGTCCGGCTTGGACTTGTTGTGCTGGACGATCTGTGGGCCGCCGGTGTTCTCCAGCCACCCGCCGCCGTCGTACAGCGTTGGGGCTAGGACGTTCCCGGTGTCATCCTTGTGGCCGCCGAAGGCACCGGTGATGAAGTTCGAGACGTCCGTCAGGACCTTCTTACCGATGCCGCCCACGATGTCGAGGAAGACCCCCGAGCCCGGGAATGCTTCCTTGAACTTGCCCAGCAGCCCATCGATGATTCCCGTGATCGGGTTCCACGGTGTGCCGCCTGCGGGGATGTCGCCGCCGCCGCTGAGGTACGGTGCCGGGTTCATGTAGTTCGGCCAGCCACCGTTCAGCACCATGTAGTGCAGGTGCGGGCCGGTGGAGTTACCGGTGGAACCGACTTCACCGATCCGGGTGCCTGTGTTGACCATCTGCCCGGCCTTCACGGCGAAGGAGGACAGGTGGGCGTACCAGGTTTGCAGCCCGTTGGGGTGATCGATGTGGATCTCATTGCCACCGCCACCGGTGGACCAGCCGGCCATGGACACCCGGCCGCCGCCGGCAGCCCTTACGGGTGTGCCGGTGGGGGCTGCGAAGTCCATGCCGTTGTGGGTGCTGCTGAAGGGCTGGGAGACAACCGAACTCGGAAGCGGGTTGATGAGCCCGCCCAAGGCCCGGCCAGGGTGGAACCCTTGGGCCATGAGTGCCTTGACGGCTCCCACACCTCGGTTGCCTGCAGCGTTCAGCGTGTCGATGAACCCGCGGCCGGCACCCTTCACTACCTCTGGTACGAGCACGCCTTCCCCGGGTCGCATCGGAGTGAGGACGGTATCTCGCTTTTGCGGCTCGTAGCCGGGAAGAACACCACCCCGGGAGAACCCTTCCGGGAGCTTCACGCGGTCCAGCTTCGGCACACCGGGAAGGACCCCGGCCACCGTGTTGAACGCGCCGATCAGGCCGTCATTGATGACCGTATCGACTACGAACCGCACCGGCGCCTTAGCGATGTCCTGAAGCTTCTCCCAGGCCGTCTTCACGAACCCAACGCCGTCCTCGAAGGCTTTCGGGATGGTCTTCGTGATGAAGTCCGAGAGGGTGTCGAAGACAGGCTTGATGACGTTTTCCCAGACCCACTTGATGGCCCCGCCAATTCCATCGAAGGCTGGCTTGATGATCTTCTCGTAGAGCCAGGAAAAGGCCGGTCCGAGGATGTTCTCGAACATGTACACCCAGGTGTCGATGGTCTTCTTGATGACCTCTTCCCACACCCACTTGATTACGCCACCAATGCCGTCAAAGGCAGGTTTGATGACCTTCTCGTAGAGCCAAGTGAATGCGGGGCCTAGGATGTTCTCAAACATGTAGACCCAGGTGTCGATCGTCGGTTTAAGAACCTCGGTCCACAGCCACGTTATGACTGAGCCGATGCCGTCAAACACGGGCTTGAACACGTTCTGGTACAGCCAGTTGCAGGCGTCGGCCACGGCGTTGAAGGCGCCCTGCAGGGCCGGCACCGCTGTGTTAGTAAACCAGTCCGCGACGGCACCCACGGCAACCTGGATCCCGGCCCACACGTTCTGCACGATCTGCTGGCCCAGCTCTGTCTGGGTGAAGAACCAGACCAGAGCGCCCACAACCAGCGAGACGAGGCCGATGACCTTCGCCATCGGGTTCGCGTTCATCGCCGCGTTCAGGAGCCACTGGGCGGCGGCCACAGCCTTCGCCCCAGCAGACCATGCCGTCATAGCGATGCGCTGGACGTTCCCGGCGGCCGTGAGGGCAGCAGAGGCGGCAGCGGTCGCCGTGAAGGCACCGATCAGGAGACCCAAGACCACCGGGCTCCCAGCCACAGCCGACAGCAGCGGGTCAAGGAAGGACAGTACGTTGGCGATGCTGCCCGCGAAGAACGTGAACACCTGCACCAAGCTCGGACCCACCTGAGCCGCAATCGGGCCCAGGGCCTCCAGCAGCTTGCCGAAGGCACCAGTCAGACCGGGCAGGAGCGGCGCTATTGCCGCCACACCCTGCTGCAGACCGGACATGAAGGAGATGAGCCCGTTACCGAAGTCGGGGTTCGAGAGGGCCGTGAAGACCCCACCGATGAACGTCCCAGCGATCTCGCCACCAAGCTTCAGGAACTCAGCCAGGGCGGGCGCCCCGGCGGAGAACGCTGCCCCGATGGGACCGAGCGCGGCCAGGAGGCCCTGCGCGCCCTGCGCTGCCCCGGAGAAGATGGTGGACAGGGTCCGCTGGAACTCTTCGCCCTGCATAGCAGCGGAGACGTTCCGGAGGCCCTCCGCGAGACCGGCGAGGGTGGACACCGCGCCGCCTGCTTCGGCTGCCTTGTTGATGGACTGGAAGATCCCCACCACGGACCCCGCGATGGACCACAGGTCCTGCAGCGCCTGGATACCGGCGTCGATCCAGCCCTTCAGCCGCCCATCCGCGGCGGCTGCCTGGATGAAGTCGTTGAACTGGGTAGCGACGTCGGCCACCCACTGGGCGAGGAGCGGCATGTACTGCATGCCGACGACACCAAGGGTGGTGAAGGCCTGCACAATCGGGGTGATCGCCGTGTTCAGGATCTCCGTGGACTTGGCCACCCCGAGGAGGAGGGATTCGAGGACCCCGCCCCCGAGCGCACCCTCAAGGGCGCGCATGAAGATCTGCGCCCCGGACCCCATAGCCGACGCGATAGCCGCAACACCAGTGGCCAGCTGCGGCATAACCGTGTGGGCCAGCGACAGCAGGGGTGCGGAGAAGCCGGAGAAGAAGTTCTCCTGCGCGATCTTCCGGATACCGTCCAACTGGTCCTTGACCACCAGCAGGGACCGCACAGCCTGCTGCGCGGAGGGGGTGAGGTTATCCATCGCCTGAGCGGACTTAGCCCCAGCCTGGGCGGCAGTGTCTGCCTGCTGCATCTGGACCCGTTCAAGGTTCCGGTGCGCCTGCTCCACAGCGCGGGCGGAGTCCACCTGCGCCTTCTCAGCCGCCTTCGTAGCGTCCGCCACGGCCTGCTGCGCGTCAGCGATCCGCTGGGCCCCGTCACGTTCCTGCTTCAGGACGTTCTCTTGGGCGTCCTTGCGGTTCTGGATCGCGTCCGCCTGCGCCTGCCGGGCATCGGTGAGCTTCTGCTCAGCGTCGAGAACCTTCTCGTTCGCCGCTGTCTGTTCCTTCTGAGCCTTGTCCTGCTCATCCCGGAGGTCCAGCACCGAACGCTTGGCGTTCTCGTCAGCGAGGCCAGCCTTCGCCATGTTGTTCTCGAGACGGGCAAGCTGGTCATCGCTGGCCTTCGGATCCGCGAGGGCCTTGTTGTAGGCGTCCGTGGCGTCCTTGTAGGCCAGTGCCGTGTCTACCGCCTTGAGGTTCGCGGCCTCAAGTTCCCGCCCTACGCTGCTGACCTTCTTGGCTGCGTCTTCCCGGGCCTTGGTCAGGTCTTTCTGCGCTTCGATGACGTCCCGGGCAGCTTTCGCTTCGTCCCGTTCGGCCATCTCCACGGCCTTCGCCGCGGCCTTCTGGTCCTCGGCAACCGAGATGGTGACTTCCTGCAGGGCGCGTTTGGCGTCCGATACCCTGCGGGCCGCGTTCTCCTGCGCCTCGGCCGCGTTCTCTTCCGCGATGGTGATCGCCATCATGGCGTCCTCCACAGCCATGGCGGCGATGCGGGGGTTGGTGGTGGAGATCGCGTTTGCGGCCTCGGTCGCGGTCTTCAGGGCCTCGCCCACGCCGGAGAACGCGGCCAGGAGGGTACCTGCGCCGGCGCCGATGGACATGAGCCCGGCCGGGACCAGTGCTGCGACACCGGCGAGGGAGGACAGGGATGCTGCGAAGGTGACCGCATTCCCCGCTGCGGCCACGATGGAGGCCCCGGCAGCGCCCGCGGCGGGGGTGATGGCCGACAGGCCACCCACCACACCCACGAATGCCTGGGTGAAGGCACGGCCGCCGCGGGTGCCTTCCTTGGAGATGTTCTCGGACATCTTGTGGAAGTCGAGGCTGATTCGGTTGGTGTTCCGGGAGGTCAGGTTGGCGAGGCGCTCTTGGGCTGCCTCGAGGTCGCGGGTGGAGCGTGCGGTGGCGTCCTGCGCGTCCTGGGCCCGCCGGTGGGCAGCTGCCAGGCGTTCCTGGGCCTTCGCTACCGTTTCGGTACCGTCAGCGCCCTTCTGCCGGGCCTTGGTGAGGGCCTCCTCAGCGGCACGGACCTTCGCGGAGGCGTCCTCTTCGCGGCGCTTGGACTTGGCCACGTTAGCGGACGCGTTCTCCACTGCGGTCTCGTACTTCTTGACCTGCGCCTGCATCTTGTCCGTGGAGCGCTGCCCCTCGGAGGCCGTGTCCTGCATGCCCTTCCGGACCCGCCCCAGGGAGAGCAGAGCCGGTTTCTCGTTCAGGCTGATGATGCCGGACAGTTCACCAAGAGACAGCGCCACCGGGGCCTCCAATGTTTAGTTATTTGCCGTCCCCCGGAGGGTTCAGCACCAAGCCCAGACGGGTTTGAGGGATGGACCGGCGCGGGTTATGCGGATCCAAGACAGGGGTTTTGTTCAGCAGCCCACTGATGCGGGTTGCGAACCAAGACCACGGCCTCTCTCCCAGCACGCCGGAGGAGAGGTCGATGGTGTAGGTGTCTTGGAAGTCCTGCTCAATCAGGCGCCAGTGGGTGAGGATTTGCTGCCAGGTGTGGCCTTTGCCCGCTTCGGGGTACTCGTACCACTCGCTGAGGCCCGTTTCGGGGTTGTAGTGGCCGCGGCCGTAGATGTCCGGGTCGCCGTTCGGCGCTGTGCCCTGTTGGGCTCCGGAGCCTTTCCGGCCGCTAAAAAATACTGCTGGGCTGCTTCGAAGGACTGCGTGGTCCAGATCGTCACCAGTGAGGTGAGTTGCCGCAGGCCCGCGTAGGAGACGCCGTCTGCGAGGAGTTCGTCGTAGGTGTCCCCGAGGACGCTGCGGAAGAAGTCGGTTTCCTCGTCGTCGGAGACGAGTTCGATGTCCTTCTCCGTGAAGGACTCACCTGCCTGGGCTTTGAAGCCGAGCGTCATCATGTGCTGGATCCGCAGGCCGGTCTTCGCGGACACCGCCTTGATGCGGTATTCCTTGCCGCCGGCGGGCACCACGAGGGTGGGGGAGAGGAAGTCGTTGAGTTCTTTGAGTTCGGTCAAGGTGGTCTCCAAGGGTCTAGGTTCCAAGGGGATGGGTGTTTGGGGGCCCGCGCCTGCCCGCCCTTGGAAACAGGCAGGCGCGGGGGTCTAGGGGGTGTTACGGGGCGGGGGTGTAGTCCGCCAGCTCGCCGCGGCCGGAGAGGGTGAACTCGGCCTTGGTGAGGTCCGTGCGGGAACCGCCGCCTTCGGTGAAGGAAGCGTCAGCGATACCGGTGTAACCGGTGGTGGCGCCCTTCTTGATGGCCCGGAAGTGCACGTAGCCGTCCTCCGCGACGGACTTGCCGGCGAGACGCAGGATCTCCTGGCCGGGGTCCACAGCGAGGCCGGCGCGGGGTACCTTGACGGTGCCGGACATCTCGTAGCTGAGGCCGGTACCGGTTTGGGAGCCCCAGGCGCCGGAATCGAAGTCCGAGTCGTCCTCAAGGTTCTTGGACGGGGCGGGCGGGGTGAAGTCCGTGATGCCGTACACGCGGGTGAACGTGGTGGGCGTCGTGCCGTCCGTGTAGGCGGCGACTTCGAGGGTCCAGTCCGAGACGATGCCCGGGGTAATCGTGGTGGCCATGCTGGCTCTCCTTGATGGTTAGTCGTCCCGGTTGGGGCCGGTCCTTGTGAGGGTGATGTAGTAGTTGGCCGTGTGTTCGAGCCGGTTGTTGCCGTCCGGTCCGAGCGCAGCCCCTGACTTGTGTTCGATCAGGACTATGGGGATCCCGTCGAGGGTGATCCCGTTGACGCCGTGGAGGGCGTCGAAGGCGCGGTCCACGATGTCTTTGTCCGAGATCCGGTCATTGGCTTTGCCGCGGATGCGGAGTTGCAGGCCGATGACCGTGTCCGTTCCTAGGGAGTCGGAGACGGGGTAGAGCGTCATGGCGATGCCCTTGTCCGGGGTGGCCGGCAGCACGTCGATGGTGATGGCGGTGTCTGTGGACAGGTACGTGCCGGAGGTCATCCAGCGGCCTACCTGGGCGGTGCCGAGGTATTGGCCGATGGCGGTGAGGAGCCGGATCCGGAACCCGGTGGAGCCGTAAACAACGGTCACAGGTCCCCCTTGATGGTTTGGGCGATGATTTCCCGGACGGCTGGGACTTCGCTGTTGAGGGCGTTCTCCAGGTACTTCGCGGACCGGCCGGCGTCGTGCCGCAGGGTGAGGTCTTCGTGCTGCTTTACCGCGTAGGGGGTGTCGTAGCTGACCGCGGCCCGGAGCCGTGACTTGTCCGTGGACGTCGTCCCGGAACGCTCCAGGGTGGCCTCCTCGATGGGGACCGTCTTATTCGACTCACCGAGGACGTGCTCCGCGGCGAGGGCCAGCCCACGGTTCGCCGCCCGCTTGAGCGACTCGTCGACCTGGCCGTTGAGGTGCAGGTTCCAGTCCTTGCTCATGCCAGGTTCACCGTGATGTGGTCCGGCAGACCCAAGGGCCCGGAGTCGGCCACTGTGACGCTGATGACGTCCAGGGTCTTCCCCCGGTAGGTGACCTGGGAGCCGGAAGCGAAGAGGTCCGGGCCTACGGTGTCCGTGGTGAACCTCGTGGAGGACACCACCTCGTTGCCGTCCGCGGCCCGGACCAGGGTGTTGCCCTCCGCCACCAGCCCCTTGACCTGGACGGGATCAGAGTAAGAGTCGCCCCACGCGCCCGCGCCCGTGAGCGTGGTTACTGTGACCTCGTGGACCCAGAACTCTTCGAACTCGCTCACAGCAGCTGCACCATCCCGCCGAGGAGGCCAGCGTCAGCGAGAAGGTAGTAAGCGTCCGGGGCCAGGCCCTCCACTGCTTCCACCTTCGCCGCCGTCGCGCCCTGCTCATACGTGATCGTGGCGCCCCCAATGGACTTCGACGTCGCCGCGGGCGTCACCCCAGCCCTGCCCAGTGCCGGGTCCACCTGATGGTCCGCCCAGAACTTGACCTGCGCGCACACGGCCTCACGGAACGCTTGCCGCAGAGCCGTATCAGTCGGGTACCCGTCCGCGTCCGTGGCGTACCGGGCGGACCGGGTCTCCGTCCGAATCCTGGACGAAGCTGAGCGGAGGAGGGCCGCCGCGTTCTCCGGCGGCGCGGCTGGGGACATCCATGCGGATAGTTCAGCCTCGGTGGCGTAGAGCTTCACAGCGGCCCTCCCTTGTTATTCGGCGGTGACGTTGTTGACGGCCTCGCGGATCTCGTCCCGGCTGAGGTCCTCCAGGGACTCCTCAGCGATGCCGATGGACAGGGCGTAGGCGTGCCAGTCGGCCTTGGATGCGTTCCCGGCCGGGGCGGCAGGGGTGGCGGTTGGGTCGGTGACGTGAGTGCTCTCCGCCTTGTCCTGCTTGGCGGTGTCGTCCACGTGCACGTCGCCGGGCTTGACCGGGCGAACACCCTCGGATGCGTGGATTTCCGGGGCGATGACCTCGGGGCCGTGGGGGTTGGCTTTGCCCGCGTTCGTGGGGGCGAGGAAGTCACCTTCCTGCGGGTCCACGGCAGCGTCTCGCAGCGCGGTTCCGAGCTGCTCAGTGCCAGAGACGTCGCGGGGATCCAGGACCTCCGGAACATCGGGCGCGGTCGCTGCCCCGTCGATGCCGTAGCCGGCGCCCTGCAGGTACAGGCGAACACCGGCGGGCAGGTCGTCGGTTTCAGCCACGCCTTCCTTGAAGGCCAACGTGGTGGACCCGTACACCGAGGTGCCGGTGTACGTCTTATCTGGGCTCGTGATTTTCATGCTGCCCTCCTAGGGCTGTAGTCCAGCGCCGGGCTACATAAGCAGCCCGGCGCCGGTCGTACTGGTCAGAGGTTAGGCAACCTTGATGTTGCGGAAGACGCCCGCGGCCTTGGTCTTCTTCAGGACCACAGCGGCGGGACCGAGCTCGGCCTCACCGGTCTTCACAGCGCCGGCGGTGGAGAAGTCCGGCATCCACGAGCGGACCAGGGAGCCCGTGGTGGAGACGGCGTGGAAGCCGTCCAGGCCGAAGCGGACGGCGTACAAGTCACCGAGGCCGGTGATGTTGCCGCCGGCGCCGCCTGCGTCTGCATCGCGGGTCTGGGTGGCCAGGACGTCCGTGTTGGAGCCGTCCTTGGTGCCCGGGTCGATCAGCGGGATGCCGTTGTAGGAGTCCACCCGGCGGCCGAAGGCGTCCGTGGTCTTCTCGTACTGGTCAGCCCACATGGCCAGGCGCTTGAACATCGACAGGACCTTCTTGGGTCCGTAGATGGCGTCCGGTTCGGAGTCCAGCAGGGACAGCCAGGCGTCGATCTGCTCGATTTCCGCGATGGCTTCGGCCTTGGTGTCCACGGCGGTCCAGTCGCGGTAGCCGGTGGTGGTGCCGTTGGCCAGGGGCAGGTACTCCGTGGTGGATCCGGTCAGGATCTTGGAGAGGCCGTCGAAGCCGTTGGCGTCCACCGCGGTGTCACCGTTGAAGACAGCGTCGTTGAACTTGGCCGAGGTGCCCTTGAGGAGTTCGCGCATCTGGAACGCGGTCTCACGGGCCTGTCCGATGCCGTCCAGGACGCGGTCGATCTGGAAGGAGCCGCCGAGGGGCTTCAGGTCCACGCTGGCGCGGACCTTGGTAGCTTCCTGCGGTGCGTACTCGGAGTTGATCGCACGGAACGCGGCGCCACGCTGGGTGAGCTGCCGGGTGTACGAGTAGGTCAGGGTCGCGCCGCCGCCGGCGGGGGACACCACGTCATCGAACGTGATGCGGTTGAGGATGTCGTTGGACTTCTGAAACTCATCGATGATCTGGACATCGACGTCGTCCGTTACGTTGAGCTTCGCCTGGGCGAGGGTTACGGGCATTGCATGCTCCTAAGGGGTTAGCGGGCCATCTTTTTGGCGATGGCGTCTTCGAGGGTGGAGGGTTTCGCAGGCTTTTCCCCGGTCCCGCCGGTGAAGTCGCCGCCGCTCGTGCCGGCCGCCCGGGCCGCCTTGAGCTTGGGGTTGTCTTTGACCGCGTCCTTGATCGCCTTCTCGATGTCGGCGGTCTTGGTGGGGTCGATGTCTCCGAGCTTCGCCAGGAAGCTGCGGGAGTCTAGGAGGGCGTCAGCGTCGGCGCCCAGCGTGTTTGCGGCCTTGTAGACGGCCAGTTCGGTCTTGGCCTGCCGTGCTTCGGCTTGCTGCTCGGTCAGGGAGCGGGTGAGGGCGTCAGCGTCGGGCTTCTCGCCGTCCTTGGCCTCGGGGTTGAGGGCCTTCTGGATGGCGTCCAGGGTCTTTTTTGCCACCCGTTCGTCGCCGTCTGCCTTGCGGAGCTCGTTGATGAGCTTCTGCGCCCCGGCGGGGAGGGACTCCACCTTGCCGTCCCACTCGGCTGGCTTGGTCTCCTCAGCGGGCTTCTGCTCCTGCTGCTGAGCTTCGGTGCCCTGCTGCTGGGTCTGCTGTTCCTGCTCGGTTGCTGCTTCGCTCATGGTGCCCTCCAAGTGGCATAGAAAAAGGGAGCCACCGTCTAGTGACTCCCTTTCGTGGGTAATTGGGTTATCGAACCTTCAACGAGGTCCTGTAACTGAGATCCTTACGGCCGTTCTCGTCCCGCCAGGACTTGAACTCCGCCTGCTTGCTCCGGAGCTTGGCCCGGGTCTGCGCGGCTTGCTGGCCGCCGAACTCGTCAGCGATGGCCACTTGCCTCTTCAGTTCCCGGATCCGTCGCTCATAGGCCCGTTGCTGCTGCCGCAGCTTGTCACCCTCGGGGTCCGCGGTGTCCGTGCCGGGGCCTTTGGTGATGCCGGGAAGGTAGATGTTGTGGGAGTGCCGGCAGTTCGGGTGGTAGAGCCCGCGGGCCTTCGCCTCAGCGAGGGAAGCCATCACGGTCCGGCCGTCCCGCAGCTTCCCGCTGGTCTGCCCGGTCAGGGAGAGGACCTTCCCCTCGAACGGGCGGCAGACCGCGCATTCCTCGGGGGCGTTGGACACGATGACGGTGTCCACGCCGAGTTCCCGGAGCCGGTCAGTGCTGCCTTGGAGCATGGCTTGTGAGGTGGAGGTTCGTGCCGCCATCTCAGCGTAGGATGCCATGTTCCAGTTCCGCCCGGCCGTGTCCCGGAACCCTGTGATACCGGTCTTGCCCAGCCGTTCCAGGATGATCGCGGAGGCTTCCCGGCGGGTTACGACACCCAGTGCGGCTTGGGCGACGGCCTGCCGGACGGTCTGGGCGTAGATGTCGTTCACTGCCCGAGAGATGTGGAACCGCATCGGCGTGAGCAACCCTAGGGTGTCGCGGACGAGGGCGGCGAGGGCGCCGGTGGGCTGCACTTCCCCGAAGGCCCCGTGGATGAGGCCCGCGCTGGTGAGTTCAGCGCCGGCGGTCGCCACACCACGGTTGTAGGCCATCCCCACCGCCTCTTCGACGGCTCCGGGGAGTCCGAGTTGGAGGCTGGCGATGATCCTGTCTGTCTGGGCGCGGAGGGCTTGGATGTTGCGGAGCTTCCGCTCAGCCCAGTCGGGCCCGTCTTTGCCGTCTGACAGTGCCTTAGCGATCTTCTGGAGGAGGAGGGTTTCAGCTTCTGCGAACTGCTCCCTCAGCCCCTTCGCCAGGGACGTGGCATCATCCGGGCGGATCGCCATGGCCGCATCCTATCCTGTCGGGGTCAAGGAGGGGTCAAGCCCCTGCCCGTCCTCCCCGAACGTGGTCGGGTCGGTGAGGGGTTCGAGAGCGAAGTCCGCACGGATGCGGGCCACTTCCTCATCCACCTCGGGCTGATCCCAGGACGGGTTCCGGCGCTTCACCCGCTCCTCAATGGAAGCGGACTGGCTGGAGTAGTCCAGCTGGTTCTGACGGGCCACGGCCTCCGCGTCGTCCGCGATGCCGTCCGCGAAGTCCACCCGCACCGGGCACGGGGTGACACCGGCCGGGAAGATCTGCGCGTCCACGGCGAGGGCCTTGGTGAGGATCCGCTCCATGGCCGGCTTGAGACCGAGGATCTTCCGTTTCCTGGTCGTGTACGAGGTCTGGGCCTTGGCCGCGACCTCGGTGGCCGTTACAGCCGCGCCGGAGGAGTCCTGCATCCCGAACGTGGCCGGGGAGTAGCCGGCGGCGGTGAGGATGATGCGGCGGAAGTGGTCGATGGCGGTGAGGAAGTCGTCCGTGCGGATCTCGAACTGGACCTTCTCGATGGCCATCTTCGAGTCACCCATGGACGACGGCGCCGCCTTCACCGGGGTGAAGATCGACTGATCCAGATCGAACCCTGCACCCTTGCCGGCGCCGAGGTCCTGCAGCATGGACTCACCCACGATGAGGCGGCCCTTGCCGAGACGGATGTCCCGCAGCCAGGAAGAGTACAGCTCGTCCAGGGCGTCGAGTTTCTGCTCAATCCCCTCGAGGTCACTACGGCCGAGGTGTGCGCCCACGGGATCATTCCTCCACAGGGCGGAGGGAGTGATGTTGGGGGCGTATTCGACGGCGAGGCCGGGGGTGAGGGTGGAGAGGGTGTCCCCGTTGATGAGGAGCTCAGCGTTGGCCGGTTCTGCGAGCCAGGCTGTGGAGTCGTGGGCGTCGAAGGGGACGCGGTGACCGAGGTTGTCCGGGGTTCCCTCGTAGAGGCCGTGGGAGACCATGCCGACACCGGTGTTGTCTTTCCAGTGGTGTTCGAGGTGCCGGGTGATCTGCTGGCCTTCGGTCTTCACGGTCCGCCAGAAGGTGACAGTGTGGAGGCGGCCCCAGTGGAACGTCGGCCATGCCATGTCCGCATCCACCTTGGAGATGAAGACGTGCTCAGCGGTGGCTTTGTCCCACGTGACCCGGAGAAACACCCCGCCGAGGGCGGCACTGATCTCTGCGCCGGAGACGATGGTCTGTTCGAACTCGGGCCCGGTGATGAGGTCCAGCCGCTCCTGCGCCTTACTGACCTTTTCCTCAGCGTCGTCCTCGGCAGCGTCGATGACTGCCGTGGCCGGCTCGGAGAAGAGGAGGTTCGCACTGGTGCGGCAGATCTCTTGGGCGAGGCTGATGTGGATGTTCGCCATGTCCGGGGACTCGGTGGCCTTGGCTCCGACGAACCATGTCCGGATCCGCTGCAGCAGGCCCGGCCGGGAGGCGGACTGGGCGTAGATGCTGGAGAGGGTGGCGGTCTCGTTGGAGTACCAGGCGCCGTAGGTTCGGAGGACGGGGAGGACGTTGGCGAGTTCCTTGGGTGGCCACGCTATGCCGTTGGCGGGCAGTGCCAATGTGGCCTCCTGGGGTTATGCGGCGAGGTCTACGAGGCCGCGCCAGTTCGTTTCAGTGGTCGCCACGACGTACCGGGCGGGGTCAATAGAGTCATCAGCGGTCTTGATGGGCTTGTCCTCACCACGCAGCGAGGCCGCGGGATCCCATGAGTACCCGGGCATTTCGCTGATGAGGCCTTGGCAGCGGTCGGAGACCTTGAGTTTGCCGTTGGCCATGAGCGAGGACATCGTCCGGATCCCGTAGAGGACTTCGTTGTTGGCGGCGATGACGTTGCGGACACCCTGCGTGCCGAACTCCACATGGAGCGAGGCGGCGGCGGGGTCGATGATGACCCATTCCGGTTGCAGGGTGGACGGGTGCGGGATGTGATCGACGGGCAACCACTCTTTGATCGCAGTGGTGATCGTGGCGTCGTTGAGGCGCATGGACCTGTCCGCGGCTTCATACCGCCACTCGTCCACGAAATAGAGGACACCGTCGATGCCGAGGCCCAGGATGATCGCTGAGGTCGCGTGGGTGGTGCCGTAGTCGATGCCGCAACCGAAGTAGCGCTGCATCGGGGGCAGGTCCTTCCAAGCCACAACATGTTCTTGCTCGTCCCAGAAGTCGAACACGGCGCCCTCAGCGGCCACCCAAAGGCCTTCAATGAAGCGCTTGTAGAAGAGGCCAGTGAACTCGAGCTTCTTCTCCTCGATGTACTCGGAGGAGAGGGAGGGGTTGTCTTCCATGGTGAACCGCCACCGCGTCCAGTGCGACAACGAACCTTTGCTGGCGCCGATACGGTCCAGGAACTTCTTCTTGAACCAGTGCGCGGGCCCGTCCGGGTTCGTGGTCCCGAAGAGTTGGGCGCCGGCGACGGACATGCGGCCGAGGAGCTGGGTGAAGAACTCTTCCGGGATGGTCGTGATCTCATCAACCATCGCGCCGGCGACGGTGAGGCCACGGAGGACCTTCTCGGACTTCGCGTCGGAGGCTCCGAGGACGTGGACGAGGCGGCCGAAGATCTTCACGGTGGGGGCGCCGTAGTTACCTATGACGTCGTCCGCGAGGGCGCCGAAGAGGGTGGTGTCCTGCAGGGGGCCGATCATGTTCCGCCACACCGAGTCGCGGGTCCGGCCAACCATGACCAATGCACCGGTTTTTGGGGCGTTGGCGAGGAACATCATCCACCGGACCAAGGCGATGATGGTTTTCCCGGACCGGATGGAACCTTCGAGGATGTTGACCTTACGGTTGCTGCCCCTGAGGAAGTTCAGTTGTTTCGGGCTCACCGCTTGGAGCATTGGTGACCCCCAATTGTTCTGCGAGGCGGCTGAGCATGGACTGGGCTTCGGAGCGTTCGGGGACGGCGTCTACCTTCTCGAGGAGCATGGCCTTGTCCAGGTACACGGCGACGGACGTGGCGAGGTTGCGTTCCTCACCGGCGGGGACGAAGTCCAGATCCCGGGGTGATTGCTGTCCTGGCCCGGTTGGGACGAGCGCGGAGAACGTTGGTGCTTCGAGGCGGTTGAGGATGAACTCTGCGCGGTCGTACATGCGGCCGACGAGTTTGGCGCGTCGGGCTTTGTTGTCCTGCGTTTTCGCTTCTGTGGCGGCTTTGATGCGGTCGGAGCGGGCGAAGGACAGGCCGGCTTCTTTGACTACCTTGGAGACCCAGGCGGTGGAGTACCCGGTTTCGCGGACGATGTCGTTGCGGCCTTTGTCTTGGGCGTGGAGGGCGAGGACGATGTCCCGGTCTGCTTGTGTGCGTTTGGGGTTGGGCACAAGAGGTTGGTCACCGCCTCGGGGTTGTGGGTTGGTGGACGGGTACTGGCTGAACCGCTGGTCTTTGGTGGCGTGGTCGGTGCGCGTTCCCCGTCAGTGGGGCTGGCAGGTGTCGAACCTGCGGCGAGTACTGGGGGATCCTCGCCAAACCACTTTCAGCCCCGCGGCCTGCCGGCTCATGTTCCGGCGGGCATCATTCAGTTATGCCTTCCGCCTCAGCCCGCAAGCTTTTCGGTGGGGAAGATTAGGTGGCCAGGATTTCAGCCACATGGTTTCGGTAGTCGCCGCCGATATGCATGGGGGCTTCCCAGCCACACATGCAGCTGCGTACGTCACCCTCGAAGTCACCGGTCGGGATGTGGCCCTGCAGTGCAGTGAGGATTTCCGCTTGTGTCATGGCCGTCTCTGTTCGTTGCGAAGTTTGGGTGGTGGCGGGCCCGTGCGGGTCGTCACTCAAGGCTGGATGGGCCGAGCTCGCCGCTTGGAGAATCTGTGCAGCAGACACCCGCCACCACGTCTATGCCTACCCGCCAATGGGGGTAGAAACCAAAACGGCTTTGGAGACACTACTCCGAAGCCATGACCCATGCTACGGGACATTAGGCACTGATACAAGGCGACACGCGCACTCTCAGACGGCAATGAGGGTACGAGAAAGCCACTGGACCTCGTCGCCGTGCCACTCCGCACCGCACGCAGAACAAGCAGCGTCCCACTTGGATGGATGCACCATGTCCTCGTTCTCGTCCCAGCAGTTCAGGGTGAGCGCGGGCGTGCGCCTCTCCCCGTGGTACTTGACCCCGCAGGCCGGGCATGGGCTGTGCAGCTTGCGGCGCGGCTTTGTTGGATTGAGGAGGCCGAGGATCTCATCTATCCAGCTTGTGGCGAGGTCGTAGAGGTAGAGGTCCCAGTCCTCGGGGAGTTCTGTGAATGGTGGGCTGATGAGGTCCCAGAGGAGGTTCTCTAGCTTCCCGACGTAGACGAACCCGCGGAGGTGTAGCCATTCCTTCCGGGCCCTGGTTTCGATCTTGCAGAAGAGGTCGATGGCGGTTGCATCGATGGGGATTGGCTTCCCGCTATCGCTGCTCCCCGCCTTCCCACCATCATTCCCTGGCTTGGCCGCATCCCGCAGTCTGGTCAGCAGGGGCGGGTGGAGTTCCCCGCCGGTGCGGTGGGTGGAGATGAGTTGGTGGACGTGGACAGCGAATCGGCCCAAAGTAGATTCCCCCTAGATGAGTCGGGTGTTGAGTCTGGTTCGTGGTTGGCGGCGCTGGGTGAGACGCTGGACCAGCGCGGGGCGGTATTGGTGGGCTGCAGGGGTTTGGATGAGGCGGTTCACTTCCTGCCAGTACCTGGTTGGGGTGAGGCCGAAGCATTGCCGGGCTTGGTCTTCGAGGGAGCCAGCGTATTTGAAGGTTTCGCCGGCGAGGTCGATCATGTTCTTCTGGATGTCTGTGAGCACCAGTGGAGCTTATGGGGCGGGTGAGACATTTTCGGTTGTTTCTTCAACATCAGTCGTTTCCTGCTCGGCCTGCCTGGCGCGGATCTCCCGCTCAATATGCTCCTGCAAGCTACACATCAGCGACCTCCTGTTCCCAGTAGACGATGATGTTGTCGTCGTCGTGGGTGACGTGCAGGGCGTCTGAGTAGCTGGTGTCTACGTGCGCTGCTTGGGCATCCCGCTTGGCCCAGAGGATGGCGTCCTCCACGTCGCCGTACGCTGCTGGCTGTGGGACTGCGTACTCGTGGCGTTTGGTGACCCGTGTCCGGGGAGTTACTACGCTCATGCTGTTGCTTTCTGGTCGTCGGTGCAGGTCGCGGTGGCGAGGGCTTTGAGTTTGCCGAAGTCGATGCGGCCGGCGCCCCATTGGAGTTCGAGTTCGAACGCGAGCTTCTGTAACGCTTCTTCCGCTTCACACATCGTCGTGCCCTCCCCTTTGCTTAGTACTTGCCTTCTTGAAACCGGCGTCGCCTTATGGCCGCGGTGTGGTGCATCTGCCGGTACCACGCGCTCGTGGTTGCGATGCCGCCCCGGAACAGTTCGTACTCCCGGTTGAACGAGCGTCGGATAGCTTGCCGGTACGTCCGCTTTGTGAACCTCACTTAGAGGCTTCGAAGACGTACGCGGGGATAGTTGCCGACTTCACGGGCAGGAACACGTACCAGACCTGGTCCTCGTCAACACCGTCCTCCCAGTCATACTTGCCGGGATATCCGTGATCGTCTCCGTTCGGCTCGATGAACGCCTCACCATACTTGCCGCCGCCCTGCCAGTAGGAGAATCCGAACAGCTTCCCATCAGTCTTACGACGAATGACACGCATGAGCGTAGTGCCTTGGTAGAGGCCGCCATCAGTGTGGAAGTAGTCGTGATTGCCCCACTTCAGGAACTCGAAATTGTCAGTGAAAGCCTTGATCTCCGCTTCGGTGGACTCGCCGTATTCGATGTCACCCCAGGCGATGTCATGACCTATCGCGTTCTTGAATGCCACCTTGTTGTCGGTGTCGATGATCGTGAATTCAACCGTCTCGCTCATGACTGTTCCTTGTCTGTGGTGGGTTCCCATTCGCGGCCGCGGTATTTGGGTGCGGGCGGGAGCGGCTCGTTGTAGTCGAACTTGCGTCGGTGGATGGCTTGGACCAGGTCCCGCCCTTCCTGGTCCTCAAACTGAGCCGCAGTCACGACGGGTCTGCTTCGTGAATCACGGTCGCGGGGAGGATGGACATACCGTCCTTCGTGGAGCGAACAAACCCGCCGTCCGTGCACTGCCACGCCTTGTACTCGTAGAAGGCGTTCACCCGATGTGGAGCGAAGCGCTGGAATGCCCGGCCGTTTCGCAGGACGACGGACCCAACCGGCAGCGCGTCGAGTTCTTCGGCGGTGGTGATGGTGCGGGGCTTCCGGTAACCAGCGGCAAGGATCGCGTCGGCTATATCGTGCGTAACCAAGCTGCTCGCGGCTGGCTTGTAGATCGCTTCCCGCGCAAGTGCGGCCAGTTCGTCGCGTGCGTTCATGGTGTGTCCTTTGTGGTGATGGTCTTGTACAGGTCCGGGTCCATCCGACGGAGCTTGGCGATGAGGTGGGTGTTGCATGCGGGTTGCCCGAACGTGAGGCCGGTGAGGCGGTGCTGTTCCGTGAGGCCCTGGTACTCGAGGGTTTCGGCTCGTTTCTGGGCGGCGAGAGCCTGGAGCTCGGCGGCCGTCACGGTTTGCCGCCGTTGTGGATCAGCGGCTTACCCTGCCACCGGTATCGTCCGTAGTGCCGCTCATACTGCCTCTGAGTCAGAGAATCGCAGGACCCATCACAGACCTGCATTCGCCCCGTCTTGATCCAGCAGTACTCGCAAGGCTCCGGCGGCTCAAGCCTGCCCATGCACTGGTCGCAGTAGCAGTAGTCGCTCATGCTGTCCTCGCCCATGTCACGGTTTCGCGTTTGTCCACCTGGACGAGCGCGGGCAGCTCGGCCCACTGCTGTTCGGTGTAGCCCCACCAGGCGGCGATCATCTTGTCTTCGGGGCTGATCCGTGGCCTGGGAGCGGGTGCGGGCCGGCGACGCTCCCAACGGAGGGCCCTGAACCAGCCCTTCACTTTTGGGCCCCGGGCTTGACGGGGATGTACACGGCGATCCGGCCGGTCCACTCCACACGGAACCCCGGGACTACCGGGGCGCTCATGCCGCGGCCTCAGTGAGTTGTGCGTTCTCCGTGACGGTGACGTTGAGGACCGCTTCGACTGCCTTGATGAAGTCGGCCCGGTTCACGTCATGGGAAACGGACAGCTGGCCACGCCGGTAGGAGTTGAGCTGGACAAGCCCGTACTGCGGCTGCGGCTCCGCGATCTGGATGACGGACGTGGCGCTGTAGTGGTCCCAGAGCCGCGCCTTCTTGACGCGTACCGGGGTGTTCTTGGTTTGAGTCTGAGCACTCATCGGGTTTTCCTCCATCGGATATTCGGCCATCCCTGGCCTCTCGTCTGCTGCAATACCTAAGTCTACCGCTTGTCAGTACCTAAACCAAGCACTGATGGTACTCATTCCGGGCAAAACTACGCGCCTTTCAGTTCCGCGACTACCCGGCCCGATACGAGATCCGCCGGCCGCCACACCCCAGCATCAGCACCAGCAGCCGTGAGCCCGTCCACCCACTTCCGCTGATCCGGCGACACCCTACCGACGTCGGTCTTCAACTCCCGGAACAACACCCGGGCCCGCTTCGGGGACACGAGGACCAGGTCAGGGAACCCTGGAGCGGACCGCCGCGAATCGTGAGTGTGATACGCCAGCTCATACCCATGCAACGACGCCAACTCCATCACGATCCCCTGGAACTCCTTCTCGCTCATCCCCGGCCGCAAATGAAACCCATATGCGCGTTCTTCACGTCGTCCGGTAACGCGCTCAGTGCGCTTCTCAGGCACTGTTAGTGCGTCCTGTGGGCATGGAGACGTCCTCGGGTGTTTGAGGCGCTCCTGCGGGCTGCTGTGGCGTTTGAGCGCATAACCTCACGGTAGAGCCGCAGGTCTTCTGCGGTTTGCTCTACCCAGTCCCAGGCTTCCATCTGCTGGAGTTCGGCAGCTACCCTGTCATGTCCGCCGCTGGTTTGGACGCGGTCGCACCATGCTTCGAAGATATCTAGGGCTTCTTTGTGCCGGGCTTTGAGGGTGGTCTCGGTGTGCATGCCGGTGGTACTCATGCTGCGGTCCTGTCTGCGTCGTTGTGGGTGAAGAGGCTGTTTCGCAGAGCCGCTACCGCTTTGGCGGCCTGGGCTTCGGTGTCGTGCCTGCCGCCCCAGTACATCTTCCGGTTGTGCATGACCGAGGCCGACCAACGTCCGGTTTGTTTGTCAAATGAAACGCCGAGGGTCTTGGATGACTTGTTGTTCCGATTGGTCCCTGCCCGGTTCTCACCGTTCTGCTTCTGGGTTGCTAGTCGCAGGTGTTCGGCGTTGCAGCACAGCGGGTTGTGGCAGGTGTGGTCAACCTTCATGCCCTCCGGGATCGGTCCGTGAGCCTTCTCGTAGGCCCACCGATGGACGGACATCGCTTCAGTGCTACGGACGGTGATCTTCCCGTATCCGTCGCCGTACTTCGCTCCGGTCCATATGAGGCAATCGCCTTGGCGCTTGGTTCGGGCAGCGAAGGATTCTTCGGGTGTCGAGTACCGGGGGTTGGTGGGGTGCTCTGGGTCGCCGTAGCGAGACCACTTCTGGTAGTGCATGGCGCACCAGCCGCGGGCTTTCGCCGGGCTTTGGCAAGTGGGTATGGCGCAGCTAAGCTTGGGCATATCATCGCTCCTCAGAAAGCGGTGGTCGCGCTCCCGGATTGTTGACGCAATCGCGGGAGTTTCTAATGCTCTCATTCTATCTCATTTCCTTGAATTTCCGGGGAATTCCAGTGTTTTCCGATATGGGATTCCGGTCTTTGTCCGGCTTTTACATCCGCCCAACAGCAGCGGCAATGATGAGCTTCTTGCTCGGGGTGGTCGGCGCATGGTGTCCAGGTCCTTGGGGCTTGCCAGTCGTCCGGGGCTGTGGAGGACCAGTGGCGGCCGTCCTGCGGGTAGAAGTTCGGTGTCCGCTTCGCCCATCCCCCACCGGGGTCTTGCTGGGTGGCGTAGTGGGCGAGGGCCCGGACGCAATGCCCGAAGTCCTTCCCCGGGAATCCTTCCTCGTTGGCTTCCCGGAGGATCAGGCCGGGCTTGTTCGGGGTCCAGTCCGGGCGGGCCGCGACCATCATGGCCGTGAGGCGTTGCCCTTCCTGGTCCGTGAGCTTGTACATGGATCTCCTTCAAAGAAGAATCGTCGTGCGTCCCGGTCTCTCGCGTTAAGTGAGTGACGATCGACGCTTTTCTTCACCCCAGATTCTTTAAAAATCTGGAAAGGCACTTAGGTGAGATGAGTAGGTAATAGGTACTAGGTAATAGGGGGTTAGGTTTCGCCAACCACTCGCAACCCATGCTCTAACCCAGTGGGTTTTGGTTGGGTTCTTGGTCTGCCGCCCTTAGCGCCGTTTTCCCGGTTCTTCGCCGCCTGCAATTCGATCTCTTCCTTCGACCACTGGTGGTTCAGGTAGTCATGCAGGCGGTAGCGGCCATCCGGTTGTGCTTCGAGCATCGCCCCGCGTCCTGGCACAAGCTCGGTGGTGAGTTCCTTGAAGACCTTCGGGCCGCGTTCCTTGGCCTTAGCCGCGGACACGTACCCGTCCGTCCTCATCCGATTGCACCAACCCGTGAGCCGGAGCCAGTGGACCTTGGCCGTGTCCGACATCGCTTCGATCTTCGGGTGGTCCATTGCGTCATCGTGGACGGCGATGAATGAACGCCCGTCTTTCTTCCTTGCCACTACTCGTCCCATCCTGTTTGTCTCGTCCAATGCCATCCGCCGTGATCGCATTCGTAGAACCGGCACACCTCCAGCAGCGCCCCGGGCCCCGCGATCTCCCTGCGTAGTCGTCTGGCTTCGTCCCGTGTGGGTGAGTAGGCCTTCCCGCATTCGCAGGTGAAGAAGTGGGGTTTTCGGTGCTGCACCCGGTACGCCTGCCGGGTACTCACGCCGCCTCATCGGAGCGGCAAGAGAACGGGGAGCAACCCGTCATGCTTGCGTTGTCCTCCTGGCTGAGCCGCTCTTCGAACTCCGAGACAGCCAACAGGCTCAAGACATCGGATTGCCTGGAAGCCCACTCGAAGTAGGACACCTTGTCGATCGGCGCTTCGCTGAGCGGTACGCGGGACCTGTGTAGGAATGCCTGGCCTAGGAGCGGTTGGCCCTGGGCGTTGGCCCTGGCTGAGCCGGCACGGATTGCAGCGTCGAACTCGACCGCGTCCTGCCATTCCTTGGGGTTTTCGTCGCGGAGTTGCCGCCACTGCATGTTCGAGTGGAACGGGCAGCCGATGCACGCAGATTTAGGGGTGTCTCCGAAGCCGTGGGCGGTGAGCAGCGCCCGGCACTTATCACGGTCCATGCCCAGCTCAATAAGCGGGTACCGGTTCCGCGAGTACTTCACGTCTCCGGTCTTGAGGTTGCCCTCCTGGTCCAACGCCCTGCTGATCTCGTCGGTGCTGATGCCTACCCATTGTTCAGCGAAGCGCCCGGCGGGGACCCTTCCCGGTTTGCCGTCTTCTCGGGGCTCTGCGCCCAGCAATTCTCTGGTCTTCTCCTTGATGGGCTTGAGCTTGTACTCGCTGGTGCACTGACGCCGCGTCATACCGTCGCCGCCGTCTTTGTTCTTGATGTACAGGGGCATGCTGGCGAAGCGGTGGGCCGGGTCCAGGGCATCGTTCCTGATGTTCCCGGATGAGACACGGTAGATGGGGATGCCTGCAGGCTTGGCGACTTCGCGCTCCAGGCGGTCCAGGTGTTCGTAGACAGCGGCGGGCTCCCAGCCGGTATCCGAGAAGATCGCCCCATCGAGCTTAGGGAGGTCGCCGCGGGCCGCGAGGATCAGGAGAGCGGAGGACTGGACGCCGGCACCCAGTGAGAGGATGCGGAGCGTGGGATCTTGCTGATTCATGTTCGCTCTTTCGTAGAGGGTTGGGTGGGGCTCCCACGGGTGGTGTGGGAGCCCCGAGTGTTTCCCTGTGCGGGCCCGGTGCTGCAGGCGCTGACAGGGAGGGCTTTACTTAGTGCAGCCAGCGCACTCTTCGGTCTCGTTGAGCGGCCTATCGCAAGACGTGCAGAGGGTGACGGTGGGTTGCCGGCGGGGGATGTTCAGGGCCGGCTTGGGAGGGATGAGTGCGATGGTCTTCACGAGGCAGCCTCCAGCGCGGCCCCGGGAACCTTGCCGAGAATGTGCTCGTCAATCTCGTTCACGTCGTAGCCGGACCAGTGGTGATCGCCGTCCGCCTTCGAGACGTAGACGACAGGCGCCTGGGAGTAGCCGAGGGACTTGATGAACTCCAGCGCCGTGGCGTCTTGGGTTACATCGACGTCGGTGTACTCGACTCCTTCCTTCTTGAACTTCCGCTTGGTGGCATCGCACTGCACGCATCCCTTCGGCTTGCTGTAGAGCGTGACTGCTACGCCGTTGCGGGCTTCGATGCGGGGTGTGAGGTCGGTGATGGTCACGGTTTCGTTTCCTGTCTGGTTGATTCTTAGAAGGGAGGCTCGGAGTCGTAGCCGCCTGCGGTGGCTTGGGCGGGCCACTGTTCTTCCTGCTGCTGGTTACCGCCCCAGTTACCGGAGGACTGCTGGTAGTTACCGCCGCCGTTTCCGTTCCGCTGGGTCCTGGTGATGGTGGCCGTGGCCGAACGGAGGGACGGGCCGATCTCGTCCACCTCGAGCTCGATGACGGTCCGCTTTTCGCCCTCTTTGGTCTCGTAGGAGCGGGACTTCAACCGGCCTTGGGCGATGACGCGCATACCCTTCCGAAGGGTCTCCGCGACGTTCTCCGCCGCTTCTTTCCACACTGCTGCCCGGAGGAACAGGGTCTCCCCGTCCTTCCACTCGTTGGCCTGCCGGTCAAAGGTCCGCGGGGTGGAAGCGATGGTGAAATTCGCCACCGCGCTACCCGAAGGAGTGAAGCGGAGTTCAGGGTCCTGCACGAGGTTCCCGATCACTGTGGTTTGGGTTTCGCCTGCCATGTCTAGGCCGCCTTTCGTAGGGGTTGGTGTTGCATGTTGAGGTAGTTACCGGCGTCGTCCAGGAAGACGAACTGGCCGAGTCGGGGGATGTACACGGGGAGGGTGTCGATCTCGTGGTCCGTGCGGAGCTTCCAGCCGTTCTTTCGGGCCTGCGCCGCGACGTCGGGCAGGGACTCCACGTCTCCGTTCCAGGCGGAGCAGACCAGAAGGCCGTTAGCGACTCGGTTGCGGGACTTCACTCCGCCTGCGCCGCGGCCCTTCCGGTGGTGGTGGACGAGTTCCCCAGCGCACCCGGTGGCGCCGTGGATGACGCAGCCGAGGTCACGGGCGGCGATGGTGATCTTCTGCGCCCGGGTGAAGCCGGTGTTCCCGCTCATGCCGCCCCCTGCTGCCCGGCCGGCTGGGCCATCCATTCGCTCTTGATGGCCGAGTTCAGGGACCGACCGATGTCAAGGCGGTCCCGGAGGACCCGGATGGACTCCCTCGCAGCCCGGAGCTTCTGGTCCGCGATCTCGGCGTCCAGCTTGTAGGCTGCCGCGTCGATGATGGACTGATGCTTCCTGACATCCATGGGCCCCTCGGCCTGGAGGAAGGACCGGGAGAGGGTGATCTCGTACCTTGACCGGAGCCGGACGGCTTCCTCATCGAGGCGGCTGATCTCGCCTTGCTTGGCGTCCAACTCCCGGCCCAGCCGGGCCAGGAGGAGGACGACATCGTTAGCGGTTGGTGTGGTCACGCTGCCCGCTCACCTGCAGCTTGGACGATCATCGATAGAACGGCCTCCGGTTGGCCCTCAGCCTGAGCGGTCTTCCAAAGGGCCTGCAGCTCTGCCTTGGTGCCGCAGTCAGCGATCTTGTCCACCCAGATGTCGAGGTCTACCGTCTTCCGCTGCAACTTCCGTGCCGGCGCTGGTGCTGGTTCCTCCGCTGGGGCATCCAGTTTGCCCTGCTCCTCCGAGGCATCGTGCAGGTCTCCCTTGTGCCAGAGGTCCAGGGCGGCGCCGAAGCGCATGCCGGCGTTGCGGAGGGCGTCACCGATGGCTTCCTTTACGGCGTTGCCGCCGGTCTTGCCCTGGGAGTCTCCGTAGCCGAGACGTTCCACCCCGCAGATCTTCAGCCGGATCCAGAGGCCGCCGTCCTTGTCGAAAACCGGGAGGCCGTTCTCCCCGATGGCCAGCGGCTCCCAGGACCACTCCGGGTCCACCTCGAGCAGCCGGTCCGTGAGGGCGGCATGGCCGACGTAGTCCAAGTGGATGGAGAGGGCGTGGTAGCCGCCGCAGTACTTACCATCCATAGAGACCTGCCGGCCGTTCTGGGGGTTGCACTGGAAGCGGTTCTTGTCGTCCCTCCGGACCTGCTTGGGGAGGAGGTTGATCGCGTTCGGGGGGAACGGGTCGCGGAGCCTGGCAAGGCCCGTGTTTGTCTCGGTCATTATGCAGCCTCAAATTCGATGGAGGGGTAAGGGACGGGATCAAGGACCTTGTGCTTGGCAAGGCCGAACTTGTAGATGGCGTGGGCGTGCTCGAAGATCTCGAAGTGCTCGAGCAGCTCCGCCCGATCGCGGGCCAGCGGGTGCAGGAAGGTCCCGTCCGGGGTGATGTGGGCGACGTAGGACGCCTGGATCTCAGGGAGTGGCATCTCCACTGATGGGGCATCGGGCTCCACGTAGAAGTCCGCCAGGGAGTACGCGGCGCACTGGGCCTTTGTCTCCCGGTAGACCCCGTTCGAGGTCTTGAGGTCCACCATGACCGGGTCCGAACCATTCAGGCCGGGGAGCTGCACGATGGCATCGAACCGGCCGGCGTAGCCCAGCCGGCGGTTGGCCACCGGCTTCTCGATAAGGAGGGGCTGCACGTTGAAGGCATCCAGGAAGCGAACGTATCCATCCACGTAGGAGTACAGCTCCTCGGGGATGTCAACCGCCTCGCCGTGGATGATCTTCTCCGCGATGTCGTGGACGGCAGTCCCGCGCACCGCGGCCGCATCGCGTTCCCGGTTAGGGGCTTCCTTGATTTCCTCGAATGAAGCGCCCGGGTTGGCGACGGCGAACTCTGCCGCTTTCTTCGCTGCCCAGGGGACGAGGAACGGCTTAGGGATGCCGCCGGACAGGATGGTGGTAACCGAGGTGGCCCGCTTCCCGTCCAGCAGGTACTTGTGGCCCTCGTCCTCGTAGGAGAGGCCGCGAATGAGTTCCTTTGTCTTACTCACTGATCTAGCTCCTATTCCCGGCCGGTGCCCAGCCGGTCGTTACGAGTTCTTGGGTTTGGGGGGCTCCGTCTACCTGGCAGATGCAGCCGCCGGTGCAGACGTGGCCGCCGCAGTCTTCGCAATGGCCGGCTCCGCGGCAGTAGCAGTTCATGGTCAGATCCCCAGGAGGTCGCCCACGGCGGCCCAGAAGATGACGAGGGTGAAGAGGAACGCGACGCCGGCGAGGGTGCCAAAGACTGCCTCGCCACGGGCGGTGAGTCGGATCCGCTGGCGGCTCATGCTGCCAACTCCATCGTTGGGATGAAGACCTGCTGGCCCAGGTCAGGGAAGGTGGAGATCACGTCGCGGATCGCGGTGAGCAGGTCCCCTTCGAACTGCTCCACCAGGTCCTCAGCTTCGGCTGACTCGAGGTCCATGTGGGTGCCGTTCTCCACCTTGCGGAGATCATCGAGTGCCTGGAGGGCAGCTGCGGTGTAGTTCGGTTCGGGGCGGATGCCGAGGAGGGCGGAGACGTCGAACGCGAGCTTCTCCTCGTCCTGCCATTCGTTCGGGTACCGCTCGTAGTAGTTGACGATGGTGGCGCGGGCCGCGGTTTCGGCCTGCCGTTTCGTGAAGTGGTAGGTGTACATCGGGTATCCTTCCGGTAGATGAGCTTCTTGCTTGTTCATGGGGTCCCGCGATTGCTTTGGTCGGCTGCGGGGCCCTTTTTTATTGGGCGAAGACGGGGATGTTGCGGAGCTGGCGGTTGCGGGCCCGGCGTTCTTCCTTCGCCGGGGTGGGGGCTTTCGCTCCCTGGCGGCGGATCGCTTCGATGTCCTCGGCGCCGAACCTGATCTGCGTCCCGTCCCGCCATGCCGGCCATTTGTTGGTCCGGACCCGGCGGCGGACTGTCTCCTCGCACACCCGGAACATCTGGGCTACTTCGGGGACGGTGTAGTAGGTGTTCATGCCGCCACCCATTCGCGGAGGACTCCGCCGTGGCGGGAGCGCTGCTTGGAGGTGGAGATCCCTGCTTCGCGGATGAGGCCGCGGGAGCGGGCGATCTTGAAAGCGCCTCCGACCTTGTTGGGGTGGGGTGCCGGGCGGTGGTGCCTGCGTAGGTCATCGGCAGTGACAGTGCCTCCCCTGGAAGCGAGGTCCGCGATGGTGGCCACTGCGTCCTCCGTCCAACTGTTGTCTTCCAATGCGATTGCTTGTGCCATGTCGGCGTGTCCTTTCCTAAGCGACTGATAGGCGCTGTGAGCGGGTGGTTTGCCGCTTGGCAGACGGTGCTACGGGCTCGAAAAGGACCTCTACGGGGATGTTGAGGACCTCCGCGATGCGGGTTGCGGTTTCGGGTTCCAGGCAGCGGCGGCGGCCGCTGGTCAGGTGGTTGATGAAGGACGGGTGGACGCCCACACGGTCAGCCAGCCCCCGCTGCGTCATCTTGTGTGGGATCGGTGCGCCCGCCCGGTGCGCGTCGATGTCTTTTTGAGTGATGAGGAAGGCGCGGAGCGCTTCCTTTGAGACCAGTCGCATGTAGGTTCCTTTCGGCCAACGGGCCTTAGTGCGCCAGGGTGACATGAGCTCTCCTTCTTGTTTCGGTAGGCGGTTCGCCTGTTATCTGCTGCCCTTTGAGTATTGCCTACCGGTAGGCGGTAAGTCAAGCACTGACAGTGCGGATTTCCCGCACCCACACTGATCACTAAAGGGATGGGGGGAATTTTTAGTAGGCAGGACCCTAAAATTAGAGGTACCGCCTACCGGTAGGCATAGTGCGCACCGTCAGCGTTGCGCACCAGGACACCCACAGGAAAGCTCAATGGCATGACCACGAACACAGGCCCCAACTTCCAACAGCTCGTCCTGGCCCACAAAAAGGACGACTCCTACGAAGCGATCTCCAAGCGCGCCGGCGGAGTCCCCAAGGCCCGCGCCCTGCAGTCCATCGTCAAAGACGGATTCACCCGCATGCCAACCCCGGAGACCATCGCCGGTCTCTCCAAAGCATTCAGCGTCAGCCCCCGCGAGCTCGTCCTCGCCGCGGCCCGCACCCTCGGCATCGACGTCGGAGACAACAACGAGTCCGACCTCATCCTCTGGGGCGCCGGCCGCCTGCCCGACGAATCCAAAGACATCCTCCGGAACACCGCCGGCGAATTCCTCAACTGGATGGACGGCAGCCGGAAGCAAACCACCAGCGCGCCGGACAACGTAGTGAAGTTGCCCACACGCAAGACCGAGGACCGGGCGCCGGACTTCTCCAAGATGGCCGCCATGACCGAGGTGGAATCTGAGGGAAAACGGGAAGCGGCCCGTTCCGCTCGTGCCGGGGAAGAGTCCCAGGAGCGGGAGTAGTTACTCGTCAGTGTCAGTCGCATCCTTTAGGGTGCTGGCATGGACTCGGGGGAGAGATTGGCAGAAGCGTTGGGCGTGCGTATCGTCACCCACCGGCTGCCCGGATTCCTCGTTGCAGCCACGGACGGCAGGACGATCTATCTTGATGACAGGCTCACCTACCGGGAGCGGCGCTGCGCCATCATCCACGAACTCGTCCACATCGAACTCGGCCACAAAGAGTGCCAGTCGCCGGCCGTCGAGAAGAAGGTCCGGGCTGCGGCGGCGGACCGTCTCGTGTCCTGGCAGGCGGTATGGGATCACGCTCCCTGGGCGCACTCACTGGACGAACTGGCAGAGGATGTCATGGTGACCAAGAGCGTTCTGTCGGACTGGATCGCCAGCCTCCCGGAGGATGCCCGGTACGTGCTGCAGATGCGCTTCGAATGCGCCGCATAGCGTGTGCACTTAGTGCACAAGAACCGTCTTGCGAAGTCTTTAATGGTAGTTTCAAGTCGCACGAAACCCCGGAAACATGCGGAACTTCGGCGCTATTCTTGGTGGCTGGGGTGGTTCAATTCCCCCCATCTCCACCCCACGGTTCGAGCCATCCTTCACGGATGGCTCGAACCATCTAAAACACCCCGGTCTTCGGACCGGGGTGTTTTTCTTTGCCCCGCGCCGGTGATTTGCGTAAGGGAGTCTGCACTGGAAACGCGGCTCCTTGGCCGGGTCGAAATGCTCTAGCAGTCGGGCCCGCGCGCCGTTATTTTCGGATCATGCACAATGACGCGCCGCAAACGCCCACCGAAGTCCTGGATGCCGGAACGTGCTGGGACCTCCTCCGGGAAGTGTCCGTCGGCCATTTGGCGGTATTAGTGGACGGCTATCCGGAAGTCTTTCCGGTCAACTTCAAGGTGGACCAGGAATCTGTTGTCTTCCGCACCGGGGAAGGAACCAAACTGCGCGCAGCCGGGGGACCACTTGCCGTCGCGCTAGAAGCCGACGGCCATGACGCGTCCCGGGCGTGGAGCGTGCTGGTCAAAGGCAGGGCCGTCATCCTGGACCCTTCGGAGGAAATCCTGTCCGGGGCCGGACTGACACTCTTTCCCTGGCAGGCGGGCCAAAAGGATCACTTCGTCCGAATTGTCCCCACCTCCGTCAGCGGCAGGCGCTTCACCATCACGTCGCCGCTGACGTGGTGGAACCACGTGGGACAGGCAGCAAGCAGGGGCACTGGGTAGCTTGCGCCGGGCCCATCGGCCCTTTCCGTAATGCGGGCTTGCTGGTACCACTGACCTATGATCGGGTCGCCCACCGCCGCTGCCGCCAAACCACCGTTCGACGCCGTCATTTTCGACCTCGACGGCGTG
Organism: Arthrobacter sp. SLBN-83; assembly: GCF_006715285.1. Taxonomy (NCBI): domain Bacteria; kingdom Bacillati; phylum Actinomycetota; class Actinomycetes; order Micrococcales; family Micrococcaceae; genus Arthrobacter; species Arthrobacter sp. SLBN-83. The sequence continues at coordinate 2,962,429 of NZ_VFMX01000001.1, forward strand.
GTCACCAACACGGCGCTGGTCCACCAGGCTGCCTGGAAAGACGCGTTTGACCGGATCCTCCACGATCCACGGGTTCCGGCGGCCGCCAACCGTGCCCCCCTCAGCAGGACGGACTACCTCAAATACGTTGACGGGATGCCGCGTGAGGAAGGGGTGATGAGGTTCCTGGCGGCCCGCGGAGTGCGGGTCGAAAAGGGGAAAGAGACTGACGAAGCCGGAGCCTGGACGGGATTCGGCTTGGGTGCCTGGAAGAACGAATACTTCCTGCAGCACCTCCGGGAGGACGGCGTCCAGAGCTACCCCGGGACGCTCGAACTGCTGCAACGGCTTGCGGGCGCGGCGGTTCCAACCGCCGTGGTCACCTCAAGCCGCAACGCAGCATTGGTCCTGCAGGCGGCAGGCATCCACGATCTGTTCGACGTCGTGATGGACGGAACGACGGCGGCCGGGCAGGGTCTGCGCGGAAAGCCTGCACCGGACGTGTTTCTCGCGGCCGCGTCACAGTTGGGAGTGGCCCCGGCACACGCTGTGGTGGTGGAGGATTCGGCGGCGGGGGTTGAAGCCGGCCGGCGGGGCGGGTTTGGCCTTGTGGTGGGGATCGACCGCACCGGCAACCGCCGCCAGCTTGAAGCGGCGGGGGCCGGAATCGTCCTCAACGACGTGGGAGAGCTGGACCTGGGACAAGTCATCGGCAACGCATGGCACCTCGTCTACGAAGGGTTCGACGCCGCGCACGAGGGGCACCGGGAAGCCCTGACTACCCTGGGCAACGGCTACATGGGCGTGCGGGGTGCGGCACCCGAGGGCGGCCCCTTCAGCTACGCGGGAATGTATCTTGCGGGCGTGTACAACCGGGTCCTGGCCACGGCAGCCGGTGAAACGCTGCTGGAAGAACATATGGTCAACGCACCCGACTGCCTGCGGCTTGATCTGCGCCTGCCCGGCCAGCCGTGGTGGTCGGAGGGGGGGATGACCGTAGTCCGGGAGCGCCGCGTCCTGGACCTCAAAAAGGCGCTGCTTGAGCGCAGGCTGCTGTTGGAGGGCGCGGACCACCGGCGGCTGGAAGTGGTGCAAACCCGCTTTGTATCCATGGCCGAACCCCACTTGCTGGTCCTTGAAACGGTGATCACTGCGCTGGGCTGGGACGGTGACCTGGAAGTACGCAGTGGCATCAATGCCGCCGTGCGCAATGCCAACCTGCCAGAACGTGCCCTGGGCTCCGACATCCATCTCGCCGACAGGACTGCCCCGCGCGGCCCCAGTCCGGAGGTGCCACCAGGTACAACCTCTGTGGTGGAAGTGGAAACGACCCAAAGCCTGATCCGTATCGCGGCAGCCTACCGAACATTCGTGTGCCAGGAGGCCGCCGGAATCGAGGAGGGCAGGAAAGGCGGGTACCACTTCCACGTCCTCTTGCTTTCCCTTGAGGCGGGCAAGGCGGCACGGCTCACCAAGACAGTGGCAGTGGTGACCTCCCGCGACCGCGCAATCTCCTCCCCGGAGACGGAGGCCAGAGCCGTGCTGGAGCGCATGGGCGGAGACTATGATGCATTGCTGTCGGCGCATGAGGAGGCCTGGCGCCGGGAACTCCGGCCGTTCCTGGTGGATATTGACGCCCCGGTCCAGGTGCAACTGGTTCTCAACCTGCACATCTTCCACCTGCTGCAGACATTGACGCACCACACGGCCGAACTCGATGCCGGCGTCACCGCGCGCGGCCTGCACGGCGAAGGCTACCGCGGCCACGTCTTTTGGGATGAGCTGTTCGTCCTGCCGGTACTCACCTCGAAGACGCCCGACATTGCCCGCTCCGTGCTCGATTACCGGTGGCGGCGGCTTCCCGCTGCCCGGCACGCTGCAGTTGCGGCAGGGCTGGCGGGGGCCAAGTTTCCATGGCAGAGCGGCAGTGACGGAACCGAGGAGACACCGAAGTGGTTGTACAACGAAAGGTCCGGCAGGTGGGTGAAAGACCATTCGCATCTGCAGGTCCACTCGGGCCTGGCCGTTGCCTTCAACGCCTGGCAGTACTTTCAGGCCACCGGCAACAAAATTTGGCTCCTCCAAAAGGGGGCTGAGTTGGTAATCGAGGTTGCCCGTTTCTTCCGTTCCCTGGCCCGCTACGACGAGCAGGGCGGCCGGTACCACCTGTGTGGCGTGGTGGGACCGGACGAATACCACACAGGCTACCCTGGCCGGGACAAACCAGGCCTGGACGATAATGCCTACACCAACGTCATGGCGGCGTGGGTCTGCTCCCAAGCGGCTGGCATCACGTCCTTCCTCCATGGCAGCGAGCGTGCAGGGCTCATGGAACGCCTCGGTGTCACCGCTGAGGAAACAGCCGGGTGGGCGCACATGGCAAGCGCGATGTACGTCCCCTTTCACGGTGACGGCATCATCAGCCAGTTCGAGGGCTACGGGGACTTGAAGGAGCTTGACTGGGAACATTACCGGGACGAGTACGGCGACATTGAACGCCTGGACCTGATCCTGGAAGCCGAAAACGATGCGACCAATTGCTACAAACTGGCAAAACAGGCGGATGTCCTCATGCTGCCGTACCTGCTGGGCCACGAAGGACTGGTCGCCATCCTCCAGCGGCTGCACTACGGATTCACACAGGAACAACTCAACCGGACAATCGAGTACTACCTGGCCCGAACGGCGCATGGATCCACGCTGAGCAGGGTTGCGCACGCATCTGTCCTGGCAGGCCTGGACGCGGACAGGGCTTGGGACAGCTTCCGGGAAGCGCTCGACGCCGATCTGGACGACACCCAGCATGGCACCACGCGCGCGGGGATCCATTTGGGCGCCATGGGCGGCACCATCGACGTGGTGCAGCGCAGCTTCGCGGGCCTGCGGTTCAGCGGGGAAACCATCGTGTTCGCGCCCAACTTGCCCACGGGTCTTCGCGCCGTCGCCTTCGAGGTCCTCTACAGAGGGCACCGGCTTCGGGTGCACCTCAAGGACGGCCGGATGAGCATCACCTCCGCCCCCGGCGACGCCGGCCCCATCAAGGTGCATGTGTACGGCACCGATGTTGTCTTGCCTCCCGGCCGGACCCGGCACTTCCCGATGCCTGCCCGGGCCCCCGGACTGGCGGCGTCGTGAAACGGCTGGGGATCCTCACCAGTGGTGGTGACTGCCCGGGGGTCAACGCCGTCATCCGGGGAGCGGTACTGGGCGGGGACGTCGCCCACGGGTACGAATTCGTTGGATTCAAGGACGGGTGGCGGGGTGTCCTGGAACAGGACGCCGTTCCCTTGCCCCGGACGAGCGTCCGAGGGATCTCACGCCTGGGCGGAACCATCCTCGGCACGTCCCGGACCAACCCGCTGGTGGGCAAGGGAATCGACGGGGTACGGGCGTGTTTTCGGCGCAACGGGCTGGAGGGCCTGATCGCCATCGGGGGAGAGGGGACGCTGGCGGCTGCCCGGGAACTGTGCGCGCAAGGCATCAATGGGGTGGGGGTACCCAAGACCATCGACAACGACCTTGGCGCCACGGATTACACCTTCGGTTTTGACACCGCAGTCCAAACTGCCACGGAAGCAATAGACCGCCTGCGGACCACGGGAGAATCCCATCACCGCTGCATGGTCGCGGAAGTGATGGGCCGCAACGCCGGGTGGATAGCGCTGCATTCCGGAATGGCCTCCGGCGCGCACGCCATCCTGATACCGGAACATCCCGTATCCCTGGACCAGGTCTGTTCGTGGGTGCTGTCCGCCCGTGACCGCGGCAGGGCGCCCCTTGTGGTGGTGGCCGAAGCCTTCGCACCCGAGGGGCACGCGGCGCCTTACGCACCCCGCGGCCTGGATACTTTTGGCAGGCCACGCCTCGGAGGCATTGGACTGCTGCTTGAAGGGGAGCTGCAGATCAGGACCGGCATCGAAACCCGGGCCACAGTCCTGGGCCACATCCAGCGCGGCGGCGAACCCACGGCCTTCGACCGTGTCCTTGCCACCCGCCTGGGCCTGGCCGCCGTCGAATCTGCAGCGGTGGGCAGATGGGGAACCATGGTGTCGCTGCGTGGCACGGACATCGTGAATGTCGGACTGGAGGAGGCGCTGGGGGAACTGAAAGTGGTGCCGGAGGCGCGCTACCAGGAAGCTGCCGTCCTGTTCGGCTGAAGTATCGCACTTAAGGGAAGCCAGCTTGTTCCTGGGCGGGGATTATTGGATTGAGCGCTCGGCAAAACTATTTCCCATCATGTGCCGGCCGGACCCGCAGGACCGCCGATCCGGTAACCCTGTCCGCGGCAAGGTCTTCCAAAGCTTTGTCCGCGTCGTCAAACGGGTAAACCGTGGTGGTGAGGGCCAGGGAAAGCCGGGCTGCGAGGGTTAGGAACTCGTGCCCGTCCGCCCTGGTGTTGGCAGTCACACTCCGCACTTGCCGTTCAAGAAAGAGCTCCCTGGCGTAATTCAGGGCCGGTATGTCAGTCAGGTGGATCCCGGCAATGGCCAGCGTCCCGCCACGGTCCAGGGCACGCAGCGCGACGGGAACGAGGTCGCCTGCCGGGGCAAACAGTATGGCGGAATCGAGCGGTACCGGCGGTTCGGCGTAAGCGTCGCCTGCATACTCCGCTCCCAGCTCCAGCGCCAGTGACCGCGCGCTCGCAGAACGGGTCATCACGAACACGGACGCACCTTGTTTGAGCGCCAATTGGGCCGTGATGTGTGCTGAACTGCCAAATCCGTAGATGCCCAGGCGCCCGCCGACCGGCAGCGCGGCGCGTTTCAGGGCCCGGTAACCGATGATCCCGGAACACAGCAGCGGTGCAGCCTGTTCGTCAGTGAAGGAGGCAGGCAGAGGGTACGCGAAGTCCTCCGCCACTGTGAGGTGCTCCGCGTAGCCGCCATCCCGGTCCCAACCGGTGAAGACCGGTGACGAGCATAGATTTTCGTCACCTCGGCGGCAGTAAGGGCACTTGCCGCAGGTCCCGCCGAGCCAGGCCACCCCGACCCTGTCTCCTACCTTGAAACGGGAGCAGTCCGTCCCCGTTTCAATGACGACGCCGACTGCTTCGTGGCCGGGCACTACGTGCGGATGCTGCGGTGCCAGGTCTCCTTCTGCGAGATGGAGGTCTGTGCGGCAGATACCGCAGACGGTAACTTCCACCAGGAGTTCGCGGGTGGCCGGACTGGGGGTGGCCCGGTGTCCCAGCACCAGGGGATGGGTGGAGAGGGGCCCGGGTTCGTTCACCCACCATGCGCGCACAGCGCCTCCCGCTCCGTTGGCCTGCCGGTGCCTCCGCCCCGCCGGCCCCTTATTCGAAGCCCGCCCGGGTTGCGTCATCCAGCGGGGTCTGCCACAGCAGCGGCGCGCTTACGGTAAAGCGCCTCCCCGTGATGGACTCCGGCGTGATGCGGATGAAGTGCTCCTGCCCGACGCCCTGCCACGGAAACAGGGCACGGCGGATGTCATCCAGGTCAGGGCCTGTGGGCGTTGTCTCCTGTGCCTTGCCCTTGATGACAACGCTCCAGGCGAGGCCGAACTGTGAGCTGACCGCATCCGCTTCCAGTGCAACAACGGCATCCGATTGGATTGCCTGCTGCTTGGTGCCGCTGCCCGTGCGGAAAACCAGCGATTGGCCGTCCACCTTGTAGTTGACGGGGAAGACGTCGGGATGGCCGTCGGCGATGACGGCCAGCCGTCCCACCCCGGTCTGGGAGAGGAGCGCCCAGCATTCCTCCGCGTCAAGGATTTCCGGCGCCGGTACGTTCGTGTTGTCAGTCATACGGCACAGCGTAGGCAACCCTCCTGCCTGCGAAAAGGGCACAAAGGCCCGGCCTGAAGGGAAGGACCTAAGGCCCTTGGACCCCGGAAGGGCCGATGGGACGCTGGGGAGACGCCGGGGAAGCTGATCTTCCCTGCGAAAGGTGGCCATGCTGACGCATCTGTTCCTCAACCGCCTCCTGTGGAGTGTTGCCGGACTGTTGGCACTGGGTGCTGCAGCAACGGGAATCTGGCGAACTGAAATCTACGACCGGGTGGTGGCCCCCGGGCTTGTCCCCGGTGCATACTCGCAGGATTTGCTTTCCGCGGCGGCCGGGCTCGGTTTGCTCTACCTGGCCTGCGCGGCCAGGCCGCAAAGGACAAGGCACCAAATTGTGGCCCTTGGGCTCCTCGGCTACCTTTTCTACGCTTACGGGATTTACGTCATCGAGCGGACCTACAACGCCTTGTACCTGCTGTACATGGCGGTCTTCGCACTGTCTTTTTGGGCGCTGGCCACGGCCGGAGCCACCCTGGACCGCACAACCCCGTCGGTATCCCTGCCCCGCGCGGTGCGGCTTACGTCGGCTTCGGGCGCCATCCTTCAGCCCTTGGTTTTTTATCCCCTCTGGATCGGGATGCTCCTGCCCCTCATGGCTGCGGGCGAGCAAATCGACTCCCTCTACTCAATCTCTATCCTGGACCTTTGCTTCATCATGCCCGGGTTCGTCATCCTGTCCTTCCTGGCATACCGGAACCACCGGACAGGATTGTTGCTCCTGCCGGCCCTGCATGTCCTGGGTTTCACGCTCATCTTCTCCCTGGCGGCGGGTGAACTGGTTAAGCCCCTGTTTGGGGCAGCGCCGGACGGGGCGGCACTCGTGCAGTCGCTTGCCCTCTCGGCGCTGTTCCTGGTGCTTGCGACATTGCACCTTGCCAAACTCCGGACCGCATGGCCACCAGGGGAAAGCCTTCCGGTCCTCCAGCCGGCGGATACGCAGCCGGCGCACCGGCAACCATCAACCGGCCGGCGAACGCAGAGCCGGCCCTCACATTAAGGAGAAGCTTATGAAAGCCCTGGTCTACGGCGGACCCGGTAAAAAGTCCTGGACCGACGTCCCCGACCCCCGGATCCAGCAACCCGGCGACGCAATCGTCAAAGTCGATACAACCACCATCTGCGGTACCGACCTGCATATCCTCAAAGGTGACGTGCCCGCCGTACAGCAGGGCCGGATCCTGGGCCACGAGGGAGTGGGGACGGTCGTCGAGACCGGCCCTTCCGTGACCGGCCTCAAGGTAAACGACCGCGTCATCATCTCCTGCATCAAATCCTGCGGGCACTGTGCCAACTGCAAGTCGGGCCTGTACTCACACTGCCTTGGCGCAGAAGGACAGCAAGGCACTGGATGGATTTTCGGCCACCTGATCGACGGTACCCAGGCCGAGTACGTCCGCGTTCCCTACGCTGACAACTCGCTGCACCTGTTGCCTGCGGGCGTGAGCGATGAACAGGCTGTCATGCTCTCGGACATCCTTCCCACCGGCTTCGAAATCGGGGTCCAGTACGGCAGGGTCAAGCCCGGCGACAGCGTGGCGGTGGTGGGTGCAGGGCCGGTGGGCCTGGCGGCCATCACCACGGCGGGGCTTTATGGCGCCGCCACTGTGGTGGCCATCGACCTGGACGCCAACCGCCTCCACAAGGCGAAGGAGTTCGGGGCCACGGACACGGTCCTCTCCGGCAGCGCTGACTGGAAGGAACAGGTCCTCGCACTCACAGGCGGACACGGCGTGGACGTGGCCATCGAAGCGGTGGGCGTGCCGGCGACGTTCGCGATGTGCACCGACATTGTCCGGCCGGGCGGTTCCGTGGCCAACGTGGGAGTGCACGGAAAACCGGTGGAACTGCACCTCGAGGATCTTTGGATCCAGAACATCAACATCAGCATGGGACTGGTGAATACCAACACCACGCCTATGCTGCTCAAGCTCGTGTCACAGGGAAAAATCCGGGCGGAAAAGTTCGCCACACACCATTTTGGCTTCGACCAGTTCCTCGACGCCTACGACACCTTCTCCCGCGCCGCCGAGACCAAGGCGCTCAAGGTGGTCCTCCAGCCCTGAAGCGTCCAGCCCTAAAGCCTCCAGCTATGACGGAAGCGTAATTCCCGCAGCAGGCAGGTGACGAGGGCCAAACCCCTACAGCCAGTCGGCGGAAAAATCCACCGGCGGCCACCACCGGGTGCGTGACCTGACCGCGAACCTGCGCCCGGTGAGGTCCGTAGGCGTGAGGGCCACCAGGTGGTCCTTGATACCGGGCTGCCACGGTTCGCGGTCGGCGTCACCGTCCGGCAGGGACATCCGGGTTTCGTCAAAGGGTTGGGGCCTGCCCTTAGCCACCACGCTCCAGACTTCCGTGGCATAGGGATTGAGCCCGTCCACCTCGAAGGCGGCAACCGCACCGCTGAGCAGTGCGCGAAGCTTGGTGCCCGGCGCGGTGCGGAATACCAAAGTTTCCCCGGTCACGGAGAAATTGACGGGAAAGATCTCCGGAATGTCACCGTTGATGACCGCCAGCCTGCCGATGTAGGAGGACCGAAGATACTTCCAGCACTCATCGGCGGGCAGGATTTCCGTTTGGGACCCTGCAGGGGAATCAGTCATGGTACCGATCCTAGAGCCTGGTCAGCAGCCGCGCACGGGTGGAGACCCGGCCCGGGGCCGCGCCGGGACGCTGGAAGAGGAAGGCGAACCCGCACTTCCTGAGGAGGTATTCGGAGCCTACGCAGGCTGCGATGACGGCGCAGGTCAGCACAAGGGGGTACAGCAGGGCGACGGGCACCGAGCTCGAGATGGCCGGCGCAACCGGTGACAAGGGCCCATGGAAAGCAAGGACGAGGAAATCCATGATCGGCGTGTGCAGGAGGTAAATGCCAAGGGTGCGGCGGCCGACCCAGGACCCTGCCATGGCAATGGGCCGGTACCTGGTGATGGCGCTGATGAAGGCTACAAGTGCCGCGGCCGCCGCCAGTCCCTGCAGGATGTAGACGACCTGGTCGATGCCGGGATGTATCTCCGGCAGCGCCATCAGGGCGACGAAGACTGGGGCGGCCACAGCGAAACAGAGCACCCTGTGGGCCTCAGCAATGTGCAGGAAGAGCTTCTTTCCGTACACACCTGTCGCGAAGAAGACGGCCAACTCCGGCACCTTGCCCCACTGCCCCGCGGTGCTGTCCATAACCAGGGCAGTGAGGATGCTCAAGCCGGCAAGCGCGGTCAGCACCACCGACGGCGGAAGCTTCCTGCAGAAGGTCAGTAGTGGTACGTAGACCGCCAGGGCGAAAATAAACCACAGGGGAGTATCCGGGGCGATCAGCTGCAGGAAGAAGTCGCCGACGGATACCACCCGCTGGGGCCGCGGGGAACCTGCCAGGACGATGCTGAGAAGCGCATAGACAAGCAGCCAGACGGCGTACAGGTAGTAGTTGCTCAGGCTGGAGCTCCACGCCTTTCCGTTGCCGAACCCGTTGCGGACCTTGGAAGCGGCAAGGATTCCGGAAACCGCGAGAAGGAGCGGCATCCGCACGGATCCAAGTCCCGTTGCCACGGCGTCCCAGAAGGTGAAGGCCACACTGCTGTCGTGTTCAAACTTCAGGAAATGCCACAACCCAACGTGGAAAAGGACCACCGCTGCGACGCAAAGCCCGCGTGCCGCATCGATCCACTCGATGCGGGCTTTTTCTGCATGCTGAACCGGCGCTGAACCGTGACTTCCCCGTGACATTGCATCAAGCTAGCAGCGCCGGAATGACGAATTCCTCGACTTGATGGAATTTTGATGCTGGAGGACAGCCGCTCTTCCAGTCCGCGTTCACCCAAGGCGTAGCGAAGGCGGGACTGGACTGGTCGAGGCCGTCGTTGTTTTTCATAAGGCCCCTCAAGGGCAAGCTGCCGCCGCCGGCTGAGCACGGCGGAACAGGGCGGAACGCAGTCAGGAGGTTAGCCATGGAACAGGCGCCGGAGTTCCAACAACCGGAGGACGAAGACGTCCTGGACGCCTACTCCCGGACCGTCATGAGGGTGGCGGCAGCGGTTACCCCGCATGTGGCGGCCATCGAGATGACTGCCCAGCGCCGCAATGGCCGGGTCAGGGTGGGAGCGGGCTCGGCGGTGCTCTTCACGGAGGACGGCTACCTCCTCACTAATTCGCACGTCGTGGCGGGCACCCGGCAGGGCTATGCGGTCTTTGGCGACGGCAGCAGGATGGAAGTCGAGCTGGTGGGTGCAGATCCACTGTCCGACCTCGCGGTGGTCCACGGTTCCAGGCCCAAGGTCCGGCCTGCCGAGTTCGGCGCCGCGGAGTCCCTGCGAGTGGGGCAGCTTGTGGTGGCGGTGGGGAACCCGCTGGGGCTGGCTGGTTCCGTGACTGCGGGGGTGGTCAGCGGCCTGGGCCGTGCCATACCTGTCTGGTCAGGAGGTAACAGGCGTGTCATTGAAGACGTCATCCAGACGGATGCGGCCCTGAACCCCGGAAACTCCGGCGGTGCGCTGGCAGACACCCATGCCAGGATCGTGGGCATCAACACCGCGGTGGCGGGTGCCGGCCTGGGGCTGGCCATCCCGATCAACGCCACCACCCGCCGTATCATCTCCGCGCTGCTGGCGGACGGGCGGGTGCGCCGCGCCTACCTGGGCCTGGTCAGCACTCCGATGCAGCTCACCCCCAGTGCGGTGATCCGGACAGGGCTGCGGGAAGGCCTTCGCGTAGTGGAGGTGCTGCCCGGTTCCCCCGCAGATACGGCAGGCCTGTCCGCAGGGGACATCATCGTGACGGCCGGGGGCCGCCCCGTGAACAATGCCGAGAGCCTGCAGAGGCTCTTGTTTGCGGACGCCATCGGCCAGCCGCTCGACGTGGCAGTGCTGCGTGACGGCGTCGAACTGCACCTCACCGCTGTTCCGGAGGAAATGACCGCCAACGGCACGGCTTAGTTCGACGGCGGGCCGGCACCTTGCGCAGGCACGCCCGGTGACCTATGGGCGAACCGGGGGCGCTTCCACGTCCGCGATGCCCACGAAACGCGTCCCCACGCCGTCGTACTCGCTGCGGACGCAGCCGGGGCGGGCGGGCGGCATGTCCGCCGGGGGATGGTGCCCGCACACCACATACGTAAAGTCGGGCCACCACTTCTTGGGGCGCGCAGCCTCCTCATAGCCGCAGACGGCGCATTCCAGGTGCACCCAGACGGGCCGCTTTCCCGTCCGGTTAGCGCGCGACTGCACCAGCCAGGGCGGGGGATTGTCCAGAATGGCGCGGAGTTCGGCCTCCGTCATCCACTTGGGCAGGCCGTGGCGCTGTGCCATTTCAAGGGGAACATCAAGGGTAATTGCCGCGTCGCGTCTGCTGATCATCACCTTCAACCATACGGGAGGCGGCCAAATCGCCGGGCTGGAGCCGGCGGGCATCGCAGGGTCAGGGTTTGTCCAGGAGGCAGCCCGGGTGGGGGGTGTCGCTGGAGACCCACAGCGCTGAGGCGATTTCATCGGCAAGGTCGAAGTCCCGGGGTGAGTCGGAGCCGCCGATCCGCACTACCAGGGCGCCGCCGAATGGGCGCCGTCCCACCACTTCCACGTCAGCGTCGAGATCGATGTCCTGGGCGGCGAGGTACCGCAGCAGTTCAGGGTTGTCATCGCTGATCCGGGTGATCCGGCCGCTGTGGCCTTCGTCCAGTTCGGCGAGCAGGTGGGCACGCGGCATCAGCACCTGGCCGTCGGCAGTGGGGATGGGATCGCCGTGCGGATCCCGCTTCGGGTCTCCGAGCTTGGCCGCGACGCGTTCAATGAACGTGTCCGAGACCGCGTGCTCCAGCTGTTCAGCTTCGTCGTGGACTTCGTCCCAGCTATAGCCGAGGCGCTGGACGAGGTAAGTCTCGATCAGCCGGTGGCGGCGGACCATGGCCAGGGCCAGCCGCAGGCCGGCTTCGGTGAGGGTGACGGCGCTGTACGGTTTGTGGTCCACCAGGCCCTGGTCCTTGAGCTTGCGGACCATCTCGGAAACCGAGGAATTGGCCACTCCCAGCCTCTGTGCCAGCTGCGAGGACGTGATGGGCTTGTCCTGCCATTCAGTGAACGAATAGATGACCTTGACGTAATCCTCGATGGAGGATGAGGGCGCGCTGGTCTTCACAGGTCCAAGCCTACCGGTTGAGCTGTGGCGGCACGGTGCGCTGCGCCGGTCATGCCCTCACGGCGCGCCACGCCAACGTGAGGTAGGGAAGTTGGATCTGCTGGTCGGGGACGTACGCAAGGTGCTCGTGCAGGTACCAGTCCAGGTTGGCCAGGACCTTGGCCCTCGTTGCCTCATTGGCCCGCAGGTAGTAGCTGCGCGACTTGGTGAGCTCCATCAGGTCCCTGGCGGTCACGGTGTCCTGCCAGTGGGTGACGTGTCCTTCGAGCCCGTGGAATTCAGGCCCCACCACGGGTTTGTGGCCCGGCCGGTACACGTCACCTGCGTGCATGATCCGGGAAAGGCGGTGTACCCAGGGCACCGAGGTGTCCAGCTGGTTCCAGACCAGGCCGAGGGTTCCGTGCGGGCGCAGCACCCGGGCCAGCTCGTTACTTGCGGCCAGCGGGTCGCACCAGTGCCAGGCCTGGGCAACGGTAACGACGTCGAAACACGAGTCGGGCAGGCCGGTCGCCTCGGCGGTTCCCACCACAGCCCTGGCGCCCGGGCAGTGGGCCGTCAGCTGGGCAAGCATGTCCGCGGAGGGGTCGACGGCGGTGACGTCCAGTCCCAGGTCCAGCAGCAACGAGGTGAACTTTCCGGTCCCCGCGCCGACGTCCAGCGCGTCCTTGGCATCGGTGGGCACCAGCCAGCGGACCGATTCCTCCGGGTATCCCGGGCGGATGCGATGGTAGTGCCTGCCGCCGTCCTGGAAGCTCTGCCCGAGCTCCCGGCGCCGCCCGTGATCGAGCCTGGGGCCACCCCGAACCACGCGTGGCCTCCTTCTGTGCTGCCAGTGATCTCCCTTTGAATTTACCGCACGGACGGTCGCCGGTTGCTGCTGGAAGGGTGCACCCCTTCCCTGGAACTGCCTAGTCGTCGATGCAGGGCGCTGCGCCGGCCGTCCCCGGGGTGTTCGGTGCCCAGTGCGGGTAGGTGCGGGCATCGTTGGCGGGCACCCACCGGCCGGCGTCCACCACGTAGTCCCAGCCCAGCCCTTCGCTGCGCAGCGAGCGGATGCCCGTGAGGAGGCGTTCGGCATCCTCCAGCCGTGATCCGACGCCGAAGCTTGCCCGAAGCGAGCCGGACGGCAGGCCAAGGCGCTTCAGAAGGGGATGGGCGCAAAAGCGTCCATCGCGCAGGCCCACGCCGTGCTCGGCGGCGAGGTAGGCCGCCACCAGCCCCGCGTCGTAGCCCTCCACGGAGAAGTTGACCACGCCGATGGTGTCCGTTTCCGGGTTGCTGTCCTTGAAGATCTGGTGGACCGTGACGCCGTCAATGTCCTTCAGTCCCTCCACCAGGAAGGAACGGATGGCGGATTCGTGGGCATGCCACCGGTCCTGGTCCAGCGCCGCGATCACCTGCGTGGCGCGGGCCAGGGTGGCGGCTCCGAGGACGTTCGGTGAGCCCCCCTCATGGCGGGCAGGGCCGGTGGCCCAGCTGACGCCGTCGAGCTTTGCTTCCTTTACCGCGCCGCCGCCGGCAAGGTGGGGGACGCCCGCGTCCAGCCAGTCAGGGCGTCCCACCAGGACACCGGCGCCGAACGGTGCGTACAGCTTGTGGCCGGAAAACGCGAGGTAATCTATGCCGTCGTCGCTGATGTCCACCCGGCGGTGCGGTGCCAGCTGCGCCGCATCCACTACGATCCGTGCACCGTGCTGGTGGGCCAGCGTGGCCAGGGCCCGGATGGGAAGGATCTCGCCGGTGACGTTTGATGCGCCGGTGACTGCCAGCAGGCTGACCCCGCCCTGCTCCAGCTCGGCGCGGACAGCGTCGAGGGTGCCGGTGAGCGTGTCCGCGGCGACGATGCTCCGGTGCGGTACGCCCTGCCAGGGCAGCAGGTTGGCGTGGTGTTCGATGTCCAGGTAGAGCACATCGCCGGCGGGCCGGCCATCGCTGATGGGAAGGCAACCTGCCAGGAGGTTCAGCGAGTCCGTGGTGTTGCGGGTGAAGATGACCGAGTCGTCCGGGCGGCCCCCGACGAAATCGCGGACAATGCTGCGCGCGTTCTCGTAAACCGAGGTGCTGATCTGGGAGGCGTACCCTGCCCCGCGGTGGACGCTTGCGTAGTAGGGCAGGATCTCGTTCAGGTAGGCGGACACCACGGAGAGCGCGGGGGCGGAGGCGCCATAGTCAAGGTTCGCGTACCGCACGTGGCCGCCGGTGATGAGCGGCGCCTGGATTTCCGCGCCGGTGACCGCCGCGAGGGGCCGTATTGCGTGGCGTTCAGCAGCAACGGTGGCTTCGGTGATGGCGGGCTGGGGGGAGACGGTGGCAGTTGTCACAGAGACCTCACTTGAATACAGGACTCCGGCAAAGTGGAATCCGCGCTTGCCGCATCCGCTCCGGACCGGCCTGGTCGTCACCCGGGGCACCCCACCGCGAATGGAGGGTTGCCGGCCAGCAAACCGGGGTTTAGCGCTGGCACTCGTGACCTGGATAAAAGCGTAGGACATGCGGCGGCCAAGACTGAACCAGCAACGATTGTTAAGCCCTTTGTTACGCGCCGCCGAATAAACGACGGCGGACACCTCCTTTGGAAGGTGTCCGTCGTCGCTTTATTCGTTTTCCCACTGGAACGTCAACTGTTACAGCAAATCGTCCAGGTAAGGGTTCAGGCGGTGCAGCACCTCCGAGTGCAGGATGGAGTTGGTGGCCAGGGCGTTCCCGCCAAAGGGGCCGTCCTCGCCTTCCAAAGACGTGAAACGGCCGCCGGCCTCCACCACGATCGGCACCAGGGCGGCCATGTCGTAAAGGTTCAGTTCCGGTTCGCAGGCGATGTCCACGGAGCCCTCGGCCACCATGCAGTACGACCAAAAATCCCCATAGGCGCGGGTCCGCCACACGTCCTCGGTGAGGCCCAGGAACTCGTCGAGGTTTCCCCGTTCCTTCCATCCAGTGAGGCTGGAGTAGGAGAGGGAGGCATCGGCGAGGCTGGAGACGTTGGAGACGCGGAGCCGGGTGGCAGCCGCCAGCGACCTGCCCATGTACGCGCCCATCCCTTTTGCCGCCCACCAGCGCTTGCCCAGGGCCGGGGCGCTGACCACGCCCACCACCGGCTCGCCCTCGTCAACGAGGGCGATCAGGGTAGCCCAGACCGGAACGCCGCGGACAAAGTTCTTGGTCCCGTCAATGGGGTCGATGATCCAGCGCCGCGAACCGTGGCCCGTGCTGCCGAACTCTTCGCCCAGGACCGCGTCACGGGGGCGGGAACGTGAGAGCTGCCCGCGGATCGCTTCCTCGGCGGCCTTGTCCGCATCGGTGACCGGGGTCAGGTCCGGCTTGGTCTCAACGTGGAGGTCCAGGGCCTTGAAGCGGCTCATGGTCTGGTCATCCACGGAGTCGGCCAGGACATGTGCCAGGCGCAGGTCATCGTTGTAGCTCGAAGCGGGTTGGATCATGGTTCCAAACTACCGTCTGCCCATGCTTCTTCCGGGGAGAACGCGTCAGTTGACGCTGCCGAGCTCTTTGGTTTCCTGTGCTTCCATCCTTGGATCCGTGCCGAGCAGCCGCCGCAGCGAGGCGAGCCGTGCGGGACCAGTGGGACCTGCGTGTCCGTCCGCCACCCAGTCGTCGAGGCCGCAGTCCACTGCAGTTGCCGTGTGCTTGCAGCCCCGTTCGCAGTTCTCGATGCCGGGGGAGAGGTCCGGGAAAGAGCGCAGGATCCGGTCAGGGTCCACGTGGGCCAAACCGAAGGATCTGATGCCCGGGGTATCGATGATCCAGCTGCCGGCCGGCGCGTCCGCCAGGCGCAGCGCCAGGGCCGACGACGATGTATGCCGGCCCCGGCCGGTCACCGCGTTGACTCCGCCGGTGGCCCGCTCGGCCCCGGTCAACGCGTTGACCATGGTGGACTTGCCCACGCCCGAATGTCCGAGCATGACCGTGACCTGGCCGTCCAGGTGCGCGCGAAGCTCGGCCACGGCGGCGCTGTCCAACCGGGCCGAAAGGCCGTCGTCGGAGCGCGCATCGATGCCCGAGGCCTGGGCGTCAGCCGTCCGGCTGATGATCACCGGGAAGTCCAGGTGGGTGTAGTTGGACAACAGTTCCGCGGGGTCCTTGACGTCGGCCTTGGTGACCAGCAGGATCGGTTCGATGCCGGCGTCGTACGCGGCCACCAGGGCACGATCGATGAATCCGGTCCGCGGCTCAGGGTTGGCCGCCGCCACCACGATCACCAGCTGGTCCGCGTTGGCCACCACGGCACGTTCGATCGGGTCTGTGTCGTCGGCGCTGCGGCGCAGGAGCGTTTTGCGGTCCTGGATCTTCACCAGGCGGGCCAGCGTGTCCGGCGCTCCCGACACGTCTCCCACAAGCGAGACAAAGTCGCCGGCAACCACCGGCGAGCGGCGAAGTTCGCGGGCGCGTGCCGCAATCACCACTCGTTCGTTCTTCGAGTCCTCACCCACCACTGCCGTGTACCGGCCGCGGTCCACGGTGATGATCCGTCCGGTGACGGCGTCGTCGTGGCTGGGCCGGTCCTTGGTGCGGGGCCTGGAACCCTTCTTGTTCGGCCGGATTCGGACGTCGGATTCGTCCCAGGAGTCAGTGCGCCGCGCCACCGCTGGGCTCCTCCGGTCCGGATGCCGCCGCGGCGTCCTGGGCCAGCATGCCTGCCCATAGCTGGGGGAAATCAGGCATGGTCTTGGCGGTGGTGGCAATGTCCTCCACCTGCACCCCCTCCACCGCCAGGCCCAGGATGGCGCCGGCAGTGGCCATGCGGTGGTCAGCATAACTGCGGACGACGCCGGCATGCAGTCGGGCGGGACGGATCACCAGGCCGTCGCTGGTTTCCTCTGCGTCTCCGCCAAGCCGGTTGATTTCCGTCACCAGGGCCGCGAGCCGGTCCGTCTCGTGTCCGCGCAGGTGGGCGATCCCGGTGAGCCGGGAGGGGCCGGTGGCCAGCGCACACAGGGCTGCCACCGTAGGCGCAAGCTCGCTGGTGTCGGCGAAGGTGCCGCCCTTGATCTCCTCGCCGCCGGTGACGGTCAGGACCCCGTCGGCCAGGGTAACGTCTGCGCCCATTTTCGCGAGGATGTCGCGCCACAGGTCTCCCACCTGCTGGGTCTCCGCCGGCCAGTTGGGAATCCGCACCGTACCCTTCGAAGCCAGCGCGGCTGCCAGGAACGGACCGGCGTTGGAAAGGTCCTGCTCGATCCGCTGGTCGAAGGCGCGGATCGGCCCGGGCGCCACCACCCAATGATTGGGAACGGAGTTGTCCACCGAGACGCCCGCACCGCGCAGGACAGCCACGGTCATGTTGATGTGGTCCAGGCTGGGCACCGGCTTCCCCACGTGCTCCAGGTGCAGGCCCTCGTCGAACCTCGCCCCCACCAGGAGGAGGGCGGAAACGAACTGCGACGATGCGCTGGCGTCAATCACCAGATGGCCGCCCCGGACCGAGCCCTTGCCTTCCACGGTGAACGGGAGCGATGACGGTGCGGAGCCGTCTTCGGAGGCAACGGCAACACCCAGAGCTTTCAGGGCCTCGATGATGGTCCCCATAGGCCGCTTGCGGGCGTGCGGATCACCGTCGAAGACACTGGTTCCGTTGCGGAGCGCCGCCAGTGGCGGAACGAACCGCATGACGGTGCCGGCCAGCCCGCAGTCGATCCTGGTGAGGGACGCCTCGGCGGCTGCCGGCAGCGGAACCACCTCCAGATCAGGGCCAAAGTCACCGTCCCCTGGCACCTCGGTAATCGTGGCACCCAGCTGCCGGAGCGCGTCGATCATCAATGCGGAATCCCTGGAGTGCAGGGGCGCGCGCAGCCGGGACGGACCCTCCGCCAAGGCGGCCAGGACCAAGTACCTGTTGGTCAGGGACTTTGATCCGGGCACCGTCACGGCGGCATCGACGGGCCGGGACGCAAAGGGTGCGTCCCAGTGCTCCACAGGTGTTCCGGACCCGTCCCGGGTGGCAGCTGTTGCGGTCATTCGTGCTTATGCTCCCGTGGCGTGTACTGCACGGCGTACGACTTTGTCCGCCTTGTTCAGCTTCTTGGTGGTGGTGCGGCGCGCGTCGGCAGCAATGTGCGAGGCGTTCCTGCGGGCATCGGCGGCCAGGTGCTCGGCGCGCCAGGCCAGGCCCGGCTTGCCCGCTGTGTCCACGGAAGCCAACAGCGCCCCGCCGCTCAGCGAGAGGTTCTTGAGCAGCTGGTTCCGGCGGTTTTCACGCCCTTCCTTGCTGCTGATGTCCGCACTGCGCCACTCAACAAAGGTGTTGAGGAGCGAGATCACGGTCAGAAGGCCGGCCGAGAGCCTGGAGAACTTGCCAAGGCCGAACAGGACGCCGGCTCCCACCTGGGTTCCGCCGATCACGCGCGCCAAGGTCTTCTCGCTCGCCTGGAAGGGGAGTGAGGCCGCCGCCTTGCGCAGGAGCGGCGAAAGCTGCTGGGCGGTGTCGTCGGAGTTCTTGAGCTTATCCAGTCCGGCAAGAACGAAACTGGAGGCAAGCATGGGGCGAGCGAGCGTGCGGACAAAGGACATGGATTTCCTCCTGGATGGACGAGCCGCGCCAAGCGGCGGAGTCGGTCCTAGTCTTGCACTTTTGGGGAATATTTGCCCGCGGGGGGCGGTTATCGATGTCGGGTTCGTGACAGGAGCCCAGGCGATCATTCACCCGATACAGAGCGGAGTTGGGCCTTGGGGAAGGTGTTGGACGGAACAAGACCGGCGGGGCCGGTGGCAGTGGGTACTCTTGCCGCGGAGCCGCTGGAGTACGGCATGCTCCGGGCGGGAAGCCGGACAGTAGACTTGAAGGCAATGAACACCTTGGATCCGGCCGTCGCGGCCATGTATGAGGCTACCCCCGCCGAAGTGAACGGCAAGGCGGGAGCCGCGCCGCTGCCGTCCGCCCAGCCCGGCCCTGCTTCGCAGGCCGCCGAAGCCGACCCGAATGACGGCACCGGCCTGGATGTCTCCGCGGAGACCATGGAGGAGCGCCGCCTTCGCTTCGAGCGGGACGCCATGCAGTACGTGGACCAGCTGTACTCGGCCGCGATGCGCATGGCACGGAACCCGTCGGACGCGGAGGACTTGGTCCAGGAGGCCTACACCAAGGCTTTCTCTGCGTTCCATCAGTACAAGCCGGGAACCAACCTGAAGGCCTGGCTGTACCGGATCCTCACCAACACCTACATCAACCTGTACCGCAAACGGCAGCGCGAGCCTTTGCAGTCCAATTCGGACAGCATTGAGGACTGGCAGCTGGCACGGGCGGAGTCGCACACGTCGAGGGGACTGCGTTCGGCCGAGGCCGAGGCGTTGGACCACCTTCCGGATTCGGACGTGAAGCGGGCCCTGCAGGATATCCCTGAAGAGTTCCGCTTGGCGGTCTATTTCGCCGACGTGGAGGGCTTCGCCTACAAGGAAATTTCAGACATCATGAACACCCCCATCGGCACCGTGATGTCCCGGCTGCACCGCGGCCGGCGAATGTTGCGGGACATGCTCGCGGAATACGCCGCAGAGCGGGGATTCAAAACAGCCGCGGATGCGTCGGAAGCGGCAGGAAGCAAAGCACAGGAGAACAGGAAATGAGCGACTGCCAGGGATTGGGCGACTGCGACGACACCCGGATGCAACGCATCTACGAATACCTTGACGGGGCGTTGACCCGTGAGGACTTGACCGAGATCAAGAACCATCTGGATGAGTGCCCTGAGTGCACGCAGCAGTACGACCTCGAATGCGTCATCCGCAACTTGGTCAAGCGCTCGTGCACAGAGTCCGCTCCGGACAACCTGAAGAACGCCATCCTGGACAGGATTCACACGATCCGCCCCGTGGAGGCGTAAGCAAAAAGCGTCAGTGTGCGGCCACGGGCCTCAGACAGCAAAGGACCCCGTAAGCCGAGTGGCTTGCGGGGTCCTTCGCTTGAACCGTGGTTCCTGGCATGTGCCTAGGTGTTGGGGCGCTTCCCGTGGTTCGCGCCGCCACGCTTACGGTCACGACGCTTGCGTGCACGCTTGCTCATAGCTGGCCTCCTTACTGTTGGTACTCAAAAGAGCTGCCCTCCAGTCTCCCACATGATGTGGCGCCTCGCGAACCGGGAAACGGCGGATGACCTGCGGCAGTGCGTTCGGCCCCTGCCCCCTAGCGGCGCAGGGTGCTGTGGATGGCTGCCCGGGCGTCTTCCAGGACTGCACGGACAGTTTCCAGGGTCGCCGGGCCTAAGGGCTCGCGCAGGGCGTACCGGCGCAGCTCTGCACGGAGGTCCTCACTGAACTGCTGCAGCATCAATTCAACGTCACGGCGTTGCATCGAGGCTGCGATGCCGTTCTCCACGCCCGCAACGTCGTCCCGGCGCCGGTCCAGCTCTGCGCGGCCCGCGGCGGTGATGCGGTAGTTGGTGCGCCGCCCTGCCGGTTCGGTGGACACCAGGCCGTCCTCCTCGAGTTTGCCCAGCCTTGGGTAGATGGTTCCGGCGCTGGGCGCATAGGTTCCGCCAAACCGGTCCTTGAGCGCCTTGATGAGCTCGTAACCGTGTTTGGGCCCGCTTTCGAGGAGGGCCAGGAGGTAGAGGCGCAACGCTCCATGTGCGAAGACGGGCGGCATCAGCGTTCCGCTTTGCCGCCGTCAACGGGTGCGGGAGCGTGGAAGATCGAGGTCTTGCCGGACACGGAGTTGGTCCGCACCAGCATCAGTTGCCCATCCGGCCCGGCAATGGTCTCCACCTTGCCGTTGGCCAGGAGGCACTGCTGGCCGTCAAGGACCACCGCACCTCCGGCCGACTTGGCCACAATGTCCACGCCTACGTCATGGGGCAGTCGGATGGTGAGGTCGCCGGATACCGAATTTGAGCCAAAGTCGCGGGTGAAATCGAGCAGGTCGAAGTTGAGGTGGCCGCTGACGGTGTTGGTGCGCACATTGGTGAACTGGCCGGACGCCGTAACCTCCCCGGAGACGCTCTT
Source organism: Arthrobacter sp. SLBN-83 (assembly GCF_006715285.1). Lineage (NCBI taxonomy): Bacteria > Bacillati > Actinomycetota > Actinomycetes > Micrococcales > Micrococcaceae > Arthrobacter > Arthrobacter sp. SLBN-83. The sequence continues at coordinate 2,983,282 of NZ_VFMX01000001.1, forward strand.
CGCGGTAAGTACGCCGCGGTGGTCCCGGACGGCCACGCTTCCGCTGACGGTGTTGACCTGCAGTTCGCCGGACGTACCTTCTGCGGCGACCGTCCCGGAGACGGTGTTGAGGCGCACGTGGGCGGAAGTACCGGACACCAGTCCGTCACCGCTGACAGTTCCCGCTTCGACCTCGACATTGGCGGGAATTGCAATGGTGATGACGGCGGAGTTCCCGCTGTTGTGGTTGACCGTCTCCATCAGGTTCTTGAACCAGCCCTGGGCACCGTGCAGTTGGTGCCGGACCTCCAGCCTGCCGCCGCTGAGGGAGACCGCTACCGGGTCCCCGTGGACCTCGGACACGTCGAGCCGGACCACGGGTTCGGCGTGCGCCACGACGCGGAAGCTGCCGCGGACCATCCCCAGCTTGAGGGATCCAACGTCCGCTATGACGAGCGTCTGCGGGTTCTCAACAGTCCAGGTTTCCTCGGCCACGGTCCCCTCCATAAAGCGATATATCGCGTTGCCACTACAACCTATCGCCGCCCCAGGGCAGGGTCAAGATATAGCTCGAAGCCTACTGCGGTGCTTCCAGACCCAGCCACTGGAACCAGCCGCGGTGCAGCACCAGCCAGGCCATGAGGCCGTAACCCGCCTGGCCCGGCGTGCCGCCGTTGGCGGCCAGGTCCTGGCGCCACTGCTCGTGGTTCAGGAGGGGTGAGAAGGTGTCGACGTAAAGATGCTTGCGGCGGGTGGTGACATCCGCAAAGGCGGTATTCAACTCGTCAAGCCGCCGGTTCTGGGCCGGATCGAGCGTGGGGGGCGGTCCCACTACGAAAACCTCGATGCGGTTCTGGGAAGCTGAGTCCAGGATGTTGGCCAGGTTCAGCCTGCTCCGTGCGGTGGACAGGCCAAACTCGATGTCACGTCCGGACAGTCCGATTACAAGCCGGTTCTCCGCCTGGACGCTGAAACGGCGGCCGGCTTCGTCCAGCCAGCGCGCCGCCAACCCCTCGGTACCTTCCTGCGGGCAGGGGAGCGCATAGCTTTCCAGCAGCATGCCGTCCTGGGGAGTGCGGGCCAGCACCCGGCCCAGCCAGCCGAGCGCCCGGGGATCGCCCAGTCCGGCCAGCAATTCATCTCCTACAGCTGCGATCCGCAGCTTCCTGTCTTCCACGCGTTCCTCTTTACTTCGGTACGGGTCTACTTCGGACGGCCGGTGCCTCCGCCGCCGCGGCTGCGGAGGTTGAAGGCGGCGCTGTCAGTCCATTAAACAGAACTGCCCGGCCGGAGTCTGGTATTTCGACGTCCGGCCGGGCAGCCTTACTGCTTACTTCCGTTCAAATGCCTGCTTCAGGAGGGCATCCTGCTCCGCAGCGTGGCGCTTCATGGAACCGGCGGCGGTGGAGGCGGATGCCGGCCGGGACACCAGCCGCACGCGCCGGTCAAGGATCTCCGGCAGGTGCAGGCCAACGAACGGCCACGGTCCCTGGTTTGCGGGCTCGTCCTGTGCCCACACCACTTCTGCGTTGGGGTACTTGGCGAGTTCCGCTGCGATCTCCTGGTGCGGCAGCGGGTACAGCTGCTCCACGCGGACGATGGCAGTGGTCTGGTCGCCGGTCTTCTGCCGTGTGGACAGGAGATCGTAGTACAGGCGGCCGGAAACCAGGAGCACGCGTTCGACGGCGGTGGCCGGCAGCTGCTCATGCTCGCCGATGACGGGGCGGAAGGTGCCGCTGGTGAAGTCCTCCACGGACGAGGCGGCGGCCTTCAGGCGAAGGAGTTGCTTGGGTGTGAAGATGATCAGCGGCTTCCGGGGGCGGCTGTAGGCCTGGCGGCGCAGCAGGTGGAAGTGCGAGGCGGCCGTGGTGGGGTTGGCCACGATCATGTTGTCCTCCGCGCACAGCTGCAGGAAGCGCTCGATCCTTGCCGAGGAGTGGTCCGGGCCCTGGCCTTCGTAGCCGTGCGGGAGCATCAGGACCAGCGAGGAGCGCTGTCCCCACTTCTGCTCTGCCGAGGAGATGAACTCATCAATGATGGTCTGTGCACCGTTGACGAAGTCGCCGAACTGGGCCTCCCAAAGGACCAGGGCATCCGGGCGCTCCACGGAGTAGCCGTACTCGAAGCCCATGGCTGCGTATTCGGACAGCAGGGAGTCGTAGATCCACAGCTTGGCCTGGTCGTCAGAGAGGTTGCCCAGGGGCAGCCATTCCTTGCCGTTGGCACGGTCGTGGAAGACGGCGTGGCGCTGGACGAACGTACCGCGGCGGGAGTCCTGGCCCGCCAGGCGTACGGGGACGCCTTCCATGATCAGGGAGCCGAAGGCAGCGATCTCGCCGAAGCCCCAGTCGATGCCACCCTGGCGGGACATCTGCTCGCGCTTTTCCAGCAGCTGCTTCAGCTTGGGGTGGACCGTGAAGCCCTCGGGAATCTCCACGTGGGCCTTGCCGATCCGGGCCAGCGTTTCTGCGCTGATGGCCGTGGAGGCCGGCGCGCTGACGCTGGAATCGGACTGCTGGGACTTGGGCCGTTCGATGTCGGACACGGCTGCGGAATCCGCGGTCACGATCGGAATCGGTGAGGTCTGGGCGGCGTGGGTCTCGGCGAAGACCCGCTCCAGCCGTTCCTGGTAGTCGCGGAGCAGCTGCTCGGCTTCTTCCTCGGTGATGTCCCCGCGGCCGATGAGCGACTCGGTGTACAGCTTGCGGACGGAGCGCTTGGCTTCGATCAGGTTGTACATCAGTGGCTGGGTCATCGAGGGGTCGTCGCCCTCGTTGTGGCCGCGGCGGCGGTAGCACACCATGTCGATGACAACGTCCTTGTGGAAGCGCTGCCGGAATTCGTAGGCCAGCTGGCCGATGCGGACAACGGCCTCGGGGTCGTCGCCGTTTACGTGGAATACCGGCGCCTGGATCATCTTGGCAACGTCCGTGGAGTATGTGGACGAGCGCGACGACGACGGGGCGGTGGTGAAGCCCACCTGGTTGTTGACCACGATGTGGATGGTGCCACCGGTGCGGTAGCCGCGGAGCTGGGACAGGTTGAGGGTCTCGGCCACAACACCCTGTCCGGCGAAGGCTGCGTCACCGTGCACCATGATGGGCAGGACGGGGAACGATTCGCCTTGGTCCAAGCGGTCCTGCTTGGCCCGGACGATGCCCTCGAGGACGGAGTCCACGGCTTCCAGGTGCGACGGGTTGGCGGCGAGGTAGACCTTGGTTTCCTTGCCGTTGTCCGAGGTGAACGTGCCTTCAGTGCCCAAGTGGTACTTGACGTCGCCGGACCCCTGGACGGAGCGCGGATCCTGCGTACCCTCGAATTCGCGGAACACCTGGGCGTAGGTCTTGCCGGCGATGTTGGTCAGGACGTTGAGGCGGCCTCGGTGGGCCATGCCGATGGCAACCTCGTCCAGGCCGTCGTCGGCGGCATCGGACATGATCGCGTCCAGCAGCGGGATCAGGGACTCGCCGCCCTCAAGGGAGAAGCGCTTCTGGCCCACGAACTTGGTCTGCAGGAAGGTCTCGAATGCCTCGGCAGCGTTCAGCTTGGAGACGATCCGCAGCTGCTCTTCCCGGCTGGGCTTGGAGTAGGGGTGTTCCAGCTGGTCCTGGAACCACTTGCGCTCGGCAGGTTCCTGGATGTGCATGTACTCGATGCCCGTGGTGCGGCAGTAGGCATCGCGGAGAACGCCAAGGATGTCGCGGAACTTAAGCATTGGCTTGCCGCCGAAGCCGCCGGTGGGCCATTCGCGGTCCAGGTCCCAGAGGGTCAGGCCGTAGGTGAGGACGTCAAGGTCCGGGTGCTTGCGCTGCACGTATTCCAGCGGATCGGTGTCAGCCATGAGGTGGCCGCGAACGCGGAAGGAGTGGATCAGCTGCTGGATCCGGGCCACCTTGTTGATCTCGTCGGCCGGGTCCACCTGCAGGTCGGGGCTCCAGCGGACGGGCTCGTAGGGGATGCGCAGTGCTTCAAAGATCTCGTCGTAGAAGTTCTGTGCACCCAGCAGGAGCTGGTGGACCAGCTTCAGGAACTCGCCGCTGCCGGCGCCCTGGATGACGCGGTGGTCGTAGGTCGAGGTCAGGGTGAGGACCTTGCTGATGGCGTTCTGGGCGATGATCTTCTCGCTGGCGCCCTGGAACTCAGCGGGGTAGTCGAGGGCGCCGACGCCGATGATGGCTGCCTGGCCCTTGGAAAGGCGCGGCACCGAGTGCACGGTTCCAATGCCGCCGGGGTTGGTCAGGGACACGGTGGTGCCCTGGTGGTCCTCAGCGGTGAGCTTGCCGTTGCGGGCCCGCTTGATGAGGTCCTCGTAGGTGTGCCAGAACTCGGCGAAGTTGAGGGTCTCGGCCTTCTTGATGTTCGGGACCATGAGGAGGCGGGTGCCGTCGGGCTTGGGCATATCGATGGCGATGCCGAAGTTGACGTGTGCCGGCTGGACCGCGACGGGCTTGCCATCCACCTCGTCGTAGTACACGTTCATGGACGGGAACTGGGACAGCGCCCGGATCACGGCATAGCCGATGAGGTGGGTGAAGGACACCTTGCCGCCGCGGGCGCGGGCCAGGTTGGAGTTGATGACCACGCGGTTGTCGATGAGCAGCTTGGCGGGAATGGCGCGCACGCTGGTGGCCGTAGGCACCTGGAGACTGGTGACCATGTTGGTGGCGATGGCCTTGGCAGGGCCGCGGAGGACGGAGACGACGTCTTCCTCTGGGGCGGTGGGGGCCTTGACGTTCTTGGGCAGCTGGGCCGGGATGGGCTGGGAGCCGGTGGCCGCCTCAGTCTTCTTGCCGCCGTCGCGGGCCTCGGTCGCGGGGGCCTTCTTGACGGGTGCGGGGGCTGCTGCAGGGGCGGCCGGGGCAGCGGCGGCCGGCGCCGCCGGGGGAGTGGCAGGGGCAGCTGCCGGCGACGGCGCCGGAGCGGCGGGAGCCGGTTTTACGACAGGGAGTTCCCGGGTGGGAGGGTTGGCAGTGTGCGCGGAATTTCCGTTGGAAGAAGAACCGTTGCCCGAGTCGAAGGATTCAAACAGGGGCCACCACTTGGCGTCCACCGCATTCTTGTCCTGCTGGTACTGCTCGTACAGTTCGTCAACGAGCCACTCGTTCCCGCCAAATTCCTCTGGTAGACGGTGGCTTGGCTGCTCTGGCACTTGAAATACGCCTCTTCCATGAGTTTGATTTCTCTTTGGCCCCCCGGTGCTTCAGCACTACGTTCGAACCAGTCTCTGTCCTCTGAACCCGGACCTTTGCAAGTCTAGTGAGCATTCCGTGTTAACTGCCAATAAGGGTGACCCAAATCATGATGTGGCGGACGGGGGCAGAAATATGGCGGCTCTCCGGTGCCGCCACCATGTCCCCGGGCCATGACTTCGCCTCCTTCCGGCCGCCGGAACCGGGCGTTTTCCGCCGTCCGGCGGGGCCTTGCGGCAAGGGGTGCTCCTGTAGACTGAAATTCTTATGGACAGTAAATCTAGGTGCCGGCCTGGGCGCTGTCAGCGGAGCATGAAGAGAAGCGCCGCGCAGTCCGCCCACAGAGCCGGCAAACCCCGACAACGCGCCCATCACCAGCCAACGGCCCAGCTTGCCGCAACCCGCACGGACCAGGCATCGGTATCTGCCGACCATCCTCCGCCGGGTCGAAACAGCTTCCCAACCTTCCTATTGAGCACGCTTGAGGCATTTTCCGCACGTCAGGCGGGATGCTGAATGGAGTGGCTTCTCCTTGCAGCAGGCTTGCTGCTGATCGCCGGCACAGGGTTCTTTGTTGCCGTCGAATTCTCTCTCATCGCCCTGGACCAGCCCACCGTCCAGCGCGCAATCGACGACGGCGACACAGGGGCAGTGCCCCTGCTCACCTGCCTTAAGTCCCTGTCAACCCAGTTGTCCAGTTGCCAGCTGGGCATCACCTTGACCACGCTGCTCACCGGTTACGTCATGGAACCGTCCGTGGGCCGCCTCCTTGAGGCGCCGCTGTCCGCCGTGGGACTTCCCGCTGTGGCGGTGCAGTCCGTCTCGCTCATCCTGGCAATGGTCCTGGCGACGCTGCTGTCCATGCTCCTGGGTGAGCTGGTGCCGAAAAACATGGCGATCGCGCTGGCCTTCCCCGTGGGCCGGGCCCTGGCGGGGCCGCAGCTGGTCTTCACCACGATCTTCAAGCCGGCCATCCTGGTCCTCAACGGTTTCTCCAACCGGATCCTGCACGTCTTTGGCCTGGAAGCCAAAGAGGAGATTTCGGGTGCGCGGACGCCCGCCGAGCTTGCCTCGCTGGTCCGCAGGTCAGCGGCGATGGGAACGCTCGACGCCGGGACCGCCAACTTCATTGCCCGAACCTTGAATTTCTCCTCACGGACAGCGGCGGACGTGATGACCCCGCGCATCCGGCTGGAGACGATCGACGCCGACCAGCCGGTGTCCGACGTGGTGGACGCGGCACGCCGGACCGGGTACTCGCGGTTCCCCGTCATCGGTGACTCCGCCGACGACATCCGCGGCCTGGTGCACGTCAAAAAAGCCGTTGCCGTTCCGTGGGAACGCCGGCAGAACCTCGAAGCCGGCGCCATCATGACCGAGGTGCTGCGCGTTCCGGAGACCATCCACCTGGATGCGCTGCTGGCCGAACTGCGGGAAGGAAACCTGCAGTTGGCCGTGGTGCTGGACGAGTACGGCGGAACCGCCGGCATCGCCACCCTCGAGGACCTGGTGGAGGAGATCGTGGGGGAGGTGGCGGACGAGCACGACAGGGTCCGCCCGGGACTGCTGCAAAGCGCTTCCGGCGACTGGTATTTCCCGGGGCTCCTCCGGCCCGACGAACTGTCCGAGCAGATCCCGGGCCTGAGCGTTCCGGATGAAGCGGCCTACGAAACCGTGGGCGGCTACGTGATGAGCAAGCTGGGCAGGATCGCCCTCGTCGGCGACACAGTGGACGTTAATGGCGGAACCCTCAGCGTCACCAGGATGGACGGCCGCAGGATTGACCGCATCTGCTTCCACCCAGTGGCGGAACCAGCTGCGCACGATGCCAATGACAGGAGCAAGCCATGAGCGACTGGGCCGGAATATTCTGGCTGGGGTTCCTCCTGCTGGGCAACGCCTTTTTCGTGGCCGCTGAGTTCGCCATCATGTCAGCGCGCCGCAGCCAGATCGAGCCCTTGGCTGACACCGGATCCAAGCGCGCCCAAACCACCTTGCGCGCCATGGAAAACGTCTCCCTGATGCTGGCCTGCGCACAGTTGGGCATCACTGTCTGTTCGCTGCTGATCCTGCTGGTGGCCGAGCCGGCGATCCACCACCTGCTGGCTGTCCCCATGGAGACCGTGGGCCTGCCGGCGGAAGCGGCCGACGTTGCGGCCTTCGCGGTGGCCCTGATGATGGTGACGTTCCTGCACGTGACGTTCGGCGAGATGGTGCCCAAGAACATCTCGGTGTCCGTGGCCGACAAGGCGGCACTGTTCCTGGCTCCGCCCCTGCTGTTCATCTCACGCCTGGTCCACCCTGTGATCTCAGCGCTCAACTGGTCCGCCAACCACATCCTGAAGCTGATGCGCATCGAGCCCAAGGACGAGGTCACTTCCTCCTTCACGCTGGAGGAGGTGCAGTCGATCGTGCAGGAGTCCACCCGCCACGGACTGGTTGACGACGACGCCGGGCTGATCACCGGTGCACTTGAGTTCTCGGAGCACACTGCGGAGGACATCATGGTGCCGCTCGAGAAACTCGTCATGCTGGGGGCTTCCACCACCCCGGTGGAGTTTGAGAAGGCCGTCAGCAGAACCGGCTTCTCGCGGTTCCCGATGCTGGATGACGAGGACATGCTGTACGGCTACCTCCACGTGAAGGATGTGCTGTCCATCCCGGAGTCAGGCTACGAGCTGCCGATTGCCGAGAGCCGCGTCCGCTCGCTGGCCAACCTTTCCCTTGGCGATGAGATCGAAAAGGCCATGTCCGTCATGCAGCGGACAGGTTCCCACCTGGCGCGGGTGATCGGTCCTGATGGCAATACCAGGGGTGTCCTCTTCCTGGAGGATGTCATCGAACAACTCGTCGGCGAGATCCGGGACGCAACGCAGGCCACCGGCATCCGCCGGCTGGGTCAGCCGAACGGCAGTTGACATCCCGTGGTGCTCCTCCGCTGCGCAGGGGCGCCACGGGGCAGCCGGTCCGGTTCCACAATCTAAATAGGAATCATTCGCATTTAGGTATACGCTTGGCTGTATTGCCCTCCCTTTCTGTGTGAACTGAGGTTTTCCGTGCGCCGTACAGCCACCGCCAGCTCCTTCCTTGCCGCCCTGGCAGGCGTCGGGCTCCTGCTCAGTGCATGCAGCCCCCAGCAGTCCCAGGCCCCGGACGCGGCGCAGGGCATCAACGTGGTGGCGTCAACGAACGTTTACGGAGACATCGCACGGACCATCGGCGGTGACAAGGTCAGGGTCACCTCGATCATCAACAATGCCGGGCAGGATCCGCACTCCTACGAGGCGAACGCCCAGGACCGGCTGGCCGTGTCCAAGTCGAAGTTGGTCATTGAAAACGGGGGCGGCTACGACGACTTCATCCATACCCTGGTGGAGAGCAGCAAGATCGACAGCGCAAACGTGCTGACCGCCGTCGAGATTTCCGGCCTTGCCCACCCGGAGGAAGCCACGGCCGGTGCGTCGGCAACACCGGCAGAGGGAGCCGGCGGGCACGACGGACACGATCATGGCAGCCTGAATGAGCATGTCTGGTACAGCCTGCCCGCAATGGAACGCGTGGCCGACGCGATTGCGGGCAAGCTGGCGTCGCTGGATCCTGCCTCGGCCGCCTCCTTCACTGCCAATGCGGACTCCTTCAAGTCCTCCCTGTCGCAGCTTCAGTCCAAGGTGGAGGCCATGAAGGCGGCCGCGCCGGGCAGCCGCGTTGCAGTCACGGAACCTGTTCCGCTGTACCTGTTGGAAGAGGCGGGACTGGTGAACGCCACGCCTGGGCAGTACACCGCTGCCATCGAAGAGGGCAGCGACGTTCCTCCCGCAGTGCTGAAGGAGGCCACGGACCTGGTTGGCTCGAAGTCCGTCCGCCTCCTGGCCTACAACGCCCAAACGGAAGGCCCGCAGACGGAGGCATTGAAAAAGGCGGCCGAAGCCGCAGGTGTTCCGGTGGTCGACTTCACTGAGACCCTGCCTGAGGGCAAGACCTACCTGCAGTGGATGACGGACAATGTGAACAACATCAGCAAGGTTTTGGAGACAAACTAGGTGAAATCCGTCGTAAGCCTCAAAGGGGCGTGCCTCGCATTCGGCCAGCGCACACTTTGGGAGGACCTGGACCTGGACATCAAGCCCGGGGAGTTTTTCGCCGTGCTGGGTCCCAACGGCAGCGGCAAGACAAGTTTCCTTAAGGTCCTGCTGGGCCTGCAAAAGCTGCAGTCCGGACAGGCAACACTGGACGGCCATCCGGTGGAATGCGGCAGCAGCCTGATCGGCTACATTCCCCAGCAGAAGTCGTTTGCCCCGGATACCCCTATGCGCGCCCGTGACCTGGTGGCACTCGGGGTGGACGGCCACAAGTTTGGGATCCGGCTTTCAGCCCGCAAAACCAACCGCAGGGTGGACGAATTGCTGGAACTGGTGGGAGCCTCCGACTACGCCAAAGTCCCCGTTGGCCAGCTCTCCGGCGGAGAGCAGCAGCGGCTCAGGGTGGCCCAGGCGCTGGCGACAGATCCAAAGGTGCTGCTCTGCGACGAGCCGTTGCTGTCCCTTGACCTTCACCACCAGCAGGCGGTCAGTGCCCTGATCCACCAACAAAGCAGGGAACACGACAGTGCCGTCGTCTTCGTGACCCATGAAATCAATCCGATCATCGATTACGTGGACCGGGTGCTCTATTTGGCGGGGGGACGTTTCCGGGTGGGGGCGCCGGAAGAGGTCATGACCACGGAAGTACTTTCAGACCTTTACGGCAGCCACGTGGAGGTGATCCATGCCAACGGCAGGATCGTCGTGGTCGGCCTGCCGGACGCCACCACCCATCACCACCACGACGCGGACACGCTGGCAGGGGAGGTGGCCTGATGGACGCCGACAGCATTTTGGGTGCCATCTTCAACTTCGACAATTACGGCGAACTGTTGGTCCTCGTCCAGAACTCGATCTGGGCAGGGGCTATCCTGGGCCTGCTCGGCGGCCTGGTGGGGACGTTCGTCATGAAGCGTGACCTTGCCTTCGCGGTCCACGGCATTTCCGAACTTTCCTTCGCGGGGGCCGCCTTCGCCCTGCTGGTTGGGGCGGACGTAGTGTTTGGATCGCTCATCGGATCGGTGGCGGCTGCCCTGCTGCTGGGCCTCATGGGGGTGCGGGCCAGGGATAAGAACTCGATCATCGGAGTCATCATGCCGTTCGGCCTGGGACTTGGAATCCTCTTCTTATCCCTGTACCAAGGCCGCGCCGCAAACAAATTCGGCCTGCTGACCGGCCAGATCGTCTCCGTGGACACCGTCCAGTTGCAGGCGCTGGCGGGGACCGCCGTCGTGGTTGTGCTTGTGCTTGTGGCCGTCTGGCGTCCGCTGAACTTCGCCAGCGTGGACCCCGAGCTCGCCGAGGCCAGGGGAGTCCCCGTCCGCACGCTGGGGATCGTGTTCATGATTGTGCTGGGTGTGAGTGTGGCCCTGTCCATCCAGGTTGTGGGGGCCCTGCTGGTGCTTGCCCTGCTGATTACGCCCGCAGCAGCGGCGCTGCGGGTCACGTCGTCACCGGTTCCGGTGGTGGTCCTGAGCGTGGTGTTCGCCGTGACAGCGACCGTGGGCGGCATCCTGCTGGCCCTGGGTGGACGGATCCCGATCAGTCCCTACGTCACCACGTTGTCGTTCCTGATTTATGTGGTGTGCCGCATCATCGGCTCCGTGCGCGACGCCCGCGGCGTCAACGGGCGGGTCCTTACAGTTTCCCGGCAGCCCTAAGGGCAGTGCAGTCGGGGCAGAGGCCGAAAATTTCCACGGTGTGGTCCACCTCGGTAAACCCGTGTTCAGCCGCCATGCGCACCGCCCACGTTTCCACGGCCGGTGCTTCCACCTCCACTGCCTTTCCGCAGTTCCTGCACAGCAGGTGATGGTGGTGGCCGGTCACGGCGCAGCGCCGGTATACGGCCTCGCCGTCGCCGTTGCGCAGCACATCCACCAGGCCTTCGTCCGCCAGTGACTGCAGGATCCGGTAGGCAGTGGCAAGTGAAACGGAGACGCCCTGGTTCTGCAGGATCCGGTAAAGCTCCTGCGTGCTGACAAAGTCATCGAGGCTGTCCAGGGCTGCGCTGACGGCTTTCCGCTGTTTGGTAACGCGCTGTTCCCTGCCGCCTCCTGCCGGGGATGGGGCGGCGGAATCAGCCTTGACGCCGATCGGCATGGACGAACTCGCTTCCGTGGGGGGCAGACATCAAGATTACCAGCCGGCGTCCGGCAGCCGGATTTGCCGGCGGCGTGCGTGGACACCATTCCGGGACGGACCCTAGGCTGGCGCTATGAAGCTGACCAAATACACCCATGCCTGTGTCCGGCTCGAGAAGGAAGGCGGCGTCCTGGTCCTTGATCCGGGCACGTTCTCCGAATCCGCCGAGGCACTGGAAGGAGCCCAGGCCGTCCTGGTGACCCACGAACACGCAGACCACCTTGACACCGAGGCGGTGGTGGAAGCGCTGCAAAAGGACAAGGACCTGGCGCTGTATGCGCCCGAGGGCGTCGCGGGCCAGCTGCGCGGGGAAGCTCCGGACGCAGCGGACAGGATCCACGCGGTGGAACCGGGATCGTCGTTCCAGGCTGCCGGCTTCGACATCCGCAGCTTCGGCGGCCAGCATGCCCTGATCCACCCCCAAATTCCCATGGTGGCCAACATCGGCTTCCTGGTGGATGGCAACGTTTACCACCCGGGGGACTCGTTCATCATCCCTGACGGCCTGGAGGTCCAAACCCTCCTGGTCCCGCTGCACGCACCGTGGAGCAAGTCCGCGGAAGTGGTGGACTTCGTGATTGGAGTGCGGGCGCCGCGCGCGTTCCAGATCCACGACGGGCTGCTCAACGACAACGGCCTGGGCATCGTCGAAGGGCACGTCAAGCGGATCGGAGCCAAGTACGGCACGGAATACCGGCACCTGGCCCCGCGGGAGTCCGTGGAAGTCTAGGCCGGCTCCCCGCTCCATTCCCCGGTGTCCAGGAAGCGCGCAATTGACGCTTCGTAGGGCGCCGGATCCAACCCCTGGGAAGCCAGCCACTCCTGGTTCCAGTGCGTGCCCGCATACCGGTCGCCGCCGTCGCACATCAAGGAAACCACGCTGCCCTGCCGGCCTTCGGACAGGAGTTGCGCGACTGTTTCCCAGACGCCCCAAAGGTTGGTGCCCGTTGACGGGCCGGCATGCAGGCCGGCGTAGGAGTCCAGGTGCCGCATTGCGGCAACCGAAGCGGCGTCCGGTACCCGGACCATCCGGTCGATAACGGTGGGGATGAAGCTCGGCTCCATCCGGGCCCGGCCAATGCCTTCGATCCGCGAGGGCAGGCCGGTGGGCTGTCCATCCGCCCCACCCAGCCAGCCGGGGTAGAACGCGGAGTTTTCGGGGTCCACCACCAGCAGCTTGGTGGGATAAGAGTGGTAGCGCAGGTACCGGCCGATGGTGGCGCTGGTTCCGCCCGTGCCCGCGCCCACCACCACCCACTCCGGAACGGGGTGCGGTTCCAGGCTGAGCTGGCCGAAGATCGATTCGGCGATGTTGTTGTTCCCACGCCAGTCCGTGGCCCGCTCCGCGTAGGTGAACTGGTCCATGTAATGCCCGTTGCAGGTAGCGGCCACGTCTTCTGCCACGGAATACACGTCCGATGCGTTCTCCACCAGCAGGCAGGAGCCGCCGAACTGCTCGATCAGGGCGATCTTTTCCTGGCTGGTGGTGCGGGCCATGACTGCGATGAAGGGAAGTCCCAGGAGCTGGGCAAAATACGCTTCCGAAACCGCCGTGCTGCCGCTGGAAGCCTCGACGATGGTGGTGTCCTGCCGGATCCAGCCATTTACCAGACCGAACAGGAAGAGGGACCTTGCCAGCCGGTGCTTGAGGCTGCCGGACCGGTGCGTTGACTCGTCCTTGAGGTACAGCTGGATGCCCCAGTGCTCCGGCAGCGGCACCGCGTAAAGGTGGGTGTCCGCGGAGCGGTTGTTCTCCGCTTTGATGGTGCGGATGGCGCTGTCGGCCCACTCCCGGTCTTTTCCGTTGCTGCTGTTGCCGGCCTTGCCCTCGATCGTCACCAATCAAGCCTACCCGCGGCCCACAGGCCATCCGTCTAGAGTGGGACCCGTTGGCAGTACTCGCCTCAGTGGCAGTACTCGCCTCAGTGGCAGTACGAGCCGTGGTTCGCAGTACAAGGCGTAAGGAGTCCAATGAAGCCGTTGATCGACGTCGCGGAACTTGAGGCCAGGCTTGCCGGCGGGCACCGTACGGTGCTGCTGGACGTGCGCTGGGCGCTGGGCGATCCTCACGGCCATGAACACTACCTGGCGGAACACCTGCCGGGCGCGGTCTTCGTCGACTTGGCCACTGAGCTTTCCGATCCGGCGGTTCCGGACCGCGGGCGGCATCCGCTGCCGGCGCCGGAACAGTTCCAGGAGGCGGCCCGGCGCTGGGGAATCCGGAACGGCGACGTGGTGGTTGGCTACGATGACAGCGGCAACATGGCGGCGGCGAGGCTGTGGTGGATGCTGCGTGACGCCGGACTCTCCAATGTCTGCCTGCTCGACAGCGGTTTGGCAGCTTGGCGGGCGGCCGGACTCCCGCTCGAGTCGGGCCCGGTCCAGCCCAAGCCCGGTGACGTGGAGCTGGGCAGTGGGCACATGCCCGTGGCCGACGCCGGTGCTGCCGCCGGCTGGGCGCGCAGCGGCCTGTTGCTCGACGCGAGGGCAGGGGAGAGGTACCGGGGCGAGATTGAGCCCGTGGATCCCCGCGCCGGCCACATCCCCGGTGCGGTCAGTGCCCCCACGACGGGCAACGTGGATGCCGCCGGGCGGTTCCTGCCGGCAGCGCAGCTGCGGCGGAGGTTTGAGGACCTCGGGGTCCAGGAGGGAACGCCGGTGGCGGTCTACTGCGGGTCAGGAGTCACGGCAGCCCATGAGGTTGCTGCATTGGAACTTGCCGGGTACCGGGCAGCGCTGTATCCCGGCTCTTTCTCGGAATGGTCCAACCGCCGGGAACTGCCGGTTGCCGTTGGCCCGGAACCGGGCGGCGGCGGGACGGACGCCGGGGCGGGCAGGTCGCCGGCTGGAAACTCCGCAGGAGCCGGGGGTAGCGTCGCACTATGACACCAGGACGCCCCGTACCACCGCCCTTTGCCAAACCCATTGTTCCTGCCGCCGAAGCCGGTGCCGCAGCGGAAGCCGGTGCCCTCGCCGCAGCCTACGGTGCAGTATCCGGAGACAGCGGATTGGTCCCCCTGACCGTGGCGCGGCGCGCGCCCAAACCGGACGACGTTGAGATCGCCATCGATTTCTGCGGACTGTGCCACTCGGATGTGCACGCCACCCGGGGCGAATGGGGCGGCCAGACCTACCCGCTGGTGCCAGGCCACGAAATCGTGGGAACAGTCAGCAGGATCGGGTCCGACGTCACCGACTTTGCCGTGGGCGACAGGGTGGGCGTGGGCTGCCTGGTGGACTCCTGCCGCGAGTGCGACAGCTGCCTGGACGGCCTGGAGCAGTACTGCGAAAAGGGAATGACCGGCACCTACGGTGCAAAGGACCGCAGGAACGGCGACACGATCACCCAGGGCGGCTACTCCTCGTCCATCGTGGTGGACCGCCGCTATGTCCTGCGCGTTCCGGACTCACTGGACCCGGCCGCCGTCGCCCCCCTCCTGTGCGCGGGCGTCACGACGTTTTCCCCGCTGCGGCACTTTGACGTCGAAGAAGGCGACGTGGTGGGCGTGGTGGGCCTCGGCGGACTGGGCCACATGGCCGTCAAGCTCGCCAAGGCCATGGGCGCGAAGGTGGTGGTCTTCACCACCTCGGAGTCCAAGGTTGCCGCTGCGCTGGAGTTGGGGGCCGACGAGGTGGTCCTCTCCCGGGACGAAACCGCGATGGCCGCCGCGGACCGCACCATCGACCTCATCATCGACACCGTTGCCGCCCCGCACGACCTGAACCCGTTCTTCCGCACCCTGCGCGTGGACGGTGCCCTGTTCCAGCTGGGCCTGCCGTCGGAAGCGATGCCGCCGGTCAATCCGGGGTCGCTGATCCGGCGCAGGATCGCCTATGCGGGCTCGCTGATCGGCGGCATCGCCGAAACCCAGGAAATGCTGGATTTCTGTGCGGAGCACGGCGTGGTGGCCGACATCGAGATGGTGTCCGCCGGCCAGCTGAATGAGGCCTACGACCGGATGGTCGCTGGAGACGTAAAGTACCGGTTCGTGCTGGATACCAGCACGCTGCAGGCAGCCGCCGAGGAGGCAAACGCATGAGCACGCTGTTCACGAAGATCCTGAAGGGTGAGATCCCGGGCCGGTTCGTTTGGCGGGAGGACGACGTGTCGGCCTTCCTGACCACAGGCCCGCTCGCCGATGGCCACACGCTGGTGGTTCCCACCGAGGAAGTGGACCGCTGGACGGACGCCTCGCCGGAGACCCTCGCCAAAGTCATGGAGGTGGCACAGCGCATCGGCGCAGTGCAGGTGGACATTTTCGGGGCGCGGCGTGCGGGCCTGATCGTGGCCGGCTACGAGGTCAACCACCTGCACGTGCACGTTTGGCCGTCGCGAAGCATGGCCGACTTCGACTTCGGCTCCGCGGACCACAACCCGGATCCTGAAGTGCTGGACGCCAACGCGCAGAAGCTGCGCGACGGCCTCCGCGCAGCCGGCTACGGGGAGTTTGTTCCGGCGTCATAGCCGGCTCCGCGCCCGCCGTTGCGGAGGGCGCGGCCGGGGCCTGCGTTTAGCGCCCCGGCACGGCGTTGAAGGCTCAGTCCCTGCGCGGCGTCATGGCCACCATGCCCGCGTACGTGAATCCGCCGCCGAATCCAAACAGCAGTGCGGGGACATCTGCCGGGATCTTCCCGGCGTGCCACCATTTGCTCAACCCCAGCGGCACGCTGGCGGCGGAGGTGTTACCCGACTCCGTCACGTCGGTGATGACGATCCGGTCCGTCAGGCCCAGAGCGTCCGCGAGCGGTTCGATGATGCGCAGGTTGGCCTGGTGCGCGGCGAGGACCTGGATGTCGTCCAGTGACAAGCCGGCGCGCGCCACGATTTCGCGGGCGCGTTCCGGGGCCTTGGTGAGGGCCCAGCGCAGCACTTCACGCCCGTTCTGCGAAAACCTGCCCAATGGCGGGGAGATGGTGACAGCGTCAGCCATGCCGCCCTCCGAGCCCCAGACCACCGGGCCAATGCGGGCCGTGTTGGACGGGCGCACGACGGCGGCGCCGGCACCGTCGGCGGTCAGCACCGCCGTCGCACGGTCCGTCCAGTCCGTCACGGCTGAGAGGGTCTCGGCGCCGACCACAATTGCGTGGGACGCGCTGCCGCTGCGAATGGCCTGGTCCGCCACGCCCAGGGCGTACTCGAACCCGGAGCAGGCTGTGTTGACGTCCATGATCGCCGGTCCCCGGCCGTCCCTGCCCAGGCAAAGCGCCTGGGCCACCCGGCCCGCAGTGTTCGGGGACCGCTCGGCCGCCGTCGTGGTGGCCACCACCACGAGGTCAATGTCCTGCGCAGCGACTCCCGAATCGCCCAGCGCCATCCGGGCTGCGGGGATTGCGAGGTCCACCACGGTTTCGCCTTCACCGGCGATGTGCCGGGTCACGATGCCGGTGCGCTGGCGGATCCACTCATCGCTGGTGTCCATCATGCCTTCGAGTTCATGGTTGTCCATGATGCGCGCGGGCTGGGCATGGCCGAGCCCGGCAATCTCTGTCCCTGCCGGACCTTGGGCAAGCGTGAGCTTCATGTGTTCCTCTCGTAGGGGCCGCTGCTAGGCGGGTGCCAGGGCCTTGTTGAGTACGGTGCGGATGCGCTTCTCGGAGACGGAGTAGGCCGTGCCGAGTTCGACGGCGAACAGGCTCACCCGTAGTTCCTCGATCATCCAGCGCACCTGGGTTAACTCCCGTCCGGCGCCCCGTCCCGGCAGCAGCGCTGAAACAGCGTCGTCGTAGTCATCCTCGAGCCGCTGCACCACAGCCATGTTCAGGGCATCCCGCTGCACGTTTCCGGGCAGGCGCTCCAGCCGCTTTTCGATCGCGGCCAGGTAGCGCGGCAGCTGGCTCAGCTGCGAGTAGCCCGTGCGTGCTACAAAACCGGGGTACACCAGCTGCTCCAGCTGGCTTTTGATGTCGTTCAGCGCGCTGATCAGGGCCAGGCTGGTGGTGCCCTTGAGTTGCTTTTCGATCCGGCGGGTGCTGGAGAGGATGCGTTCGACGACGGCAGTGACCGAAAAGACCGTGTCGATCAGTTCCGCGCGCACCAGCTCGTACAGCTGGTCGAACGCCGCCCGGTCCCATGGAAGTTCCACGGGGGTGAGCTTGTCGATGGCCGCCAGCGCGCAGTCTGCGATAAGGGCAGACACCGAACCATGAGGGTTTTGGCTGAAGGTGAGCTTCTCGGTGTTGCTCAGGTGCTCCAGGACGTACCGGTCAGGTGCCGGAACACGAAGGGCAAGCAGCCGGATCACGCCGCCGCGCATCGCATCGAGCTGCTCTTCGGGGGTCTGGAACACACGCAGTGACACGGACTTGCCCTGGTCCACCAGCGCCGGATAACCAGTGACAGTGTGCCCCTTGACCACGCTGCTCACCCGGCGCTCAATGGTGCCGACAGCCCACTCCGTCAGGCCATCCTGCTCCACGAACCCGGCCCCGGCAGGGGCTCCCGGCACCCCGGCGGCCGGCTGGCGTGCGGCCGGTCCGCCGTCGGACACCTTGCCGTTGCGCCGCTTGGACGTGCCGGCAGCTGCGGAGGCCGGGGTAGCGCCGAGCGATTCGGCGATGGCGCGGCGGGTGGCGGGGGCAAGCCGCTCCTGCAGCTCCGCAAGGTCCTTGCTTTCGCCCAGGACCTTGCCCTTGCTGTCCACCACTTTGAAACTCACCCGCAGGTGCGGGGGCACGGCGTCCCAGTTCCAAGAACCGGGCGGGATGATGGCGCCGCGGATCCGCCGCAGCGCAAGTTCCAGCGACGGTTCCAGCTGGTCCTTGGCAGGATCGAAGTCCGATTCGAGGAGGGCCACCGCCTGCCGCGCAACATCGGGGGCGGGAACAAAATTCTTCCGGACCTGCTTTGGCAGCGACTTGATAAGCGCGGTTACCAGCTCGACACGCTGGCCCGGAATCAGCCAGCGGAACGGTGCGTCATCCAGCTGGTTCAGGAACAGGACCGGCACTTCAGCCGTGACACCGTCCGACGGGTCGGGGGCAGAGCCCGGCGCCACAGGATGGAATTCGTACGTCAGGGGGAGCTCGAAGCCCTTGTGCAGCCAGGTCTTCGGGTACGCGGATTCGTCAAGGTCGTCGGCGTCCCCGATCAGGAGCAGCGACTTGTCGTAGTCCAGGAGGTCCGGATTTTCCCTACGGGCATCTTTCCACCATTTGTCGAAGTGCCGCTCGGAGACGACGTCCGGACCGATCCTGGCGTCGTAGAACTCGAACAGCGTCTCGTCATCCACCAGCAGGTCCCGGCGGCGCATGCGGGCCTCAAGTTCCTCGACCTCGTGCAAGAGGGCGCGGTTGCGGTGGAAGAACTTGTGGTGGGTACGCCAGTCGCCTTCCACCAGGGCATGCCTGATGAACAGTTCACGGGCCACCATCGGATCCACCCGGCCGTAATTGATGCGTCGCTGCGCGATGATCGGCACGCCGTAAAGGGTGACTTTTTCGTAGGCCATTACGGCGCCCTGCTTGGTGGACCAGTGCGGTTCGCTGTAGCTGCGCTTGACCAGGTCCGGAGCCACCTGCTCGGCCCACAGGGGATCGAACTTGGCCGCCACCCGGGCCCAGAGCCTGCTGGTTTCCACCAGCTCCGCCGCCATGACGAATGTGGGGGACTTCTTGAACAGCGCGGAACCCGGGAAGATGGCGAACCGGCTGCCCCGGGCGCCGGCGTATTCGCGCTTGCGCTCGTCCAGGATGCCGATGTGGCTCAGGAGCCCGGAGAGCAGGCTGATATGGATGCCGTCATGGTTGCCCACGGGGTCGGCCAGGCGCTTATTGTCCAGCGTGATGCCCAGCGGCCGGGCGAGCTGGCGCAGCTGGGTAAAGAGGTCCTGCCATTCCCGCACGCGCAGGTAGTTGATGAATTCGGCGCGGCACAACCTGCGGAAGGCTGACGACGACAGTTCCTGCTGCTTCTCCTGCAGGTAGTTCCAGAGATTGAGGTAGCCGGTGAAGTCGGAGTTCTCATCGCGGAAGCGGTTGTGCTTTTCCGCGGCCAGCTGCTGCTTGTCCGTGGGCCGTTCGCGCGGGTCCTGGATGGTGAGCGCGGCAGCCAGGACCATGACTTCCCGGACGCAGCCCCGTTTTCCGGCTTCCACGATCATGCGGCCCAGGCGCGGATCCACGGGCAGTTGGGCGAGTTTCTGTCCGACGGCGGTAAGGCCGCCACCCTTTTGCCCGCCCCGGCCTTCGGCTGCTTCGGTCCTGCCGCCTTTGGCCTGCTGGCGCGGGGGAGCGAGGGCGCCCAGCTCGCGAAGGAGCGTGACACCGTCGTTGATGGCCCGGGTTTCCGGCGGTTCGACGAAGGGGAATTCCTCAACATCCTTAGGGCCTTTGGCCACGCCCATCGCCGTCATCTGGAGGATGACGGCCGCGAGGTTGGTGCGCAGGATTTCCGGATCCGTAAACCGGGGCCGGGACTCGAAGTCTTCCTCGGAGTACAGCCGGATCGCGATGCCATCGGACACACGGCCGCAGCGGCCTGAGCGCTGGTTGGCCGATGCCTGCGAGACGCGTTCAATGGGCAGGCGCTGGACTTTGGTGCGGTGCGAATACCGGGAGATGCGCGCCGTACCTGTATCGATGACGTACTTGATGCCCGGCACTGTCAGGGATGTTTCCGCCACGTTGGTGGCCAGCACGATCCTGCGCTTGCTGCCCGGGTGGAACACCTTGTGCTGCTCCTGCAGGCTCAGGCGGGCGAACAGGGGGAGGATCTCGGTGTTGGCCAGCCTCCGGTTGGACTGGATCCGGGACTGCAGGGCGTCGGCGGCGTCGCGGATCTCCCGTTCACCCGAGAAGAACACCAGGATGTCCCCGGGCGCCTCCGCTGCCAGCTCGTCCACCGCGTCGCAGACGGCATCCAGGGGATCGCGGTCCTCTTCGAGCTCATCGTCAGAGGCCTTCTCATCGTCCGCGGCCGGCTGCGTGAGGGGGCGGTAGCGGATCTCCACAGGGTAGGTGCGGCCGGAGACTTCGATAATGGGTGCCGGGTTGTCGGAGGTGCCGAAGTGGTTGGCGAACCGTTCCGGATCGATGGTGGCCGAGGTGATGATGACCTTCAGGTCCGGCCGCTGCGGCAGGATCCGCTTGAGGTAGCCCAGGATGAAGTCGATGTTGAGGCTGCGTTCGTGCGCCTCGTCAATGATGATGGTGCTGTACTTGCGCAGCAGTTTGTCCCGCTGGATCTCGGCGAGCAGGATGCCGTCGGTCATTAGCTTGACCTTGGTCGCCTTGCTGACCTCGCCCGTGAACCGGACCTGGAAGCCGATTTCCTGGCCGATCTCGACGCCGAGCTCCTCCGCGATGCGCTCGGCCACCGTCCGGGCTGCCAGCCGGCGGGGCTGCGTGTGCCCGATGAGGCCCTTCTCGCCCAGGCCCAGCTCCAGGCACATCTTGGGGATCTGGGTGGTTTTTCCGGAGCCGGTCTCGCCGGCGATGATGGTCACCTGGTTGGCGGCGATGGCGGCCATCAGGTCCTCGCGGCGCTCGGAAACCGGCAGCTCGGCGGGATAGGAGATATGAAAAGTCATGGCTGCAGACAGTCTACTGCCGTCGCCGACGGGCCTTTATGCGACGTCTGCGTGCAGCCCGCCGTTCAGCTTGGGCTGCCGGCCTCCGCGTCATCGTCCGGCCCGGGACGGAACGCCCCGGCTGATTGCTCAGAGGCAGCCCGTGCGGTGTCCACCAGGATGCGCCACGGGCCCGTGAGGGCCTGTTCGGGGAGGGCAGCCCTCCGCTGCCCCGCCGTAATGGAGTAGATGAAGCGGTCCGGCTGCGGCGCCTCGAATGCCGCGGCCGCTGCCCGCGGGGTGCTGGGAACCGCATCCCACGGGCAGGCCTCCAGAATGGGCTGCCATTGGCTCAAGTCGCTGTCTGTCCGGGCGTCAACCGTCCACACCCTCGTCATCGCCGCGATCCCGCCGGTGCGCTCCACCTTGATCTTCATGGCCTGGCCCCTGGGCTTCCAATTGGCCCCGCTGCCACGCGCGGGCAACAGGGCAGTGGTTAAACCTTGACCTTTACAGTTTCCCACGCAGCCCTTACGGCGTCATGCTCCGGGGAGGCGGCGCCAAAAAGGTCTGCCGCGGCACGCACCGTGGCGCGTGCAAAGACCGTGAAGGTGGCCGCCGCCGGCAATGAGCCGTTGGTCAGGGTCTCGTACCAGATCCGGCCCGGCGCCTCCCAGGCGAAGCCGCCCAGGGCATCCGCCACGAGGAAGAAGGCGCGGTTGGGGATCCCGGAGTTGATGTGGACGCCGCCGTTGTCGGCGCTGGTCCGGACATAGGAGTCCATGGAGTCGGGTTGGGGGTCCTTGCCCAGCACGTCGTCGTCGTAGGCGGTTCCGGGTGCCTTCATCGACCGCAGGGCGAGCCCCTGGACCTTGGGCGTGAAGAGGCCTTCGCCGATCAGCCAGCTTGCCTCCGCGGCGGACTGGTTTTTCACGAATTGCTCCACGAGCGCGCCGAAGACGTCCGACATCGATTCGTTCAGGGCGCCGGCCTGGTTCCGGTAGGCAAGTCCCGCCGAGTACTGGGTTACCCCGTGTGCCAGTTCGTGTCCGATGACGCTGACGGACTTTGTGAAGCGCTGGAAAACGTCGCCGTCGCCGTCGCCGAACACCATCTGGCTGCCGTTCCAGAAGGCGTTGTCATAAAGCTTGCCAAAATGCACAGTGGCGTCCAGCTTCAACCCGCGCCCGTCCACGGAGTCGCGTCCGAAGGCGTCGGCATAGAGGCGGTGGGTGTTGCCCAGCCCGTCGTAGGCTTCATCCGCGGCGGCGTCGCCGGTCGCCTTCCCGCCTTCGTCCCGGACCAGCCTGCCCGGCAACGTTTCCTCGCCGCCGGCATCGTAGATGGTACGGCTCACAGGCCCTGGTTTGACCTGCCGAAGACCGGGCGGGAGGACCGGCACAGCCTGGGCGCGGGTGGCCTGGAACGATTCGACGTGGCCCAACGCCTTCCGGGCGGCGCTCGCCGCCGAAGAGAACCCCGGCGCGTCCTGCTGGGCGAGCCGCCGCAGCAGGTAGGGCGGAACGATGGAACAGAACTGAACGTGCATGGCGTACTCCCTCAGCTAGGTGGTTTCAGCCTACGAGCAGCCACTGACATTCGTCGGGACCCCGCTTCGGGAATTGTGCACCCTCCCGCGTACTGATACCGGTCCTGGTGGGTACGGTAGGCGCATGGCTGAAACCGAAAAGCGAAAAAAGTCCGGCTCCACGCTGCTGACGGTCATCGTCGCCTTTGCGGCGAACACGCTGGTGGCTGCGGCGAAGTCGGTGGCGGCTGTCCTCTCCGGTTCAGCCTCGATGGCCGCGGAGGCGGCACACTCCTGGGCAGACACCGGTAACCAGGTCTTCCTGTTCCTTGCGGAGCGCCGGTCTGCCCGTCCCCGGGACAAGAGCCATCCCATGGGCTACGGCCGGGAGGCCTATGTATGGTCGATGTTTGCCGCCTTCGGTCTGTTCACAGCCGGCGCGGTGGTGTCGATCATGCACGGCGTCCAGCAGATTTTGGAGCCGGAACCCGCGTCGGACTTCGTGGTGGCCTACGTGGTCCTGGGCGTGGCCTTCGTCCTGGAAGGGATTTCGTTCGTCCAGGCCTTCCGGCAAACCCGGAAAGCGGCCCATGAGCTGGAACGGCACACCCTTGAACAGGTCCTCATCAGTTCCGATCCCACCCTGAGGGCAGTCTTCGCCGAAGATGCGGCGGCGCTGATCGGCCTCGTCGTGGCGTTCGTGGGCGTGTTCCTGCACCAGGTCACCGGATCACCGCTGCCGGATGCGATCGGTTCGATCGCCGTTGGCGTGCTGCTCGCCGTCGTCGCCGTCGTCCTGATCGACCGGAACAGGCGCTTCCTCGTGGGGCAGGGTGTCACACCTGACATTGAGCGGTCCATGGCCCGGCGGGTACTGGAGCACCAGGACATCGCCCGCCTTACCTATTTGCACCTGGAATTCGTGGGCCCGCGCAAGCTGTACCTCGTAGCGGCCGTGGATCTCCAGGGGGACCATCCGGAGCACGAGGTCGCGGTGGTGCTGCGGCGGATCGAGCGTGAGCTGGAGGACCACGAAACGGTGGAGGAAGCCGTGCTTACTCTGGCCACGATGGACGAGGCAGCGCTGCGTTTCTGACGGGATGCCACGGACAACAGACGAAAAAACCCCGCCGCTTCGATGAAGCGGCGGGGTTTTCACTGTGCCCTCGGTAGGATTCGAACCTACGGCCTTCTGCTCCGGAGGCAGACGCTCTATCCCCTGAGCTACGAGGGCAATCCGGATATCCTGCCGTTCCCGGCGGGACGTCCTAGAGCTTAGCAGGAAGGTGGCCCGCAAGGGAAAACCGCCACCGGAGCCGGCCCCGGAAGCCCAGGGAAGCGGCGTCAGTAGCCCGAAAAGGAGTCCGTCCGCACCCGCCGCGCCCCGGCACGCTTCGCTGCACGGCGGAGTGCCGCAACGCTTGCCGGGGAGCCGGACACGTAAACGTCCCGCCGGGAAATATCGGGAACGAGTGCTGCCAGGGCCCGTCCGTCCAGTCGGCCGTCCGTCCGCAAGCTTCCGGCGCCGGAGGGACGCCCGGCCACAGGGTTCAGGTTCGACGGCGGCACGGACTCCTCTGCAGTCCACACCAGCACCCGCACGCAGGAGCTCCGCAATTCCTCCGCGTAGGCCACCTCTTCGGCGCTCCTGGCAAGGACCAGGACCACGGCGTCCCGGTCCCGCAGCGCACCGGAAGCTGCATACGAGACGAAAGGTGTGATGCCGATTCCCGCCGCCACAAGCAGCAGCGGCCGGCGCGGGTCGCGCGGCAGGACGAAATCGCCGCCCACCGCCGTGGCGGCCACCTTGTCACCCGGCCGAAGCGCCAGGAGGGCCGCCTTCGCCGCAGACAATGGCCCGTCCGTCCGCACGCCAAACTTCACCAGGCGCTCGCCGGGGCCGCCCGCCAGGCTGAACACCCGGCGTCGGCCCTTACCGTCCGGCTTGGCCTGCGGAAGGTCCAGCTCCATGAACTGGCCCGGGACGAAGCGCACCGGGCGGGCAGGTGCAAAGGAGAACTCGGTGGTGGCCGGCGTCAGCGGCCGGGCGCCTGCGAACCGGAGCTTCACGGCCCCGCGCTGGCCGGCCAGGAAGGCCAGCAGGTTGCCGGCCAGCAGCGCCGCCTCCGGCGAGTTCGCAAACATCCCCAGGTTCCAGGGGACCGCAAAGAGCACGCCCACCAGCGTTGCGAGCGCCAGTTGCTGCCAGCGCCGCGGCGGCAACGTCAGGGGCTCGGTGAGCATGAATCCCACAAAAAAGAGCACCGGCCGCTGGGCCAGGGCCTGCCAGGCGCCCATCCCGGCGGTCATGCTCGAGCGAAGCAGCTCAAGCATGATGATGGCCGTGGCCACCGCCGTGAATACCGACGCCATCAGGACCTTGCGCATGCGGTACAGGACCAGCAGTACGCCAGGGGCCAGCAGCCACAGCATGGCGGGCGTCGCTGCCCACCATGTGGCGATGTTCAACCCGGTGAGTCCGGTGACGAAGGCCCCGGCGGCAGCAGGGTTGAAGATGTGCCGTCCACGCCACGCCAGCGCGTACTTGGACGCGGACGCCAGGACGCAGGCCAGCGCCACCCCTGCCAGGTCCATTGGCTGCAGGGATGGCCAGAACAGGAAATAGAGCAGCAACCCCGTGATAAGCGACGACTCCAGGTGGGGCCTGACGCGGAAGAGCGCCGCCAGGGCACGGTTTGAGGCATAGGTCAGGGTTAGGCACAACGCCAGGTGCGCCAGCATTTCCGGGATGCCGAACGTCAGCCAGCCCAGCACGTTGAGCAGCACGCTGTAGCCGGTCAGTGCCGACAGGACCAGCAGGACAAGCCGGTACATGGTGAACCTGCCAACGATGGTGTCCAAGCGGCCGGCCAGCGGCCGGACCAGGCGGGCCTGCGGCGTTTCCACGGGGCTCATGAAAAAAGCGTCCCTTCGAATTCGGCGGAATAGGCGGCGCTGCCGTCGGAAAAGACGGTCAGCCAAGAAAAATCGAACGTTTCCTGAAGCATGGCGCCGGGAACGAAGAAGAGCGCCGTGGCGAGCGCGTCGGCCACCATGGCAGTGCCGGCCAATGTCCAGGTGGCGACGGCGGTGCGCACCGGCTGCCCGGTGGTTCCGTCCAGCACGTGGTGAAGTCCGTCGCCCCAGGCACGGCGGTTGGCAGCGGAAGCACACAGGGCCCGGCCGTCCAGGTTGACCAAGCCGATCGCCTGCGCCTGGTTGTAGGGATGTTCAAGCGCCACGCTGAGGGGGCCTGCGCCGCGGGCCAGGAGGTCTCCGCTGGCATCGATGACGAATCCGTCCACGCCGGCGGCGTCCAGTTCCGCTGCGACCAGGTCCACCAGCAGGCCCTTGCCGGCAGCTCCGATGTCCAGCACCACGGGGGCGCTGGCCACCAGGACTGTTCCGGACCAGGTAAGGATCGCTTCCCACTCCGGCGCCGGGAGGGGTGGGCCGGCCGGCCGGAGCGAGTACGCGGGGTCGTATCCCAGGCGCTCCAGGCTGCCGCCAATCAAGGGCGTCATGGCCCCACCGGTAAGCCGGTAGAGCAGCCGGTACAGCTCGCCAAGCGGGGCGGCCTCGTCCGGGAATTCGTAGCGCCCGGGCTCCCTTGCGAGTTCCGCGACCAAAGAATCGGAGCGGAAACGGGACCAGTCGCGGTCGAACTTTTCAACCAGGTCCAACAGCCGTTTGCGAACGGACGCGGGCAACGGCAGGGGAGTGCTGACCGTCCAGTCAGTGCCGATCCCCTGGAACGAAAAGTCCTCCCAGTCCGCCACCGGAACTACCTACCGTGCCTCGGACCTGATCTTCTCCACCGCTTGGTTGAAGCCTGCGCTGGTCAGCGAGGAACCGGCAACCTTGGAGACGTTCAGTTCATCGATGTTCCTGCCCACCACCTGGGCTGCGATGCCGCCGGCAAACTGGCCCTGGAACTTGCGGGTGTTCGGATTGGACGGGTGCTGGGTGATCTGCACGTCCGCGACCTTCCCGGCGGCAAGCGTCAGTTGGACGCCCACAGTTTCGGTGCCGTTGGGCGAGACGTAGCTTCCGTCGGCGCTGTAGGTGCCGTCCTTGTAACCGGCGCCGCTGGCAGCCAGGGAGGAAGATCCTGAAGAGGGCGCCGGTGGGGCCCCGGCGGTGCCGGGTGTGTTGTCGGCGGATGAGGGTGCGCAACCGGCCACGGTCCCCGCCAGCGACAGGCCGGCAATACCGGCAAGGAGACTGTTGCGGACTGCGTGCCGTGACGCGGAAAGGCTTTCCGGGCTGGAGGGTCTCATGAAGGCTCTCGTTTCACTCTTGGGGCGGTACCGGGTCGCGGATGCCGTGCGGCATTGGCTACGGTTTAGTCAACGCCGGATGGGCCCGAATGGTTCACGATGTGGCAGTGCCCACTCCCTGGCGTGAAGCCGGACGCAGTGAAGGCCGCCAAATTCTTTGCTGTCACTGGCCCCCGGTAGGCTAGAGGGGTGACTCCCGAAGAACTTTCCCTCGCCATATCCGCCTGCCTCAAGGACGCCGTCGCCGCCGGCGACATCGCCCTTGCTGTATCAGCCATTCCGGCTGACGTGCGCGTGGAGCGACCCAAGAACCGGGAGCACGGCGACTGGGCAACCAACATTGCCCTGCAGTTGGCCAAGCAGGCGGGCACCAACCCCCGCGAGTTCGCCTCCATCCTGAGCAGCCGGCTCAAGGCCATCGACGGTGTTTCCGCCGTTGACATCGCCGGCCCGGGCTTCCTGAACATCACCGTGGACGCCGCAGCCGCCGGTGCCCTGGCCAAGGTCATCGTCGAGGCCGGCCCGGACTACGGAACCAACACAGCGCTCGCCGGGCACACGGTCAACATGGAGTTCGTCTCTGCCAACCCCACCGGTCCGCTGCACATTGGGCACACCCGCTGGGCCGCGCTGGGCGACTCCATCGCGCGCGTGCTGCGCGCATCCGGCGCCGATGTTACGGCCGAGTACTACATCAACGACGCCGGCTCGCAGATGAACACCTTCGCCAACTCCGTGTACTCCCGGCTGCATGGCCTTCCCGTGCCCGACGGCGGCTACCCCGGGCAGTACATCGCCGACCTGGGGCATGAGGTACTTTCGGCGCATCCGGACATCAGGGAACTCACCGAAGTTGCCGCCCTGCCGGTGATCCGCGCCGCCGCCTACGAAGCCCAGATGAAGGACATCAAGGCCACCCTGGCGGACTTCGGCGTTGAGTTCGACGTCTTCTTTTCTGAGCAGGAACTGCACGACGCCGGCGCCATCGAAAGTGCCGTGGCGCGCCTGCGCGAACAGGGCCACGTGTTCGACGACGGCGGGGCGGTCTGGCTGCGGACCACGGACTTTGGTGATGACAAGGACCGCGTGATGATCCGCGCCAACGGCGAGCCCACCTACTTCGCCGCCGACGCAGCCTACTACCTGTCCAAGAAGGACC
Organism: Arthrobacter sp. SLBN-83; assembly: GCF_006715285.1. Lineage (NCBI taxonomy): Bacteria > Bacillati > Actinomycetota > Actinomycetes > Micrococcales > Micrococcaceae > Arthrobacter > Arthrobacter sp. SLBN-83. The sequence continues at coordinate 3,011,144 of NZ_VFMX01000001.1, forward strand.
GCGGTTTCACGGAAAAGATTTACCTCCTGGGTGCGGACCACCACGGCTACATCAACCGGCTGAAGGCCATCGCTGCCGCCGCCGGCGACGATCCCGAAGTCAACATCGAGGTGCTGATCGGCCAGTTGGTGTCCGTGAACGGCGCCAAGCTGTCCAAGCGGGCCGGCAACATTATCGAGCTCAAGGACCTGATCAACTGGCTGGGCAAGGACGCGGTGCGCTACTCACTGGCCCGGTTCCCCGCCGATTCGCCGCTGACGCTCGATCCGGAACTGCTGAAGAAGCACAGCAACGAGAACCCGGTGTTCTACGTCCAGTACGCCCACGCGCGCTCCCGCGGCGCAGCCCGCAACGCCGTGGCTGCCGGGGTGGAACGGCAGGTGGACGGCCAGGACAGCTTCGACGCTGCGCTCCTGGACCACCCAACCGAAAACGAACTGCTGTCCCACCTGGGCAGCTACCCGTCGATTGTGGCCAAGGCCGCCGAACTGCGGGAACCGCACCGGGTGGCACGGCACCTCGAGGCCATCGCCGGTGCATACCACCGCTGGTACGACGCCTGCCGGATCGCCCCCATGGGTGAAGAACCCGTCACCGACCTCAACCGCACCCGGCTGTGGCTCAATGACGCCACCAGCCAGGTACTGGCCAACGGCCTTGACTTGCTCGGCGTGTCCGCGCCGGAACGGATGTAAGCACCATGCCAGTATCCCCAAGCACTGCCGCGTCCCCGCTTGCCCCGGAATGGCTGCAGGTTCCTGCGGACCTGAATGAACTGCACCGGCCCATGTGGGCCGGCAGCGTCTCCCGCGATGGCTCCGGTGCCCTGACCGTCGGCGGAATGGACGTGCAGGCACTCAAGGAGCAGTTCGGCACGCCCCTGTTCGTCATGGACGAGGCCGACTTCCGTTCCCGTGCCCGCGCCTTCAAGGACTCGTTTGACTCTGCCTTCGCCGATATCTGCGGCGGCGTGGACGTGTACTACGCCGGGAAATCCTTCCTGTGCACCGCAGTAGTGAAGTGGGTGGAAGAGGAAGGCCTGCGCCTGGACACTGCGTCCGGCGGCGAGTTGGCCGTGGCTGCCCGGGCCGGCATTCCGGGGGAGCGGGTGGCCCTGCACGGCAACAACAAGTCCGACGCCGAACTGAACCGCGCGCTGGACATGAAGCTGGGCCGGATCGTGGTGGACAGCCTGGCTGAGCTGGACCGCGTCGGCGCCCTGGCGCAGGCCCGCGGTGAGCAGGCGAAGGTCATGCTGCGGCTCACCCCCGGGGTCCATGCCCACACGCACGAATTCATCGCCACCGCCCACGAGGACCAGAAGTTCGGCCTCTCCATGGCCGCGGATACCACGGACCAAGCCGGTGTCTCCGCCGCCGAGGAAGCCGTGGCAGCGGCAGCGGCGCACCCGGGCATCGAGCTGCTGGGCCTGCATTGCCACATCGGCTCGCAGATTTTCGAGCCGGACGGCTTCGCCATGGCCGCAGAGAAGCTGCTGCGTTTCCTGGCGGCCATGCAGGAAAAGTACTCCATCACCATGCCGGAACTGGACCTCGGCGGCGGCTACGGCATCGCCTATACGCCGGTGGACACGCCCCGCCCCGCAGCGGAGATCGCGAACGCAATGGCCGCCGTCGTGCGTTCCACCTGCGCGGAGCTGGGCATCGACGCGCCGCGCATCTCCATCGAGCCCGGACGCGCGATCGTAGGCAGCACCACGTTCACGCTGTATGAAGTGGGCACCCTGAAGACCGTCCGCGTGGACGCTCCCGGGGCTTCCGGCGACGGTGACGCGGGCAACAACGTTACGTATCCCCGCCGCTATGTTTCGGTGGACGGCGGCATGAGCGACAACGCCCGTCCGGTGCTGTACGACGCGGATTATTCGGCTGTCCTGGCTTCCCGCACGTCCGGCGCAGCCCCGCAGCTGTCCCGCGTGGTGGGCAAACATTGCGAGAGCGGCGACATAGTTGTTAGAGATGTATATCTGCCCGAGGACGTGGCAGCCGGTGATCTGCTCGCTGTCCCGGGAACCGGCGCCTACTGCTGGGCCCTCTCGAGCAACTACAACTATCTGGCCCGGCCGGGCGTTGTCGCGGTGCGCGACGGATCTGCCCGGCTGATTGTCCGCGGGGAAACCGAAGAAGATTTGCTGAGCCGCGACATGGGAGCCTGAATGACGGAAATGCGAACGCTGAAAGTAGCCCTCCTGGGCTGTGGCAACGTTGGGGCCCAGGTTGCGCGGATCCTGATTGAGGACGCTGATGCCCTTGCTGCCCGCACCGGAGCCAGGCTCCAGCTCAGCGGGATTGCCGTGCGCAACGTCAACGCCCCCCGCGACGTGGACCTGCCCCAGGAGCTCTTCACCACCGACGCCGACACCCTGGTCAAAGACGCCGACCTGGTCATCGAGCTGATGGGCGGCATCGAACCGGCCCGCACACTGATCCTCTCCGCACTGCGCAACGGCGCCTGCGTGGTCACCGGCAACAAGGCGCTCCTGGCCCAGGATGGCCCCACGCTCTACGAAGAGGCCGACAAAGCAGGCGTCCAGCTTTCCTACGAGGCCGCCGTCGCCGGAGCCATCCCCATCCTCCGGCCCATTCGCGACAGCCTCTCCGGAGACCGGATCACCCGGGTGCTGGGCATCGTCAACGGCACCACCAACTTCATCCTTGACCAGATGGACACCACCGGCGCACAGTTCGCCGACGCCCTCGCCGAAGCCCAGCGGCTTGGCTACGCGGAGGCTGACCCCACCGCCGACGTCGAAGGACACGACGCCGCCGCGAAGGCGGCCATCCTCGCCTCGCTGTCCTTCCACACCCGCTTCTCCCTGGACGATGTCCACTGCGAAGGCATTACGTCCGTCAGCGCCTCGGACATTGCCGCGGCCAAGGACGCCGGCTTCGTCATCAAGCTGTTGGCCATCGCGGAAAAACTCGTTGACGCGGACGGCAAGGAAGGCGTGTCCGTCCGTGTGCACCCCACCCTCCTGCCGCGTGAACACCCCCTCGCCGCAGTCCGCGGCGCATTCAACGCCGTGTTCATCGAGGCTGAGAACGCCGGTGAGCTGATGTTTTATGGCCAAGGCGCCGGCGGCACTCCCACCGCCTCCGCCGTCCTGGGCGACCTCGTCTCGGCAGCACGCCGGCTGGTCCTGGGCGGTCCCGGGCGCACCGAAACCACCACGGGCCACGTCCCCGCCCTGCCCATCGACGCAGCCACCACCAGCTACTACATCGGCCTGGATGTAGCGGACCAGCCCGGTGTGCTGGCCAAAATTGCGCAGCTGTTCGCCGAGCACGGCGTCTCCATTGAAATCATGCGGCAGACCATCCACCGCGATGCCGGTTCCAAGGTGGAATCTGCCGAACTGCGGATCGTCACCCACCGCGCGTCAGAGGCTGCCCTTGCAGCCACCGTCGAGGCCGTGAAGGGCCTGGACGTCATCAATTCAGTTACATCCGTTTTGCGGGTAGAAGGAGTCTAAGTGGCTCACCAATGGCGCGGTGTCATCCGCGAATACGCTGACCGTCTGCCCGTGACGGAGTCCACCAGGGTCATCACCCTGGGCGAGGGCGGCACCCCGCTGGTGCACGCACAGAAGCTCTCGGAACTGACCGGTTCCGAGGTCTACCTCAAGGTGGAAGGCATGAACCCCACCGGCTCCTTCAAGGACCGCGGCATGACCATGGCCATGACTGCCGCCGTCGCTTCTGGGGCCAAGGCAGTGGTGTGTGCTTCCACCGGCAACACGTCCGCGTCCGCCGCCGCCTACGCAACCGCTGCCGGCCTCAAGTGCGCCGTCCTGGTGCCGGAAGGCAAGATCTCCATGGGCAAGCTCAGCCAGGCGATCGCCCACGGCGCCACGCTTCTGCAGGTGGACGGCAACTTCGACAACTGCCTGGACATCGCCCGCAAGCTGGGGGAGTCCTACCCCGTCTTCCTGGTGAACTCCGTCAACCCTGCCCGCATCCAGGGCCAGAAGACAGGCGCCTTTGAAGTGGTGGACGCCTTGGGCGATGCACCCGACATCCACGTTCTGCCTGTCGGGAACGCCGGCAACATCACCGCGTACTGGAAGGGCTACAAGGAATACTCCGCTCCCTTCGAGTCCGACACTGCCGGCACCCTGCCCGCAGTGTCCACCAAGACCCCCGCCATGTGGGGTTTCCAGGCAGCCGGGGCTGCACCCTTTGTTGCGGGCCACCCCATCACCGAACCCGATACCATCGCCACCGCCATCCGCATCGGAAACCCTGCCTCCTGGGACGGGGCCGTGGGCGCCCGTGACGAATCGGGCGGGCTCATTGACGCCGTCACCGATGAAGAGATCCTGAACGCCCACCGCTGGCTGTCATCCAAGGAAGGCGTCTTCGTGGAGCCCGGTTCCGCTGCCGGGGTGGCAGGCCTGCTCAAGAAGCATGCCGCCGGCGAAGTTCCCAGCGGAAAGAAGATCGTCATCACCGTTACCGGACACGGACTCAAGGACCCCCAGTGGGCCCTCCGTACCGAAGACGGCAGCGACGTCCAGCCGGTCAAGGTTCCGAACGACGTCGTCACGGTTGCCGCTGAGCTGGGACTGGAAGAAAAATAGCCTTGGACACCACCTCGCAGGCCGCCGTCGGACTGCAACTGATTGAGCCGGGCCAGCGCGTCACCGTCCGCGTTCCCGCTACCACCGCCAACCTTGGGCCCGGCTACGACAGCCTTGGGCTGGCACTGGCACTGCACGACACACTGACGGTGGAGAGCCTGGACACGGACGAACTCGTGTTCGAGCTCAGCGGCGAGGGTGCCGACACCCTGCCGCGGGACGCCAGCCACCTGGTAATACGGGCCATGGACGCCGCTTTGGAACGCCTGGGCTACCGCCACGGTGGACTGAAAGTGACCGCCAGGAACGTGAACCCGCACGGGCGTGGGCTGGGTTCTTCTGCTTCCGCCGTGGTTGCCGCAGTTTCGGCCGCGAATGCCATGGTGCCGGCAGAAAGCCAGCGTGGAAAGGAGTGGATCCTGCAGCTCACCAGCGAACTGGAGGGCCACCCGGACAACGTGGCACCGGCGATTTTCGGCGGACTGGCGCTGTCATGGCAGGACAGTGAACAGTACAGCAGCACCAGTGCCACCGTTGCCGGGTCCGTCATTCCCATCGTGGCGGTGCCGGACTTCGAGCTCTCCACCGAAGCTGCCCGCGCCCTCCTGCCCGCATCGGTGGGGCACCACGCCGCGGCGATGAATTCCGGCCGGGCAGCGCTGCTGATCCATGCGCTGACGCAAAAGCCCGAATTCCTGCTGCCGGGCACGGAAGACTACCTGCACCAGAGCTACCGTGCAGAGGCCATGCGGCCCAGCGCGGCCCTGATCGGCGCGCTGCGCCGGGCCGGCTACGCGGCGGTGGTTTCCGGGGCAGGGCCCACCGTCCTGGTCCTGGCCGACGGTGAGCTCCAGGCTGCCGATGCACTGGCCTTCATCCAGGCCTTCACGGAAGAGAACACGCCGGACATCGGCTGGCGCGTGCTGAAGCTCGCAGTGGACGTCGAAGGTGCTAAGGTGGACTTGCACCGGCGGTAATTCCGCCTATCTGATCTGCTCCTGCATTCAGTTGCTGTTTGATCTACCACTGTGAATGTATTCCGGTGCCGCCTGCTTGGTCTGTCGCAGGAATCCGCAGCATCCAACTGCCCCTGAACCGTCAGCCCGGCGTTGTGCCATGGGCGCAGCGCAAGGTGAATCAGTATCCGGCCCTGCTGGCCGAAATCCAACCGGCAAGGCCGAACAATCCCGGCTGCAGATCTGAACTGCAGCCCAGATCAAATCATCGCGTCCAGCTCCCAGTCTGGACGCCGTCGAGGGGGAAGGATCCTTCGTGACCGAAACCACTGAGCTGTCACCAGCTGTGGAACACACAACTTCTGCTGCCGAATCAACGGCCGCACCCGCCAAGAGCAGCGGCCTCGCCGGCCTGAAGCTCGCCCAGCTGCAGGCCCTTGCCAGCCAGCTCGGTATCTCCGGCGGATCCCGCATGCGCAAGGGGGACCTGGTCTCGGCCATCTCCGCCCATCGCGCAGGGACCCTCACCGCCAAGGCCCCCGCGAAGTCAGCGGAAAAGGCTCCGGAAAGCACCGTGGCTTCGGCTGCAACCGCACCTGCTTCTGCTCCGGAGGCCCCTGCCGCAGAAGCTCCTGCAGCGGAAGGCACCCGTGCCCGTGGACGCGGCCGCAGCCGCCGCGCCGTCAGTGACGGAGTGGTTGCCCCTGCAGTCGAAGCTCCCGTCGTGGAGACCGCCGCACCCGCCACCGCGACTGTCGAGGCGCCGTCGGCCGCTCCTGCGGAAGCACCCGAGGCAACGGAAGGTGCTGCTGAGCGCCGCCAGCCGCGCACCCGCAACCGCCGCCGCAGCGAAGCCGCTGCCGCCTCCGTCCAGGAAGCCCCGGTGGAGACCCCGGCAGAGCAGCCGGCCGCGGAACAGCGTTCCGGCGAGCAGCGCACCGAGGCCCCTGCAACTGAAGCAGGCGACGCCGGCCAGCGCACCGAGCGCCGCGAAGGCGGCCGTACCCGCGGCCGCGACCGCGATTCCGATGGCGGCCGCGACAACCAGGGCAGCCGCGAGGCAGGCCAGCGCGAAGGCGGGCGGGACAACCGCGACAACGACGATTCAGACGGCGGAAGCCGCCGCAACCGCCGCAACCGCCGCGACCGGAACGACCGCTCCGGCGGCCAGGACCGGGACAACTCGCGCAACGACCGCTTCCGCGACCGCAACGACCGCCGCCGCGGCCGCAACCAGGGCCCGGATGTGGACGACGTCGAGGTCACCGAGGACGATGTCCTGCTGCCGGTCGCCGGCATCCTGGACGTCCTGGAGAACTACGCATTCATCCGCACCTCCGGCTACCTGCCGGGTCCGAACGACGTCTACGTTTCGCTCGCCCAAGTCAAGAAGTACAACCTGCGCAAGGGCGACGCCGTAGTCGGCGCCATCCGTGCACCCCGGGAAGGCGAGGACCGCAACCAGCAGTCCAACCGCCAGAAGTTCAACGCCCTGGTCCGCGTCACCTCCGTCAACGGCAAGACGCCCGAAGAGTTGAAGGACCGCGTCGAGTTCGCCAAGCTCGTTCCGCTGTACCCGTCTGAGCGCCTGCGCCTGGAGACCGATCCCAAGAAGATCGGTCCCCGCGTCATCGACCTCGTGGCACCCATCGGCAAGGGCCAGCGCGGCCTGATCGTGTCCCCGCCCAAGGCCGGCAAGACGCTCATCCTGCAGTCCATCGCCAACGCAATCACCACCAACAACCCTGAGGTCCACCTCATGATGGTGCTGGTTGACGAACGCCCCGAAGAAGTCACGGACATGCAGCGCACCGTCAAGGGCGAGGTCATTGCCTCCACCTTCGACCGCCCCGCCGACGACCACACCACCGTGGCTGAACTTTCCATCGAACGCGCCAAGCGCCTCGTGGAAATGGGCATGGACGTGGTGGTCCTCCTCGACTCCATGACCCGACTGGGCCGTGCCTACAACCTGGCAGCACCGGCCTCCGGCCGTATCCTGTCCGGCGGCGTCGACTCGGCAGCCCTCTACCCGCCCAAGCGCTTCTTCGGCGCCGCCCGCAACATCGAAAACGGCGGTTCGCTCACCATCCTGGCCACCGCCCTCGTCGAGACCGGTTCCAAGATGGACGAGGTCATCTTCGAAGAGTTCAAGGGCACCGGCAACATGGAACTGCGCCTGTCCCGCCAGCTGGCCGACAAGCGCATCTTCCCCGCCGTGGACGTCAACGCGTCCGGCACCCGCCGCGAGGAAAACCTACTCTCGCCCGAAGAAGTCAAGATCATGTGGAAGCTGCGCCGCGTCCTCTCCGGACTCGAAACCCAGCAGAGCCTTGAACTGCTCACCAACAAGATCCGGGAAACCCAGAGCAACGTCGAGTTCCTCATGCAGGTGCAGAAGACGACGCTTGGTGCGAAGTCGGATAACGACAAGTAGTTTCACCAGGGGCGGGGCCGACGCATTTTGCCGGCCCCGCCTTTGTCGTTCGGATTTTGCCGCCCCCGCCTTTGTCGTTCGGATTTTGCCGCCCCCGCCCCTACGCTGGGCGGCTTCGATCTTCGATCGTTCGCCGCCCAGCTCCGGCAGGCCCGATGCCACTCCCGGGGCGGAAAACCCGCGCGGCTTGGTAGTGCCGCCACCGTCCCGCTTCGTGCCCTAGCCGTCGCGTTACTAGACTTGTACAAGTCGAAAGAGGTTTATAGATGTTTGAGTCCGTACAGGGCCTGCTTGATGAGCATGATGCCATCCAGGCGCAGCTCGGGGATCCTGCTGTTTATGCTGACCAGCGGCTGGCCCGGAAGCTTGGGCGGCGGTCGGCTCAGCTCAATGGCATTGTTGAGGCCTATCACAAGTGGGAGGGACTTCGGGACGACCTTGCCGCTGCCAAGGAGATGGCAGCCGAAGATCCCGAGTTCGCTGCCGAGGTGCCAGAGCTGGAGGCTTCCCTCGAAACGGCTGCGGCCAAGCTTCGCCGCCTCCTCATTCCGCGCGATCCTGACGACGCCCGCAACGTGATCCTGGAGGTCAAGGGCGGTGAAGGCGGCGACGAGGCTGCACTGTTCGCCGGCGACCTGCTGCGCATGTACACACGGTACGCGGAGTCCCGCGGCTGGAAAACCGAAATCATCTCCGCCACCGAATCCGACCTTGGCGGCTACAAGGACGTCCAGGTGGCGGTCAAGGGTAACTCCAACGACCCCGCCGAAGGTGTTTATGCCCGGCTCAAGTTCGAAGGCGGCGTGCACCGCGTACAGCGTGTGCCCGTCACCGAATCCCAGGGGCGCATCCACACGTCCGCCGCAGGCGTACTTGTACTGCCCGAAGTGGACGAGCCCGAAGAACTCGAGATCAACCAGAACGACCTCAAGATCGACGTCTACCGGTCCTCGGGTCCGGGCGGGCAGTCCGTGAACACCACGGACTCCGCCGTCCGCATCACGCACCTTCCCACCGGCATCGTGGTGGCCATGCAGAACGAGAAGTCGCAGCTGCAGAACCGCGAAGCCGGCATGCGCGTCCTGCGGGCACGCATCCTGGCGCACCAGCAGGAGCAGATCGACGCCGAAAACTCGGCCCAGCGCAAGTCGCAGATCCGCACCATGGACCGCTCGGAGCGCATCCGCACCTACAACTACCCGGAAAACCGGATTGCGGACCACCGCACCGGCTACAAGGCGTACAACCTGGACCAGGTCATGAACGGCGACCTGGAACCGGTCATCCAGTCCGCCATCGAGATGGATGAGCAGGCCCGACTGGACGCCATCGGCGACTGACCGGAATTCATGCCCATGACCGACCCCTCCTCCGCGGCGCCGTCCCGGACCCTGGCAGCGGCGGTCCGTGAGGCTGCGGCACTCCTGGCGGAAGCCGGCGTGCCCAGCCCGCGGGCCGACGCCGAGCTGCTGGCAGACCACCTGCTCAACGTCGGGTTGGGGCGCCTCCGGTCTTTGATGCTGGGTGACACTCCGGTGCCGGAGGGTTATACCGAACTCGTGGCCGAACGTGCGCGCCGCATCCCGCTGCAGCACATCACCGGGGTGGCGCACTTCCGCTACCTGGAGTTGGCCGTGGGGCCTGGCGTGTTCATACCGCGGCCAGAGACCGAAACCGTGGTGCAGCTGGCCATTGACCATGTCCAAGGCATGCAACAGCCCCGGATCGTGGACCTGGGAACCGGCTCCGGTGCCATCGCAGGCTCCATCGCCCACGAGGTACCCGGCGCGGAAGTCCACGCCGTCGAGTACAGCCCCTTCGCGCACGCCTGGGCGGCAAAGAATCTGGCGCCGCTGGGCGTCAACCTCATCCTGGGGGACCTGCGCGACGCTTTCGCGGAACTCGACGGAACTGTCGACGTCGTCATTTCCAACCCGCCGTACATACCCGCCGAAGCCATCCCCAACGAACCCGAAGTAGCCCTGCACGATCCTCCCGAGGCCCTGTACGGCGGGGGAGCGGACGGCATGGAACTTCCGACGGCGGCAGCGGCCTCCGCTGCCCGGCTGCTGCGGGCCGGGGGCTACTTCGTGATGGAACACGCCGAAGTCCAGGCCGGCTGGATTGCCGCAATGCTTGGCAGGAGTGGAACCTGGACAGCGATCACCACGCACGTGGACCTGAACGGCAAGGAGCGCGCCACCAGTGCCGTGCTCGCGGACCAACCAGTCCACACGGAAATGAAAGAATGGGCCAGTGACCACAACTTATGACTGCACCATTGATGACGAGCGGGCCCGGGGCCTGGAACACGCCCAGCGTGCCATCAGCGAAAAGAAGTGCGTCGTGCTCCCCACGGACACGGTTTACGGCATCGGCGCGGACGCATTCTCGCCGCAGGCCGTCACCATGCTGTTGGTGTCGAAGGGGCGCAGCCGCGCCATGCCGCCGCCGGTCCTGATTCCGCGGATCAACGCACTGGACGGCCTGGCAACCGAGGTTTCGGCGGACGCCCGCAAGCTGGCGGAGGCCTTCTGGCCCGGCGGCCTGACCCTCATCCTGCATGCGCAGCCGTCGCTGGACTGGGACCTTGGCGAAACCAAGGGAACCGTTGCGCTGCGGATGCCCGCCGACGAAGTTGCCCTGGAACTGCTGACCCTGACCGGTCCGCTTGCGGTTTCCTCAGCCAACCGCACCGGCCAGGCCCCTGCCGGGACGGCCGCGGCCGCGCGGGAACAGCTTGCCGACTCGGTGGAGGTGTACCTGGAAGGCGGCCCCCGCCCGCTGGAAGGCGAAGCCGGCGTGCCCTCAACCATCGTGGATGCCACCGGACCCGTCCTGCGCGTGGTCCGCAACGGCGCCGTGAGCCTGGACCGGCTGCGCGAACACGTACCGGGAATCCTGGGCCTGGGTGAAATCCCCATGGCTGAAGAGGAACCCGCGGCGGAACAGTCGGCCCCGGCAGACGCGGTGGACGACGCCGGTCACGCACCCGGCGGGTCCGGCTCCTCCGCTGTCCCCGCTGCTGACGCGGAACCCACTGCGCCGGCCGGGAACCAGCAGCCTTGATGGCGCTGGACCGCCAGCAGATTCCCGTCCTGGACGTCCACGCGACACCGCTGCGCGTTCCGGAGTTGGTCGAGGAGCTCAACCGGTTCATCGAGGACGGGTCCACCCGTACAGTCCTGGGCCATAACCTGCACAGCGTCACGCTCACCTTGTCCGACGACGGCTTCCGTCTGCTGTATGAGGAAAGCGACATCGTGCTCCTGGACGGCGCCCCGGTGCTGTGGCTCTGGGGGAGGACCGGCAACGCCGAGGGCCCGGTGATGGATTACCGGCTTGGTTCCACCGACTGGCTGCCCGCACTTCACCAAGTGCGCGGCCTTGAACGGATCGCCGTGATCGGCGCCGGCACCGAAGCTAATGCGGGCGCTGTGAGCAGGCTGAAGGACATCGTTCCGAACGCCCATGTTGCCGGCTTCCCGGGGGAGGGCTGGGGTCCTGCCCTTGAGGACGCCGCCGTGGCTTGGCTGCACCGCGAACAGCCGCAGCTGGTCCTGCTCGGCCTGGGCATGCCGCTCCAGGAGGAAGTGCTGCAGCGGCGGCTGGGCGACATGCCCCCCGCCGTTTACTGCGCCGTGGGCGGCGCCATCGAACAGTTGGCGGGAGTCCAGAAACTTGCTCCACGCTGGCTGGGCAGGATGGGGCTGGAGTGGGCCTGGCGCCTGCTCCTGCATCCCCGCCGTGTTGCCTACCGCGTGCTGGGGGAGCCCTGGGTCCTGCTGTGGCTCCTGGTTGCCCGGCGGATCAAAAACCGGGGCCCGGCCTAGAACTTCTGGTCCTCCAGCGGGGCAAAGCCCTTGCCTCGGAGGCCGGTACTGAACGAACGCGCCCAGCTTAAAAAGCCCCGCAGGTCGCGGCGCTGCAGGAAGTAGCCCAGGTAGCCGCCCACGTCCGCCACGAACGAGCGTACCCGGAAGTACCGCCGGATCAAGTAGCCGCGGTTCCGGTAGTAGTAGAAGCGCTTGAAGGCGGAGTCGGGAACTATCACGTGCCAGCGGGCGCCGTAGACATGCTGGGTTTCCGAGAAGGCATGGGGGTGCGTAATGGCGGTGGTGGTCACCGTGCCGAAACGGATCCCCGCCTTGCGGAGCCGAATGGTGAAATCCACCTCGTCGCCGCGGATGAACAGCCGCATATCCGGCAGTCCCACTTTGAAGAACACGTCCGACCGGATCAGCGCGCCGTTGAAGAAGTGCCCGTCGTCCGGCAGGAAGCCGAGCTTTTCAACCTCCGCGCGGTCGTGCGTGACCTTGCCGTCAAGGCGGAAGAAAAAGGACAGCCGGTCGGGATGGCCCGGTGCTGTCACCAAGGGGACCACCGCTTCCAGGTCGCGGGCCTCAGCCTCACGAAGCAGCGTGGCGAGGCATTCCGGATCGGCCGGCTCGGCGTCGTCGTCCATCATCCAAACCCAGCGGGCGCCGCTGGCAACCGCCTTGAGCGCTGCCAGCGCAAACCCCCCGGCGCCGCCCAGGTTGGCCTGGGAACGGACATAGTCGACGTTGGGGTGCGCCGCCGCAACCTCCGCAGCTGGGGTGGTGCCGCTGTCCACAAGGCAAATGGTGTCCACCTGCCGGCTCTGCGCGTTGATCGAATGCAGCAGGACCGACAGTTCCTTGGGCCGGTCAAACGTCACAGCGGCAACCGCAATGCGGGGGGTCATGGGGGTCCTTTCCGCATGGCCGCCAGGGAGTTCCCCACCTGTTGTGCGCCCGTGTGGCGCGGAGCCATGGTGCCGGTGGCACTAGTATCTTTGACTAGAGTCCACTGTAATACAGCCCTGTAAGGCGCTGCGCGTAAGTCTGGCGCACTGCCTGCTGCGCGCTCGGCGACGGAGAAGTTTCATTTATCGAAGAACAGATTCCCGGCCAGTGAGCCCTTCCACCATGGACCGGCTGCCGACGCAGCTGAACGGCTTTGACACCCTTACTCCCCGGACGGTGCCTGCCGCATGATCATGTACCTGCTCATGGGGCTGACGGCTGCCATCGTGTCCTACGCTGCCACATGGGGCGCCCGGGTGGTGGGCCACAGGCTTGAGCTGCACCTGCCAATCCGCAGCCGGGACATGCACTCCACCCCCGTCTCCAGGCTGGGCGGCGTCGCGATCTTCCTGGGCATCATGGTGGCGCTGGTTGTGGCCAGCCAGTCGTTCTTCGTCAAGGACATTTACCGGAACAATTTCTCACCCTGGGGCGTCCTGGCCGGCGCGGCCGTGATCGTCCTGGTGGGCGTGGCGGACGACCTGCTGGACATTCGGTGGTGGGTCAAGCTGATCGGCCAAAGCGCAGCCGGCCTGGCGGTGGCCCTTTGGGGTGTCCGGATGACCATCGTTCCCTGGATTCCAGAGCCCATCTACCTGCAAAACGAAACGCTCCGGGTGGTGCTGACAGCCGGGCTGATCGTGACCACGATGAATGCCTTCAACTTCATCGACGGACTGGACGGCCTCGCCGCCGGGGTGGCCATTATCGGCGGCACGGCATTCTTCTTCACCGCCTACTGGGTGCACCGGAACGCGGTACTGCTCGACTACTCGGACCTGGCAACCCTCATCACGGCCGTACTGGTAGGCGGCTGCCTGGGGTTCCTGCCGCACAACTGGTTTCCGTCAAAGATCTTCATGGGCGATTCCGGCGCCATGTTGATCGGCCTGCTCATGGCTGCGGCCGGTGTCGTCTCCACGGGGCAGATCTCCTCGGGCCTCTACGACCGCGCCAACGGCATCTCAACCGTGATCCCCATCCTGCTTCCGTTCGCCGTCCTGTTCCTTCCACTGCTTGACCTGGGACTTGCAGTGGTGCGCAGGACAGCCCGTGGACGTTCACCGTGGTCCGCGGACCGCGGCCACCTGCACCATAAGCTCCTGGACATCGGCTACTCCCACCGCACCGCCGTGATCCTGATGTACCTGTGGACGGCAGTGCTCTCCTTCGGCGGCCTCGCGTTCGCAATCTTCCCGTGGCAAATCGTGCTTGCGGTGGACATCTTTGCCACGTTGGTCATGGGACTGGTCACGGCGTGGCCCTACCTGTCGCGCGGCAACGGGGAAACGACGGCGTAACGCCGGTTCTGAATTATTTCTATCTCGTGTAGAATTTAGGGGCAGCCCAAGCTGCCACTCCACCCCCTGCCTCCTGGCCATTGCCATGTGGTGCCGACGATTGGGATCGAATGACCTCCAACGCCGAGTCCGGACCTGCCTCCGGCAATGGTCCTGTTGGCGCCTCCGGTCCCACGCCCTCCCTGTGGCTGAACCTGCTCAAGCGCAGTTCCATCGCCGCAGCGGCCGGACTTGTGCTGTGTGCCATTCCGGCCGCACTCCTTAACGGGTTCACCGGCGCCGTATCGAGCGTCCTCGGTGGCCTGCTGGTGATGCTGTTCTTTGGCATCAGCCTGTTGGTGGGGCACTTCGTGGGACGCAGCAACCCGTCGGGGGCGATTGGCATGTTTGTCGCCACCTACTTCATCAAGGTGGTGGGCTTTGCCGTGATCCTGTTCGCCATCGGTGCTCCGGAATGGCTCCACGGCCGGTGGTTCATCATCGGCGCGGTGGTTGCCGTCGTCCTTTGGCAGGCTGCGGAGATCCATGGCTTCAGCCGGGCCCGCCTCCAGATCTACAACGATCCAGAAGACAGGGGAGGGACCGATGCGTGATCCGAAAAAGTCCACGGGCGGCGCCCACGGCAAACGGGGATCCAAAGGCCCCGCGCCCGCTGCTTCCGATGCTTCCACCGATGGCGGCTACAACGCTGGAATGGCTGTATTCAGCTACATCATTGGCGGAATCATCGTCTGGAGTTTGATAGGGTGGGGACTGGATTATCTGTGGGGAACGCGCTGGATTGTGCTCGCAGGCGCTCTGCTCGGAGCCGTCGGAGGTTTCTACCTTTCCCACATGCACGGCCTCACCAGTTCCCGCAAAAATGCTGATGAGCGCCATGCTCCCAGCGCACCGTCCCAGGACGGAAAAGATAATGCCAAATAATTTCACAGGGGGAACAGCAGGCTGTCAGGCTGCCGGACCCCGCCCAACGCCCAATGATGGACACTGCAGAGAGGAAACGCGTTGATCGCGCTTGCGCTCCCGGCCCAAGATTCAGGAGAGTTCACTCCTCCTGGTATTAACGAAATGCATTTGCCGGCAATCCTGCCGTGGGGTGCCGCAGAAGGATTCTCCAAGCAGATGCTGCTGGTCCTCCTCTCTGTCGTCTTTATCGCCGTCTTCTTCGTGCTGGCCGCACGCAAGCAGCAGCTGGTACCCGGTAAGCTCCAGTTCGCCGGCGAAGCCGCCTACGGCTTCGTCCGCAACGGCATCGCCAAGGACATCATCGGCGGCAGGGACTTCATCAAGTACGTCCCGCTGCTCTTCAGCCTGTTCTTCTTCATCCTGGTCAACAACATCTACGGCGCCATCCCGGTGTTCCAGCTCCCCACGTTCTCGCACGTGGGTGGAGCGTACGTGCTGGCCGGCCTGGTCTACATCACCTGGATCGCCATCGGCATCAAGAAGAACGGCCTGCGCTACTTCAAGCTGGCCACCGTCCCCTCGGGCGTTCCGTGGTACATCCTGCCGATCGTCATCCCCATTGAGATCATCTCGAACTTCGTGGTCCGGCCCGTCACGCACAGCCTCCGTCTGTTCGCTACCATGCTCGCCGGCCACCTGATCGTGATGATTGCCGGCTCCGGCATCGAGTACCTCATCATGCAGGAGAACGTCCTGCTGAAGGGCACCTCGGTCCTGGTCCTTGCAGGTGCCATCGCCATGTACATGCTCGAAGCCCTGATCATGGTCCTGCAGGCCTACGTCTTCACGCTGCTGACCGCGATCTACATCGAAGGCGCCCTGCACGCCGACAGCCACTAGGCACCCCGCCGGGGGAGTTATGCTCCGCCGGCACACCACAGTCTTCCCCTCGCGGGGATGAAGCAACCCAAACAACCTGCCGCACAAAGCGGCATCTTGAAAGGAAAAAAAATGGAAGGCTCCATCAACGGCTCCCTCAACCTCATCGGCTATGGCCTCTCGGCTATCGGCGGTGGTATCGGTGTGGGTCTCGTGTTCGCTGCCTACATCAACGGCGTTGCACGCCAGCCGGAAGCCCAGCGCGTCCTGCAGCCGATCGCATTCCTTGGCCTGGCGCTGACCGAAGCACTCGCCATCCTGGGCCTGGTCTTCGCTTTCGTTCTCAAGTAAACCTTCAGAACGTCAGCGAACATTCAGAACCGAGTAGATAAGGACGGGTGAAATATGCATCAGCTGATCATCTCAGCCGCCGCTGAAGGCGACGTCAACCCCCTTGTTCCCAATGCCTGGGAAATGCTGGTTGTCTTCGTGGGCTTTGCCATCCTCTTCTTCATCGTGGTCAAGTACGTTGTCCCGATGTTCGAGAAGACCTTCGCCGAGCGTGCCGAGGCCATTGAAGGCGGCATCGCCAAGGCTGAAAAGGCCCAGGCTGAGGCGTCTGCTGCACTCGAAGAGTACAAGCAGCAGCTGACCGACGCCCGCACCGAAGCCAACCGCATCCGTGAGGAAGCCCGCGCCGAAGGTGCCCAGATCCTCGCGGATCTCAAGGAGAAGGCGGCAGCAGAGTCTGCCCGCATCACCGCACAGGCCCACGCGCAGATCGAATCCGAGCGCCAGGCGGCCGTTGTGTCGCTGCGCTCTGAGGTAGGCACCCTGGCCACCACCCTTGCAGGCCGCATCGTGGGCGAGTCGCTCGACGACGACGCACGGGCAGCACGGGTTGTGGACCGCTTCCTGGCAGATCTGGAGTCCCAGAACGCAGGTGCAGCTAAGTAATGGCAGGCGTATCGAGCGAATCGCTGGCAACAGCCCTGGCCGCGTTGGAAGCGAAGCTTCCCACGGCGTCGCTGCAGCTGGCAAAGGAACTCTTCGGAATTCTGGGAATGGTGGACAGCTCGGCTGGCTTGCGCCGTGCCCTGACTGACCCCTCCCGCAGCGGCGACGAAAAGTCGGCGCTGGTCA
This sequence comes from Arthrobacter sp. SLBN-83, assembly GCF_006715285.1. Classification (NCBI taxonomy): domain Bacteria; kingdom Bacillati; phylum Actinomycetota; class Actinomycetes; order Micrococcales; family Micrococcaceae; genus Arthrobacter; species Arthrobacter sp. SLBN-83. The sequence goes on from NZ_VFMX01000001.1 coordinate 3,028,192, forward strand.
GGCAGCTGGTTGGCGGAAAAGTCTCCGCTGATGCTGCTGAGATCGCGGGCGGACTGGCCAGCTCACGCTGGGCATCGGCGCGTGACATCGGCGATGCACTCGAGACTCTTGCCGCAACGGTGGTCATTTCCGTTGCTGAAAACAAGTCGGCCGTTTCTGCCTCCGGAATCACTGGCCTGGAAGAACTGGAAAACGATCTGTTTTCCTTCAACCAGGCTGTTGCCTCCAGCCACGAGGTACAACGTGCTCTGTCCGAACCGCAGGCAAGCGCAGCAGCCAAGTCCGCCCTTGCCGAGAAGCTGGTGCCCGGCGTCAGTGAGGAAGCCAAAGTCCTCATCACGCAGGCAGTCAGCCAGCCCCGCGGGATCAAGCCCACCCGGCTTGTGGAACGGTTTGCCGAACTGGCGGCCAAGCGGCAGCAGCGCTGGATTGCAACGGTCAGTGTGACCCGTCCTTTGTCGCAGACGCAGCTGGCCCGCCTCCAGGCAGGCCTGAACAATCTGTACGGGCGGGAACTGAAGGTCAACATCAACGTTGACCCGGCGCTCATTGGCGGCATCCGCGTCCAGGTAGGTGACGAGGTGCTCGACGCCTCGGTCCTTACCCGGCTGGGCGAACTGCAACGCCAGCTGGCCGGCTAGCCGGACAAGCACAACACAACTGATAGAAACCCCGGTCACCGTTTGCGGTGATCACAAACAGGAGAGCAGGGACTGCAGATGGCCGAATTGACCATCAACGCCGACGACGTCCGTAATGCGCTGAACGAGTTCGCGGCGTCCTACGAACCCGGGAACGCAGAGCGCGTAGAGGTCGGCCGCGTAACCACCGCTAGTGACGGCATCGCCCGTGTTGAGGGCCTTCCCTCGGTCATGGCGAACGAGCTGCTGCGCTTTGAGGACGGCACCCTGGGCCTGGCCCAGAACCTCGACGTCCGCGAAATCGGCGTCATCGTCCTCGGCGACTTCACCGGCATCGAAGAAGGCCAGGAAGTCCACCGGACCGGACAGGTTTTGTCCGTTCCCGTTGGCGACGCCTTCCTTGGCCGCGTTGTCGACCCGCTGGGCGTGCCCATCGACGACCTCGGCGAGATCAAGGCCGAGACCACCCGCGCACTGGAGCTTCAGGCCCCCGGCGTGACCCAGCGTAAGTCGGTCCACGAGCCGATGCAGACCGGCCTCAAGGCCATCGACGCGATGATCCCGATCGGCCGCGGCCAGCGCCAGCTGATCATTGGCGACCGCCAGACGGGCAAGTCCGCCATCGCGATCGACACCATCATCAACCAGAAGGCCAACTGGGCTTCGGGCGATGTCAACAAGCAGGTCCGCTGCATCTACGTCGCCATCGGCCAGAAGGCGTCCACCATTGCCGCCATCCGCCAGACCCTTGAGGACAACGGCGCGCTGGAGTACACCACCATCGTGGCTTCTCCCGCGTCCGACCCCGCAGGCTTCAAGTACCTGGCACCGTACGCCGGCTCGGCCATCGGCCAGCACTGGATGTACGGCGGCAAGCACGTCCTGATCGTGTTCGATGACCTGTCCAAGCAGGCCGAAGCCTACCGCGCCGTGTCGCTGCTGCTGCGCCGCCCGCCGGGACGCGAAGCCTACCCGGGCGACGTCTTCTACCTGCACTCCCGCCTGCTGGAGCGTTGTGCCAAGCTCTCCGACGAGCTGGGTGCCGGCTCCATGACGGGCCTGCCGCTGATCGAGACCAAGGCGAACGACGTGTCCGCCTACATCCCGACCAACGTCATCTCCATCACCGACGGCCAGATCTTCCTGCAGTCCGACCTCTTCAACGCCAACCAGCGTCCCGCTGTTGACGTGGGTGTGTCCGTGTCGCGCGTTGGCGGTGCCGCCCAGGTGAAGTCCATGAAGAAGGTCTCCGGTACCTTGAAGCTGGACCTGGCACAGTACCGCGACATGCAGGCGTTCGCGATGTTCGCGTCCGACCTGGATGCAGCGTCCCGCCAGCAGCTCACCCGTGGTGCCCGCCTGATGGAACTGCTCAAGCAGGGCCAGTACTCGCCGTTCCCGGTCGAGGACCAGGTCGTCTCCATCTGGGCCGGCACCAACGGCTACCTGGATGACGTTCCCGTCGAGGACATCAGCCGCTTCGAGGCCGAGTTCCTGGAGCACCTGCGCCACAAGTCCTCGATCCTGACCACGCTGGCCCAGACCAACGTGCTGGACGACGACACCGTTGCCGCTCTGAAGTCCTCGATCGTGGACTTCAAGAAGGGCTTCTTCGGCGAGGGTGACAACCACCTGGTAGGCGCCGGCCACGAGGAGCATGACGCTATCTCCGAGGGCGAAGTCGACCAGGAAAAGATCGTCAAGCAGAAGCGCTAGTTCCGCACCGCCGGTGTGCCGGGCCCCAGGGCCCGGCACCCCGGCTACGGAATGTTAGGAAAGGATAAGTATGGGAGCCCAGATCCGGGTCTACCGCCAGAAGATCAGCTCGACCACGTCGATGCGCAAGATCTTCAAGGCGATGGAACTGATCGCTACCTCGCGCATCGGGAAGGCCCGTGCGCGCGTAGCAGCTTCACTGCCTTACGCGAACGCGATCACGCGCGCCGTTTCTGCTGTCGCCAGCCAAAGCGAAATCGACCACCCGCTGACCACTGAGCCGGAGCAGATCCGCCGTGCCGCCGTCCTGGTAATCACCTCGGACCGCGGCCTGGCTGGGTCCTACTCTGCCGGTGTCCTCAAGCAGGCGGAAGGTCTCAACGAGCTGCTCCACGCCGAAGGCAAGGAAGTCAAGACCTACCTCGTGGGCCGCAAGGCCCAGGCCTACTTCGATTTCCGGAACCGCGAATATGCGCGGGTCTGGACCGGAGGAACCGACGCTCCAGAGTTCGCCACCGCCCGTGAAATCGGCGAAGCGCTGCTGGCAGAATTCGCAACTGACTTCGAAGAGGGCGGCGTGGACGAAATCCACGTTGTCTACACCCGCTTCAAGTCCATGGTTACCCAGGAGCCGACGGTTATCCGCCTGCTCCCGCTGGAAGTAGTGGAAGAACAGGCTGCATCTGAGTCGGATCTCCTGCCGCTGTACGAGTTCGAGCCGGAAACGGAGCGTGTCCTTGACGCCCTGCTGCCGCGCTACATCGAATCGCGGATCTTCGCAGCCATGCTGCAGGCGGCAGCTTCCGAGCTTGCAGCCCGCCAGCGGGCGATGAAGTCCGCAGGCGACAACGCAACGGACCTGATCAAGAAGTACACGCGCCTGCGCAACACGGCCCGCCAGGCCGAAATTACGCAGGAGCTCTCTGAGATTGTTGCAGGTGCCGACGCCCTCGCGTCGTAGCCTCCAGCCCCTCGGTTCCGCGGAACCAGCACCACCACAGATAAACTTAACCCCACGCCATCTACTGAATGAAGTGAGAGAGATGACTGCCACTGCTACCGAACACGTAGCCGCAACGTCCGGTGCAACCGGCCGTATTGCGCGCGTAATCGGCCCGGTTGTCGACGTCGAATTCCCGGCTGACGCAATCCCGTCGATCTATAACGCCCTCACCACCGAGATCACTCTCAACGGTGAGACCAAGACCATCACGTTCGAGACCTCCCAGCACCTGGGTGACAACCTCGTGCGCGCCATCTCCCTGCAGGCAACTGACGGCCTTGTCCGCGGCACCTCCGTGGTGGACACCGGCGCCCCCATCTCCGTTCCCGTTGGTGACGGCGTCAAGGGCCACATCTTCAACGTGCTGGGCCAGCCCCTGGACGTTGCCGAGTCGGAGCTGGACATCAGCGAACGCTGGCCCATCCACCGCAAGGCTCCCAGCTTCGCTTCGCTCGAAGGTTCCACCGAGATGCTGGAAACCGGCATCAAGGTCATCGACCTCCTCACCCCGTACATCAAGGGTGGAAAGATCGGCCTCTTCGGCGGCGCCGGCGTGGGCAAGACCGTTCTGATCCAGGAAATGATCACCCGTGTTGCCCGCAACTTCGGTGGTACTTCCGTGTTCGCCGGTGTTGGCGAGCGTACCCGTGAGGGCAACGACCTCTGGGTTGAAATGGAAGAGGCAGGCGTCCTCAAGGACACCGCCCTTGTCTTCGGCCAGATGGATGAGCCGCCGGGAACGCGCCTCCGCGTGGCCCTGTCCGCGCTGACCATGGCGGAGTACTTCCGCGATGTGCAGAACCAGGACGTGCTGCTCTTCATCGACAACATCTTCCGGTTCACCCAGGCAGGTTCCGAGGTTTCCACCCTCCTCGGCCGTATGCCTTCGGCCGTGGGCTACCAGCCCAACCTTGCGGACGAGATGGGCCTCCTGCAGGAGCGCATCACGTCCACCAAGGGCCACTCCATCACCTCGATGCAGGCCATCTACGTTCCCGCAGATGATTACACCGACCCCGCGCCGGCCACCACCTTCGCGCACCTGGATGCCACCACGGAACTTTCCCGTGAAATCGCCTCCCGTGGCCTGTACCCGGCCGTTGACCCGCTGACGTCCACCTCCCGCATCCTGGATCCCCAGTACATCGGCAAGGACCACTACAACACGGCCGTCCGTGTGAAGCAGATCCTGCAGAAGAACAAGGAACTCCAGGACATCATCGCCATCCTCGGTGTCGATGAGCTCTCCGAAGAAGACAAGATCGTCGTGTCGCGTGCACGCCGCATCCAGCAGTTCCTCTCGCAGAACACCTACACCGCCAAGCAGTTCACCGGTGTTGAGGGCTCCACGGTTTCCATCAAGGACACCGTTGAAGGCTTCGCGGCGATCTGCGACGGCGAACTCGACCACATCGCGGAGCAGGCGTTCTTCAACGTCGGCGGCCTCGATGACGTTGAGCGCCAGTGGGCCAAGATCCAGGAACAGACCAAGTAATATGGCTGAGCTTGAGGTTGAGATTGTCGCAGCGGACCACTTTGTGTGGTCCGGAGCGGCCAAGATGGTCAAGGCCCGCACCAGCGATGGTGAAATCGGAATCCTGCCCGGCCACTCGCCCCTGCTGGCGATCCTGGCCGAGGGTGAACTGGCAATCCAGCCGGTTTCCGGAGACCGTATTGCGGTGGACGTCGACGGCGGGTTCTTCTCGGTCGATAACAACCGCGTGGTGATCGTTGCTGACAACGCCCAGTTGGGCGGCTCGGCTACCGCTGGGATCCGCTAGCACGACCTTGATGGACGCACCGGGTATTTCGTTCATCGCACTGGCAATCGCGTTCGGATTGCTGATTTTTGCACTGTGCCTTTCGGGGGTGCGCCGCTTCAACCTGCGGCGTGCCCTCGGCACCGTGGACGCCTCCATTTGCGTAGCTGGAAACAGCTGGCAGATGGGGGTTTGTCGTTATCAGGACAATGACCTTGAGTGGTTCAGGCTCATCTCCTTGAGCGTCCGCCCCAAGTACACATTCAAACGCAGCTCCCTCGAGCTGCTGGGCCGCCGGAAGCCTACCGAAGCGGAGGCGGTGAAGGTCCAGCCGGACGTGGTGATCGTCGAACTCCGCTACGAGGGGCAGGACCTGCACCTTGCCATGAAGTTCGACGCCTACACGGGACTGTCCTCCTGGCTGGAAGCAGGTCCTGTCATCGGCGTGGGGACCTGGCGCTAGCCAACGTGGACTGGCTTTTAGACATCCGGCTCACCGACGGTCCACTCTATGGAACCGTGCTGGTATTGGGAATGGGCGGCGCCGCCTATCTCCTGGTGCCACCCTGGCGCGCCGCCATGGTTCCGGTCCATCGAGTCCGGGCATGGGCTGTCCGCATCCTCATCGCCGCGGCAGCCGCATTTGCCCTGGTGGGTACGGTGCACTGGGCGCTCATCAACATCTTCACCATCTTCCCCGAGGACCTGCCCGACCCCGTCCTGCTGTGGCTGGTGCCGGGTGTGGCGGCACTGCTCCTGTGCCTGCTCCGGCTGCCCCGGACCAGTTGGGGCGGCCGCGGGGGAGGGCTCCTCGCCGCGCTGCTGGTGATGCTGCTGTCTGCGATCCAGATCAACGCCTACTTCGGCCTGAACAGGACCGTCAGTGACCTGCTGGGCACGGCACTGGCCCGCATTCCCGCCCTGGAGCAGGACCTCATGCGCCATGCCGGGGAACCCGACGGCCTGCCGCTGCAGGGCTGGAAGCCGCAGGGGGAGCTGCCGGCCGGAGGCGAACTGCGTAAGGCCGCCATCCCCGGAACGGTGTCCGGGATGAACACCCGGGACGCCTATATCTACCTTCCGCCGGCCTACTTTGCAGCCAACCGGCCCGCCCTGCCGGTCCTGGTCCTGGTGGCCGGGCAGCCCGGCGGTCCCGCCGACTGGCTCACCGGAGGCGCCATCCGCGGCCATATGGATTCCTTTGCCGCCGCCCACGGCGGGGTGTCACCGGTGGTGGTCATTCCGGATCCCAATGGCTCGCAGTCCGCCAACACCATGTGCATGGACAGCCGCATCGCCAAAGCGGATACCTACCTCTCACAGGACGTGCCGCAGTGGATTGGATCCACCCTGGCGCTGGACACCAACCACAGCCACTGGGCCATCGGCGGCTTCTCCTTCGGCGGCACCTGCGCGGTGCAAATGGGAACCAGGCACCCTGACATCTACGCCGACGTGCTGGCCTTCTCCAGCGAAGCGGAACCCGCAATCGCCAAGGAACGGCAGAAGACCATCGACGCAGCCTTCCCCGGAAACCCCGACGAATTCACCCGGCAGACTCCACTGGAGATCATGAAACACCAACGGTTCGAGTCCCACGGCATGTACCTCACCGCAGGCCAGAACGATCCGGAGTTCGTGGCAAACCTCCGGACACTTGCAGCGGCGGCGGAGGGCGCCGGCTTCACGGTGCAGGCGCACGTGGTGGACCATACCGGCCACTCCTGGGACACCTCATCCAAGCGCTTTGCCGACGCCCTGCAGTTCCTCGGCAGCCAGTGGGGGATGCAGTGGTGACCACCAGGAACCCCAACCGCACGGCCGCCCTGATGTGGGCCGCCGTCGGACGCCCTGCAGTGCAGCAGGTGCTGCGCACGCTGAAGTCCATGCCGTTCACCCTCGGGGTGGTTATTGCCTTCCTCGCCACCGCCGCCCTGACCGGCAGCTTCCTGGACGGGCCGCCGGAGCAGCTCCTGGAGCTCGCCTCCGTCAGTGGCCCCGGCCTGCGCGGCGGGCAGTGGTGGTCACTGTTCACCAGCCTCTTCTTCGCCACCAACCCGCTGGCTTACATCGCGGCGTCGCTGATGATGGTCCTCCTGCTGGGACTTGCCGAGCGCAGGCTGGGTTGGCGGGCCGCCGTCGGACTGTTCTTCGGCGGCCAGTTCGCGGCCGTCACTGTGTTCCTCCTGGTGACCCAGCTGGCGGGTTATGTCGGGGACGGCTGGCTGGACACCATGGCCGATGACAACCTGATTGGCCCTTACGCCCCGGTGCTGACTGCCGGCCTGGCAGCCAGCGCCCGGATCACCCTGCTGTGGCAGCGCCGGCTCCGCACTGTGGTGCTGTCCATTTCGCTCCTCCTGGTTCTCTATGTGGGACATGCCGAGACGGTGATCGGCCTCATCGGCGCGCTTCTTGGCCTCCTGGCCGGGTGGTGGATCCAGGGGGACCAGGGCCGTCTCCACCGCCACCGGTCCACCGGGCGCGAAACCAGGAACCTGCTGGCGCTCACCGTCGCGGTCTTTGCCGTGGGACCCATCCTGACCGGCATTACACGGGCGCCCACGGGCCCGTTGGCCCTGCTGCGCGACGTTGTGCTGAGCCCGATGCCCACCCTCAGCCAGCTGGTGTTCAACTGCGGTGCCACGGTTGACGCGTCCTGCCTGGAGACAGGACGGGCGGGATTTGCCGGACCGTTCGGTTTGGCGCTGGCGGTGGTGCCGGTCATCCTGCTGCTGATCTGCGCGGACGGCATGCGCCGCGGCCGCCGGCTGGCGCTTAACATCGCCCTGGCCATCCAGCTGGCTGTTACCGCGCTGGCTGCCGTCTACCTGGCCCTGTTCGCCCTGGTCCCGTCCCGCCTGCAGGGGACGCATGCCACGCCGCTGTCCTCGGCTTTCGCGCACGTGCTTCCCCTTGTGGTTGTCCCGTTGCTGCTGGCGGTGGTCCTGTGGCTGAACCGGCGGCAGTTCCGCGTGCAGACCCGTCCCGGCGCCCGCCGGGTGCTCGGTGCTGTGGTGTGCGGAACCTGGCTTGCGCTGGCCAGCTCCTACACGGTGGCCTGGTTTTTGTCCGGGGGACTGGCCCGCGACGGCGGGTTGCTGGGCCTCTTCGCCGAGCTGGCGCGGCAGTACGTTCCGGTGCCCATTCCACAGCATTTCCGCCGGGTCTTTCCTGAGCAGGACAGTGCCGAGGCGCTGTTGTTCGCCTATTCCGGCCCGGTGTTCTGGCTGGTAGCCCTGGTGGCCGTGTGGTGGGTGCTGGTGGGCCGGCACCACGGCCTGAACTTCGGGCGGCAGGACCGGGACCGCGCCCGGGACCTGCTCCACCAGGGTGGGGGCCCTCTGTCATGGATGGCACTTTGGGAGCCCAACACCTACTGGTTCAGCCCCGACGGCGCGGGTGGCATGGCGTTCCAGCAGCACGGGACCGTGGCGCTGACCCTGGGCGGTGCGATCGGCGACCGCGCGGCTGAGCAGCGGGTGACCGAGGGATTCCTGGATTACTGCCGCAGCCAAGCCCTGGTGCCCGCGCTCTATTCCTGCGACGACACCATGTGGCCGGTACTCAGGGAACGCGGTTTTTCCCGCGTTGCCGTTGCCCAGGAGACCCGGCTGGCGCTGGATCAGCTCGAGTTCAAGGGCAAGGAGTGGCAGAACGTCCGGACAGCGCTGAACCGCGCCGCCAAGCTGGGGGTCCACGCCGTCTGGGGCTCGTACCACTCATTGCCGCCGGCGCTGCGGTCACGGCTGAACGAAGTGTCCGAGGAGTGGGCGGCCACCAAGTCGGTTCCGGAAATGGGCTTCACGCTTGGGGGAGTGGACGAGCTCGATGACGAGGAAGTCCTGTGCTGCCTGGCGGTGGACGGCAACGGCACCGTCCACGGTGTGACCAGTTGGCTGCCTGTGTACGACGGCGGGCGGCTGGTGAGCCGGACACTGGACGTCATGCGCCGGGGCAGCGAGGGATTCCCGGGCGTGATGGAATTCCTGATCGCCTCTGCGGTCCTCGAGTTGCGGGACTCGGTGGACATGATCTCCCTCTCCGGCTCACCGCTGGCCAGCCGACCGGACGTGCAGCCGGGGACGGGAGCCGCCGGGGAGGAAACGGAGACGGGGGACGAAAGCACGGAAGCGGGCGCCACTGACGAGGGTGCGCAGAACCTCGTCAGGATTCTGGATCTGGTAGGCCACGCGCTTGAACCGGTCTACGGCTTCCGCTCCCTGGCGGCGTTCAAATCCAGGTTCAAGCCGGAGTACCGGGCGCTCTACCTGTATTACCAGGACCCGCTGCACCTGCCCGCCATCGGCCGGGCGCTGACGCGGGCGTACCTCCCGGGCCTGTCCCTGGCACAGGGCGCCCGGCTGGTCCGCAAATTGGTCACCTGAGGCCGTCCGGCCAGCCTGGAAATGCCCCGCTGGAAAGCCCTTGGCTTTAATGTGGCATTTCCCACTGCATAATTCCGCAAATACAAAATGGTCCCCGGCAAAATTGCCGGGGACCATTTGTCACTGACAGCCGCGGAAAGCGGCCGGGCGGTTTACTTAGACGACTGTTACGCCGGTGGCCTGGGGGCCCTTGGCGCCCTGGCCGATTTCGAACTGAACGCGCTGGTTCTCGTCGAGGGTCTTGAAGCCGCCGGTCTGGATCTCGGAGTAGTGAACGAAGACATCGCCATCGGAGTCGTCCGGGGTGATGAAGCCGAAGCCCTTTTCAGCGTTGAACCACTTGACGGTTCCCTGTGCCATTTATTTCTCCTCATTGTGGAACTTTTTAAGACCGGCACACCTCGTGCCGCCCTTGGTCACTCCGCGAGAAGAATCCTGGATTGCCACGCCCGGAAAGGGGCCTGGCGTTGCAGGAGCTTCGCGCTCGCAACATGTCTTGCGAGCATGAAAAACACCTACACAAAGACTGAGATAAGAATTTCATGCCTGTTCCCGCAGGTCAACGGCCCGAACAGCAAAAAGGCGAAAATTTAGGTAAAAAACAGGTGACGAAGAGGCCTGCTTCGAATGCTGCTATTTAGGTGCCTGAAGCAACAATGGAAATGGCTAGAAGAGCCGGGATTCGCTGTCGTCCACTCCGCGCATCGCGTCGTAGTCAAGCGTTACGCAGTCGATCCCGCGGTCGTTGGCCAGCACCTTTGCCTGCGGCTTGATCTGCTGGGCGGCGAAGATGCCGCGCACCGGTGCCAGAAGAGGGTCCCGGTTGAGCAGTTCCAGATACCTGGTGAGCTGCTCCACGCCGTCGATGTCCCCCCGGCGCTTGAGTTCAATGGCCACCGTGGCGCCATCGGCGTCCCGGGCAAGGATGTCCACGGGCCCGATGGCCGTGAAGTACTCACGCCTGATCAGCGAGTAGCCCTGGCCCAGCGTTTCAATCTGCTCGGCCAGCAGCCGCTGCAGATCCGCTTCCACGCCGTCCTTGATCAGCCCGGGGTCCACCCCGAGGTCGTGCGAGGACTCGCTGATCTTCTCGTGGATGTTGATGATCAGCCGGTCATCGGTCTTGGCGGACTGCACCGTCCACTGCTCCACCACCCCGAGTTCCAGGTCCACCTCGTCCGGGGACGAAACCCGGAGCGTTGCCGGCGGGCTCATCCAGTTCAGCGGCTTGTAGGAACCGCCGTCCGAATGCACCAGCACGGAACCGTCAGCCTTGACCAGCAGGAGCCGGGTGGCGAGGGGGAGATGGGCTTTGAGCCGGCCGACGTAATCAACGGAGCAATGGGCTATGACAAGACGCACGCCGTACAGACTATCGCGTGGGCCCGGGCCGGCCGTGTCCGACGGCGGGACGCACCGTGCGGGAGGCCGTCCAGGGGCAGTGGCGCGGCTGGGGCAGAATGGATACATGCCGCGCTCCAACCGTCCCCGCCGTCCCCCTTCCGGCCGGGGTTCCCTTTCCGGCAGGGGCGCAGGGCGGAAAAGTGCCGGCGACGTTCCCGAACTGGACCTGGAACGTGCGCGGGCGGGAATTGCCCGCCGGGAAAGCGCCCCCGACGGTGAGTGGATGGTGCGCACCATGACCGCAAAAAACGCCGAGAAGACCTACATCTGCCCGGAGTGCTCCACGGCGGTGCTGCCCGGTGTCGCGCACCTCGTGGTCTGGAAGGACGACCACCTCTTCGGCGCCGCGGCAGGCCTGGCCGAACGACGGCACTGGCACACCAACTGCTGGCTGACGCGCAGCTACCGCTACCGCTGACCTGGCCGAACGTCGGGTGCCCCCACTGTCGCTAAGCTGGCAGGCATGACTTTTGATCCGGCGTCGTACCAGTTCACCCAGGCCCAGGGCCCCGTTCCCATCCGTGCCTCCACGGTCCTGCCTGCCCGGCGCGAGAACATCGAGCTGCAGACGGAGGACGGCCACACCCTGGTGGGGGAGCTGGCCATGCCCGAATCGGGTCCGGTGAAAGCCACGCTGATCACGCTCCACCCGCTGCCGACGCACGGCGGCTTCATGGACTCCCACGTCTTCCGCAAGGCCTCCTACCGGCTGCCGGCGCTGGCCGGCATCGCGGTGTTGCGCTTCAACACCCGCGGTACCGCTTCTCCCCGCGGCACCAGCAGCGGGGACTTCGAGGAAGGAGTCGGCGAACGCCATGACGTGGAGGCGGCCGTCCGTTTCGCCGTCGAACGCGGCCTGCCCAACCGCTGGCTGGTGGGATGGTCCTTCGGCACGGAACTGGCGCTGATGTACGGCGCCATCGAACCCGTGGCGGCCCAGATCGAGGGCGCGGTGCTGCTGTCGCCACCGCTGCACCGCGCAACCGACAAACACCTGCAGCTGTGGGCGGAATCGGGCAAGCCGCTCACCGTCCTGGTGCCGGAGCACGACGACTTCCTGCAGCCTGCGGAGGCCGCCGCCCGGTTCCGCATGGTGCCGCAGGCCCGGGTGGTGGGCGTGGCCGGGGCAAAGCACCTGTGGGTGGGGGAGAAGTACGCTGCCCGGGTCCTGAATGACATTGTGGCCCAGGTCAGTCCCGGCCAGGCCGGAGCGGAGCTGCCGCAGGAATGGGACGGCCCGACGGCGACTGCCGGGGCCTAGCACGCACACCCGGGTGGGCGGGGGGGGCTGCAGGCCGCCGCCGGACAGCGTGGTCAGTGCTGGTTTTGCCGGACCCTTAGTGCTGGTCCTGCCGGACGATGTAGATCTCCCGGACCAGCAGCAGGACGGCGGCGGCGGTGGGAATCGCGATCAGGGCCCCCAGGACGCCCAGGAGGCTGCCGCCCGCGATGACCGAGATCACCGCCACGGCACCGGGCACGGCCACCGCCTTCTGCATGATGCGCGGCGAGATGAAGTAGGCCTCGAACTGCAGGTAGGCGAAGTAGCAGATGGCGTAGATGGCGGCCACCTGCCAGCCTTCGGTCAGGGACACGAGGGTTACCACGATGCCCGCGATCATGCCGCCCACGAGGGGGATAAAGGCAAGCAGGACCACCACGAACGCCAGGAGCAGCGCGAAGGGGACGCCCACGATGGACATCACCACGAAGGCGAAGGTGGCGTTGAGCAGCGCCACGCAGGCCTGGCCGATCACGTAGTTGCCCACTGAACGGGTGATTTCCTCCGAGAGGGCGGCCACGCGCTTGCGGCGGGAGCGTGGTGCCAGGCGGTAGCCCCACTTCTTCATGGCCGGCAGTGCTGCCAGGAAATACAGGCTCAGCACCAGGACGATGAGGGCGCCGAAGAGGCCGTTGGCCACGGTGGATCCGAAGCCCAGAACGCCGCCGAAAATGCCGCCCATCGCGGCGGGGTCGTTGACGAACTTGTTGACCTCCTCGGTGATGCGGTCGCGGACGCCGAACTGGTCGTCAAGGCTGCGGAAGAAATCCGAGTCCATGAAGTTGCGCATCCAGTCCGGTGCCTGCCGCACGATCTCGGAGACCTGTTCCACGATGGTGGGAATGAGCGTGGCGAAGAACCCGACGACGGCGCCCATCAGGACCGCCACCGAGACCAGGATTCCCGCCGGCCGGGGAATTTTGCGGCCCTCCAGCCAGCCCACCACGGGCTCCAGGCCCAGGGCGATGAACAGTGCCGCCACGATCCACAGCAGCAGCTGCGTAGTGTGGGAGCCGATCCAGTAGACCAGCAGTGCCAGGCCCACGCCGACGGTGCCCATGAAGCCCATGTACAGCGGATGCTGCGGTGACATGCGCGGGCCCGGGTGGCCGAACTGGGGCTCCTCATCGCCGCCGTGTTCCGTGTCCGGGGCCTGCCCCGTGTATTCCGGTGGCATCTCGAACCGGAGTCTGGGCTGCGCCCCGGGCAGGGGTTGCCGAAGCCGGCGGACCACCTGGCCAAGGGCGGCTGCGGCTGTACCCCTGCGGCGGGCTGTTGCCGCCATGCCGAGGGGAGGTACCGGAGCGGGGACAGGGCCCTTGGGATCCCCGGGATTTGCGGCTGCCGCCGAGGACGGGTCCGTCTTGTCATTCACTGGTTCTAGGGGCCTGTTCCGTGCGTGGCTCCGCCTTCGCGGGCCGGTGTGATGATCATCGCAAACACTATCAGCAGGCTTGCCACCACCTGCCGAAGGCGCTGCCCGGGGGCCTGCAGGGAAAGGCATGGAAGATCCAGACAGGGGCCCCTGGTAACAAAAAGGTTACTATTGAAGGCAAACCCCCGCTGATGATAGGTGTTTCCCTTGCGTTTAAAGACTGCAGCCGCACTTGTGCTGCTCGGCCTCCTGACACTTTTGGCCGGCATCGGCCAGAGAACCATCTGGGCTCCATCCGAGACGTTCACCGCCTCCGCGCCGGCCGACGCCGCCGCCGCACCGCTGACGGTCATTGACCAGAAGCTGCGTACCCTGCATGGCGGAACCGTCAAGATCAACATCCAGGGCGACGGGAACTTCATGCTGGCCTCAGGCCGGCCCGACGACGTCGATGCCTGGGTTGGGAAGACGGCCCACAACACCATCACCGGGGTTTCCGAGGACGAAAAGTCACTCCAGGTTGACCACGCCGACGGCGATGCTGCGGCTCCGAACCCGGCCGGCTCGGACTTGTGGGTGACCAACGAGAACGCCAGCGGTGAGCTTGAGTACACCTGGACCCCGCCGGCTGACGGCGAGTGGACCCTCCTGCTCGCCTCCGATGGCACCAAGCCGGCGCCTGCCTCCGTGTCCATGACGTTCCCGAACGACACCTCCACCCCCTGGGCTGTGCCGCTGATGGTCCTGGGCAGCCTGCTGATCGTGGCCGGAATCGTCCTGGCGCTGCTGGCAGCCCGCCGGAAGAACGGCGAAGGCGACGCTCACGGCAGCGATGGCCACAACAGCGACGGCGGCAGCAGCAGCTACGCCCGCCGCGCCCGTGCACGCAATGCCAAGCCCGCCGGCGCCGGCCCGCAGAACGAGGGCGCGCTGAACCCAGGGACACCAAATGCCGGCACCCAAAACCAGGCGCCGTCGTCGTCCTCTTCCTCCTCCAAGGCCACCATGGTGGCAGCCGCCGTTGCTGCCGCTGTGCTGGCAGGTTCGGCCACCGCCGCCCAGGCGGCCAGCCCCAGCCCGCAGCCTTCCGGCAGTGCCTCGTCGCCGGCCAAGGAAGCAGCCGGTGTGCCGGTGCTGCTCGATGCCCAGTTCCGCCGGATCCTGGAGCAGGTATCCAGCGCCACCGATGCCGGGGACGCAGCCAAGGACGCGGCGAAACTGGCCGGGCGGGTGGGCGGACCCGAACTGGAGATCCGCACCCAGAATTACAAGATCCGCTCCCAGGTTGGCTCTTACGAGCCGCGGATGCCGGTGCGCTCCACCAAGCTGCTGACGTACGTGGTCACCAGCGACCGGAACTGGCCGCGTTCGGTGCTGGCCGTGACCCAGGGTGAAGGCAACGTGGTTCCGCAGATCCTGACGCTGGTCCAGCAGTCGCCGCGCGAGAACTACAAGCTGACGGAAACCACGCCCCTCCAGCCGGGCACCACGTTCCCCAACATCAGCCGCGGGGGTACTGAGACCCTTGCCGCCTCGGACAAGTCCGGCCTGCTCTACAGCGGTGAGGAAGCGATGTCCGGACTCGCCGACCGTCTTACGTCGGCCGACTCACCCTTCAAGGACAAGCTGGTGGAAGGCCAGTCCTCGCCGTACATCGCCGACACCCTGTCCTACCAGGCCGAGGTGGTGAAGTCCGGCGAGAACGGCAACTTCTCCTTCACCCACAAGGTGGTTCCGGAAAACACCGTGGTGTTCCGCACCGCTGACGGCGGGGCCCTGGTCCTGGGCCGCATCAACTTCGGCTTCGAAGGCACACCCAAGGCGGCCGGTGACAAGCTCAGCATCGGTGACGACGCCGCAGCCCTGGCCGGCGGCAAGGAAACCACCACGGGCATGGTCCTGAGCTTCGCCGAATCCATGGCGGTCTATGTGC
The DNA here is from genome assembly GCF_006715285.1 of Arthrobacter sp. SLBN-83. NCBI lineage: Bacteria > Bacillati > Actinomycetota > Actinomycetes > Micrococcales > Micrococcaceae > Arthrobacter > Arthrobacter sp. SLBN-83. The sequence goes on from NZ_VFMX01000001.1 coordinate 3,043,694, forward strand.
CCCCGGCAGGTTCCACGGACCCCATGAAGCTTGTTGCCGCCACCCGCGGCCTGGTCGGCGCCAGCTTCAAGTAGGGCCTGGCTGTATTACCACCGGCAGCGGCCGGAGTGGCTAGAGTGGGAAACATGAGTTCGCCAGCTTCCCGCCCAGTCCCTCCTGCCGCTGCCAACCTGCTTAACCTGCGCGGCGCCGTCGACCTTTCTTCGCTGAAGCGCCCCGCAGCTCCGTCCGGCCCGGCTCCTTCCGGGCCCCAGACGGGAACGGCCCAGGGGGCACAGCCCGACGGAGGACCGGAACTCAAGGTCAACGTCACCGAAGCGAACTTCCAGCAGCTGGTTGAGCTGTCCGCGCAGGTGCCGGTGGTGTTTGCGCTGTGGGCCCCCTACTCGCCGGAGTCCAGCAGGATGCTTGACACCCTTGACCGGGTGGTGGCGTCCTACGGAGGGCGCCTGGTCCTTGGCGCGGCTGACATTGAAGCCTTCCCGCAGCTTGCGCAGGCCTTCCAGGTGCAGGCTGTTCCCACTGCCGTTGCCGTCCTCAAGGGACAGCCGGTGCCGCTCTTCCAAGGCGCGGCGGACGAGCAGCAGGTGCGCAGCCTCTTCGACGAACTTCTCAAAGTTGCCGCAGCAAACGGAGTCACCGGAAGCCTGGATGCCGGCGCGTCCGGCGGCCAGGAACCTGCCCCGCTGCCGCCGCTGCACCAGGCCGCGTTCGACGCCATTGAGGCCGGCGACTACGCCGCAGCCGCCGAAGCCTACCGCCAGGCATTGAAGGAAATGCCGTCGGACCATGAAGCCAAGGCGGGCCTGGCACAGGTGGAGCTGATGGACCGGCTGCAGTCGGTGTCCGCACAGGACAGCGACGCGCTGCGTGCACTTGCCGCCAACGAACCGGACAACCTGGATGCGCAGCTTGGCGTGGCGGACCTGGACGTGGCCGGCGGGCACGTGGAGGACGCGCTGAACCGCCTGGTGGCCTTCATTGGCAGGAATTTTGGCCCCGAACGCGAGGCCGCCCGCGTGCGGCTGCTGGAACTCTTCGACGTGGTGGGCGTCGGTGACGAGCGCGTGGCAAAGGCGCGCCAGGCACTCGCGCGGGTGCTGTTCTAATGCCGGCGCTGTTCCAGCCGCTGACCCTGCGGGGCATGGAGCTGCAGCACCGGGGCTGGGTGTCGCCCATGTGCCAGTACAGCTGCGATCCCGACGACGCCCCGGGCGTTCCGCACGACTGGCACCTGGTGCACCTGGGCGGCTTTGCCGTGGGCGGCGCGGCGATGATCCTCACCGAGGCCGCGGCAGTGAACGCCGAGGGCCGGATCAGCCCCCGCGACGCAGGCCTCTACAACGACGAGCAGGCGGCGGCGTGGGAGCGGATCATTTCCTTCGTCCACCGGAACGGTGTGGCCGGCACCAAGATCGGGGTCCAGTTGGCCCACGCCGGCCGAAAGGCCTCCACGTACTGGCCCTTTTCCGGCAAGCACGGCAGCGTTCCGGCGTCCGAGGGCGGCTGGGAGACAGTTGGCCCGTCCACCACTTCCTTTGAGGGCTACGCGGCGCCTGCCGCCATGACCGTGGAGCAGATCCACGGCGTCATCGACGACTTTGCCGCCGCCGCTGTCCGTGCGGTGGATGCCGGTTTTGACACCATGGAGATCCACGGGGCGCACGGTTACCTCCTCCACCAGTTCCAGAGTCCGCTCATCAACCAGCGCGAGGACGAATGGGGCGGGGACGAGGCCGGACGGAACCGCCTGATGCTGGCCGTGGTTGATGCCGTCAGGGCAGTGATTCCGGATTCCATGCCGCTGCTGCTCCGGGTTTCGGCCACTGACTGGGCGCCGGGCGGCGTGGACCAGGCGGCGTCGGTCCGGCTGGCCCGGGAAGCAGCTGCCCACGGTGTGGACCTGGTGGACGTCTCCAGCGGGGGAGCCGTGGCCCACCAGCAGATCAAGTCGGGGCTCGGCTACCAGACCGGTTTCTCGGCCGCCATCCGCGAAGAGGCCGGCGTCGCCACCGGCACGGTGGGCCTGGTGACCACTCCCGGCCAGGCAGAACACGCCGTTGCCACCGGCCAGGCCGACGGCGTCTTCATCGCCCGGGCCGCGCTGCGCGATCCGCACTGGTGGCTCCGTGCCGCCTTCGAGCTGGGCTACGACCTCCCCTGGCCGCCCCAGTATGAGCGGGCTGTCCCGCGGCGCACCTTCTAGGCCGATTTTTTTGACGCAGGGAGTCCGGCATGGCGCGCAGCGGCGGGAATGATCAGCAAAACCCGGTTGAAGGGCAGCTGGAAGCGAAGATCCTGGAGCTCCTGGCGGCCAGGGCGGCAACTTCCACCATCTGCCCCTCCGATGCCGCCAGGGCCGTGGGCGGTGACGAATGGCGCCACCTCATGGAACCGGCGCGGGAGGCTGCCCGGCGCCTGGTCGACGCCGGCCAGGTGCACATCACCCAGGGCGGATCCGTCGTCGATCCCGCCACGGCGAAGGGACCGATCCGGATCCGCAAGGTACGCCCACCGGCCACGCCCGGTCAGCCCAGCAGCTCGTCCACGTAGCACCAGCGCCAGTCTTCGCCGGGCTCCGCACTGCGCATGACGGGGTGGCCCGTTTCCTTGAAGTGGCGGCTGGCGTGGCGGCCGGCCGAGGAGTCGCAGCAGCCAATGGTCCCGCAGGCGAGGCACATGCGCAGGTGCACCGGCGAAGTTCCCTCCCGTTCGCACCCGGCACAGGCGGGGCTGTCGGGGACCGGGGCCGGAAGGGCAGCCGTGAGGTGGTCACACACGCCGCCCGGCTGGGCCAGCCCCTCGCCGCCGCCCCCCTCGGCGGCGGAATCGAGCTCATTGAAGGAAGCGTCCAGCATGGACTCCTCCACGTCCAGCCGTTCCAGGACTTCGCTGAGCACTTCATGGGCGAAGTCCCCGCCGCGCCTGAGCTCCAACACCTTGTCCCGTTCAGCCTCCAGCATGGCCATCCGCAGCTGGGCGTAGCGCTGGCTGGGGGTGGTGGCCTCGGCCGTCGGCCTGCCCAGGCGCTCCCAGGCCGCCAGCCCGCGTTCCTGGGTCCGGCGCCGGAGCATGTCCATGACCTCCGGCGGGTCGCTCTCGCGCCGCAGCTGCTCCAGCCGCTCCATGCCCGCCGCCGTGGCCAGCTGCACCAGCGAGGCCTGGTTCAGGGCGTCCTCCCGCCGGTCCGGCCCCGGCACCCCCAGCGCCCGCACCAGGGCGGGCAGAGTAAATCCCTGCAGCACCAGCGTGCCGCCCACCACCACCATGGCTGCCAGGACCAGCACGTTGCGGTGCTCCAAATCACCGGGCAGGGTCAGGACGGCGGCCAGGGTGACTACGCCGCGCATCCCGGCCCACGACACGATGGCCGGGAACTGCCAAGGCGGAGCCGGATCCGTCCGACGCACGGAAGGAATCAGGCGGGGCAGGTACGTCGCGGGGAAGACCCAGGCAGGCCGCAGCACCAGCACGGCCAGAAGGATCACCGCGCAGCCAAGCCACACGCGGCCCGCGCCCAGCGAATCGTCCTGCACGCTCTCAACGATGGTGCGTACCTGCAGGCCGATGAGCAGGAACACCGAGTTCTCCAGCAGGAACTGGATGGTGTCCCAGTTGCTCCTGGCGCTTTGACGCGCGGCGCCGTTGGGCATGGACGGTGCCTTGGTGCCCATCACCAGGCCGGTGACGACGACGGCGAGTACTCCGGAGGCGTGGATGGCCTCGGCAGGCAGGTAGGCAACGAAAGGCGCCATCAGTGACGTCGAGGTGTTGATGGCCACGTTGTGGACCCGTTTCCGGATTTCGGTGAGGACATACGCGACGGCGAGGCCCACCGCCAGGCCGCCGCCGGCGGCCACCACGAACCCGCCGGCGACGTCCAGCGCGGAGACCGAGCCCGCGATGGCCGCCACCGCCGCCCGCAGGCACACCAGCGCCGTGGCGTCATTGACCAGCGATTCGCCTTCCAGGATGTTGACGATCCGGCGGGGCATTCCCACTTTGCGGGCAATGGCCGTGGCGGCCACCGCGTCCGGAGGCGCCACAACGGCGCCCAGGGCGAAGGCGGCGGCCAACGGGATCTCCGGGAACAGCCACCACACCACCACCCCCACGCCCAGGGTTCCGAAGATGACGTATCCCACGGACAGGAGCCCAATGGAACGCCGGTTGGTCTTGAAGTCGAACAGCGACGTGCGGAACGCCGCCGCGTAGAGCAACGGCGGGAGCAAGCCAACCAACACCAGCTCCGGGTTCAGCTCAACCGGCGGAATGAGGGGCAGGAACGACCCCGCCACCCCGGCCAGGACCAGAAGCAGGGGAACCGGGATATTCAGTTTGCGGCCCAGGGCGCTGCCGGCGCACACCACGGCAACGATCACCAGCAAACCCAACGCGATGTCCATTCCGTAAGTCTCGCACCCCCGCGGCACTGGTCCGCCGACTAGGCTTGCCTCATGACTGCTCCGATACCAGGCCAGGCGCCGAGTCCCGGGCCGGTAACGGCCCTCTCCCTGCGCGGGCTGGCGAAACGGTTCGGGGGGAAAATCGCCGTGGACGGCATCAGCCTGGAGGTGCCCGCCGGTTCGTTCTTCGGCATCGTGGGACCCAACGGTGCAGGCAAGACCACCACGCTCTCCATGGCCACCGGCCTCCTGCGCCCCGACTTCGGCACCGCCGTGGTGCACGGCGTGGACGTCTGGCAGCACCCGCTGGAGGCCAAACGGCTCATGGGCATCCTGCCCGACGGTGTCCGCCTTTTCGACAGGCTTACCGGAGAGCAGCTGATCACGTACGCCGGGCTGCTGCGGGGCATGGACAAGGCGGTGGTGGCCGCCCGCGTGGGGGAGCTGCTGGCAGCCATGGACCTCACCCAGGATGCCGGCACGCTGGTGGTGGACTACTCCGCCGGCATGACCAAGAAAATCGCCCTGGCGTCCGCCCTGATCCACGCCCCGCGGCTCCTGGTGCTGGATGAGCCCTTCGAAGCCGTCGATCCGGTGTCGGCAGCGAACATCCGTTCCATCCTTGACCGGTACGTCGCCTCCGGTGGAACCGTCATCGTTTCCAGCCACGTCATGGACCTGGTGCAGCGCATGTGCGACCACGTCGCAGTGGTGGCCCGCGGCCGGCTCCTGGCGGCGGGAACCGTTGACGAAGTGCGAGCCGGCATGTCCCTCGAGGACCGGTTTGTGCAGTTGGTGGGCGGGCACAGCCACACGGAAGGGCTGGAATGGTTGCGCACCTTCTAAGGCTCAAGCTCACACTGCTGCGCAATGGACTGCGCCGCAGCCCCTGGCAGCTGGTGGGCATGGCCATCGCGGGACTCTACGCGCTGGGAGTCGTGGCAACACTGGTCATTGCCCTCGTCCTGCTCCGGGGCGCCGGACCCGTGACCGCCCATACGGCGGTGGTCCTGGGCGGCTCCGCCGCGGTACTGGGCTGGGGCGTGGTTCCGGTGGTGGCGTCGGCCACGGACATGACCCTGGACCCCGCCCGCTTCACCACCTTCGCCATACCCATGAAGCAGATGCTCGCCGGCCTGGCGCTCGGCGGGTTGATCGGCATTCCCGGCCTGGCTACCGCACTCGTGGCCCTGTCCACCGTGGCCACCTGGTCCCGCGGAGTGCTGCCCGCGCTCGCAGCCCTGCTCGGGGCATCCCTTGGCGTCATGACCTGCGTAGTCCTCGCCAAGGTGGTCACCACCGCCACGGCAAGCCTTGCTGCCTCCCGGCGGTTCAAGGACATCAGCGCCATCGCGTTCATGGTGCCCCTGGTCCTGCTGGGCCCCATCGTGGCAGGCGTTGGGCGCGGCATCTCCGCCTCCACGGGATTCCTGCCGGAGTTCGCCCGGACCCTGTCCTGGACGCCGCTTGGCGCCCCGTGGGCCCTCGGCGGTGACATCGCGTCGGGGCGGCCCGGGGAGGCCGGGGTGAAGCTGCTGCTTTCGGTGGTTGTCCTGGCCGCCCTTGGCTGGTGCTGGAAGCTGCTGCTCGAGCGCGCGCTGGTCACGCCGCCCTACGCCGGTGCCGGGAAGCGCAGGGGCGGAAAGCTGGGGCTGTTCGGCGTGCTGCCTGCCACCCCTGCCGGTGCCGTGATGGCAAGGTCGCTCACTTACTGGCTCCGGGACCCGCGCTACTCCGGCTCCCTGGTGGTAATCCCGCTGCTGCCCGTGGTGCTGGCGTTTCAGGGGACACAAACCGGAAGCTACGGCAGCCTGGCCTTCCTGGCCCCGCTGGCCGCGTTCATCCTGGCCTGGTCGATCTCCGCCGACGTCTCTTACGACAACACCGCGTTCGCGCTGCACCTCGCCACCGGCGTCCGCGGCGTGGCCGACAGGCTGGGCAGGGCATTGGCGTGCCTGACGTTCGCCCTGCCGGTGGTGCTGGTGTTCTCGGTGGGCTACGCCGCGTTCACCGGCAACTGGACGGCGTTGCCCGGGCAGCTGGGGCTCAGCCTGGGAATTCTCTTCACCGGCCTGGGCCTGTCCTCGGTGGTCTCTGCCCGGTACACGGTCATCGTCCCGCTGCCCGGGGACAGCCCGTTCAAGAAGCCTCCCGGCAACGTGGGGCAGACCATGGCCGTGCAGTTTATCGGAATGCTGGTCCTGATCGTTTTGGTCCTGCCCGAGGGCGCGCTGCTGGTGGCAAACGCAGTGACCGGGAACATCCTGTTCGGCTGGCTCACCCTGGCGGCAGGCGTCGTCCTGGGCCTGGTCCTCTTCCTGGCCGGTGTCCGGCTGGGCGGCAAGTGGCTCGACGCGCGCGGACCCGAGCTTCTTGCCCAAGTCACCGTCAACCGCTGACAGCTCAAGGAAAGGAACTCCATGGAGATAGTGATCCTTAGCGGCAGCAGGCAGATCGGAAAGCTCGCTGCCGACGCCATTGAACAGCTGATCCGGCGCAAGCCCCACGCTGTCCTGGGCCTGGCCACGGGCTCCTCGCCGCTGCCCGTCTACGATGAGCTCGCCGTCCGGCATGAACAGGGCCTGGACTTCAGCAGGACCTCCGCTTTTGCCCTGGACGAGTACGTTGGCCTGCCCGCCGGCCACCCCGAGTCCTACCGTGAGGTGGTCCGCCGGGAATTCACCAACCGGGTGAACATCGCGCCGGAGAACGTCCATGGCCCCGACGGAACCGCGGGGGACATCCCCGCTTCCTGCGATGCCTATGAACAGGCCATCATTGCGGCCGGGGGCGTGGACCTGCAGCTGCTCGGCGTGGGCACGGACGGGCACATCGGCTTTAACGAACCAGGCTCTTCCTTCGCCTCCCGGACGCGGATCAAAAGCCTGATCGAACAGACGCGCCGGGACAATGCCCGGTTCTTCGACAGCCTCGCGGAGGTGCCGCACCACGTCATCACCCAAGGCCTGGCCACCATCATGGCAGCGCGCCACGTGGTCCTCGTGGCCACGGGCGCGCAGAAGGCGCAGGCCGTCCGCGATTTCGTGGAGGGGCCCGTCGCCGCCATCTGCCCCGCATCCGTGCTGCAGTTCCATCCGCACGCCACCGTCCTGCTGGACGAGGCCGCTGCCTCGGCCTTGAAGCTGGCGGATTTTTACCGCCACACCTATGAAAACAAGCCCGCTTGGCAGGGGCTGTAGCAAGGCCAGCGGGTGCGCCGCCAGGGAGCAAAAAGTACGACGGCGGGCGGTGCCGGATCCCGGCGCGGGCGTGCCGCCGTCGAACGCCCGGCCGGCGGAACGGCTAAGATGGATGGCATGACTAGCATGACGGACCCTCTCGAAAACGACCCCATGCGCGAGCTTTCCGGGGCTGGAACGTCCACGGCCACCATTGAGCGCGAGGAACTGCGCCAGGAAGTGGAACCGGGGGACCGGGAGCGCTTCGCACACTATGTGCGGAAGGAAAAGATCATGGAGTCCGCCATGACCGGGGAACCCGTCATTGCCCTGTGCGGCAAGGTCTGGACCCCGGGCCGGGATCCGAAGAAATTCCCCGTTTGCCCCGAGTGCAAGGAAGTCTATGATGGCCTCCGCCCGGGCAATGACGGCGGGAAGGGTCCGGGCGGCTCGGGCAACAACAAGTAGTGACGGAGACGCTCTTTGGCGGCCCCACCCTGCCTCCGGCCTACCCGGAACGTGCAGCCTGGGGAACCGCCCCGAAACTCCGTGCCTGGCAGCAGGAAGCCCTCGACCTCTACCTGAAGAACAGTCCCCGCGACTTCCTCGCGGTGGCAACCCCCGGTGCCGGTAAAACCACCTTTGCGCTCCGGATTGCCTCCACCCTGATCGATTCAGGTGCCGTGAACCGCGTGACCATTGTTGCGCCTACGGACCACCTGAAGCGCCAGTGGGCGGATGCGGCGGCGAAGGTGGGCATTGCCATCGACCCCAACTTCAAGAATTCCGACGGCCAGCACGGCCGTGGCTTCATCGGCGTTGCCGTTACGTATGCCCAGGTGGCCAGCAAGCCAATGCTGCACCGCGCCAAGACAGAGGCCGCCCGCACCCTGGTGATCCTCGACGAGATCCACCATGGCGGCGAAGCCCTGTCCTGGGGTGACGGCCTGCGTGAAGCGTTCGATCCCGCAGTGCGCCGGCTGTCCCTGACGGGTACCCCGTTCCGCTCGGACACCTCGCCCATCCCGTTCGTGGAGTATGCGGAGGACCGGGATGGCATCCGGCGCTCCAAGGCTGACTACACCTATGGCTACGGCAACGCGCTAAGGGACCACGTGGTGCGCCCCGTGATGTTCATGGCCTACTCCGGCCAGATGCGCTGGCGTACCAGCGCCGGCGAGGAAATGGCTGCGTCGCTTGGCGAGGCTGCGGTGACCAAGGACATCACGTCTCACGCCTGGCGGACCGCGCTGAACCCGGCGGGGGAGTGGATTCCCGCTGTCCTGGCCGGTGCCGACAGGAGGCTCAGCGAAGTCCGGCGGACCGTGCCCGACGCCGGCGGCCTTGTCATCGCCACCGACCACGAGGACGCCCGCGCCTACGCCGGCCAGCTGAAGAGGATCACCGGCGAATCCCCCACCGTCATCCTCTCCGACGACGCCAAGGCCTCCAGCAAGATCGAGGAATTTTCGGCCGGAGACAAGCGCTGGATGGTGGCCGTCCGCATGGTGTCCGAAGGCGTTGACGTGCCGCGGCTCTCCGTCGGCGTCTACGCCACCTCCACGTCAACCCCGTTGTTCTTCGCCCAGGCCGTGGGACGCTTCGTGCGTGCCCGCAAACGGGGCGAGACGGCGTCGGTCTTCCTGCCGTCCGTCCCGCAGCTGATGGCGCTGGCCAACTCCATGGAGATGGAGCGGGACCACGCGCTGGACCGGCCGGAGAAGGAGGACGGCGACGGCCTCTTCAACCCGGAAGATTCGCTGATGGAAGAGGCCAACCGGGAGGAGAAGGCCTCGGACAGCCTGACCAAGGGCAAGTTCGAAGCGCTGGACTCCCAGGCCTCCTTTGACCGGGTCCTGTTCGACGGCGGCGAGTTCGGCACCGGCGGCGAAGTGGGGTCCGACGACGAAATGGACTTCCTGGGCATCCCCGGGCTCCTGGATGCCGAGCAGGTGGGCATGCTCCTGCGCCAACGCCAGCACGAGCAGTTGAACCGGCGGAACCGGAAGGCGCCTGCCGCCTCCGCCGAAAGCGCCGCACCCGCCGTGCCGGACCACCGCATGCTGATGGACCTGCGCAACGAGCTTGCCAAGAACGTGGCGGCCTGGTCTGCGCGGACCGGCACGCCCCACGGCGTGGTCCACACCAAGCTGCGGACCGTTTGCGGCGGCCCTCCTGTGGCGCAGGCCAACGAGGAACAGCTGAAGTCCCGGCTGCGCAAGCTCCAGGACTGGTTCGTGGGCCGCAAGTAGCGGCTCAGGCGATATCGGCTCCGCCGAGTTCCAGCTCGGCCATAGTGTCTTCCAGGTCCTCGGCGATCCCGGCGGTCAGCGACCGCACCACCGTGACGCCGTACCCTGCCTGGACGGCATCCAGTGCCGTGGCCTTCACGCAGTAGTCGGTGGCGATGCCAACCACCACCAGGTCCTCCACGTCGTGGCTCTGCAGCCAGTCGTCGAGGCCGATGGCGTCCTCATCGGATTCGAGGGCATCGGTGCCGGGCAGCCCGCCGGCCTGGCGTTCGCCCGTAGGGACGGCGTCCTCAGGGGCCAGCAGGCCCTCGAAGCCGGAGTAGGCGGCAGCGAACTGGCCTTTCCGGAAGTACGCGTCCACGTACTCGGTGTCCAGGTCGGGGTGCAGCTCCGCTCCGCGGGTGCCTGCCACGCAGTGCCGCGGCCAACTGTCCTTGTAGTCCGGCGTATCCGAGAAGTGGCTGCCGGGATCGATGTGCCAGTCCTGCGTGGCGATGACGTAGTCGAAGTCCCGGTGGTGGTTGTCGAGGTACTCGCTGATGGCTCCAGCCACCGCCGCTCCGCCCGGAACGGCGAGCGAGCCGCCCTCGCAGAAATCGTTTTGGACATCCACGATGATCAAAGCGCGGGCCATCGGTGCTCCTCAGTTGTCTTCGTAGAGAGTGGGGATTGCGGGCTCGCCGCGCTGCAGGCGGTTGACCACCGGCGGCAGTTCCAGCATGGAGTCCGCATGGCGCTGCCGCGCGCGGAGCACGCCCTCGTTCCCGGTCCAGCCCGGAAGCAGCTCGCCGTTCTTCATGAAGTGCTGCAGCAGAGGACGGTCGTTGCCGTCGTCCTCCGGCCGGTGGCCCACGCCCACCACCTCGGCGGTGGCCCTGCCGCGTTCGTCCAGCTTCCGCAGCGCGTACTTGCGTCCGCCCACGCTGGCCTTGTTCTTGGCAGCCTTGGCCACGGACACGAAGTTGCCGTCATCGCCCGTGCGGCTGACCAGTTTGTAGACCATGCTGGCGGTGGGGGCGCCGGAACCGGTGACCAACGAGGTGCCCACCCCATAGGAGTCGACGGGGGCTGACTGCAGGGCCGCGATGGCGTACTCGTCCAGGTCGGAGGTGACCACGATCTTGGTGTGCTCGTTGCCCAGGTCGTCCAGCAGCCGGCGCACCCACTGTGCCTGGGCCACCAGGTCACCCGAGTCCAGCCGGACGGCGCCCAGCCGGGGACCTGCCAGGTCAACGGCCGTGCGGACGGCCTTCTCGACGTCGTACGTGTCCACCAGGAGGGACGTGCCCTCGCCCAGCGAGGCAATCTGGGCTTCGAAGGCCTCCCGCTCCGTGTCGTGCAGCAGGGTGAAGGAGTGGGCGGCCGTGCCCAGGGTCTTCACGCCGTAGCGGATGCCCGCCTCGAGGTTGGAGGTGCTGTCAAAGCCGGCGATGATGGCGGCCCGCGCCGATGCCGTGGCGGCTTCCTCATGGGTGCGCCGAGAGCCCATTTCGATGCAGGGCCGGCCGCCCGCCGCACTCACCATCCGCGACGCGGCCGAGGCGATGGCGGTGTCGTGGTTCAGCACCGAGAGCAGGTAGGTCTCCAGCATGCAGGCTTCCGCGAACGACGCCTCCACGATCAGGATGGGCGAGTTGGGGAAGTACGCGTCGCCCTCGGCATAGCCCCAGATGTCCCCGGAGAATTTGTAGTTGGCCAGGTATTCCAGCGTCTCCTGGTTGACCACGTGTGTACGTTCCAGGAACTCCAGCTCGGCCTCCCCGAAGCGGAAGTTCGCAATGCCTTCCAGGAGGCGCCCGGTGCCGGCGACGATGCCGTAGCGCCGTCCGTCGGGCAGCCGCCGCGCGAACGCCTCGAACACCGACCTGCGGTGCGCGGCCCCCGAATGGAGGGCGGCCTGCAGCATGGTCAGCTCGTAGTGGTCGGTATAAAAGGACGTGCGGGGATGGTCCCAGCCGGCTGAGGTGCTCACGACAGTCACTCTAGTCCCCGCCGGCTCCCGCGTCTCGCTTCGCTTCGCCGTGGGGCCCTCGCCGGCGTGGGCCCATGCGCCCCATAGAATGGACAGATGACCATAAGCGTTGCGCCCGGCCCTGATACACAGGAGGGCATCCGGACCGGCACAGCAGAGTCCACCGACTCCCTGACCGCGCCGGACATCCCCTGGAACCTGGTGATCTGGAACGATCCCGTCAATCTCATGAGCTACGTCAGCTACGTGTTCCAAAGCTACTTCGGCTATTCGGAGACCAAGGCGAACAAGCTGATGATGGAGGTCCACAAGAAGGGCCGGTCCATCGTCGCCTCGGGCAGCAAGGAACAGGTGGAGCGCCACGCCGTGGCCATGCACGGGTTCGGGCTCTGGGCCACGGTGGAAAAGGCCAGCGGTGGCCCCGGCGGCAACTCGGGCAAGTCCGGCGGTTCGGGCCAGGGTAAGGGGAAGCGTGGCTAAGGCATTCAAATATGGACTCAAAGGCATCACCGGGTACCTGGAACCGGCCGAACGGGACCTGCTGCGCAGCCTGATTGACGATGTCATTTCCATGCTCCAGCCGGAGGACCGTGCCGGGCAGGACCCGCTGGCGGCCTTGATCGGGCTCGACATGGACGTGGCCGAGCCAACGGACCGTGCCGTGAAGCGGCTGCTGCCCAACGTGGTGAAGGACGACGGCGGCGCGTCCCTTGAGTTCCGCCAGCTCACCGAGCGTTCACTGCGGGAAACAAAGATCGGTGCGCTGCGTGCGGCGGCGCTGGACCTGGACAAGGACGAGATCGTGCTGACGCCCGAGGGCGCAAAGCACTGGTCCATGGCACTGAACGATGTCCGCCTTGTATTGGCAGAGCGGCTGGACATCAGGGACGAAGCCGACGCCGAGCATGTCCACCGTATGCAGGACTGGTCCCAGGCCGAGGATGTGGAGAGCTACCTGGCGCTGGTGTACAACTTCACCACCTGGCTGCAGGAGTCCCTGGTCCAGGCCATGCTGCAGTCCATGGAATCCCGCCGGTGAGCCACGGCGGCCAGGGGGAGGCCGTCCGCTGTGACACAGCAGACACGAGTCGCTGGACACAAGATGATGACTGACGCTTCCGGGACCACCTATCCTCGAATAACCATGACAACAGCCTCGAGCGCGGAACCACCGGCGGAAACATCGCCCGCGGCCGCCGCAAGTGACCTGCCGGCCGCCGCCCCTGAAGCCCGGCCCATCGGCGTCTTCGATTCCGGCGTTGGCGGCCTCACCGTGGCCCGCTCCATCATTGACCAGCTTCCCAACGAGTCGATCCTCTACGTGGGGGACACCGCCCACGGCCCCTACGGGCCGCTGCCCATCGCGGAGGTGCGGGCCAACGCCCTGGGTGTGATGGACGAACTGGTGGACTCCGGCGTCAAGCTGCTCACCATCGCCTGCAACTCGGCGTCGGCCGCTGTCCTGCGGGACGCCCGTGAACGGTACACCGCCAAGTACGGTATCCCGGTCATCGAGGTCATCCAGCCCGCGGTGCGCCGCGCAGTTGCCGCCACCCGCAGCGGGAAGGTGGGCGTGATCGGAACCTCCGCCACCGTGGGCTCGCGGGCCTACGAGGACACCTTCGCCGCCGCCCCGGACCTGGACATCACGTCCGTGGCATGCCCTGAATTCGTCAGCTACGTGGAGGCCGGCATCACCACGGGGCCGGCGCTGCTCGCCGTCGCCGAGGAATACCTGGCCCCGCTGAAGGCGGCCGGCGTGGACACCGTAGTGCTGGGCTGCACGCACTACCCCCTCCTGACGGGCGTGATCTCCTACGTCATGGGCGCCGACGTCACCCTGGTGTCCAGTGCCGAGGAAACCGCAAAAGACGTTTACCGCGCCCTGGCCACCCACAACCTGCAGCGGACCTCCGAAGCCCCTCCCGAGCACCACTTTGTAGCCACCGGCGACGCAGGGCAGTTCGAGGCGCTCGCCCGGCGGTTCCTGGGCCCGGAGGTCCTGTCCGTCCGGCACGTGGACCACGTGGCCGCGCAGTACCCCACGGGGAGCCTGGCCCGCATCACCCCGGAGATGATCGCCGCGGCACAGAGCGCGCGGAACCGCCCCAGGATCTCCAACTTCGTGGGCGGCGGATTGGCCGACGCCGGCCGCACCGGAGGTCCCGGCCAGTGAAGCTGACCATTGTGGGGTGCACGGGCTCGTTCCCCGGGCCCGGCTCGCCGGCGTCGTGCTACCTCCTGACCGCCACCGACGGCGAGCGGACCTGGAAGGTGGTGATGGACCTCGGCAGCGGTGCGCTGGGGGCCATCCAGCGGTACACGGACCTGGAGGACATCGACGCGATCTTCCTCACCCACCTGCACCCGGACCACTGCATGGACCTGTGCGGCCTGCACGTGGCCATCCGCTGGAAGCCCGGAGGCTGGGGCCGCGGCCGGATTCCCGTGTGGGGCCCCGCCGCCACGGCGGACCGGATGGCTACCGCTTACGGGCTGGACCTGGACCCGGGCATGCATGAAGAGTTCGACTTCACCAACTGGACCGAACGCAAACCGGTGACCGTGGGCCCCTTCACCGTCACCCCGTTCACCGTCAACCATCCCATCGAGGAGGCCTACGCCCTCCGGGTGGAAGTGGTTGAACCCGGCAAGGACGGCGCCCCGGTATCCCGCGTCCTGACCTATTCCGGAGACACGGATTCCTGCGCCGGCCTCGAGGAAGCTGCCAAGGACGCGGACCTGTTCCTGTGCGAGGCAGCTTTCGAAGAGGGCCGGGACGACGGCATCAGTGACGTCCACCTCACGGGCAAGCGGGCTGGTGAAGCGGCAGCAGCTGCCGGTGCGCGGCGGCTCCTGCTGACCCACATCCCGGTGTGGACCTCCCAGACCACCGTCATGGCCGAAGCCCGTCCGGTGTTCCCGGGCGACGTTGCCGTTGCCGTGGCGGGCGTGCACTACACCATCTAGCCGCCTGCGGTGCCGTGCGGCCGGTGTCGATCCCGGCACCCGCTGCACCGCCACCGGCCGCAGCGGCACTCGATAAGCTAAAGGCATGACATCTGAAGCAACTGCAGTGCCCATTGTGCGCGCCGACGGCCGTGCCCCCGACCAGCTCCGGCCCATCAGCATCACCCGCGGATGGTCCAACCAGGCTGAAGGATCCGCACTGATCGAGTTCGGCAACACCAGGGTGCTGTGCACGGCCTCGCTGACCGCCGGTGTTCCGCGCTGGCTCAAGGGCGAGGGCCGCGGCTGGGTCACGGCGGAGTACGCCATGCTGCCCCGGGCCACCAACACCCGCTCAGACCGCGAGTCCGTCAAGGGCAAGATCGGCGGCCGAACCCACGAGATTTCGCGGCTGATCGGCCGCTCGCTGCGCTCCATCATCGACACCAAAGCCCTGGGTGAGAACACCATTGTGCTGGACTGCGACGTGCTCCAGGCCGACGGCGGCACCCGCACCGCGGCAATCACCGGCGCCTATGTAGCCCTGGCCGATTCCATCCGCTTTGCGCGCGACAACAAGCTGATCGCCCGGAATGCCCAGCCGCTGATTGATACCATCGCAGCCGTGTCCGTGGGCATCATCGACGGCGTCCCCATGCTGGACCTGCCGTACGTGGAGGACGTGCGGGCCGAAACCGACATGAACGTGGTGGTCACGGGTTCGGGCAAGTTCGTGGAGGTGCAGGGAACGGCAGAGGGCGCCCCCTTCGACCGGGACGAGCTCAACCAGCTCTTGGACTTGGCGCTGCTCGGTACGGCCCAGCTGGCCGCCATCCAGCGCGAGACCCTGGCGGACACCCTGTGAGCGGCGCGGCGCCCCGGCTGGTGCTCGCCACGCACAATAAAGGCAAACTCCGGGAGCTGCGCGAACTGTTGCGCGGGCAGGTGCCCGGGCTCGACGTCGACACCCAGGTGGTGGACGCCGCTGCGGCAGGTGCGCCGGACGTCGTCGAAACCGGTGTGACGTTTGCCGAGAACTCACTGCTGAAGGCGCGGGCAGTGGCCGGCGCCACCGGCCTGGTGGCCATTGCAGACGACTCCGGACTGGCCGTGGACGTCATGGGCGGGGCTCCTGGTATCTTCTCCGCGCGCTGGGCCGGACGGCACGGAGACGACGCAGCCAACCTGGAACTCCTGCTGAACCAACTGTCCGATGTCCCGGATGAGCACCGCGGGGCCGCCTTCGTGTGCGCTGCCGCCCTGGCCCTGCCGGCAGATGGCGGGGGACCCGGCCGGGAAGTGGTGGAGTACGGCCAGCTCGAGGGGATCCTCCTTCGCGAACCGCGGGGAGCCGGCGGGTTCGGCTACGACCCCGTTCTTCAGCCGGCCGGCGAGGACCGCAGCTGTGCGGAACTGTCCGCAGAGGAAAAGAACGCCATCAGCCACCGCGGCAAGGCGTTCCGGGCGCTGCTGCCCTCGATTGTGGCAGCCCTGGAAGAGGCGGGCTAGGAGAAATCAAAAAGGTGCGCACCCGCATTGGGGTGCGCACCTTTCTGCTGCCGCTGGACGGTTTTAGTGCCACCGGAAGGTGGAGCGCTGCTACTCCGGCCGGCTGCCGTGGATGTTCCGGGGCGTCTTCTGGTCCTCTTCCGGCCCGTGCTCCTCGATGAACTCATCCACGGCGTCGGTGCCGTAGGCCTGGGCCTGGCGCTTGGCCGACATGCCGCGCAGGACCTCGATGCCGATGGGAATGACCGAGACCAGCACGATGGCAATGAAGATGATGTCCAGGTTGTCGCGGACCCACGGCACCTTGTCACCCAGCAGGTAGCCGAGCAGCGTGACGCCGCCGCCCCAGAGGACAGCACCGATGACGTTGTACAGGAAAAACTTCCGCTTGCTCATCTGTGCAACGCCCACAATGACGGGCACGAACGTGCGGATGATGGGCACGAAGCGGGCCAGGATCAGGGCTTTGCCGCCGTGCTTTTCAAAGAATGCGTGGGCGTTCTCCACGTTCTCCCGCTTGAACAGCTTGGAGTTGGGTTTGTTGAAGATGGCGGGCCCCGCCTTGGACCCGATAAGGTACCCGGTCTGGTTGCCGATGATCGCCGAGACCACGATCAGCAGGGCCAGCAGCCAGATGTTGAATTTGATGGTGTCTGTGGCCACCAGCAGGCCGGCGGTGAACAGCATGGAGTCGCCCGGCAGGAAGAATCCCACCAGCAGGCCCGTCTCGGCGAAGATGATTCCGCACACCAGCAGGACCACCCAGGGGGCGAGCACCGGATCGGCCAGGAAAACCTGGGGGTTCAGCCAATCGGGCAGGAAGGAAGCCATTCTCGGCTGGACCGGTCCCGCGCCGGCCAGCATGGACACCGCGAGGTCATTCATCACAGGAAAGTTCACCCCTCAAGGGTACTTGACGGGCCTGTCCCGACCGGGGCGGGACGTCCGCGGCGGTAAGGTAGGGGCCGTGGGTTTGGACTTTACGGCGATCGACTTCGAAACGGCCAACGGCTTCCGCGGCTCCCCGTGCTCCGTGGGGCTGACGAAGGTCAGGGGCGGCAGGATCGTCGAAGAGGCCTCCTGGCTGATGCGTCCACCGCCCGGGTACGACCACTTTGACTACCACAATGTCCGGATCCACGGGATCACTCCAGCCGATGTTGCCGGCATGCCCCGCTTTGGTGAGCTGTTCCCCGAGATCGGCGCCTTCATCGGAGAGGACGTACTGGCAGCGCACAACGCCGCGTTCGACCTGGGCGTGATCCGCTCGGCACTGGAAGTATCCGGCCTGCCCGGCCCCGCCTACGACTATGTCTGCACCGTCATGCTGTCCCGGCGCTGCTACTCGCTGGTCTCCAACTCGCTCCCGTTTGCCGCCGAGGAAGCAGGCGTCCCGCTGGTCAACCACCACGACGCTACGGAGGATGCCCGTGCCTGCGCCGGCATCCTCATTGACATCGCTGCCCGCAACGGTGCCAACAGCATCGCCGAGCTCTATCTTTCGCTGGGCCTGGCGGTACCGCGCCAACACGCCTTTGATCCGGCCACCGGCGAGCTGTCCAAGCCCAGCCTCGCGGCGGTCGCCGGAGCCTCGGGCAACGGCGCCGCACTGGTCCGACGGTTCCAGTCCGGCTGGCCCGAGGAAGGGGCCAACCCCGAGCCCAATGCGGACGCCGAACCCAGCCACCCGCTGTATGCCCAGACCGTCGTATTCACGGGGCAGCTTTCCATCGACCGCCCGGAGGCGAAGCTCCGCTCGGCCCGGTGCGGCGCCCGGACGGAAAGCCGGGTCACGGCCCGCACCACCGTCCTGGTGGTGGGGGATGGGTTTGTTGCCTCCGACCTGCGCTCGGGCAGGCTCACCGGAAAGGCGCGCCGCGTCCTGGAACTGCACGAGCGGGGACAGGCCATCGAGGTGCTGTCCGAAGGCGAGTTCCTGCAAATGGTGGGCGGGGACGTCCCGGGTAGTCCGCAGGCTGCCGGTGCGGAGAGCTGGAATGGCGCACTGGCACCGGCGGTCAGCGCCTGAGCAGCATGCCCTGGCAGGTATCCCGGACCCGCCACGCTCCGGGGCGCCTACGGTAATCCGGCGCAACAAAGCTTGGCCGCCTGGCAGCAGCCTCCTACTCTTGCGTCATGTCCTCCCTGTTCGCGTTTCCCAATCCCGTTAATGAGTACGCCGCCCGGGTCACCGCAGCGCTCGTGGTGCTGCTCGCCGTCGTCACCGCCGTGGCTGGCTCCGGGTGGGGGCTGCTGGCCATTGCCGTCGGGTTCTGGCTCCGGCTGCTCTTCGGCCCGCGGATTTCGCCACTGGCCTTGCTCTCGGTGAAGGTGATCACTCCGCGGCTGGGAAAGGTGCGGCTGGTCTCCGGGCCGCCCAAGCGCTTTGCACAAGGGATCGGCGCGGCAGTGTCCACCGCAGCGCTGCTCCTGTTCGCTGCAGGCGCGGCACCGGCGGCCTGGACGCTCCTGGGCGTCCTGGTGGTGGCGGCGTCCCTGGAAGCCTTCGCCGGATTCTGCCTTGGCTGCACCATCTTCGGGTTCCTGCAGCGCCGCGGACTGATCCCGGAGGACGTCTGCGAGGCCTGCAACAACATCAGCCTTCGCCGGTCGTAACCTTTACCAGCTGATCGGCCATGCCCTGGATGACGTCCGGTGCTTCGAGGGCCTGGACCCATTCCGCCGGCAGGCAGTCCTCCCCGTACAGGGCGCCCAGGATGTTTCCCGCCAGCGAGCCTACGGTGTTGCTGGCGCCGCTGTGGTTCACCGCCACCGCCAGGGCATCCCGGAAATGCTGGTCCGGCTGCGCGTCGGCAATGCCGGCCGGGAGCGTGGCAAGGACGGCGTAAAGCGCGACGGCGAGGGCCTCCTCCGCCAGCCATCCTTCGCCCAGTGCCTGCACCAGTTCCTCCGGGGCAACAGGTTCCTTCTCCGCGAGGCGGAGGGCGGCCTGCAGCCGCTCCGGCAGTTCCGGCGCGACCTCCGGAAGGGTGGCGGCGTGGGCCGCGACTGAGGCCGCGGCGTCCCGCAGCGCCTCTCCGGACACCAGCCGGTGGATCAGCAGGCTGAAGATTCCGGCACTTTGGTGGGCCGCGGGATGCCCGTGCGTCAGGGCGGCGGCGTCGGCACTCAACTTGTAGACGGCGTCGGGCGTGATATGTGGAATCAGCCCAAACGGCGCTGACCGCATCACCGTTCCGGGGCCTCTCGCGCCGGGGTTGACGGGGCGCACGGTGGTTCCCATCTCGCCGCTGGCCAGCCCGCTGACGCAGTCCTTGTCCGGGTGCCGGCGCTGCCGAAGCACCTCGTTGCCGTCGATCCAGCGGGGCTGGGGTGCCGGTGCTGACGGCCCGGCGTCCTCGCCCTGGGTGGCCAGCCAGCGCAGGTAGGCCAGCCAAAGGCAGGCGTTCACGTCCGCGCCCACCCCGGCGTTGGCCCATTCCAGTGCCTCCACCAGGCCGTCAACGGTGTACAGGGTCAGTTGCGTCTCATCGGAAAAGTGGCGGGGGCCGGACAGGTCGCCAAGCCCGGTCAGGCCGTGCGCACCGAAGCGTTCCCGGATGTCGGCGATGGAATCGGACTCCACCGCGTAGCCCAGCGCATCTCCCAGCGCCCCGCCCAGGAGGCAGCCGTGGATCCGGGACTTGAGAGTGGGCGCGGGAATGCCGGGGTCAGTGCTCATGCTGTCAATGTACCGTCCCCTGCACGCCTGCCAGTCAATCCACCGCCCTGGCGCACCATCGACAGCTCCTGTCCAGCAAACGCACAGCCTTGGCTGGAATACTGCTCGGGTTGCCGTGGCCAGTCCGCCAGCAGGCACCCGACTCCCACACGTAAGGTTTCCCCATGAGCACCCCAGTCCCAGTCCGCGACGCACTGCAGCCCGGCGGTACTGCCACCGCCCCCGGCGGCCTGCTGCCCCGCCTGGTGGCCGAGGCCTTCGGCAGCCTCTTCCTGGCCGTGGCCGGGCTTGGTGTGCCGCTGTTCAGCATTCCGCAGTCCAGTCCCGTGCCCGCCGCGCTTGCCGCCGGGCTGGCCATCACCGCCGCGATGCTCGCCTTCGGACACGTCTCCGGCGGCCACTTCAACCCCGCCATCACCCTGGGGCACCTCCTGGCCGGGCGGATCCGCGCCGGCGCCGCTGGAGCCTACGCCGCAGCCCAGGTGGTGGGTGCCCTGGTGGGCGCCCTCGCCCTGTTCGGCATCCTCCGGACCCTGCCCAGCATCCCGGACAGCCGCACGGCCTTCGACACCGTGGCAGCAGGTTTTGCTGACCACTCCATCATCCAGGCGCCCCTCGCCGCCGTCGTACTCCTGGAACTGCTGGGAGCCGCGATCATCGTGGCAGTCTTCCTCGGCGCAGCCGGCCGTGGCGGCAGCCGCACCGTGGCGGCCGTTGCCGTGGGACTGTCCTTCGCGGCCCTGCTCCAGGTGGGCCAGTCGGTGGGAAACCTGCCCTTCAACCCCGCCCGCGCAGTGGCGTCCGCCGTCTTCAGCTCGGGCTGGGCTGTGGAGCAGCTGTGGGTCTTCCTGGTGGCGCCGCTGGCCGGCGCCGCAATCGCGGGCCTGGCGTTCCGGATCACCGCGGGCGCTGAGCCTGCTGTCGCCGATGCGCTTTCCAGCGATGGCAAGGTTGGTGGCGACCGGACACGCACGGACGCGGACGTGCCGGAAGCGGACGACGCCGACGGCCTCGATGCGGACGGTCCGGGCGCGGACAGCCTGGACGGGGCCACCACGGGCACTGACGACGACGGCGCCGCGGCCCCCAGCACCGGCGCCGGTACGGCCGCCACGGCTGGGCGGGAAAAGTCCCGCGTCAGCGAGGCCCAGGAATTCTTCGACGGGAAGCGGTCCTGATCACGGCACCGATGCGCCGCACCGCGGCGTTTTTCTGAAGTGTCAGTGGCTGCCGATAGCTTAGGAATATGCGGTTACTTCACACCTCGGACTGGCATCTTGGCCGTTCGTTCCACGGCGTCGGCATGCTGGACGCCCAGCGCGCCTTTGTTGACCAGCTGGTGGCAGTGGTCAAGCGCGATCGCGTCGACGTTGTCCTGATTGCCGGGGACGTCTACGACCGCGCGCTCCCGGGCGTGGACGTGGTCCACCTGCTTGACGACGCGCTGGTCCGGCTCACTGCCGCGGGTGCCAAAGTGGTCCTCACCAGCGGCAACCACGACTCCGCCATCAGGCTCGGCTTTGCCTCCCGGCTGCTGGAGCGCGGGGGAGTGCACCTGCGCACCAGGGTGGAAGACCTGGCCCAACCTCTCCTGCTCCCGCTGGGAACGGATGCGGCCGGCAGGGACTCCGTGCTGGCGCTTTACGGCATCCCGTGGCTTGAGCCCCGGCTTGTCAGTGAGCAGCTCGGGGTGGAAACGGCGAGCCATTTCGAGGTCACCCGCGCAGCAACCGGCCTGATCCGGGAGGACATCGCCCGGCGGTCGGAATCCGCCGCCGTCCACTCGGTGGTCCTGGCCCACACGTTTGCCAGCGGCGGGATCAGTTCGGACAGCGAGCGGGATCTCAGCATCGGTGGGGTCGGCGCTGTGCCGCTGGACCTGTTTGACGGCTTCAGCTACACGGCCCTGGGCCACCTGCACGGCCGGCAACAATTGTCCGGTTCCGTCAGGTACTCAGGCTCACCGCTGGCCTATTCCTTCTCCGAGTCCACCCACCAAAAAGGGGCCTGGCTCGTGGACATCGGTCCGGAGGGGCTCACCTCTGTGTCGGAGGTCCAATGGGAAGCCCCGCGTGCCCTGGCCGTACTGCGGGGGGAGCTGGAGGACCTCCTGGCTGAACCCGCCCACACCTGGGCCGAAGCCGCCTATTGCCAGATCACCCTGACTGACGCGCAGCGTCCCGCCCGTGCCATGGAACGGCTCCGCACCCGGTTTCCGGACACCCTGGTCCTGGCATTCGATCCCCAGGGCGCGTCAGCCACTGCGCAGGCCAGCTACAGCAGCAGGCTTGCCGGCGCGCCGGACGACCTCGCTGTCTGCTGCGGCTTCCTGGAACACGTGCGGGGACGGGGTGCGGACCAGGCGGAAAAGGCTGCGCTCGCCGCCGCCTTGGAAAACGTCAGGCTGCTGGAGGTATCCCGGTGAGGATCCACCATCTGCGCATCTCGGGGTTCGGTCCTTTCGCGGGCACCGAGGACATCGACTTTGACCGGCTGAGCGCCCATGGTCTTTTCCTGCTGAACGGACCTACAGGTGCTGGAAAGACCAGCGTCCTGGATGCCATCTGCTTTGCCTTGTACGGGTCTGTTCCGGGGGCCCGGCAGGACGGCAAGCGGCTGCGCAGCGATCACGCGGAGCCCGGGCAGGAACCTGCGGTCACGTGTGAGTTTTCCGCGCAGGGCCGCCGCTTCGAGGTGACACGCTCTCCGGCCTGGGAGAAGCCCAGTGCCAGGGGTAAGAACGGCTTCACAGTACAACAGGCCAAAACACTGCTCCGGGAGCGGGTGGGCGGGGCGTGGGTGGAGAAGTCGGCCCGCAACGATGAAGCCGGTGCCGAAATCATGGCGCTGCTGGGCATGGACCGCGAACAGTTCACCCGCGTGGTGATGCTGCCCCAGGGCGACTTCGCTGCCTTCCTTCGCTCCAAGGCCGCCGACCGTCTGGACCTGCTGCAGAAGCTTTTCGGCACCCAGCGGTTTGAGGCCCTGGAACAGGAACTGTCCCGGCAGTCCGCTGTCGCCCGGGAGGATGTGGCGGTCCTGTCCGGCCAACTCGGACTCCTGGCCTCGCGGGCCGAAACCGAAGCCGCCCCGCTGCAGCTCCCGGAGGACGGCGCCCCGCCAGCAGATGACGTTCCCCGCCGCCTGGCGTGGCTGCAGGATTCCGCCGTGCTGCGCCTTGCCGAACTGAAGGACCGCGCCGCTGCCGCCGAGGCCGCCAGCCAGGACCGCCGAAACCAGGCGGAACAGGAGGCTGCCCGGCATGAGCGGAACCGGAAACTCCAGGCCGCCATCCAGCGGCAGGAGGCCCTGGAAGAAGGGGCCCAACGGCAGGAGGAGCTCCTGTCCCGGCTCGGGCGCCACCGCCAGGCCCAAGTCCTCCAGGGACAGCTGCAGGCCGTGGATGCAGCGTCGGCCAAGGTGCGCAGCGCCGCAGCCGCGGCCGAATCCGCCATGACACTGCTCCGGCTGGCCGCCGTCGATGGCGGGGAACTGGCCCAGCTCGGCCTCGAAACGGCGGCTGAAGCTGCCGACGCCGCGTTGGAGTCTGTAGCCTCCGCGGGAACCGCCGGAACCGCCGGAACCGCCGGAACCGCCGGAACCGCCGGAGCCGGGGAACGTGACGCTGCCGGCAGGGACGGCATGCCGGGGGCTGCGGAAGAACTGGGCCGGCTGCGTTCCCTGCTGGCGGTCGTCGAGGCACGGCTGCCGGACGAGGACAGGCTCCGGGACCTTCGAAAGCGGCACCAGGTGCTGACCGGGAAACAGGAGGAACTGCAGCGGGCCGTGGAGGGGCTGGGCAACACCGTCTCGCAGCTGCTGGTGGAGCGCGGACAGCTGGTGGACGGTATGGACCGGCTGGAAATCCGGTCCACCGACGCCGCGCTGCGCCGCAAGGAAGCTGCCGCCGCCGCGGAACTGCTGGACGTGGTCCGGCGCCACGGTTCCGCCGTCAAAGCGTTGGACCTCGTCAAAGCCCGCCACGCAGACTCGCGCGAAAACCTGTTGGAGGCCAAGCGCCGCTGGCTGGACGTGCGGGAGGAACGCCTGGCCAATGCCGCATCCGAGCTGGCCGCGAAGCTGGTCGACGGTGAACCCTGTGCCGTGTGCGGCAGCGGACACCACCCCAGTCCCGCGGATGCAGGCAGCGGTGGCCCGGGCCTGGCCCAGCAAGAGGAAGAAGCCCGCGGCATTTACGAGGCTGCGGAGGCAGCCCACGCCTCGGTTGGCGCTGAGCTTGCCAAGGCCGAGCAAGCCGTGGCCGTTCTCGCCGGACAAGGCGGGGACACTCCTGAAGCAGAAGCGCGCGCTGCCGCGGACGGTGCCCTTGCTGCCGCAAAAGACGCCGAGCAGGCAACGGAGGAACTCCAGGGCAGGCGGCAGCGGCTTGAAGTACTGGAAGCGGGCCTCAGTGAGGCCCGGTCCGGCGTGGCCGAAGCCGAGGCGGACCTTTCCCGGGTCACTGCGTCCCTTGCCGAACTGGCTGAACAGGCAACTTCGCTGGACAAGGGCCTGGCAGGCCTGCGCGGGGGCCATCGGAGCCTTGACCGCCGCCTGCGGGCACTCGAGGAAGCCGTGGCGGTCCTGGACAAAGCCGTGGAAGCCCAGGCCCGCCTTGATGCTGCACTGCTGCAGGCTGGCGAAGCGCAGGAACACCTTGAACGCGCCCTGCCGGAAGCCGGCTTCGCCACCGTCGCCGACGTCCGCGGCCAGCTCCTTGAAGCCTCTGAGGCCGCGGCGCTGGAGGCTGCAATCCGTGCTGCCCAGGACGAGGCCGCGCGTGTGGCCGGATTGTTCGAGTCCGAGGACATCGTGCTCGCGCTGGCCGAAGCCCGGGAGGGCTTCCAGATGGACGAAGAACGGCTGGCAGGAATGCGCGCCGGAGCGGCGGCTGCCCAAAGCGACGCCCGTGAGGCCGATTTGGCCGCGGGCCTGGCAGCCCGTTGCCTGGCCTCGCTGACGTCGATTGCTGCCGAATACGAGACGCTGGTCTGCTCGGCACGGGAGCCTGCGGAGAAGGCACAAATGCTGGCGGGATTGGCTGATGCCGCGTCCGGCCGGGGCGAGAACACCTACCGGATGAGCCTCAACAGCTACGTCCTGGCCGCGCGGCTGGAACAGGTGGCCCTCGCCGCGTCCGAACGGCTGGTGGCCATGAGCGATGGCCGGTACCTGCTCCAGCACACGGACGCCAAAGCCGCCCGGGGTGCAAAGTCAGGGCTGGGACTCGAGGTGGTGGACCAGTGGACGGGCTACCGCCGGGACACGTCCACCCTGTCCGGCGGCGAATCCTTCATGGCGTCGCTTTCCCTGGCCCTGGGCTTGGCGGACGTTGTCCAGCAGGAGGCCGGAGGCGTTGAAATCGAGACCCTGTTCGTGGATGAGGGCTTTGGAAGCCTGGACGAACAGTCGCTGGAACAGGTGATGGATGCCCTTGAGGGGCTCCGCGACGGTGGCAGGGTAGTGGGACTTGTCAGCCACGTGGCCGAGATGAAACAGCGGATCGGCACGCAGCTGCAGGTGCACAAGAGCCGGAACGGTTCCACGCTTCGGATCTCCGAAAGCCTGGACGCGCTCGTCTGACTGCGGCCGATATACTTATAGGCGTTACCGGGTTGCGCGCATCGGGAGGAGGGACGATGCGCACTTACTGAACGAGCCCGGAATTGACTCCACAAACATCTCCTTCAAGCACCAATGACGCCCCTGCCCGCGTCTCCACGTCAAACCCGGTGGAAGGGGCAGCGCCCGGACGCTTCTTGCGTCTCCCGCAGCTCGCAGGCCGGAGCTTCATCCCCCTGGGGCTCTTCGCGAGGCTTCCCTTGGCCATGCTGACCATGGGCACACTGACCCTGGTCACTTCCGTCAGCGGCTCCTTTGCCGCCGGCGGAACAGCCGCCGGCGCGGTGGGGATCGGCTCTGCCCTTGGCGCCCCGCTGCTGGGATCCCTGGCGGACAGGAGGGGACAGCGTCCAATCCTGCTGCTCTCCGCTGTACTCAATACCCTGGCCGTCCTGGCCCTGGTGCTCACCGCCACCACCACTGCTGGAGCTGGAGATTTCCCGCTTGCTGTACTGGCAGTTGCCTTCGCAGCCGGTGCCACCAGCCCTCAGGTGGGACCCCTGGCGCGCGTCCGGTGGATGTCCCTGACGGCCAACGCGGACGGTTCGGCTCCACCCTCCGATCCTGCCCGCGACCTGGATACGGCACTGTCCTACGAGAGCACTGCGGATGAGGTGACCTTCGTCCTGGGGCCGGCCCTGGTTGGAATCCTGGCCAGCCTCGTTGCGCCGTGGCTTCCGCTGGCACTGGCCGCGGCCATGACCATTACGCTTGTGCCGGGTTTCGCTGTGCATCCCACCCACCGGGCGGTTCCGGCCGCCCGTCGTTCCCCGGACAGGAAGCGCCAGGGTGCCGGGGACACGAACACTTCGAAGCTGCCGTGGGTGGTGGCCCTGCCGGTCTTTGCCATGGTCTGCATGGGGACCTTCTTTGGCTCCACCCAGGCTGCCCTGAGCGCTTTCGCCGCCGGACTCGCCGGCACCGAAATAGCGGGACTGCTGTATGCCGTCATGGGCCTCAGCTCGGCTGCCGCGGCACTCTCGGTTGCCTATTGGCCCCGCCGTGCAGGGCTCCCGCTTCGCTGGGTGCTGTGTGCCGTCCTGATGGCGGCGCTCGCCGTCCTGCTGCTGGTTCCTTCGTCACTGCCCATGATGGCGGCGGTCCTGTTGCTTCTCGGGCTGCCGGTGGGCCCGGTGATGGTCACCGTCTTCGCCGTGGGCGGAAGGGTGGCGCCCGCCGGCAGGCTGGGCACGGTCATGACCGCGCTCGCCAGCGGGATTGTCGCCGGAACGGCTCTCGGGTCCTCAGTTGGGGGACAATTGGCGCAGCTGTACGGCCACGGAGCCGCGTTCCTTGTCCCGGTCTGCGCCGCGCTCTCGCTTGCGCTGCTTGGTGCGGGAGCCGCCGTCGTGCTCCGCCAAAAAGCCTGACAGCCCACCCAGGAGCGCCTGCCCGGCCACTGTCTTGCCGCGGGGTCTTCTACTAGGCGAGTTGGCTCTCGATCCGTGCCGCGCTTTCGGCAATGGCCGCCCCCACGGCTTCCGGGTCCTGGGCCGAGCGGATGTAGACGACGGCGAGGGCGGCCGGACGGCCGCCGGGCACCCGGACCGGGGCCGCCAGCGAGGAGACCCCGGCAATGACCTCGTCATGGCTGGCCGAGTAGCCTCTCCTCCGCGCTTCCAATGCCTCCGGCCGGTAGGGGATGCCCGTGTCCAGCCGGTCCCACTCGGGTTCGGTGAGGGCCGACTGGATGGCAATACCCGGAGCCCCGGCATTGATCGGGTGGCGCGTGCCGGGACGCTGGGCCACGCTGGCTCCCGAATGCCTCGGTTCGACCGTAACGAGCGTGATGCAGTCGTGATGGTCCCAGACAGCCACGAAAGCCGTCATGTCCAGCGAGTTTGCCAGCTGGGTGAGCTCCGGGAGGGCAGCGCTTTGAAGGTTGCGGGATACGCCGCGTGCCAGGACCGCCAGCCCGGGCCCGGGCTGGACCCGTCCGGCGTCGTCACGGACCAGGAGGGAGTGGTCTTCCAGGGTGCGCAGGATCCGGTAAGCCACCGAACGGTGGACACCCATGGCCTCGGCCAGCTCGGCGATGGTCAGCGGGCCGGGGGCAGCCGCAAGGATCTCGAGCGCACGGATGCCTCGCGACAGTGTCTGGGAGGGCGAAGCCTGCGGCGCAGCTCCGGCTTGTGCTGCGGCTGCTGGAGGAGTCATGTTGTCCATCCTAGGTTGCAGGGCGCCCCTTCCGTGACCCTTGTCTCACTCCCCGGGAGGCGGTATTGTCCTGTATACGAACTTGTCGTTCAAATATAGAACATATCCGTAGAGGCTGCTTTCCGGCCAAAAATCCCCAAAGTTCGTGTTCCGCATCACAATTTCGTAGTACCCTACTAACTAACTGACCGTTCTGTCGGTAATTCTGAAGGCGTCCGGGTGGCCTTGCTGCCCAATAAACAATGGAGTTTCAATGACCACACCTTCCAAGGTGGATACCCTCGCTGGCCCCAGCAGTCGGCGGGAGGAGCGCAAGGTCCTCGCCGGCACCCTGGTCGGCACCACGATCGAGTGGTACGACTTCTTCATCTTTGCCCAGCTGACCGCAACGCTGCTGTCACCGCTGTTCCTCGCACCCTTGAACGAGTCCAATCCCGGCCTGGCCCAGATCCTTTCCTTCGCCCTCATCGGCATCAGCTTCCTGTTCCGCCCGCTCGGTGCCGTCATCGCAGGGCACCTGGGCGACCGCTTGGGCCGGAAGGCAATGCTGGTCTTCACCCTGGTCATGATGGGTGCGGCCACCGCGCTCATCGGCATGCTGCCCACCTACGCGCAGATCGGCGCCTGGGCTCCCGTGCTGCTGATCCTGCTGCGGGTCATCCAGGGCTTTTCCGCCGGCGGCGAATGGGGCGGTGCTGCCCTCATGGCCGTCGAGCACGCGCCAGTCAACCGCCGCGGCTTGTTTGGCGCCTACCCGCAGATCGGCGTGCCCGTGGGCATGATCCTGGCCACCGGCCTGCTGTTCTTCCTCAACACCAGCATGTCCAAGGAAGACTTCGCCGCCTGGGGCTGGCGCGTGCCGTTCCTGCTCTCAATCGTCCTGATCGTGGTGGGCTATCTGATCCGCCGGGCCGTCGCCGAAAGCCCGGTCTTCCAGGAAATGGCCCTGCGCAAGAAGGAGAGCAAGGCGCCCCTCGGTGAACTGATCCGGAACCATAAGCTGCCGGTGCTGTACTCCACCCTGATCTTCATCGGCAACAACGCGGCCGGTTACCTGCTGATTGCGTTCTTCATCTCCTACGCCACCAAGACGCTGAAGATGCCAACCCCGCAAATCCTCCTGGCCACCACACTGGCGTCCTTCGGCTGGCTGATCTTCACCCTGGTGGGCGGATGGCTCTCGGACCGCATTGGCCGCGTCAAGACCTTCCTGATCGGCTACGCCATCGTCTTCGCCTGGATGATCCCCATGTTTGCCCTGATCGACACCAAGGACATCATGCTTTACGGCGTCGCCCTGTTCGTCCTGACCGTTGGTCTGGGCCTGTCCTACGGACCCATGTCCGCCATGTATGCAGAAATGTTCCCCGCAAACGTCCGCTACTCCGGCATCTCCATCGGGTACGCCTTCGGCGCCATCCTGGGCGGAGCCTTCGCGGCCACCATCGCGGAGTCACTGCTGCAGTCCACCAAGTGGACCGGCTCGATCGGCATCTACATCATGATCCTCTGCGTGATCTCCGCCGTCGGCGTGGTGCTGGCCAAGGAAACCAAGGGCCGTCCGCTGGGTGTCAGCAGCCACCACTGATCCCCACCCACCGCCAAACGCACAAACAGCAGGCCCGGACAGCTTGGTCTGGGCCTGCTCTTTGTCCAGGTGTTGCTAGTCTGCCAGCAGCCCGACTGCGTCGTCGTCGCTCAGCTGCGGAAAGTGCCGGTAGTAGCTCCCGACGGCGCGGAAATTGCCGGGCAGGTGCAGGCAGACCACCGCGTCGCATACCCGCTCGAGCAATGCCTGGGCCTGGACCGAACCCACGGGGGCGGCGGCAACCACAGTAGCAGCGCCACCTTCCCGCACGGCCTCGACGGCGGCGCGCATCGTAGCGCCAGTGGCCAGGCCGTCATCCACCAGGAGCACCGTCTTGCCCGCCACGTCCATGCCGGCCCCCGGGTAAAGCTCTGCCCGGCGGAGCAGTTCGACGCGTTCGCGGTCTTCCACGGCGTTCAGTGATTCCTGGGATACCCCATGTTCAAGGACCCGCTCCAGCAGGGGTTTGTTGATCAGCCGGACAATGCGGCCGCGGGCCAGGGCAAGGGCCCCGTACGCGGTTTCCTCGTGCCCGGGGATCCCCAGCTTGCGCACCAGGACAGTGCCCAAGGGCAGGCCCAGCGCAGTTGCCGCAGCCGCCGCGACACCGACGCCCCCGCGGGCCAGGCCCAGGACCACGGTGTCCGGGCGCTCCCGGAACTGGGCCAGGGCAGCGGCAAGGCGTTGTCCGGCCTCCTTGCGGTCTTCGAAACGCGTCCCCATGTGTCCTTCCCGGCGCTCTATTCCTCACCGCTGCGGCCCGCCGTCGGCGAACGCATCAAAGGCTGCCGGCAGCAGCCAGGGGCATCGCTCAGACGGCCAGGAACGAAATGGCGGCCTGTTTGAAGGCCCTGCTGGTGATGGCGTTGGTGTGGTTCCGGCCCGGAAGTATCACCTGTTCGGCCATGGACCCTGCGCTGCCGGCGAGTTCGGCAAGCTTGGGCAACGTGGCGGCCCGTTCGTCCTTGTCTCCAGCCACCAGCAGCATGGGGACGTGGGGGACCGCTTCAGCCGGGTCATAGGGCTCCGCCTTGATGGCCTCAACCAGGGACAGGAGCGCGAAGATGTTGTTGCTGGGCAGCAGCAGCGCCATCTTGAGCAGCTGGGCGGTGGACTCGTCCTTGATCGGCGTGCCGTCAGCCAGGTAGTCCTGGGCGGCTACGAGGTCGAAGGCCGCCAGGGGGTCGGAGTCGTTGGGGCCGCCGAGCACCAGCCGGTGCACCAGCTCGGGCTGGGTTGCCGCAAACTCCCAGGCGAGCCGGGAGCCCAGGGAATAGCCCACCACGTCCAGCCCGCTGGAAGGATCGCCGTCCTGCAAAGGCCGGGCGCCGGCGTCGAACGCTGCCTGCAGCAGGTCCGCACGGATACGGCTGGGGGAGTAGGAGTCCATGTCCTCGGGCGCACCACTGCGGCCGTGGCCCGGCAGGTCCACCGTGATCACCCGTCGGCCGGCGTCGAGCAGGGCCGAGACCCAGCCTGTGTCCTCCCAGTTGAGCTTGGATGAGGAGGAGAAGCCATGCAGCAGCAGGACGGGCCGAAGCCCTGCGTCGGCCGCGGGTTCATGGACGGCCACGTACAGCTGCGGGTCGGTGCCTTCAACGGTGTGCGCCTGCTGCTGGCCGCTGTGCCTGCCGGTCATGGTGTCAGTTCCCCAATCAGGTACGGCGCTGGGCGGGCCCGGCGCGTCGGTGCGTCTTCAGTGGAAAGGTAGGCACCACTCTACCTGTTGGCGGTCCTGTTCCTGCCGGTTAGCCGGGCTCCTGCGGCGCATGCCAGCGCGATGCCGGCGATCAGCGCGAAGGTGCTGAACAGCTGCACGCGGCTGCCCTCGGCGCTGAAGCCGACGGCAAAGATCAGGCCCAGCAGTACCAGGCCCAGGATGGTCAGGCCGGGAAAGCCTTTCATGCGGAGGGGCAACGGGGTCCCGTCCCGGTCCGCCCGCCGCCGGAGGATCAGCTGGGAGACCAGGGCGCTGCCCCAGACCACCAGGCACGTCGATCCCACCAGCTGGAACAGGGCGGGCAGGACACGGTCCGGGAACAGGAGTTCCAGGACAGTGGCCACGAAGCCAAAGGCCACGGACACCGCCACCGCCAGGAGGGGCACGCCCGCGCTGTTGAGGCGCGTCAGGGCGTGCGGCGCCTCGCCCCGCTGGGCGAGCGAGTAGACCATGCGGGAGGCGCCGTAAAGATTGGCATTCAGGGCGGAGAGAAGTGCGACGACGGCCACCAGCGTGATGGCGGTGGACGCGCCGGGGATCCGGGCCGCGTCGAGGACGCCGGCGAAGGGGGAGGCAAGGCTTTTAGAGGTGGCGGGAAGGACAGCGGCGATGACGAAGACGGAGCCGATGTAGAACACGAGGATCCGCCACACCACCGTGCGGATGGCCTTGCCCACGCTGCGTTCCGGGTCCTCGGTTTCGGCTGCCGCCACCGAGACAATCTCCGTGCCGCCAAACGCGAAGATCACCACGAAGAGCGCCGCCGCGACGCCGCCCAGGCCTTGCGGCGCGAAGTTTCCGGTGAGGTTTGACGCGCCGGGAGATTCGACGCCGGGCAGCAGGCCCAGGAGCAGCGCTGCACCAACTCCAAGGAACAGGACGATCACGGCTACCTTGAGGATTGCGAACCAGAACTCGAACTCGCCGAAGTTCCGGACCCCGGTCAGGTTGATGGCGGTGAAGGCCACCATGAACAGCAGCGCCAGAGCCCAGACCGGAACCACCGGCCAGACGGAGAACAGCAGGCCGGCGGCGCCCAGGGCCTCGGCGGCGATCACCACTACCAGCTGCAGCCACCACAGCCAGCC
This sequence comes from Arthrobacter sp. SLBN-83, assembly GCF_006715285.1. Taxonomy (NCBI): domain Bacteria; kingdom Bacillati; phylum Actinomycetota; class Actinomycetes; order Micrococcales; family Micrococcaceae; genus Arthrobacter; species Arthrobacter sp. SLBN-83. The sequence goes on from NZ_VFMX01000001.1 coordinate 3,075,818, forward strand.
GATGGTGGCGCCTGCCGTCCGTCCCAGCGCGCGCTGCGCATATACGGAGAAGGCCCCGTTGTTCGGGTTTGCCGCCGCCATCTCACCGAGGGCCCACATAACCAGAATGATCAGCGTTCCGGCCACGAGGTAGGAGACGAGCACTGCCGGACCTGCCGCCTGGACTCCGGCACCAGATCCCAGGAACAGCCCCGCCCCGATGGCGCTGCCCAGCCCCATCATGGTCAGCTGGCGGGGCTTCATGCTGTGGACGGCTGTGGCATTTGGTTTGGTGGGCGATGGCGTATGGGCAGACTTCATCGTCATGGGCAGGTGCACCTTCTGGGGCTGGATGGGTCCAGGGCCAAGGGCCCGGGGGTCCTTTTGGGACCTATTGAATTTACCGCTTCTGGGTGGCTGCCCGGAAACGGGAGGCGGAACCGGCACCCCGCATCCGCGGCAGGAGTCCAGCGCGGCGCGCAGCGGACGCTACGACCCGCGTCCCGGCCGCGCCGGGAAAATGCGTGGGCAGAAATATTTCCCTTTCGGGAACGCCCGGCCGTAGAATTAGTTTTGGTCAAGATGACCATAACTAAGGGTGGCGGCCCCATGACGGCAGTCGAGGATGGCGAAAGGCGGTGCGAAGCGTGTACTACAGCTCAGCTAATGTTTCCGAGCGGCAGGCCGCTCCGCCGTCGCTGGCCATCTCCACGGTGATTTTCGCCCTCCGGCCCAGCGCCACCTCCGGCCGTCCCACCCTGTGGCTTCCCCTGGTGCGCCGCATCCGCGAACCGTTCAAGGGGTTGTGGGCCTTGCCAGGTGGTCCGCTGAGCCATGACGAGTCGCTCCAGGACGCTGCCGCCAGGAACCTGCGGGAGACCACCGGCCTTGCACCCAGCTACCTCGAGCAGCTGTACGCTTTCGGCGGACTCCATCGTTCGCCCACCCAGCGAGTGGTCTCCATCGTCTACTGGGCCCTGGTCCAGCCCACGGAAGCAGCGCTCGCGGACGAGTCCGAGAATGTGAAGTGGTTCCGCGCGGACCGGCTGGGTGAGCTGGCCTTCGACCACAACGCCATCGTGGATTACGCCCTCTGGCGCCTGCGCAACAAGCTGGCTTACGGCTCGGTGGCGTACCACCTGCTGGGGGAGTACTTCACGCTCGCCCAGGTCCGCGAAGTCTATGAAGCCGTTCTTGACCGCCAGCTGGATCCCGCCAATTTCCGGCGGCAGCTCAAGGCCACCCCGGAGATCGAAGAAACCGGGGAATACCTCCAGGGCGGCAAGCACCGCCCGCCACGCCTCTACCGCTTTACCGGCCGGCCAGGCCTTGACCCAGATAACAGGAGCACACCATGAGCAGCGTCAACACGGCAATCCAGCTGATCACGCGCGAACAGGCCGAAAAGGGCGCAGCCGCTGAGCGCAGCACCTGCAGCCCGGCACTGGCCAAGGGCCCGTGGGACTATGACCTGGCCGAGGCGCTCGCAGGGGTCCCGGCCTACGGTCCCGGGGCGTCCAGTGCCGATCCGGCCCCGGCCAGCACGCCGCGCCAGGGCCAGCTGCCCGAGGAATACAAGCTGGCCAGCGACGCCGAGCTCGGGGAACGCATCAAAGCAGCCAAGGCCATGCTGGGGGACCGCGCGGTGATCCTGGGCCACTTCTACCAGCGCGATGAAGTCATCCAGTACGCGGACTTCGTGGGTGATTCCTTCCAGCTGGCCAACGCGGCGCTCACCCGCCCGGACGCGGAGGCGATCATCTTCTGCGGCGTCCACTTCATGGCCGAGACCGCGGACATCCTCTCCACGCCGGAGCAGGCCGTCATCCTGCCCAACCTTGCCGCCGGATGCTCCATGGCCGACATGGCGGACGCGGACTCCGTGGAGGAATGCTGGGAGCAGCTCGAGGACATCTTTGGAACCGAGCCCGACGCCGAAGGCCGCGTTCCGGTCCTCCCCGTCACCTACATGAATTCCTCCGCAGCCCTCAAGGCGTTCTGCGGCGAACACGGCGGCATCGTCTGCACCTCCTCCAACGCGAAAACTGTGCTGGAGTGGGCCTTCCAGCGGGCACAGCGGGTGCTGTTCTTCCCGGACCAGCACCTGGGCCGCAACACCGCCAAGGCAATGGGTGTGCCGCTGGAGCAGATGCCCATGTGGAACCCGCGCAAGGACCTGGGCGGCAACGACGAACAGGCGCTGCTGGACTCCCGCGTGATCCTGTGGCACGGGTTCTGCTCCGTGCACAAGCGGTTCAGCGTGGCGCAGATCGAGAAGGCCCGGGCGGAGTTCCCGAACGTCCAGGTCATCGTCCACCCCGAGTGCCCCATGGAGGTGGTGGACGCGGCGGATTCAGCCGGATCCACGGACTTCATCAAAAAGGCCATCGCTGCAGCCACGGAACCCACCACGTTCGCGATCGGCACCGAGATCAACATGGTGAACCGGCTTGCCGCCGAGTATCCGCAGCACACTATTTTCTGCCTGGACCCGGTGATCTGCCCGTGCTCCACCATGTACCGCATCCATCCCGGCTACCTGGCATGGGTATTGGAGGAACTGGTGGCCGGCCGTGTGGTCAATCGCATCACCGTGGATGACGACGTGCAGGACAATGCCAGGACCGCGCTCGAGCGCATGCTCGCTGCGAGGCCGTAATGGCCGGGCGTCTGGCCGTCGTCGGCAGCGGCATCGCCGGCCTCTACGCGGCGCTCCTCGCCGCGGACGCCGGCGCTGATGTGGTGCTCCTGACCAAGGGTGCGTTGGATCAGAGCAACACCTGGTACGCGCAGGGCGGCATTTCCGCCGTACTGGACACGCCCGCACCCGGCGACACGGTGGCGGCGCACATCGCGGACACCCTCCGTGCCGGCGCGGGACACTGCGACGAAGCCGCGGTCCGGCTGATGTGCACGGAAGCGCGCCGCGACATCGCGGGCCTTCAGCGCTACGGGGTCGCCTTCGATGCAGGCCGCGCCGGGGCAACGCCCACTGACGCAACGCACGACGGCGGCCCGGCCCTTGGGCTCGAAGCGGCCCACAGTGCCCCGCGCATTCTGCATGCAGGCGGCGACGCCACCGGTGCGCGCGTCGCCGGTGCGCTCATCCAGGCAGTGCTGTCCCGGCGGGACGAAGGAAAGCTCACGGTCCTCACCCACGCCCACGCCACAGGGCTCGTCACCCGCCACGGAAGAGTGGCAGGCGTGGAATACCTGCACGACGGCAGGAACGTCAGCCTGTACGCGGACGCCGTCCTGCTCGCCACCGGGGGAGCAGGCCAGTTGTTTTCCCAAACCACCAACCCCGCCGTGGCCACCGCAGACGGACTGGCGCTCGCCGTCCGCGCCGGGGCAGCCACCGCTGACCTGGAATTCTTCCAGTTCCACCCCACTTGCCTGGTCAGCTCCGCCACCGCCCATCCCAATCGTCCCGACGGGCCTCTGCTCATCTCCGAAGCAGTCCGCGGCGAAGGGGCGGTCCTGCTGGACTCCGGCGGCCGGCGCTTCATGCAGGCCTACCACCCCGACGCCGAACTGGCACCCCGCGACGTCGTCTCCCGCAGCATCGCCCTCCACCTGGCCAAGCTAGGCGACCCCACCGGCCACGTCTACCTCGACGCCCGCGTCATCGAACAAGCCAAGGGGGCAGGCTTCCTCCGCCGGCGGTTCCCCACCCTCACCCGCAAAACCCTCGACGCCGGCATCGACTGGACCCGCGAACTGGTCCCCGTCGCCCCCGCCGCGCACTACTGGATGGGCGGGGTACGCACCGACCTCTCCGCCCGCACCACCGTTCCCGGCCTCTATGCCGCTGGGGAAGTTGCGTGCACAGGGATCCAAGGGGCAAACCGGTTGGCCAGCAACTCCCTCCTCGAGGGACTCGTCTTCGGCCGCCGCGCTGTTGAAGACTTCCTCTCCGGTGACCGGGGCTGGGACGCGTCCCGCGTCAGCGATGCTCCGCGTGCTGTCTCGGCCGCTGCCGGCCTCCCCTTGACGCACGCTTCCGCACCCCTGCCGCGGAACGCAAGTGCGCACGTCGCCGTCCGTGCTGCTTTAGAAGGCGCGGCGGACCGGTCAGGTGCGCCGGGCGGGAGTTGGCCGTCTAACTTCGGAGGGAATGAGGGGCGGGACACTCAGTTCTCGCGGGACGCTCTTCGTCGGCTCATGACCTCGCATGCCGGGGTGTTGCGTTCTGGGGAGCTGTTGCTTCAGGCGGCTGCCACGCTTGAGCGGTGGGCCGGCGTCGTCCGTCCTGCTGCTGTTGTTTCTTCCGCTGATCGCTCGACTGCTGACGGCTCCTCTGTTGAGCCCGTGGTTCTTGAGGACCGGAACCTCTTGCTGGCCGCACGGCTGCTCGTGGCTGCTGCCCTCAACCGCCGTGAATCGTTGGGGGCGCACTACCGCACCGACGAGCCCGTACAGACTGAAACTTCCTACCCTTCGCGCCCGAAAGCGAGCCTGCTCCATGACTGAATCCGCCGTGATCGACCTCGCCGCCGGCCTGCGCCCGGCACTGGACCTCACCCTTCCTCCGGCCCCCGTCAAGGAGATCCTGGAACGGGCCTTCGCCGAGGATGCCCCCGGCGGGGACATCACCTCGCAGCTGCTCATCCCCGCACACGCACGCGCCACCGCCGTCCTGAACGCCCGCGTCCCCGGCGTCCTCAGCGGCGCCACTGTGTTCCGCGACGCCATGCAGCTGGTGGACCCTGCAACCAAGGTGGAGCTCCTGGTAGCGGACGGCGAAAGGTTCGACGCCGGCACGCACCTCGCACGGGTCAGCGGCACCGCCCGCTCGGTGCTGATGGCGGAACGGGTGGCGCTGAACCTGGTCCAGCGGATGTCCGCCATCGCCACCAAAACCGCGGAGTTCGTGCGGCTCACCGAGGGAACCCGGGCCCGCATTACCGACACGCGCAAGACCACGCCCGGCCTGCGGATCCTGGAACGCTTCGCCGTTAGGTGCGGCGGCGGCGCGAACCACCGCTACAGCCTCTCCGACGCCGTCCTCGCCAAGGACAACCACCTCGCCGTGATGACCGGGGGAGACCCCGCAAAGCTCACGGAGCTCCTGCTTGCCGCCAAGGCGCAGCTGGGTCACACCACCCACTTCGAAGTGGAAGTGGACCGCATGGACCAGATCGAGCCCGTGCTGGCCGCGGGAGTGGACACCATCATGCTGGACAACTTCACGGTGGCAGAGCTGAAGGACGGCGTGGCACTCGTGGCCGGGCGCGCGCGCGTGGAGGCCAGCGGCAACGTCAACCCCGGCACGGTGGCCGCCATTGCCGCCACGGGGGTGGATGTCATCTCCGTGGGCGCACTCACCCACACCGTGGCCGCCCTGGACCTTGGCCTCGACGTCGAACTGACCGCCGGGTGAGGCTGCCGTGATCTTCCTCGACGCAGCCGCCACCACCCCCGTCCGCCGGGAGGTGCTGGACGCCATGTGGCCCCATCTCACCGGCGGGTTCGGCAACCCGTCCAGCCACCACACCCTCGGCGAGTCCGCCGCCTCGGCGCTCGCAGGGGCGCGGTCGGCTGTCGCGGCCGTCCTTGGCTGCCGGCAGGGCGAGGTGGTGTTCACCTCAGGCGGTACCGAGGCGGACAACCTGGCCGTCAAGGGAATCGCCCTGGCCCGGCAGGCCGCAAACCCGCAGCTGGGCCGGGTGGTGATCAGCGCCGTCGAACATCCGGCGGTGGAGGAATCCGCGCGGTACCTGGAACGCTTTCACGGCTTTACCGTGGACGTGGTGCCGGTGGACGCCGCGGGCCGCGTCACGCCGGAGGCCCTGGCAGCCGTGCTGCATCCGGAAACGGCCCTGGTAAGCATTATGTACGCCAACAACGAGGTGGGAACCGTCCAGCCCATCCCCGCCCTGGCGGAGCTGGCCCACGCCCACGGCATCCCGTTTCATACCGACGCTGTCCAGGCCGCCGGCTGGCTGCCTCTGGACACCGGGTCCCTGGGCGTGGACGCCATGAGCATTTCCGGGCACAAGCTCGGCGCACCCGCAGGCTGCGGCGCGCTGTTCGCCCGGAGCCGCATCCGGCTGGAACCGGTGATCCACGGTGGCGGACAGGAACGGGGACGCCGTTCTGGAACTGAAAACGTGGCTGGGGCCGTGGGACTGGCTGCTGCCCTCAGGCTCGCCCAGGACCGCCAGGCAGAGCAACAGGCACGGGTGGAAGCACTGCGTGACCGGTTCATCGGCGCCGTGCTGGCAGGAGTGCCCCAGGCTGTCCTTACCGGCCACCGCTCCCAACGCCTCCCGTCGGTGGCTTCGTTCTGCTTCCCCGGCACCAGCGGCGAGTCCGTCCTCCTGGAGTTGGAACGGCGCGGCGTGGTCTGCTCCAGCGGCTCGGCCTGTGCTGCCGGCTCCGATGCGCCGTCGCCCGTGCTCACCGCCATGGGGATTTCCGCCGAAGTGGCCCAGACCGCTGTCCGGTTCAGCTTCGACGCTTCAGTGACGCAGGAGGACCTGGCGGCTGCCGCGGCCGCGGTACAAGCGGCGGTGGGCAGCGTCAAAAACCTGGGCGCGGGCCAGCGGCACTGACGGTCCCCGTCCCTGAATCAGCGGTGCCGGGTAATCAGCGGTGCCGTGCCCGGCGAAAGATCCAGTGCCGCAGCATGCTGAACCGCACGGCGGTGGCCAGGAAGCCGGACAGCGTGGTGGCGACGAGTTCGTCCCCTACCGTGGCGTCCGGATTGAACCAATGCAGCACTCCCAGGCTGCTGCCGGTGATCACCAGGGCCACGCCGATCACCACCAGGCCGTTGAGGTGGTCGCGCGTGCGGCGCTGCTGGCCGGCGATCTTGAAGGTCACCCGCCGGTTCAGGGCTGTGTTAAGCAGGGACGTGAGGACCAGCGCCACCGCGTTGGCCAGCTGGGCGCCAAGCCAGGGCCGCAGCAGAGCATAGATCCCCAGGGACGCCGCCGTGCAGATGACGCCGACGCCGGAGAAGCGGATCAGTTGCCGGACGACGGGAAAACGCAGGACCCCGCGGTGGTGCCTGGTGGCGGGAAAGCGGCGGGTGGTGGTCTCCGGTCCTGCCAGTGCTGAGGTTTCCTCCCTCATGCGGCGGCACCGGCACCATGGTCAGTGCCGCGGACAGTGAAGAGCCGGGGTGCGCACCCGGAAGCGTTGCCAAGACCCGCCACAGGTCAGTACAGCTCGCCGACGGGGATGTCCACAGCCAGCCGGTTGGACGGCCCGGGCAGGGGGCATGCCCACGCCTCGTTGTAGGCGCAGGACGGGTTGTAGGCGAAATTGAAGTCCAGGACGAACGTGGCATCGGGACCGCTGCCGTTGATACCCTGGAAGGCACCCTTGATGGTGTCCAGCAGGTAACGGCCCGCCCCGTAGCTTCCACCCGGCTGGCCTGCCGTGGCGTCCCGGAACGGGACGAAGATCCCGCCGCCGTAGCCGTGGATCTTCCACACCCCCAGCTGGCCCATTTCGGGGAGATCAAAGGTGCCCAGCCGGACAAAGTGGACCACGCCGTCGGTTCCGGTGTCCACGCTCATTTCCCGGCCGGCGCCCTCTTTGGTCAGCGGGACGTGGAAGCGGTAGATGGGATCGTAGTCGGCGGTCTTCAGGCCGGAGAAGCGTGCCTTATCCGCTGCGGTAAGCGCGGACGCGGGGTGGGTGGCGAACATCAGGTCGCGCTGGTGGCGCCAGTACGAGTGCGCCTCGGACGGGCTCTCGGCAGAGATCCGGCGGACGGCATCGTAGAGAGCGAAGGTCCGCAGCCGCCAGTCGGCGACATCCACGGCGGACATGTTGAGGGCGGAGTTGTCCGCGGGGTTCTCTTCGGCTGCGCCGTTCTGCTCTTCCGCCATAGCTTCCAGCCTAGTCCCAGCCCGGGGTGGTAAACGTCCGACGGCGACACGCCGGGCAGGTGCCCCGGCTGGAAGCCGGCCGGGTGGCTGGCGGAAGGGCCCGCAGCCATGCGAAAAACACCCCGCATGCGCGCAGGGGAGCGGACGAAGCGCCGCTAGGCTGGCTTCCATGACAGGCAAGGCAGCATCCACCCTCCTTTCCGGCGCATCCCTTGTTGCCGCCGCCGTATTGCTGGCGGCGTGCTCCGGAACACCGGCCGGAAGTCCCGGCTGGACGGCGCAGCCGGCCCCCTCCGGAGCGGCTGCAAACGGGTTGGCAACGTCTGGCAGCCCCATGGAGGGAGCCACCCCGGGGGCAACCGGCAGCAGCACTGGATTTACCTCCGCAACGCCGGCCGGACCGCAGGGCGCGGCCACTGCCGCTGCCTGGAAGACGTTCTCGGACTCCGCGAAGACGGTCAGCTTCGACCTGCCGGCGGACTGGATCGCCCAGTCCGTCCCGCCGGAGGAAGGCGTCCTTCCCGGCGGACTGAAGGTCGACGTGAAGAAGCCCGACGGTACCTTCGTTGCCGCGCTCAGGACGGGACTCCCGCCGTCGTCCGCTGACTGCCCGGACAACGCAAAGCACCCGTACACCGTGATCAGCAGCGTACCCTTCGAGCTCGCCGCCCAGGGAGGGGAAGGAACCATCCCGCCCCGGATGGTCTACCGGGTGATCCAGGGCTACCGCTACTTCGGCTCCTACGGCATCACCAACCTGGTGGGCGGGGCGGACGGCAAGGCGTGCGAGCTGCGGAACGTGGTGCGCGGCCCCGCAGGCAAGGGGGACTACTCCTTCGGCGACCTGGTGGCGCTCAAAGCCTTCGCCCCGGACCAGAAGGTGGCTCCGGCGAAGGCCTTTGACACCTTGGGCCAGGCAGCGGAGTACGTCAACGAGAGCAGTGACTTCGCCAACGTGCAGCGGATGCTAATGTCGCTGAAGGTCAAAAACTAGTCCCGCTTCCCGCACTCACCCGGTGCCGGGGCACGCGACTTTCCGTCCGCCCCCAATACCCCCGGAGAGACATGGAACGCTCTGTTTCCGCACGCCTGGCCTTCAGGACCATCGCCAACACCAAGGTGGCCATGGCCATCGCCGTAGCGAGGAACAGCGGCTACTCGTCCTTCGAGGAATCGTTGTCCGTGACTGCAGGCGGAGCGGACGTTCCGCTTACCGACGTTTCGGACCACCATGGCGGCCGGTTCCACTACATGGAGTTCGCCGAGCCCACGGAGGTCACGGTGGAATACACAGCCACGGTGACCGGGCGGGGCGTGCCGGAACAGGCCAGCCTGGCAGACCGGATCCGGTACGTGCGGCCAAGCCGCTACGCCGAGTCAGACCGGCTGCTGCCCACGTCGTACGCCGAGTTCGAGGGGGTCCAGGGGGCCGACCTGGTGCACGCTGTCCGCAACTGGGTCAACGGCGAACTACGGTATATCAGCGGCTCCTCCCGCGGCACTGACGGCGCGGTGGAAACCCTGCTCAGCAGGCGCGGCGTCTGCCGGGACTTCGCGCATCTTGCCATTGCGCTGCTCCGTTCCAAGGACATCCCCGCCCGCCTTGCCGCTGTCTACGCCCCCGGCCTGAACCCCATGGATTTCCATGCCGTGGCCGAAGCCTACGTGGAAGGCGCCTGGCACATCATCGACCCCACGGGGCTGGCGCCGCGGGAGTCGATGCTGCGCATTACCGCCGGCCGCGACTCGTCGGACACGGCCTTCCTGTCCACGGTGGGCGGCAGCCTGGTGCTGAACCAGTTGCGCGTCACCGCGGTGGTCAACGGGGACCTGCCGGCCGAGGATCCCGCCCGGCTGGTCCAGCTGGGCTAGCGTTTCCGCGGCAGGGGGCCCAGCGAGTTCCGCAGTTTGTCCGTAAGCCGCATCAGTTCCTTCTGCTCGGCGGCTGTCAGCGCGGGACCCACCAGCGCCGAGATGTCCCGCACGTGCTCGCGGCCAATCTCCTTCTGCAGCTCGCGCCCTTCATCCGTCAGCTTCAACAGAACGCCGCGGCCGTCCTCCGGCGCGGGCATCCTGGCTACCAGCCCCCGCTTTTCGAGCCGCTCCACCAGCCTGCTGAGGCTGGACTGGCTCAACAGGACGTTGTCGTTGAGCTCGTTGAGCCGCAGCCAGCCTGACGGGCAGCGGGAGAGCGTGAACAACACGTCGTACTCATTGAGTGCCAGCTTCCGGAATGCCGGCCCGGACTGCAGCTTCCGCATCACGGCAACCTGCGCCCGGAACAGTGATTCCCACGTTTCGGCTGCCAGCCGCACCGGCGATTCCGATCCCCCCGCGGCCATTACGCCTCAGAGGTGGCTTCTGCGGCGTCCTGCGATGCCAGCAGGGCTGCCACGCGGCCGGCGTGGGTGGGCGGTTCCGGGACGTGCGCCGGCTTGAGGGCCGCGTATTCCTTGCGCAGGACGGGCAGGACTTCCTCGCCGAACAGGTCCAGCTGCTCCAGCACGGTCTTCAGCGGCAGGCCGGCGTGGTCGATCAGGAAGAGCTGACGCTGGTAGTCGCCGAAGTACTCACGGAAGGTCAGGGTCTTTTCGATGACTTCCTGCGGGCTGCCCACGGTCAGCGGGGTCTGCGAAGTGAAGTCCTCCAGGGACGGCCCGTGGCCGTAGACGGGGGCGTTGTCGAAGTACGGCCGGAATTCCTTCACGGCGTCCTGGGAGTTCTTCCGCATGAAGAACTGGCCGCCGAGGCCCACGATGGCCTGGTCCGCCTTGCCATGGCCGTAGTGCTCGTACCGCTCGCGGTACAGACCGATCAGTTGCTGGTAATGCTCCTTGGGCCAGAAGATGTTGTTGGCGAAGAAGCCGTCACCAAAGTAGGCCGCCACCTCGGCAATCTGCGGGGTGCGGATGGAACCGTGCCATACGAAGGGGGCCACACCGTCCAGCGGACGCGGCGTGGAGGTGAAGTTCTGCAGCGGGGTGCGGAACTTGCCGGACCAGTTCACGGTGTCTTCATCCCAGAGCTTGCGGAGGAGGCTGTAGTTCTCGATGGCCAGCTCCACGCCGTCCTGGATGTTCTTGCCGAACCAGGGATACACCGGCGCGGTGTTGCCCCGGCCCAGGACCAGGTCCACGCGCCCGTCCGCAAGGTGCTGGAGCATGGCGAAGTCCTCGGCGATCTTCACGGGGTCATTCGTGGTGATCAGCGTGGTGGCTGTGGAGAGGATGATCCGTTCGGTCTGGGCTGCGATGTAGGCCAGGGTGGTGGTGGGGGAGGAGGAGAAGAAGGGCCGGTTGTGGTGCTCGCCCAGGGCGTAAACATCCATGCCGATCTCTTCGACCTTCTTGGCGATGGCCACAGAGGCCTTGATGCGTTCGTGCTCGGTGGGGGTGCGGCCCGTGGTGGGGTCCGTGGTGATGTCGCTGACGCTGAAAACACCGATTTGCATGGCGTGCCTTTCCGTTCCTGGATTTGCTGGGCTTGGTTTCAGTCTAGACCAATTTAGATGCATTTGCATCTATCGCCTTCTGTAACACCGGGCCGCCGTGGTTATTCCCACTTCCGTCCACCGCAGGCCGGCGCGTTAAATGGCGATGCCCGCACCGCAGGGCGGTACGGGCATCGCCATTCGCGACATGCGCTATTCGGCGCCGGGGGCCGCGCGGCGGCCGCTGACCTTGGGAACCTGGCCGGTGGTCCAGTCCCGGAACTCCGCGTCGACGTCGGATCCCGGGCCTGTCTTCACGCCGGGCTCCGGACGGGCCTGCAGGTCCTTCAGCAGTGCCTTCTTCTCGCGCCGCCCCTCCACCAGCCGGTACAGGACGGGGACCAGGATCAGGGTCAGGGCTGTGGAGGACACCAGGCCACCGATCACCACCACGGCCAGCGGCTGCGAGATGAAGCCGCCGCCGCCGGTGAGGCCCAGCGCCATGGGGGTCAGGGCGAACACCGTGGCCAGCGCCGTCATCAGGATGGGCCGCAGGCGCTGGCGTGCGCCGTTGGTGATGGCATCCGCCACGTTCATGCCGGGCCGGCCGTCTCGCGGCTGCCGGTACTGGTTGATCAGGTCGATCAGCACGATCGCGTTGGTGACCACGATGCCCACCAGCATCAGCATGCCAATGAGCGACGGCAGTCCCAGGGGTACGCCGGTGAGCAGCAGCAGGGCCACGGCGCCGGTGGCCGCGAACGGAACCGAGACCAGCAGGATCAGCGGCTGGACGAGGGACTTGAAGGTGGCCACCATGATCACGTACACGATGGCGATGGCCGCCAGCAGGGCCAGGCCCAGCTGGCGGAAGGATTCGGCCTGCTGGGTGGTGGCGCCACCGATGGTTGCGGTGACTCCCGGCGGCAGCTGGACATCGGCCAGGCGCTTTTGGACTTCGCTGTTCACCGCGCCGAGGTTGGAGCCCGACGGCGTGATGGACACTTTGGCGGTGCGCTCACCGTTGCTGGCGGTGATGGAGACGGGGACGTCCACCTGGTCCACGGAGGCGATGCTTCCCAGTGTCACCGGCCGGCCGCCGGCAGGCAGCGGGATGTTCCGAACGGCGTCGATGCTGGTGAACTTGGTGCCCTGGCCGATCCGGACGGGGAAGTCGTTGGTGTCGATCCGCACGGTCCCGGCGGGGATGGGGCTGATGGTGGATGCAAGGACCCCGGCCACCTGTTCCTCGTTCAGTCCGGCGGCTGTGGCCTTGGCCCGGTCCACCTTGACCTGCACCACCGGGTTGCTGGCGGCCAGGTTGCTTTCCACCTCGCTGGTGCCGGGCACGCCGGTCATGGCCGAGACCATGGTGTCGCTGGCGGACTTCAGGTCGGCGCTGGTGGCCGCCTTCAGGGTGATGTCCACGGTGGAGGAGGTGCCGAAGCCGCCCTGCTGGGTGCCTACGGAAACCTTGCCGGCGTCGGGCACCTTGGCAAGCTCCGAGCGCACAGTGTCCTGAAGCCGCTCCTGGTCGGCCTTCTCATCCGTGACCACAGTGAAGGTGGAGTTGGAGGATCCGGTGGAGGTGAGGGCGGCGAAGCCGGCCTGGGCGTTGCCCGAGGTCACCTGGACGTCCTTGATGCCGTCGATGCCGCGCAGTACCTCTTCGAGGCGGATGGCGGCAGCACTCGTGTCAGCGAGGCTGGTGCCGGCGGGCAGCACCTGGCGGACCGTCAGGCTGTTCTGCCCGGAATTGCCCAGCAGGTTCGTGGCCAGCAGCGGCGTCATGGCTCCGGTGGCACCGAGCACCAGGACAGCGGCCACCAGCGTGATCACCGGGTGCTTCTGGGTCGACCGAAGGATGGGGAGGTAGCCGCGCTGCAGGCGGCTGCGCTGTTCGGCGTCGTGGGCTTTTGCCTTCGCCTCGTCGGCCATCCGCCGGGCTTCGGCGGAACCTGCGGGGGCACCGCCGGCCTTGGGGTTTTTGAGGAACCAGTAGGCGAGCACCGGAACGATGGTGAGGGAAACCAGCAACGAAGCCAGCAGTGCCATGGTGACCGTCAGGGCAAACGGGCGGAACAGTTCGCCGGCAAGCTCGCCGACGAAGGCGATGGGCAGGAACACCGCCACGGTGGTCAGGGTGGACGCCGTGATGGCACCGGCCACTTCCCGGATGGCGGTAAGGATTGCCGTCGACTTTTCCTCGCCGTAGCTCAGGTGCCGCTTGATGTTTTCGATGACCACGATTGAGTCGTCCACCACCCGGCCGATTGCGATGGTGAGCGCGCCGAGCGTCAGGATGTTCAGGGAGTAGCGGGTGCCCGACAGCCCGATGAAGGTGATCAGCAGCGACAACGGGATGGACACCGCCGTGACCAGCGTGGACCGGGCGGACATGAGGAACAGGAGGATGACGGCGACGGCGAACCCCAGCCCCAGCAGGCCTTCGGTGGTGAGGTCCTTGATGGACTTTTCGATGAAGGGTGCCTGGTCGAAGACGGGGGTGAACTTGGCGTTTGAACCCAGTTCCGCTTCCAGCTCATTCAGGGAGTCCCGCACCGCGTGCGAAATTGCCACGGTGTCGCCCTCGGGCTTCTTGGTGACGGAGACGGCAAGGGTCTCTGCCCCGTTGGTGCGGGTAATGGAGGTGCGTTCGTCGTCCTTGATCGACACGTCGGCCACCGAGCCGATGGTGGCGGCGTTTTTGGCGCCGGCCAACGGCAGCGCCTTGATGGCATCCAGGGAATCCACCGGACTGCCGATCTGCAGCGAGAGGGTCTTTCCCTGGTCCTCGAGGGTGCCCGCGGGGACCAGCGCGCCGTTGTTGGACAGGGCGTCCCGGATGGCGGTGAGGCCTGTCCCTGCCGCCGCCATCGCATCTGCCCGGGGGAGGATCTCGATGTGCTGGGTGGCGCCGCCGGTCACGTCAGCGCTGCGGACGCCGTCGATCTTCTGCAGCCGCGGCACGCTGAGGCGCTGCAGGTCCGCGTTCAGGTCGCTGAGCGGCTTGTCCGAGGATACTGCCAGGAAGACGATGGGGAAGTCGCTGATGCTGCCGGCGATGGCCTGCGGCTGGACGTCGCTGGGCAAGGTCCGCTTGGCGTTGGAGATGGCCCGGTCGATCTGGTTCCGGGCCCGGTCCAGGTTCGATCCATAGGTGAACACCATGGTGATCTGCGAGACGCCGGTGCGCGACGTGGAGGAGGTGGATTCCAGCCCCTCCACGCCGTTCAGCGCCTTCTCGAGCGGACCGCTGACCTGCTTGTCCACCACCTCCGGCGATGCGCCCGGCATGGGGCTGAGCACCGTGATCTGCGGGAACTCGATGGAAGGGATGAGCTCCTGTTTCAGCGATGACATGGTGATCACGCCGAAGACCGAGGCGAAGACGGTGATCAGCGCGATCAGGGCCCGGTTCGCCAGGGAAAGGTGCGCCAACCGGAACATGGGTGGTCTCCTGGGGGTCTAAGTGACTGGTACATGCCCTGGGGGTGCCAGCCGCTGGCCCCGGCAGGGTCAGTGGCTGGCGGAAACGCTCTCCAGCTGGAGGGACTTGGCCGTGGCCCTTTCCAGCTCCGCGGCGAGGTCCGGATTCTCATCCAGCTTCACCCCGTAACCGGGCATCATGTCTTTGAGCTTGGACTGCCAGCCCTTGAAGTTCTTGGGGAACGTCTTCTGCAGGAGCTCGATCATGATGGGGACAGCGGTCGAGGCTCCGGGCGAGGCGCCCAGGAGCGCACCGATGGAGCCGTCGCGGCCGGCGATCACTTCGGTTCCGAACTGAAGGATGCCGCCCTTTTGCGGGTCTTTCTTGATGATCTGTACACGCTGGCCGGCGGTGATGAGTTCCCAGTCCCCGCCCTTTGCTTCCGGGTAGTACTCGCGCAGCGCTTCGACCTTCTGGTCGTGCTTCTTGACCACTTCCTTCACCAGGTAGGCGGTGAGGTCCATGTTGTCCTTGGCCACGGCGAGCATCGGGATGATGTTGCCCGGGCGGATGGACAGGGGCAGGTCCAGGTAGGAGCCGTTCTTGAGGAAGTTGGTGGAGAAGCCTGCGTACGGTCCGAACAGGAGGGAGCGCTTGCCGTTGACGTAGCGGGTATCCAGGTGCGGGACGGACATGGGGGGAGCGCCCACCGATGCCTGGCCGTACACCTTGGCGCTGTGCTGGGCGGCGATGGTTTCGTCGGTGCAGCGGAAGAACTGGCCGGAGACGGGGAATCCGCCGTAGCCCTTGCTCTCCGGAATGCCGGAGGCCTGGAGCAGGTGCAGGGCACCGCCGCCGGCGCCGACGAAGACGAACTTGGCGTGGATCTTGCCGCGTTCCCCGGACTTGGGGTGCTTCAGTGTCAGGTCCCAGCCGCCGTCGGAGGCGCGGGTGATGCCGGTGACGTCATGTCCGTAGTTGATTTCGACGCCGTTGTTCCCCAGGTAGGTGGTCAGCTCGCGCGTCAGCGCGCCGAAGTCCACGTCGGTGCCTTCGGCCGCGCGGGTGGCGGCAATGCGCTGCTTGGGGTCGCGGCCCTTGACGATCAGTGGTGCCCACTTGGCGATCTGCGCGTGGTCCTCGGAGAACTCCATGCTCCGGAACAGGGTGTGCGGCTTCAGCGCCTCGTAGCGGGTCTTCAGGAACCGGCTGTGGTCCTCGCCGATCACGAAGCTCATGTGCGGGACCGTGTTGATGAAGCCCTTGGGTGACCCGATCAGGTTGTTGTCCACCAGGTGGGACCAGAACTGGCGGGACAGCTGGAACTGTTCGTTGATGAGCAGAGCCTTGGAGGGGTTGACCGAGCCGTCCTTGGCTGCGGGGGAGTAGTTGAGCTCGCAGAGGGCGGCGTGGCCCGTTCCTGCGTTGTTCCAGGGATCTGAGCTTTCGAGCCCCGGCTGGTCCAGCCGTTCAAACAGGGAGATGGTCCAGTCCGGCTCCAACTGCTTGAGGAATGCCCCCAGTGTGGCGCTCATGATGCCGCCGCCTATCAGGACAACGTCGGCGTGTGGGGTCTTGGAAATGAAGGTCACGATCAGTCTCCGATTGCAGCGGCTCTGGCTGTCACAGAATATCCCCGCGCGGGCCACATACTGAAATTGGACCGGTCCGTCAAGACTTCAGCTGGACCTTCGTAAAAACTTCATTTAAGACCGGGGATGCCGGGTAACTCTGCACCCGGTCCGAGAGGGCAAGCGCGGAAATGGGGAAGGCGACGGGAACGGCCGGCACCGTCGCGGCTATCTGGGCATTGATGGTGTGATAAAGGTCATCCCGCTCCTTGCCGTCGGGCAGTCCGCGGGCCCGGTTGATCTTCGAAAAGACCTGCGGATCCTGGTACCCGAACTCGCCGTTTTTCTCCCCAAAGAGCGGGCCTACGAAGTTGTCCGCGTCTGAGTAGGAGCCGTTCCAGCCGAGGATGTGGAGCGCGTGGTCGCCGGCGGACTGGACCTTCTGCAGGTACCCGTCGGACCAGTCCACCGGGACAGGCTTGATGTTGAAGCCGACGGCGGTGAGCTGGCGGCTGAGTTCGGCGTACACCTTCTCCGGCGTGGGCAGGTAGGGCCGGGTGACGTTCAGCGGGTAGTAGAACTTCAGTTCCTCGCCGGCGTAGCCACCCTCCTTCAGGTAGTCCTTGGCTTTCGCGGGATCGTGCCCCAGCTCCGGCGCGTCGTTGTTGAAGCCGCTGATCTTGGGCGGCACGAACTGCGTGGCCTTGGCGGTGTTGTCGATGAAGAACTTCCGGATCAAAGTTTCCTTGTCGATGGCCAGCTCCACCGCCTGCCGGATCTTCTGGTTCTGGAGAACCGGGACGTCCTGGTTCATGCCCACGTACATCACGGAGAACGGATCGCGCTGGACAATCTGCTTGCCGCGCTTCACCAGTTGGTCGAAGTTGCCCACGGTCACGGCGTCGTAGCCGTCAATCGTGCCGTCCAGCAGTGCCTGGAGGCGGGTCTGGGGATGGTTGTAGGCCATGAAGTTGATGGTGGCGATCTGGCCCCGGTCGCCCCAGTAGCTCCGGTTGCTGGACAAGGTCACATTGTCATTGCCCCAGGCGGCGAGGGTGAAGGGGCCCGTGCCCACCGGGTTTGTGGCGAACGCGGACATGGCCTGGCCGCCCCGGTTCTGGTCCAGGATGTCGGCTTTTCCGGACGAAAGGGCCGCAGGGGACGCGATGGCGAAGGCGGGAAGGGTCAGCGCCTGGAGGAACGCGGTGAAGCGCTGGGTAAGGTCGATCTGCACGGTATCGGGTGCCGGCGCCGTACAGCTCTTGAAGATGGAGAGGCCGGGCTCATCCGAGTGTGCCTTGAACACGCCTTTGAAGGAGCTTCCCGGCGCCTGTTTCCGCAGTGCCACAGGGAAATTGAACCAGCGGTTGAAGTTGGCGCAGACGGCGTCGGCGTTGAAGGGCGTGCCGTCCTGGAAGGTGACTCCCGTGCGGAGTTTGAACGTGTAGGTGCGGCCGTCGTTGGACTCATTCCACTCGGTGGCCAGCAGCGGGGTGGGCTTGCCGGTGGTTTGGTCCACGCCCACCAGGCCTTCGAGGATCTGCCGGGTGATGCGCTGCGACTCCACGTCGTTGGACAGCGCCGGGTCCAGGCCCAGGGGCTGGGCGGCCGTACCGAAGTTGAAGGTGGCCGCAGGTTCCGCCGGCGTGGTGCTGGGCGTACCGGAGGTGGGGGCAGGGGACGGCATGCCGGTGCATGACGTCACGCCCAGCGCCATGAGGACGGCACCGGCCTTGATGACCGTACGCCGCGAAGTACTGCTGGGCACTCGTTTATCACCTCTGGATGCTGCCGGCTCCGCCGCATGCGGGCCGGGATCCAGTCTAGGGGACAGGAACCGGGGCCGGCCCCGGGAGGTCATCCGGCGCGCCAAGGCCGGGTCCACTGAAACCAGCGGACCCGGCCTTCTTATTGGGGGGCCGTACGGGAAGGTTTACTTGGGCATGAGGACCGAGTCGACCAGGTACACCGTTGCGTTCTTGGTCTTGACGCCGCCGCACACCACGTTGGCGTCGTCCACTTTGAGGTTGTCACCGCTGCCGGTCACGGTCACGGAACCACCCTCGACCGTGGCGTGGGTGCCGGCGATCTTGTCAGGGGTGATCTGGCCGGGGACTACGTGGTAGGTCAGGATCTTGCTCAGGAGGGCATCGTCCGTCTTCAGGGTCTCGATGGTTGCGGGGTCGATCTTCTTGAAAGCGTCGTCAACCGGGGCGAAGACGGTGAATTCGCCACCGTTGAGGGTGTCCACCAGGTTGACCTTCGGGTTCAGCTTGCCGGAGACGGCAGCGGTCAGCGTGGTCAGGATGGGGTTGTTGGACGCTGCCACGGCCACCGGGTCAAGGGCCATGCCCTCCACCGAGCCGGCACCGGTGGGAACCTGCTTGGCGTAGGCGGCGCAGCCCGGCCCAACAAGGTTGGCTGCGGGGTCCATCATCCCGGCCGAGGAACTGGCGGACGGGGACGCCATGGCGGAGCTGGACGGGGACGCCATGCTGGAGCTGGGGGAGGATGACATCGGCGCCGACGACGCCGAGGATCCTGAGGTGCTGCCCGAGCCGCCGCATGCGGTGAGGCTGAGCAGAGCGGCCGCTGCAACGCCTGCGACGGTGAAAGTGGTGCGCTTGAAGGTCTGCATTTCAGTTCTCCTTGGATCGTTTGCCTGCCGCCGTCGGACGTTGTGCCGTCGGCGTGCGGTCTGCCTTGCGGTAAGCACCTGCCCTTGGCTGGTGTCTCAATGGCTATTCGGCCGGTGGGCAGCGGCGGATGGGTGGATCTTTGGAGTTTTTCGAATAGAAGCAGGAACCGGCACCGGGGCGTGGGCTGCTTAACGCACGAATCCCCCGGCCGGAGCCGGGGGATTCGCCGGGTGCGCAAGGGGGGACTTGAACCCCCACGCCCGAAGGCACAGGAACCTAAATCCTGCGTGTCTGCCAATTTCACCACTCGCGCGCGTCATCCGGGGCGTGAAAAGCACGACGGCGGATGACAGGTTCCATTGTAGCGTCGCCCCGGCGGTGGGCCGGGCAGCCGCGGCCGGGTCAGGCGTCCAGGTTGAGGTCCCGCCTCAGCTTGGCAACGTGTCCCGTGGCACGCACGTTGTACTGGGCCAGTGCCACCTTGCCGTCCGGATCCACCACGATGGTGGACCGGATCAAGCCCTCGTAAGTTTTGCCGTAGTTCTTCTTCTCGCCCCAGGCGCCGTACGCCTCGGCCACCGCGTGGTCCGCGTCGGAGAGCAGCGGGAACGTCAGGGACTCTTTGTCAGCGAACTTCGCGAGTTTTTCGACGGGGTCCGGCGAGATGCCCAGGACATCGAAGCCGGCGGCCTGGAGGGAAGCCAGGCTGTCGCGGAAATCGCAGGCCTCCTTGGTGCAGCCGGGGGTGGAGGCGGCCGGGTAGAAGTAGACGATCGTGGAGCGCCCGGGACGGGGAGCCAGGCTGACGTCCTTGCCGGTTGAATCCTGCAGGGTGAAAGCGGGTGCATTGTCGCCGGTAACGAGTCTTTCAGCCATTGTTTTTCTCCTTGTTGCGGGCGGGACACAACAGCCTAATAAGCAGGTGGAGCGAGTGCTAATCGGCACTTGGTTATACTTGCTGCTATGCCTGATATGGATCACTGGCCCACAGGGCGCCTTCTGTCCACTGCTGCGCGCCTCGTTGAACACTCATGGAACGAAAAGCTTGGCGCCATCGGACTCACCCACGCCGGTGTTATTGCCATCGAAGTCCTTGCCGTGCAAGGACCCATGACCCAGGCCCAGCTCGCCCAGTACGTCCGCGTCCAGGCCCAGACCATGGGCAAGACGCTCAGCCGGCTTGAGGCCCACGGCCACATCGCCCGGGTCCGCAGCACCTCGGACCGCAGGAGCCATGTGGTGTCGCTGACCGAGCAGGGCAAGGAAGCCGTTGCCCAGGCCGTGGAGATGGAGCGTTCGGTGTTGGCATCAGCGTCGATCGACCCCGAACTGCTGCGCCAGGAACTCAAAGCCGTCGTGCGTGAGCTCGCCAGCCAGTTTGCCACCACCCCCAGCAACGCCGGAGCCCTCATGGATAACGTGGCCAAGTAGCCACCGGTGGCACCGGCAGTATAAGCGCGGACCTGGTCTTGAATGACCGGGCCGCGCTTTTTTGTGCCCGGCTGCCGTCCGCCGTCGTACCTCTCCGCCCCCAACCATCGATTGCTCCGTAACTGTCGTTTTGAGCGGCGAAAACGGCAGTTACTCAGCAGTCGATGATGGGGTGCACCCGGAGGCGGCAGCAACTCATGAGGCCAGCCCCCGGACCTGGTCCTGTGCCGCCGGGGCTGCTCTTATTGTGCCCGTCCGCCGTCGTACTTCTCCGCCCCCAACCATCGATTGCTCCGTAACTGTCGTTTTGAGCGGCGAAAACGGCAGTTACTCAGCAGTCGATGATGGGGTGCATCCTGAGGCGGCAGCAACTCATGAGGCCAGCCCACGCACCTGGTCCTGTGCCGCCGGGGCTGCTCTTATTGTGCCCGGCCGCTGCCCGCCGTCGTACCTCTCCGCCTCAACCATCGATTGCTCCCCACCGGCCCCCTAGCCTCGCAAGCTCGGCCAGGGAACCCTGCCGGCGTGGGCCCAACGGTCGTTATGAGCGGCGAAAACGGCAATTACGCAGCAGTCGATGATGGGGTGCACCCGAGGGCGAGGGGAGCGCTTGATGAAGGGGGCGGAAAAAACAAAACAGCCCCGGTTTGTGTTTCCACAAACCGGGGCTGCTTTCCCAGTGGTGCACCCCCCGGGACTTGAACCCGGAACCCATTGATTAAGAGTCAATTGCTCTGCCAATTGAGCTAGAGGTGCATCTTTTTGCTTCCATCCCCGGGCTTTTTCTTTCCCGTTGATCTCCGCAACGACATGAAACTCTACACGAACTTTTGGTGCAAGTGAAATCGGCGCCGCCGGCAGTCTCTGTGTCACCGGGATGGCCGCAAAACCAGCGCAAAATCAGGGTTTTCGCCGTTTGTCAGCAACCACAAGCCGCCTTCGGGAGTGCGGATCACGTCCCGGATCCGCCCATACTGTCCTGTGAAATAGGCCACAGGAACTCCGGCTTCCGTTCCGGACAGCGGTACCACCCACAACCTCTCTCCACGGAGTGCTCCCAGATAGGCAACGCCATCCACAATTTCCAGGCCGCTGGGGGAAGATTCGCTGGTGGAAGGCCACACGACCTTTGCGTCCTGGAAGCCGGCGTGGTGCGGTGCACCGGTCACTTCCGGCCAGCCGTAGTTGGCGCCCGGCAGGATCAAGTTCAGTTCGTCGTCCACATCGGGTCCGAACTCGGTGGCCCACAGCCTGCCTGCGCTGTCCCAGGCCAGGCCCTGCACGTTGCGGTGGCCGAGGCTGTAGACGGCGTTACCGAACGGATTGCCCGGTGCCGGACGGCCATCAGGCGTAAGCCGGAGGATTTTGCCGCCCAGCGCGTTGCGGTCCTGGGGTTGGTCGCGGTGCTGGGCGTCCCCGGTGCCCACATACAGGAATCCGTCAGGACCGAAGCGGATCCTGCCGCCGTTGTGGGTGTTGGCTTTGGGTATTCCCGTAAACACCGGCTGGGGCTGCCCGAGCGTCAGGGAGCCATCTGGAGTGCTGTCGAGGGCAAGCCGGACAACCCGGTTGTCCTCCCGGCTTGTCAGGTACGCGTACAGGTAGCGGTCCGAGTCAAAGTGCGGGGAGAGAGCCAGGCCCAGCAGGCCTCCTTCGCCACCTGCCACCACGCCAGGAACCTTCCCGAGGGTAGTGGCCTTCCCACCCCGAACTGCTTTCAGCAGTGCGGTGCCGCGCTCGGAGATGACGGCTGTGCCGTCCGGGAGGAAGACTGCAGCCCAGGGAGTGTCCAGCTGCAGCTCCAGGCGCTCCTGGACTGCGGGCGCAGGAACGGGAGCGGCAGGTTGGGTGGGGACAGCGACGGCGCTTCCTGCCTGGGTGCCGGTCCTGGCAGGGCTTGTGGCGGGTGCCGGCGCGGGAGATCCTGTGCAGGCGGCGACAGAAAGGCATATGGCCAGGCAAGAAAGGCCCGCCGCAAAGCGACGGGCCTTCGTCCTGCTAGAGCCGCTTGCGCCGCGGAGCGCGGAAGCCCGCGGCTTCGGCGTGCGCAGCGGATTCAAACCACACTTCCGCCTTGGTCTGCTCATAGTCGGGGTGCCCTTCTTCGTAGTAGACCATCGCGGCCGCATCACCCTTGACCGTGTAGTCCTCTGGTCCGCTCCCGTCGGGGCCCGGCGCTGCGGAGCCGGCGCCATAAGGCTCGCTGGCTGCGAGGTGTCCGGAGGGTTCAGGGACGGCGGTGCCCTGCCCCGGGGTACTGTTCGGGCCCTGGGTGAATTCCCCGCCCTGGCCGGACGGCTGGTGGTGGTCAGCCCCGTTCTCTACCAGCGCGGAAGACTGTGCCCGTTCCAGCGTTTCAGCGGCACCGGCGCCGACTGGGGCAGTGCCGGCGGAGGCCGGCTGTGCAGCCCCTTCTGGTGCACTTGCCGAACCGGAAGTATCTGCCCGGTGCTGGGGCGCCTGTCCGCCGGCCTGCGCGACGGCCGGGGTGCCGGCGTCGTCCGTGCTTTCCACTGCGGCTGTTTCCGCGCCCGGAAGCGTCGGGGCGTGGGGCGCCGTGTATTCGTCATGGTGCACAGGGCGGGCAGAGGGGGAGGGCTGGTCTGTGGGAGCCTCCGTCGTTGCACCTCGATGCGCGGACGTCTCCGGGGAGGACGTACCCGCCGAAGCCGCCGGTGGCGTTGCTGTCGCGCCTGTGGTGGAGGAACCGGACCGGGATCCGGCCCCGGCCTCGGACCACTGGGTTTCCCACTCCGCCTGGTCCGCGGCTTCGTCCTGGCGCCGTCGCTCTTCCCGTTCCTCGCTGCTGCCCGAAGTGCCCTGGCCGGTAGTTTCCTGTCCGGACGTGCCCTCGCTGGCCTTGCCCCGGCCTCCGGTTCCGGCGGCACCTGCCGCTGCTTCACGCGTGGAGGTGGTAGCAGAATCCGCCGGCTCCTCGGCCGTGGAGGGCGCTGCCGGTTCAGCCGGCCGGCCGAATCCAGCTGCTGTGGGGATGCCGGTGGTCCCAGCGGCCTGGGCGGACGCTGCAGCGCTGCCGCCCCCAAGGGCCCCGTCGGTCCGGTTCCCACCGGTCCCGGTTCCGGCTGACGGTCCGCCGGGCGGGTTGGCTGTTCTCCTGCGGTTCAGCAGCCACAGGATGACGGCGGCGATGATGGCGACGAGGATGATCCAGAAAATAATGTCCATGGCAGGCCCTTCGGTTCAGGGTGGATGGGTGTCCTGCCCCGACGCTACGTCGGGTCACCACTGCTGTCCAGAGACGCCGCGCGCAGGGGGAAACGCCCGGGCGTGCCCACCCCAGAGGGCTCCTGCGTGGACTAGGACCCGCTTCGTCTCGAAATATGAGACGTGCGTCCACTAATTGGGCAAGTATCTGCCGCATTTTCGCCCAAATATGCTCCCGGTTGTCGTTCCCGCCAGGGCCCGAGCCCTAGACTTTCCCCTATGAGTGACAGCCGGATCGCAACCGATACCAAGCCTGACATCAAGCCCCGCAGCCGCGTCGTAACCGACGGAATCCATGCAGCCCCAGCGCGGGGCATGTTCCGGGCCGTCGGCATGGGTGACGACGACTTCGCCAAGCCCCAGGTGGGTGTGGCCAGCTCGTGGAATGAAATCACCCCCTGCAACCTTTCCCTTAACCGGCTTGCCCAGGGCGCCAAGGAAGGCGTCCACGCAGGCGGCGGCTTCCCCATGCAGTTCGGCACCATCTCCGTGTCCGACGGCATCTCCATGGGCCACGAAGGAATGCACTTTTCCCTGGTCTCCCGCGAAGTCATCGCCGACTCCGTCGAGACTGTGATGCAGGCCGAGCGGATCGACGGTTCCGTCCTGCTGGCTGGCTGTGACAAGTCCCTGCCCGGCATGCTCATGGCGGCCGCCCGGCTGGACCTTGCCAGCGTCTTCCTCTACGCGGGGTCCATTATGCCCGGCTGGGTCAAGCTCGAGGACGGTTCCGAGAAGGAAGTCACCCTCATCGACGCCTTCGAAGCCGTCGGCGCCTGCGCGGCCGGCAAGATGAGCATGGAAGACCTGACCCGCATCGAAAAGGCCATTTGCCCTGGCGAAGGGGCCTGCGGCGGAATGTACACGGCCAACACGATGGCCTGCATCGGCGAGGCCCTTGGCATGTCCCTCCCCGGCTCCGCCGCCCCTCCCTCGGCAGACCGCCGTCGTGATGAGTTCGCGCGCAAGTCCGGCGAAGCGGTGGTCAACCTGCTGCGCCTGGGCATTACGGCACGCGACATCATGACGCGGGAGGCCTTTGAAAACGCCATCGCCGTCACCATGGCTTTCGGCGGCTCCACCAACGCCGTCCTGCACCTGCTGGCCATCGCGCGTGAAGCCGAGGTTGAACTGACCCTTGACGACTTCAACCGCATTGGGGACAGGATTCCGCACCTGGGCGACCTCAAGCCGTTCGGCCGCTACGTCATGACCGACGTCGACAGGATCGGCGGCGTGCCGGTGATCATGAAGGCACTGCTGGACGCCGGCCTGCTGCACGGCGACTGCCTCACCGTCACGGGCAAGACCGTCGCGGAAAACCTCGCCGCGATCAACCCGCCGGACGTCGACGGCAAGATCCTGCGTGCCCTGGACAATCCCATCCACAAGACCGGCGGCATCACCATCCTGCACGGATCGATGGCCCCCGAGGGCGCCGTGGTCAAGAGCGCCGGGTTCGACGCCGACGTCTTCGAAGGAACAGCCCGCGTCTTCGAGCGCGAACAGGGCGCCCTGGACGCACTGGACAATGGCCAGATCCATGCCGGAGACGTCGTGGTGATCCGCTATGAGGGCCCCAAGGGCGGCCCGGGCATGCGCGAAATGCTTGCGATCACCGGCGCCATCAAGGGTGCCGGCCTGGGCAAGGACGTCCTGCTCCTTACTGACGGGCGGTTCTCAGGCGGCACCACAGGCCTGTGCATTGGGCACGTTGCGCCGGAAGCGGTGGACGGCGGCCCCATCGCCTTCGTCAAGGACGGTGACAGGATCCGGGTGGATATCGCCGCTCGCACCTTCGATCTGCTGGTGGACGACGCGGAACTCGAGGCCCGCAAGGTGGGCTGGGAGCCCCTGCCGGCCAGGTACACCAAGGGCGTGCTGGCCAAGTACGCCAAGCTGGTCCACAGCGCCAGCCAGGGCGCCTGGACCGGCTGATGTGAATTCCTCAGGGGCCTCCCGCGGAGAATCGCCCGCCGTAGGCGGCAGGGCTTAATAAGGGCTGATCCGAGGGGCCCGGCAGGACGCCGCTCGCGCCGGGCCGCCGGGGGAGGAACATCCCGCTTCTCCGGACGTGCCTGCGGAGGCGGCAGGGCTTAATAAGGGATGACCCGAGGGCCCCGGACTGACGGCGCTTGCGCCGGAAGTTTGGGGTAGGGTCATTCCGTGGACATTGTGGTCCACATGGTGAGATAGGGTTGTTGCTCGTTGACACCCATCTTGCCAAGAGGGAAAACTGAACGCATGACTTTCGTTACCGCCGGCACCGTCGTCGTCCTTACCAAGCGCGTGGCACATTAGCCTCCTGGTAACGAACCGTCACGCGCAAACCCCTCAAAAGCCGCCAGGCCGAGGGGTTTTTTTATTCCCACCGTTATAACCAGTTCCAAAACCAGAGAAGATCCACAAGGAAGAGTCCGATGAGCAAAGGATCGCCCATCAGCCCCTCGCTGATGGCCACCAAGTCCGCTGGAGCCGCCAAGGCTCCGGAACGCGCCGACCGGACGGCTGACCATGCCGCCGTCGTCGCCGACCTTGCTGCCGTCTCTCCTGTCCTTGGGCCGAACAACGTCGTACCCCCGACGGTGATGACCGGCTCGCAAGCAATCGTCCGCTCGCTCGAAGAACTCGGCGTCGACGACATTTTCGGTTTGCCTGGTGGCGCGATCCTGCCCACCTACGACCCCCTGATGGCCTCCACCATGAACCACGTGCTGGTCCGTCACGAACAGGGAGCCGGCCACGCCGCGCAAGGCTACGCCATGGTCACCGGGCGGGTGGGCGTGTGCATCGCCACCTCCGGCCCCGGGGCCACCAACCTCGTTACCGCCATCATGGATGCCCACATGGACTCCGTGCCCCTGGTGGCCATCACCGGCCAGGTATCCAGCGGCGTCATCGGCACCGACGCCTTCCAGGAAGCAGACATCGTGGGCATCACGATGCCCATCACCAAGCACTCCTTCCTGGTGACCGACCCCAACGACATCCCGCACGTGATGGCCGAGGCCTTCCACCTGGCCTCCACCGGCCGTCCCGGCCCCGTGCTCGTGGACGTGGCAAAGGATGCCCAGGTGGGCCAGATGACCTTCTCCTGGCCGCCGAAGATCGACCTGCCCGGCTACCGTCCGGTCACCCGCGGCCACAACAAGCAGGTGCGGGAGGCTGCGAAGCTCATTGCGGCCTCCACCAAGCCTGTCCTGTACGTGGGCGGCGGCGTGGTCAAGGCCCATGCCTCGGCCGAACTCTTCGCCCTCGCCGAAGCAACCGGCGCACCCGTGGTAACCACCCTGATGGCCAAGGGCGCGTTCCCCGATTCGCACCCGCAGCACGTGGGCATGCCCGGCATGCACGGCAGCGTTTCCGCCGTCACCGCCCTGCAGCAGTCCGACCTGCTGATCACCCTCGGCGCCCGCTTTGACGACCGCGTCACCGGCGTGCTGAAGACCTTCGCGCCCAACGCCAAGGTCATCCACGCGGACATCGACCCCGCCGAAATCTCCAAGAACCGCACCGCGGACGTGCCCATCGTCGGGTCCGTCAAGGAGATCATCCCGGAGCTGACAGAGGCCGTCCGGAGCCAGTTCGAGGCTTCCGGCACCCCGGACCTCACCACCTGGTGGGCGTTCCTTAACAACCTTAAGGACACCTACCCGCTGGGCTGGACCGAACCGGACGACGGCCTCATCGCCCCCCAGAAGGTCATCAAGCGGATCGGCGAGCTGACAGGGCCCGAAGGCGTGTACGTGGCGGGCGTGGGCCAGCACCAGATGTGGGCCGCGCAGTTCATCAAGTA
This sequence comes from Arthrobacter sp. SLBN-83, assembly GCF_006715285.1. NCBI lineage: Bacteria > Bacillati > Actinomycetota > Actinomycetes > Micrococcales > Micrococcaceae > Arthrobacter > Arthrobacter sp. SLBN-83. Next base: position 3,103,163 of record NZ_VFMX01000001.1, read on the forward strand.
CGAGCGCCCGCACGCCTGGTTGAACTCCGGCGGCGCCGGCACCATGGGCTACGCCGTCCCGGCGGCCATGGGCGCCAAGGTGGGTGAGCCGGACCGCGTGGTCTGGGCCATCGACGGCGACGGCTGCTTCCAGATGACCAACCAGGAACTGGCCACCTGCGCCATCAACAACATCCCCATCAAGGTTGCTGTCATCAACAACTCCTCGCTGGGCATGGTGCGGCAGTGGCAGACCCTCTTCTACGAGGGCCGCTACTCCAACACCGACCTCAACACCGGCCACGACACCGTCCGCATCCCGGACTTCGTCAAGCTGGGGGAGGCCTACGGCTGTGCGTCCTTCCGTGTTGAACGCGAAGAGGACATCGATGCCACCATCCAGAAAGCCCTCGAGATCAATGACCGTCCCGTGGTCATCGACTTCGTGGTGAGCCCCAACTCCATGGTGTGGCCGATGGTGCCCGCCGGCGTGAGCAACGACCAGATCCAGGTTGCCCGCAACATGACCCCGGAATGGGAAGAGGAAGACTGAGCATGACCCGCCATACACTTTCCGTCCTGGTTGAGGACAAGCCCGGCGTCCTGACCCGCGTGGCCAGCCTCTTTGCCCGCCGCGCCTTCAACATCAACTCCCTGGCCGTTGGCCCTACCGAAGTGCCGGGCGTTTCCCGCATGACGGTGGTGGTCGACGCCGACGGCGACCTCATCGAGCAGGTCACCAAGCAGCTCAACAAGCTGGTCAACGTCATCAAGATCGTTGAGCTCACCCCCGAATCTTCCGTACAGCGCGACCACATCCTGGTCAAAGTACGTGCGGATGCCGCAACACGCCTGCAGGTAACCCAGGCCGCAGACCTGTTCCGCGCCTCAGTGGTTGACGTGTCCACCGACTCCGTCGTCATTGAGGCCACCGGCCATCCCGAAAAGCTCACAGCCCTGCTCTCAGTGCTGGAGCCCTTCGGCATCCGCGAAATTGTGCAGTCCGGCACCCTGGCCGTTGGACGGGGATCCCGCTCCATGAGTGACCGGGCGCTCCGCTCCGCCTAGGCGTCAAGCCACGGCGGCACCCGCGCCCGTAACCGCAGCACCGCAAGACCACTATCTAGAAAACCACTCAAGAGGAGTTACGCAAGTGACTGAAATGTTCTACGACGACGACGCCGATCTCTCGATCATCCAGGGCCGCAAGGTTGCGATCGTTGGCTACGGTTCCCAGGGCCACGCCCACGCGCTGAACCTGCGCGATTCCGGCGTCGAGGTCGTCATCGCCCTGAAGGAAGGCTCCAAGTCCACCGCCAAGGCAGAGGACGCCGGCTTCCAGGTCAAGAACGTTGCCGACGCCGCCGAATGGGCCGACGTCATCATGATCCTGGCGCCGGACCAGCACCAGCGCGCGATCTACAACGACTCCATCAAGGACAAGCTGACCCCGGGCAAGGCCCTGGCCTTCGCCCACGGCTTCAACATCCGCTTCGGCTACATCCAGGCTCCGGAAGGCGTTGACGTCATCCTGGTGGCCCCGAAGGCTCCGGGCCACACCGTGCGCCGCGAGTTCGAAGCCGGCCGCGGCATCCCGGACATCATCGCCGTTGAGCAGGATGCCTCCGGCAACGCCTGGGAGCTGGCCAAGTCCTACGCCAAGGCCATCGGCGGCACCCGCGCCGGCGTCATCAAGACCACCTTCACCGAAGAGACCGAAACCGACCTCTTCGGCGAGCAGGCTGTCCTCTGCGGCGGCGTGTCCCAGCTGGTCCAGTACGGCTTCGAAACCCTCACCGAGGCCGGCTACCAGCCGCAGATCGCCTACTTCGAGGTGCTGCACGAGCTCAAGCTCATCGTCGACCTCATGTGGGAAGGCGGCATCGCCAAGCAGCGCTGGAGCGTCTCCGACACCGCAGAGTACGGCGACTACGTCTCCGGCCCGCGCGTCATCACGCCCGAGGTGAAGGAAAACATGAAGGCTGTCCTGGCCGACATCCAGTCCGGTGCCTTCGCCAAGCGCTTCATCGAGGACCAGGACAACGGCGCCGTGGAGTTCAAGGAACTGCGCGCCAAGGCGGAACAGCACCCCATCGAGGCTGTGGGCCGTGAACTGCGCTCCCTGTTCTCCTGGCAGCAGCAGGACGTCGACTACGTGGAAGGCTCCGCAGCCCGCTAAGGCTGGGCAGCAACCACGCAGACCGCCCCGGTGAGGCCGGGCTCACACTTAACAATGTGAGCCCGGCCTTTCTGTCGGCCTAGACTTGTTTCCATCCCCAGGACTGCAACGCAGAGGATCAGCCGTGTCAAAACCCGTAGTACTGCTCGCCGAAGAACTTTCCCCCGCCACAGTCGAGGCCCTCGGCCCGGACTTCGAGATCCGCCAGACCGACGGCGCCGACCGTTCCCAGCTGCTCTCGGCGATCAGTGACGTAGACGCCATCCTGGTCCGCTCCGCCACCCAGGTGGACGCCGAAGCCATCGCCGCGGCCAAGAACCTCAAGGTCATCGCCCGCGCCGGCGTGGGCCTGGACAACGTGGACATCAAGGCCGCCACCCAGGCCGGCGTGATGGTGGTCAACGCGCCGACATCCAACATCGTTTCCGCCGCCGAGCTCACCGTGGGCCACATCCTCAGCCTGGCCCGCCATATTCCGCAAGCCAGCGCCGCCCTCAAGGACGGCGAATGGAAGCGCTCCAAGTACACCGGCATCGAGCTGTTTGAAAAGAAGATCGGCATCATCGGCCTTGGCCGCATCGGCGCCCTGGTGGCAGCCCGGCTCAAGGGCTTCGACACCAAGATCCTGGCCTACGACCCCTACATCACCTCGGCCCGCGCCGCGCAGCTGGGCGTTCAGCTGGTAACCCTGGACGAGCTGCTGGCCCAGTCCGATTTCATCACCATCCACATGCCCAAGACACCCGAGACGGTGGGCATGCTGGGCGCCGACGCCTTCAAGAAAATGAAGAAGACCGCCTACGTGGTGAATGTGGCCCGCGGCGGCCTGGTGGACGAGGAAGCCCTCGTCACCGCCCTGCAGGACGGCGAGATCGCCGGTGCCGGCGTTGACGTCTTTGCCAAGGAGCCCAGCACCGACCTGCCGTTCTTCAAGCTCGACAACGTCGTGGTGACCCCTCACCTGGGCGCCTCCACGGACGAGGCCCAGGAAAAGGCCGGCGTCTCCGTTGCCAAGTCGGTCCGCCTGGCCCTCGCCGGCGAGCTGGTGCCGGATGCCGTCAACGTTGCCGGCGGCGTCATTGCCCCCGACGTCCGCCCGGGCATCCCGCTGATCGAGAAGCTGGGCCGCATCTTCACCGCGCTGACCCACGCCTCCCTGACGCAGTTCGACGTCGAAGTAGCCGGCGAGATCTCCTCCCTCGACGTCAAGGTCCTGGAGCTCGCGGCGCTGAAGGGCATCTTCGCCGACGTCGTGACCGAGCAGGTGTCCTACGTCAACGCCCCTGTCATCGCCGAGCAGCGCGGCATCAACGTCCGCCTGATCACCACCCCGGAGACCGAGTCCTACCGTAACGTCCTGACCCTGCGCGGCGCCCTCAGCGACGGCAGCCAGATCTCCGTGTCCGGCACCCTGACCGGACCCAAGCAGATCGAGAAGCTGGTGGGCATCAACGGCTTCGAGGTTGAGATTCCCATCAGCGAGCACCTCGTGGTGGTTGCCTACACCGACCGCCCCGGCGTCATCGGAACCATCGGCCACATCCTGGGCATGAACAACATCAACATCGCCGGCATGCAGGTGGCGCGCTCCAACGAGGGCGGTCAGGTCCTGGCGCTGCTGACCATCGACAGTTCCGTTCCCCAGCAGGTGCTGGACGCCATCAAGGCAGGCATCGGCGCCGAGATGGTCCGGGAAGTGGACCTGGAAGACTAGCGCGACACACCGGCCGAAACGCCGAAACAGCTCCTCCGCAAGGGCACGTCAAGGCGGAGCCACATATGATTGGCCGGTCTGCTTACAATGGCTAGGTCCTGATTCAGGACCGTAGCCGGCAGACCGGCCAATACCTTTTGCACATCCGTCCGTCATTGTCCACGTCTGCCCGGGCGGATGGACGTGTGCGCACGCAATCCAGGTTTCAGGGAGTTCCATGAACGCCGTCCAGAGGTTCATCAGAAGCAGGGTGCTGCTGTTGACCGCGGCCATCTTGATCGCAGCCATGTGCTTGTCGGTCCTCGTTCAAAGCCAGTCGCAGGCTGCGCTCAACCGGACGGTCGATGAAAACTCGAGGGGGCTCTACGACATCCTGGTCCAGGCCAAGGCGCCCTCCGGGGCACTCCTGCAGCCGGAGATTGCCAACGGCGCCGGCGGCATCGGCTTCGACCAGCTGGACTCCATCCGGAAGCTGTCCGGCACCTCCGTGGCCGCCCCCATCAGCCTTGTCTCGCGCGTCACGCAGAACCTGGAAACGCCCCGCCTGGACGCCATGGACTACCTGGGCTACAACGCCGGCCTGGCCGGTACCGCCACGTCAGACCAGGCCGCGGGCGCCACCGCTCCGGACAAGTGGCCCGCAGCCGAATCCGTGCTGACGGACACCGCCAAAAAGTACCGTCTCACGGCCAGCGCCGTCAGCTCCGACGGCAGCACCGAACAGACGCTGTTCAAGACCACCGCCGAAGGAACGCTCGGCAAGGCCAAGCTCGTGGAGGAGAAGGCAGCCGGCGGCAGCAGCATCCGCATCGCCGCGCCGACGGGGGAGACCGGCATCAAGTTCCCCGCCCCGGCTGGCGGCTCAGAGCACAACCTCTTCAACCTTTCCGTGGCCCTGCCGCTCGCCCCTGAGGTCACCGAATCCGTGGTGGCCGTTGACCCCGCCGCCGAGCGGGCCCTGCTTGGCTCGGCCGGCGACTTCCTGGCTCCACTGGAGAAGGCGCCGCCGGCGGACGCGCGCGGCGCCGGTGCCGTGGGCCGCTACCTGGAAGGGCTCTTCACCAGCGGCATCAGCATGGACCAGCTTAAGGAAGGCCCTGACTTCCTGGGTGTCAAGCTCAAGTACTGGGCGCCCCTGATGACCCAGTACCAGCAGGCAAAGCGCACCGGCCAGCTGACCAGCGCCTCCCAGGCTGTTCCGCTGATCGTCCGTTCCGGCACCTCGCTGGACCTGAAGTACAACGTCAAGATCGAGGAAATTGACGACGCCGGCAAGGTGGTCAAGGACGTCGGTACCGTTTCGAAGTCCCTGGGCAAGGATTACCTGCCTTTTGTCTCCAAGGATCCCTTCGTGCTGTCCTGGCCGGGGTCGACGGACCACTCCTCGCTGCTGGGCGCCAACGGGAACTTCAACCCGGGCCTGTACACACCTGCCAAGTGGAGCACCAACTTCGCCGGCGCCCCCAAGTACACCGATGGCGGCACCGCATCCAACGGTGCCGTGGACAAAACGGCAGTGCCGGGCGAATGGGTCACCGTCAACCGCCTGCCTGACAAGGCGTCCAGCGGTGCGCCCGTTGACCAGACCCAGCGCGACCCGGTGGACGAGAGGTCCTACCGGGACAACCTGTCCACCGGCCAGCAGCAGGCTGCCCAGCCGCTGCCCATGGTCTACGGCACGTTCGACCCCGCCGCCGTGGAGGCAGCCTCGGGCGACGTCAACAAGCTTCCGTTGGGCGGGTACGACCCCACCCCGTTCACCCTGGTCAAGGATGCGGCCGGGAAGGACGTGCCCGAGGCACAGCTGAAGCCTTCGCTGAGTGCCACCGGACTCGCCAGCCAGTCCGCCGGGGCCATTACCGACTTCTATGGCCTCGCAGCAGCGCGCGGCTACAAGCAGAACGCGGCCGTCATCGACGCCGTCCGTGTCCGCGCCAAGGCGCCGGGCAGCTGGAAGGACGCCCAGCCCGAGGTGGAGAAGCTCGCCGCCGAGATCCGGGACATGGGCCTGGACGCCACCGTGGTGGCCGGTTCGGCCCGCGAGGACACCAGCATCTTCGTCCCCGGCTACTCCAAGGACGGAGCCGGCAAGGAATCGGCGCTGGGCACGGTCCAGCAGTCCTGGGTCCGCCAGAACGCTGCCGAGGCCGTCACCGGAGCATTGTCCGGAACCAACATCACCCTGCTCTTCCTCACGCTGTGCGGAGCAGCCCTGCTGACGGGCGCATCGACCGTCAGCTACATCCGGAAGCGCCGCAGCGAAGCGGGCACCTTGCGGGCCATGGGCTGGACCCAAAGGCGGATCCGCAGCTGGGTGCTTGAGGAGTTCGGCGTGGGGGCCGTGCTGCTCGCCGCCGCCGGTCTTGTGCTCAGCCTGCTGAGCTGGAGCCTCGCCACCGCTTTGGTGTGTGCCGCCGTCGTGCTCCTGTACTGTGGTGCGGCCCTCTTTGCCGCCCAGCAGCTGCGCCACCGCGACGTGATCGACCAGGAGCCGCAGCATGACGAACGGCTCATCCAGGTAGATTCCCCGCTGACTTTCGCCAACCGGCAGCTGAGCACCAACAAGTTCAACACGCTGTCCCTGGCGGTCGCTGTGGGCGTTTTCGGTGCCGCCGTGGGCGGGCTGATCGCGCTGCTGATCGACATTCCGCGGGCAGCCGGCGCCAGTGCCCTCAGCGGGCTGGCCGCAGCCAGCGTGACGCTGCCCAGCATCCTGCTGGCAGTTGCCGGCGTTGCAGTGGGGCTGGTCCTGACCCTGGTCACGGGCCGGTTCGAGCTCAACGCCAAGCGGCAGTACCTGGGCATCCTCCAGGCCATGGGCTGGAACCCGGACATGCTCCGCCAGGTCCGGCTGTTCGAAAATGCGCTGGTGGGAACCGTGGCCCTGCCCCTGGGCGTGCTGGGCGCCCTGGGCATCGGCCTGCTGCTGGCCCCCTATGCAGCAATCTGGGCTGCCGTGGCCGGGCTGGTGGCTGTAATTTGCTGGATACCGATTGCAACGAAAGTGGTCCAATGACAAACCCGACGAACGTCCAGCGCAGCCGCAGGAGCGGCTCCAATGAGGTCCCCCTGCAGACCCGGGCCAACACCATCGTCAAGTCGGCAGACCACGCCACCCCGCTGGAGATGCGGGACATCACCATCCGCTACGGCGGCGGCAAGGGCGGCGCCGAGGCCGTGAGCGTGGTGGAAGGATTCGACCTGACCCTGCACGCGGGCGAGATGCACTGCGTGGCCGGCCGAAGCGGCTCGGGCAAGACCAGCATCCTGACTGTCGGTGCGGGACTGACCCTGCCGACGTCGGGCCGCGTCTTCTGGGAAGGCGATTCCCTCGAAAGCATGGGCGACGACGAAATCGCCGACCGCCGTCGTGCCCTGATCGGTTACGTGGACCAGGGCGGTGCCCTGATCGACGGCATGAGCGCCCTGGAGAACGTGCTCCTGCCCGCCGTCCCCGACGGCGAGGTGGACCAGCGGCGCGACATGGCCAAGGACCTGCTGGACCTGGTGGGCCTGGGCCGGCGCATGCGGCATCGTCCCGCCCAGCTGTCCGGCGGTGAACGGCAGCGCGTGGCGATTGCCCGCGCACTGATCCTGGGCACCAGGGTGTTGGTGGTGGACGAGCCCACCGCCTCGCTGGACCGTGCCTCCGCCAACCGCATCATCAGCATCCTGAAGGACACCACCTCGGACGGGATTGCCGTCCTGGTGGCCTCGCACGACCACGAACTGGTCCGGCTGAGCGATACCCTGACAGAACTGATCTAGCCCACTCCACCGCACCGAAGGTAACCGTCCAACCGTGACTGCTCCAGAGAAAACGCCGTTCTACATCACCACGGCCATCACCTACCCCAACGGCGTGCCGCACATCGGACACGCCTACGAGTACATTGCCACCGATGCCATGGCGCGCTTCAAGCGGCTGGACGGCTATGACGTGATGTTCCTGACCGGCACCGACGAGCACGGCATGAAGATTGCCCAGACGGCGGAGAAGGAAGGCATCACGCCCAAGGAGCTGGTGGACCGGAACGCGGAGATCTACCAGGCCGCGCATTCCGCCCTTGGCATCAGTTACGACCGCTTCATCCGCACCACCGACGCCGACCACTACGCGGCGTCGCAGGCCATCTGGAAAAAGATGGAAGCCAACGGAGACATCTACCTCGACAAGTACGAGGGCTGGTACTCCGTGCGGGACGAGGCGTTTTACGCCGAGGACGAGACGGTGGTCAAGGACGACGGCGTGCGCTACTCGAAAGAGACGGACACCGAAGTGACGTGGACGGCTGAGGAGAGCTACTTCTTCCGGCTGTCCGCCTACCAGGACAAGCTGCTGGCCCTCTACGAGTCCCACCCCGAATTCGGCGCCCCGCAGTACCGGTTCAACGAGGTCATCAGCTTCGTCAAGCGCGGCCTCGAGGACCTGTCCATCAGCCGCACCACCTTCGACTGGGGCGTCCCCGTTCCGGGCAACGACAAGCACGTGATGTACGTCTGGGTGGATGCGCTGACCAACTACCTCACCGGCGTGGGCTACCCGGACGTGGACTCGGAGAAGTTCCGGAAGTACTGGCCTGCGGACGTGCACATCATCGGCAAGGACATTTCACGGTTCCACGCCATCTACTGGCCTGCCTTCCTGATGAGCGCCGGGCTTGAGCTGCCCAAGCGCGTCATGATCCACGGCTTCCTGCACAACAACGGGGTCAAGATGTCCAAGTCCCTGGGCAACGTGGTGGCCCCGGCGGATTTTGTGGCCCGCTACGGCTTGGACCAGGTGCGGTTCTTCTTCCTGCGCGAGGTTCCGTTTGGGGCGGACGGCAGCTACAACCACGACGCCATCGTGGGCCGGATGAACTCGGACCTGGCCAACAACTTCGGCAACCTGGCCCAGCGGTCGCTGTCCATGGTGGCCAAGAACTGCGGCGCCGCCGTGCCCGCGCCCGGTGCGTTCACTGCGGAGGACGACGCCATCCTGGCCCAGGCCAATGGACTGCTGGAGGCTGCCCGTGCCGCCTTCGACAAGCAGGAATTCAGCCGTGCCCTGGAGGCCATCTGGGGCGTGCTGCACCACACCAACGCCTACTTCGCCGAACAGGCCCCTTGGGTGCTGCGGAAGACCGACGTCGAACGCATGAACACCGTGCTGTACGTGACGCTGGAGGTGCTGCGGATCGTGGCCATCCTGGCCCAGCCGGTGATGCCGAACGCCACCGCCAAGCTCCTCGATGCGCTCGGCCAGCCGGAAGGCGATGCGCGGCTGTTCACCGCGATCTCCACCCCCATCGTGCCGGGGACCGGACTGCCCGCCCCCACGCCCGTGTTCCCCAAATTTGAGGAACCCACGGAGTAGCAAAACGCTGGAGCGATGCGCTCTTGTCCAAAAGCTGAGACAGCTTGACCACCATATGGATGTCTTGGCTACCCTGAAAACATGAGCGCATCCTCCATCGATCTTGCAGTAATTTCCGGCGACGGCATCGGCCCCGAGGTCATCGCCGAGGCCCTCAAAGTCCTGGAGAAGGCGGTGGCCGCGGAGGGTGTGCAGCTCAAGCCGACGCACTACGAACTCGGCGCCGGGCACTGGCTCGCCACGGGGGAGACCCTCCCGGACCATGTCCTGGAAGACCTGAAGAAACGCGATGCCATCCTCTTCGGCGCGGTGGGGGCCGCCCCGGGTGACACCCGCATCCCGTCCGGACTCATCGAGCGTGAACTGCTGCTCAAGCTCCGTTTCAGCCTGGACCACTACGTCAACCTGCGGCCGTCGCGGCTTTACGGCACGGTGGGCAGCCCGCTGGCCAACCCTGGAACCATCGACTTCATCGTGGTGCGCGAAGGCACCGAGGGCCCCTACGTCGGCAACGGCGGCACCCTGCGGGCCGGCACGCCGCATGAGGTAGCCACCGAGGTCTCCCTGAATACCGCCCACGGCGTGGAGCGCGTGGTCCGCGACGCGTTCCGCCGCGCCAGTGCAAGGGAGCGCAAGCACGTCACCCTGGTGCATAAGCACAACGTCCTGGTCTATGCCGGGCACCTGTGGAAGCGCACCGTCGAAGCCGTTGCGCAGGAGTTCCCCGAGGTCACCCACGACTACCTGCACATTGATGCCGCCACCATCTTCATGGTCACGGACCCGTCCCGCTTCGACGTGATCGTCACCGACAACCTGTTTGGCGACATCATCACCGACCTTGCCGCGGCCGTCACCGGCGGGATCGGCCTGGCGGCATCGGGCAACATCAACATGGACCGCACCGCACCGTCCATGTTCGAGCCGGTCCACGGTTCCGCGCCGGACATCGCCGGCCAGGGCAAGGCGGACCCCACCGCGGCCATCCTCTCCGCCGCGCTCCTGCTGGACCACCTGGGCTACGCCGAAGCCGCCCGGAAGATCGAAGCCGCCGTGGTTGCCGACGTCGAAAAGCGCGACGGCAGCCCGCGCAGCACCAGCGCAGTTGGCGACGCCATCGCCGCCGGCCTGTAGCTGTAAACGCCGCGGCCGGCTGCCGCCGGCTTCGGGCGTAAGCTTGTCTCGAATCACCAAATGCCGCCCCGTTGTTCAGCGCTGAACCGCGGGCGGCCGATCGTGGAGGAACCATGACTCAGACCGCCCATGGCGTCGAATTCACCCGGCAGCCCTCGGAGAACCCGAAGTCCGCCGAAGAGCGTGCAGCCATCCTGGCGAACCCGGGATTCGGCAACTACTTCACCGACCACACCGCCATCGTCGACTACAGCGTGGACGCGGACGGCAACGGCGGCTGGCACGATGCCCGGATCGAACCCTACGGTCCGATCGTCCTGGACCCCTCCGCCGCCGTCTTCCACTACGGCCAGGAGATCTTCGAGGGCCTCAAGGCCTACCGGCATGCCGACGGCTCCGTGTGGACCTTCCGGCCCGAGGCCAACGCGGCGCGCCTGAACAAGTCCGCCCGCCGCCTGGCCCTGCCCGAGCTGCCGGCCGAATACTTCCTCAGCGCCATCCGCGAGCTTGTGGCTGTGGACAAGGAGTGGGTGCCCTCCGGCGACGGCGAAGCCCTGTACCTGCGGCCCTTCATGATCGCCACCGAGGCCTTCCTGGGCGTCCGCGCTGCCCGCGAGGTGTCCTTCCGTGTCATCGCCTCGCCCGCCGGCAACTACTTTGGCGGCGAGCTCAAGCCCGTCTCCATCTGGATCTCCCGCCAGTATGCCCGGGCAGGCCGCGGCGGCACCGGCGACGCCAAGTGCGGCGGCAACTACGCGGCCTCGCTGATCGCCCAGCAGGAAGCGGAGGCCAACGGCTGCAAGCAGGTGCTGTTCCTGGACCAGGCCAATGACAACGCCGTGGAAGAGCTCGGCGGCATGAACGTGTTCTTCGTCCTGAAGGACGGTTCGCTGGCCACGCCCGCGCTCACCGGCACCATCCTGGAGGGCGTCACCCGCATGTCCGTGATCCAGGTGGCCAAGGACATGGGCCGCGAGGTGGCTGAGCGCAAGATCACCCTGGATGAATGGCGCGACGGCGTTGCCTCCGGCGAGATCACCGAGGTGTTCGCCTGTGGCACCGCAGCGGTCATCACCCCCATCGGGGTCCTCAAGGACGCCACCGAATTCATCGGCTCCGAGGACGCTAAAGCAGGCGAGGTGACCATGGCCATCCGCGAAAAGCTCCTGGGCATCCAGACGGGCGCGGAACCGGACACCCACGGCTGGTTGACCCGCCTGGCATAGCCCGTAACTTAAGCACGACGGCGCCTGCCGGACTTAGGTCCGGCAGGCGGCGTTCTGCGTTACGGCCGACGACGGTGGTTCAGCGCCGCGCTGCCTTCCGGGCCGCGTTCTTCATGGCTTTGCGCGACACCGGCTTGAGTGCCTTGCGCGCTGCTTCCTCCGCCAAAGCCCGGTTGCGGCGGGCGTCGATGATGTCGTTCCACAGCGTGGTGGCAAAAACGCCGCCATCCTGGGCGTACACATCGTACGGGTAGCCGGCGTAGACGGAGGGCATGGCCCCGCCGGTGAAGAGGTCCTTGTCGTTGGCCTTGGCCGCCGCGTTGCCCACAGCCCAGGCCCTGGTCAGGTGGCGGGTGAGGTTTTCCTGGACGAACACGATGGCGTCGCTGGACCGGGACGCCTGCTCCAGCAGGGTCTCCAAATCTGCGGCCAGGATGGCCGCGCCGGCCTGGTCCGCAGGTGCGGAGGCTGCCTCCAGTTCCGCAGTGATCCCCGAAACGGCTTCCGTCCAGTCCGCCGTGTCGCGGAATTTCTTCCAGGTGGGGAACCAGACGATGCTGCCGGTGGCGTGGTTGTGGATGTGCAGGAGGCCGGTGGCCTTCTCGGTTGCGGAATGGTCGTGGCCGTCCGTGTCCGCCTGGGCGAGAAGGTCTGCGAGTGTTGCTGTGCTCATGGGAGATATCCGGCTTCCTGCTGGTAATCGTAGTGCTGTCACTGGGTGCCAACTCCGGGCTGCGGGCGTTCTATTCCGCCGGTGGGTGACGTGCAGAGGCTGGGGAGCGGGTGCTCAATTGGAGGGAGGCCGCATGCAAGGATGGGTTCGTGACCACTGATTCCGGCCCCACCCTGCAACGCAGCTCCGGCTTCACCCAGTTCATCCTGGCCCCCAACCCCGGACCCATGAGCCTGGACGGCACCAATTCCTACATCCTGCGAGACCCTGGCCACTCGAGCGTAGTGGTGGTGGACCCGGGGCCCCAGGACGAAACGCACCTGGCGGCACTTGCCGGTGCCGGCGCCGTCGAGCTCGTCCTGGTAACCCACCGGCACGCGGACCACACTGCCGGTTCTGCCCGCCTGCACCAGCTGACGGGGGCACCGGTCCGCGCTGCGGATCCGCTCCATTGCCATGGTGGGGGAGCGCCACTCCTTGACGGCGAGCTGATCCGGGCGGCAGGGCTGGAGATCGCCGTGCTGGCCACGCCCGGGCACACCTCCGACTCCGTCTGCTTCCACCTGCCGGCAGACGGGGAGTACGGTGCGGTGCTGACCGGCGATACCGTGCTTGGGCGGGGGACCACCGTCCTGGACTACCCGGACGGCACGCTGGGTGACTACCTCGCGTCCCTGCACCGGTTGGCGGCACTGGGCCCCGCAACCGTCCTGCCGGCGCACGGGCCGGTGCTGCCGTCCCTCGAAGGCATCGTCCACGACTACCGGACGCACCGGGAGGAACGGCTGGCGCAGATCCGCGCGGCGCTGCGCCGGCTGGGCCGGGACGCGTCCGTAGGGGAAGTGGCTGACGCCGTCTATGCCGACGTCGGCCCCTCCGTCCGCCGCGCTGCGGAACTGTCCGTAGCCGCGCAGCTTTCCTACCTGCGCGAGGGGAATGGCGGGCAGGACGACGGCGGCGGGACGGTAGGGTAGGAGCCATGCGTATTGCCAGGTTTGTAGTCGATTCCGATCCCCTGTACGGCGTCGTGGAAGGTGAACCCGGCAGTGAGGAAATCACTGTCATCCACGGCGACCCCTTCTTCAATGGCGTGGAGCGCACCTCGGTGCGCCACAAGCTGGAGGACGTCCGGCTGCTTGCGCCCATCATTCCGCGCAGCAAGGTGATCGGGGTGGGCCGGAACTTCGTGGAGCACGCCAAGGAGCTGGGCAACGAAGTGCCGGCGCAGCCGCTGTTGTTCCTCAAGCCGAACACGGCCGTCGTGGGCCCGAATGATCCCGTGGTGCTGCCCGAGTTCTCCGAAGAGGTCTCGTTCGAAGCCGAACTCTGCGTGGTCATCGGCCGCATCTGCAAGGACGTGCCGGAAGAGCGCGTGGATGACGTCATCTTTGGTTACACCTGCGGCAACGACCTCACTGCCCGTGACGTCCAGAAGACCGACCTGCAGTGGACCCGTGCCAAGGGCTTTGACACCTCTGCCCCGCTGGGACCCTGGATCGAGACCGACCTGGACACGGAGGACCTGCAGATCCAGGGCCGGCTCAACGGCGAGGTGCGCCAGGATGGCAGCACCAGCCAGATGATCCGCGGCGTGCGCGAACTCGTGTCGCTGGTGTCGCAGGCCTTCACCCTGCTGCCCGGCGATGTGATCATGACCGGAACACCCGCGGGCGTGGGCCTGGTCAAGGAAGGTGACCGCTTCGAGGTGGAAATCGAGGGCATCGGCCGGCTGTCCAACCCCATCGTCCGCCGGTAACGCTGTCCCGGCCCAGTCCTGCCGGGCGGAAGGCCGGGCCCGGCCAGGCGGGTAAAGTTGAAGCCACTATGAGTATCGCTTCTTCGTCACCTGCCGCCTCCATTCCGCCCGTCACCGCCGAAACGCCCGTCCGCGTCCGTTTCTGCCCCTCACCCACGGGCACACCGCACGTCGGACTGATCCGGACGGCACTGTTCAACTGGGCCTACGCACGCCACACCAAGGGCACCCTGGTCTTCCGGATTGAGGACACGGACGCGGCACGGGACAGCGAGGAAAGCTACCACCAGCTGCTGGACGCGCTGAAGTGGCTGGGCATCGACTGGGACGAGGGCGTGGAGGTGGGCGGCCCCCATGAGCCGTACCGGCAGTCACAGCGCGGCGACATCTACCAGGACGTCATCAAGCGGCTGCATGAGGGCGGGTTCATCTACGAGTCCTTCTCCACCCCCGAGGAGATTGAGGCACGCCACCGCGCTGCCGGCCGGGACCCGAAGCTTGGCTATGACGGCTTTGACCGGCACCTGACGGAGGAGCAGCTGGCCCAGTACCGGGCGGAGGGCCGACAGGCTGTCCTTCGCCTGCGGATGCCGGACGAGGACATTACGTTCAACGACCTGGTGCGCGGTGAGATCACCTTCAAGGCCGGATCCGTGCCCGACTTTGCCGTGGTGCGCGCCAACGGCGCTCCCCTGTACACACTGGTAAACCCGGTGGATGACGCCCTGATGGGCATCACCCACGTGCTGCGCGGCGAGGACCTGCTCAGCTCCACGCCGCGGCAGGTGGCCCTGTACCGCGCGCTGTACGCCATTGGCGTTGCCGAGTACATGCCGGAGTTCGGCCACCTGCCCTACGTCATGGGACAGGGCAACAAGAAGCTCTCCAAGCGCGATCCCGAGTCCAGCCTGTTCCTGCACCGCGAGCGGGGCTTCATCCCCGAAGGGCTGCTGAACTACCTGTCGCTGCTGGGCTGGTCCCTCAGCGCGGACGAGGACATCTTCACTGTGGAGCAGCTCGTGGAGCACTTCGACATCCACGACGTCCTGGGCAACCCGGCACGCTTCGACCTGAAGAAGGCCGAGGCCATCAACGGCACCCACGTCCGGATGCTCGAGCCGAAGGTTTTCCGCGACCGCGTGGCGCACTACCTGCGCGAGGCGGGCCTGGTGGGGGAGATCCTGACCGACCGTGAGGAAGAGATCCTCACCGAGGCCGCACCGCTGGTCCAGGAACGCATCACCCTGCTGGGTGAAGCGCCGGAGATGCTGGCTTTCCTGTTCAAAGCGGACGACGCCATCGATATCGCCGATGACGCGCGCAAGGGCCTTCCCGCCAATCTTTCCGAGGTGCTGGACGCCGCCATCGCCGCCCTGGACCCGCTGGCTGATTGGACGGCGGAGGATATCCAGGCTGCCCTCAAGCAGGCCCTGGTGGAGGACATGGGCATCAAGCCGCGGCTGGCTTTCGGCCCCGTGCGCACGGCCGTTTCCGGCCGCCGCGTCTCGCCGCCGCTGTTTGAGTCCATGGTGATCCTGGGCAAGGAGTCCTCACTGCGCCGGCTCCGCGCCTTCCGCGGCTGATGTCCGCTCCCAGCCAGGCACGTGCCGCCGCTTTGAACACACCGTTCGGAGTTGTCCGTGGCGTCCTGTTCGACATCGATGACACCCTGGTGGACCTTGAGTACTCCATGACGACCGCACTGCGCGAGGTCAGTGAACACCTCCTGCCTGGCCTGGACCAGGCCGGGTGGGAGCGGTTCGGACGCATCTTCACGCACGAGACCACGCACTACTACGACCGCTACCTTGCGGGGGAGCTGACGTTCAACGAACAGCGCCTGCTCCGTGGCCGGGCCGCCCTGGGGCACTTCGGGGTGGAACTTGCCGACGGTGAGGAATCGCACCGGTGGCTGAGCGCCTATATGGAGAAGCAGCCCGCGTACGTCAAACCGTTTCCCGACGTGCTGCCGCTGCTCGACATTCTCGACGCCGCGGGCATTCCGTACGGTGCCGTGAGCAACAACGTCCACGACTACCAGCGGGCCAAGCTGGACGGTGCCGGACTGGAACGGGTCACCCATCTGGTGGGCACCGACACCCTGGGTGTCGCCAAGCCGGATCCGGCGATGTACCTGGAAGGCGTCCGGCTGCTGGGCACTGCCCCCGGCGAGACGCTCTATGTAGGCGACAACCGGCTGCTGGACGCGGAGGGTTCGACGGCGGCAGGGCTGGTGGGCGTATGGCTTAACCGCTCCGGCGAGGTCGTGGAAGACTTCGACGGCGGCATGGTCGCTTCCTTGAATCAGCTGTTGCGATAGACCAGCTGCCGCAAATAATTGCGCATGGCCGCGGCCCTTCGTGAAGGACCGCGGCCATCGGGTCAGCTGGTTCGGTGCCGGTCAGGCGGCTTTGAGGCCGACTGCCCGTCGGCGAAGGACCAGGTAGGCGGCGACGGCGGCAGCCACCAGCAGCGCCACGAGCAGCAGCGCAATTGCGGGGCTGTTGAGCCATGACGACGGCGAGACAGCCGCAACCTTGGTGTGCAGTTCCTCCGTCCCTGCCGCGATCCTCGAGTTGCCGTCCGCCAGCTTTCCGGCGCCTTCGGCGAGTTTGCCCGATCCGTCGTCCAGTTTGCCGTTGCCGTCAGCCAGTTTCCCCGTGCCGTCGGCGAGCTGGGCGGAGCCGGACTGCAGTTGGGCTGTGCCCTGGCTTAGGGTGACCGTGCCGTCGGAAAGCGCCTGGGTCCCGGCCAACAGGCCCGGGTTGGCTGGGTCGCCGTCGCCGTTGACTCCGGCGCTGAGTTTGGTGGTACCGTCCTGCAGGCTGTTGGCGGCGTAGATCAGACCGGGGTGGTCCGGGTCGCCGGGAACACCGTCCATGCCCACCCGGATTTTTGTGGTCCCCTCTGCCAGCATGGTGGTGCCCAGCACTACTCCCGGGTTCTGCGGGTCCGTCGCATTGAGTTTTTGCGCCAGGGTGGAAAAGCCTGCCTTCAGCCGTCCAGCGCCGTCGTTCAACTGGCCTGCTCCCGTGTTCAGCTTGTCCGTTCCGGCCTTCAGCTGCGCGGCGCCGTCGTTGAGCTTTGCTGCACCCGCATCCAGCTGGCCCGCCCCTGCGTAGGCCCGCCGGCCGCCGTCGGCCAGTTTGGCAATCTGGTCCTTGATCACCGCAAGCGGCACCAGGCCCTGGGGGCCGTTTGCCGCCGCCTCAAGCTGGTCCAGCCCCTGGCTGAGTGCGGCGAGCCCGTCGCCCTTGGTGGGATCGTTGCCCGCACCCGGGTACCCCTTCAGCTGCGCTGTTCCGCTCTTCAGCGCCCCTGTTCCGGCGCTGAGGCTGCCAGCCCCGGCGTCAAGTTGCCCGGCTCCCGCTGCGAGCTGCTCCGTTCCGGCAGCCAACTGCCCGGCGCCGTCGGCAAGGTTGTTGGGCGCGTTTCCGGCAGCGGTCGGGGTCAGGGCCGCCGAGAGGGCGACGGCGCCCGCCTGGAGCTTCTTTGCGCCGTCGTCCACCTGGTAGACGCCGGGAACGAGTTTGTTCAGGACGTCATTCTGCAATTTGGTGGTACCGGCATGGAGCTTGTCCACCCCGGGCGCCAGCTGGTCGCGCACGCCGGTGTAAATCTTTCCAGCGCCGGTCTGCAGTTGCGCGGCGCCTGCGTTCAAGGCGGCGCTGCCGTCCTTCACCTTGGCGGCCCCGTCCTTCACCTGCACCGCTCCCTTGTTCGCTGCGCCGGCGCCTGTGGCCAGCTGGCCTGAACCGTCCTTGAGCTGGTCAGCGCCCGCGGATGCCTGCTCGGCGCCATCCATCAGCTGTGCGGCACCGTTGGAAATCTGGCCTGTGAGATAGGTGTAGAAGGCAAGAAAGAGAGCCAGCAAGAGGGACAGGGCGACGACGGCGATGGACTGGGAGCGGAATCGGGGTTTGGCTGCTGCGATGGATGCTGTGCGGGTTGTCAACGCTGACACTTCCTAACTCTCCGCCGGACGACGCTGCCCGGTGGTGTGAACCGTGGTTGGTAAGGCGTTCCCGTTTTCCTCATGGGTGCCCGATGGCTGGGGCAGGGAGGTTGTTACCGATGGGTAACTTACTCGAGAGTAACCACATGCCTGGAGGCTGGGCAAGGGTTTTGCGGGATTGCTTTTGGCGGGAGGCTGGGCGCGCCTGCGATGTCGATTTGTGCGAGCGGAAAGTCTCGGGTAAAGTAATTTCTCGTGCTGAGGCGCACGGAGCAGGGAAAACGCCCTGAAAACCGGCCCGAAAGTACCATTGGGATATGGTGTAATTGGCAACACTACGGTTTCTGGTACCGTCATTCTAGGTTCGAGTCCTGGTATCCCAGCTCCGGTTTGGAGGCTGTTATCGGCCGCAAAACAGGAGGTTTCCACTCGGTTCGCCGATTTGAAACCAAAGCAAAGTGTGTGAAATACTCACTGAGCTTGAGCAGCGGAAACGCTGCCGAAAGTACTTGGCCCCATCGTATAGCGGCCTAGTACGCCGCCCTCTCACGGCGGTAACGCGGGTTCGAATCCCGCTGGGGTCACCATCGAAAATGGTCCCGGGCGACAGTCCGGGGCCATTTCTGTTTCCCCCAATGCCGGTCACTGGAATCCCCTGCAGATGGACAAGACCCCTCGTCATTTCATGGGGAGTTGTCCTTCAGACGGGGAGTGCACGGCTGCGGGCGACGCGCCGGGGCGGCTCCCGGCTACCGCTGAACTGGCATGATGTTGCTGTGACCTCCCGCAACGAGCACCACCGCCCCGCTCAGACGGCGCCGCAGGCTGCGGCGGCAGTGACGCTGCTGGAGGAAGTCCGTGCCGGCTTGGACGACGTCGCACTGCCGTTGGCGCTGCCGGCCGCGGAGCAGGCGCGGCGGGAAACGTCGGCCGCAGGGGCGCAACTTGATGACTACATCCTTCCCCGGTACCGCAGCCTGGACGCCCCGCTGCTCGCCGTCGTCGGCGGTTCCACAGGCGCGGGAAAATCCACCCTGGTGAACGGACTGATAGGGCATCCCGTGACCCGCGCCGGCGCCATCCGCCCCACCACCCGCCAGCCCATCCTGCTGCACAATCCCGCTGAGGCGAGCTGGTTCGAAGGCCAGCGCGTCCTGCCCGGACTGAACCGGATCCGCGGAACCCTGGCGGCCAGTCCGGTACCCGCGGCCCAGACCGGCTTGGCGAAGACGGCCATCGACTCGCTGGTGCTGCTGGCCGACCCTGCCGTGCCTGTAGGAATCGCCCTCCTCGACGCCCCCGACGTCGACTCCATTTCAGACCAGAACCGCCTGCTGGCCGGGCAGCTGCTGGCCGCGGCCGACCTGTGGGTGTTTGTCACCACGGCCAACCGGTATGCGGACGCCGTTCCCTGGAAGCTCCTTCTGGACGCCGCTTCCCGCGACATCACCGTGGCGGTGGTGCTGGACCGTGTACCGCTGGGCGCCGAGGCCGAGGTGAGCCAGGACCTTAGGGGACTTCTCGACCGTGAAGGACTCTCTGCAAGCCGCCTCTTCGTGATCCAGGAAACCGTCCTGGACCAAGGCGGGATGCTGCCTGCAGGAACCGTGGACGAGCTGCGCGGGTGGCTGTCGTCGCTGGCAGCCGACGCCGCCGGCAGGGCCGACGTCGCGCGCCGGACCCTGAACGGCGCCGTCCGCGCACTGGCCCAGCGCATCACGGACATCACGGACGCCGTCCGTGAACAGGAAAGGGCAGCTGCACGGCTCGAAGCGGATGCCGTGGCCGCCTACGGTGACGCGGCCACCAGGATCCTCGACGCCACCCGGGACGGCGCGCTGCTGCGCGGCGAGGTCCTGGCGCGCTGGCAGGACTTCGTGGGCACCGGCGAGTTTTTCCGGACGCTTGAGCAGAACGTGGGGCGGTTCAGGGACCGCCTGGGCGCTTTCTTCCGGGGTGAGCCGGCTCCGGCGGTCCGGGTTGAGGCGGCCATCGAGACCGGGCTGCAGGCGGTGATCGTCGACGAAGCAGCCAACGCTGCCGAGGACACTGACCGGCGGTGGCGGTCGGATCCGGCTGGCCGCCAGTTGCTGGGCCGGGACGATTTGTCCGGTACCACGCCGGACTTCGCCGACCGGGCGGCCGCCGAAATCCGGGCCTGGCAGGAAGCATTGATGGAGCTGATCCGCACGGAAGGGCAGGGCAAGCGCACCCAGGCCCGCTGGTTGTCCTTTGGCATCAACGGACTCGGTGCCGCGCTGATGATCGTGGTGTTCTCCATGACAGCCGGACTGACGGGTCTTGAGATCGGCGTCGCGGGCGGCACCGCCGTCGTGGGCCAGCGCCTGCTGGAGGCCGTATTCGGCGAGGATGCGGTGCGCCGCATGGCGGACAAGGCCCGTGAGGACCTGGCGGCGCGCTGCCAACAACTGCTGGAGGATGAACAGCAGAAGTTCCTGCAGCGCCTGCCGGAGGAAAATCCCGGCCTTGTGCAGCGGCTTGCTGCCCAGGCCGGGGAACTTGCACGGCTGGCGGAGAAGGCGTGAGCCGCCACAGCGGGGCGCGGGGGTCCACGCGGCTGGACAACCGGCTCCAGGCCCTCCAGGACGCCCGCGAATTGGGCGAGGGGGTGGTTGCGGACGAGGCGCTGCAGGAAGCATTCGATGTGCTCGAGCGCGCCAGTTCCCGCCGCTCATTGTCCGCCGACCACACCGTGGTGGGCTTTTTCGGCGCGACGGGCAGTGGCAAGTCCTCCCTGTTTAACGCCGTCAGCGGCGCGGAAATCGCGACGGCGGCGGCGCGCCGTCCCACCACCTCGGAACCATTGGCGGGGGTCTGGGGAGCAAGGGAGAGCGAGGCGCTTTTGGACTGGCTGGAGGTGGGAAACCGGCACCACGCCGCCCCGGTGGACGGCTTCGCCGATGAACAGACCGGACTGATCCTGCTGGACCTGCCTGACTTCGACTCCACCCGGGCGGCCAACCGCGAGATCGTGCAGCGGATGGTGGGGATGGTGGACGTCCTGGTCTGGGTGCTCGACCCGCAAAAATATGCCGACGCCGCCCTCCACAACGGATTCCTGGCGCCCCTTGCAACCCACGGCGCCGTCACGCTCGTGGTCCTGAACCAGGTGGACCGGCTGCCTGCGCATGACGTGCGGCCGGTGCTCGACTCGCTGCACGCGATCCTTGCAGGGGAGGGGCTGGAACAGGTACGGGTGCTTGCCTCGTCGGCAACGACCGGAGTGGGAATCCCTGAAGTGCGTGCTGCCATCCGCAAGGTCGTTGTCCAGCGCGAGGCCCAGTCCCGGCGGTTGGACGCCGATGTGACCAAGGCGGCGGAGGACATGCGGCGCGCCTCCGGTGAAGGGGAGGCTGCGGGGGTGCGCGCCGGGGCAAAGACGAGGCTGGCTGAGGAACTGGCACAGGCAGCGAACGTCCCCGCCGTGGTGCGCGCCGTGGGGCAGTCCTACCGCCTGGAGTCCGTGCGCAGGACAGGCTGGCCGGTAACCCGCTGGCTCTCCCGCTTCCGGCCCGACCCGCTGCGGCGGCTCAACCTGCGGCGCGATACGCCTTCCGAACTGAACAGGACATCGCTGCCGCCCGCCGGCGCCCCGGAACGGGCAAGGACGGATGCGGCGGTCAGGGAATTTGCGGATTCAGCCAGTGCGGGAGCGCCGGGACCCTGGCGGGCGGCGATCCGGGGGACGGCAAGGGCCGGAAGGGACAGGCTGCCCGACGCGCTGGACCAGGCCATCGCCGGAACAGACCTCGGAGCCAACCGCACAGCCTGGTGGTGGGGAGTCTTCAACATCGTGCAGTGGCTGGCGCTGCTGACGGTCGTGGGCGGCCTGGGCTGGCTGGGCGTCCTGGCCGGGCTGGCCTACCTGCAGTTGCCGGTGCCGGAGGTACCGCGTGTGGAGGGATGGCCGGTGCCCACCTTGATGATTGCGCTGGGCGTGGTGTTGGGGATCTTCCTGGCCATTACCGGTCGCTTTATTGCGGCAGGGGCTGCACGGGCGCGTGCCGCAAGGGCCCGACGCCGGCTCAACAGTGCCGTTGCAGGTGCGGCTGGGGAGCTGGTGGTTGCCCCAGTGGAGGCGGAAATTGCCCGGCTGGCTGCCTTCAACAAAGCGCTGAAGAAGGCAGGGCCAGGCTAGGAGCTTGTTGCCTGTCCGGCGTCGAGGGCGGCCGCGGCGTCGCGGACCTTTATTAAGGTGCGCAGGTTCCGGGTGGTGGTGGCCGCCTTGAACTTCGCCTTTGAGCTGATCTTGCTGAAGGGACTGTCCAGGGTTCCGCCCACCGGGGCGAGCCAGGCAAGGGCCTCCGGCCCCAGCCGCTGCTGGTCATGCTCCTCCAGCAACGATCCCGCTGCTTCCAGCTCATCCAGGACAGCGGTGTCCGATGAGATGGTTATGTAGGTGTGCGTGGACTTGTCGTCCTCTGGGTAGGGGCAAGCTTCCACCAACTGGGCCACCTTCCCGGCATCCAGCACCACAACCCATGCTTCGTAACCAAAGGCTGCACGCAGGCACCGCTCGCATTCGTGCTTGACGGCGGCTGCGTCCAGCTTGCTGGAGAGAACCACGTTTCCGCTGGCCAAAAGCGTCTTGGCGTCGGGGAAGCCGCTCTTCTTCAATGCGTCCCGTAGATCGGCCATCCTGATATTGATTCCGCCCACATTGATGCCGCGGAGGAACACTGCATAGCTGCCCATGGCCACAGCCTAGCGGCGGGAACGGCCGGGGGAGTGGAGGGTGTTAGTCGTTGTTTTTCCGCAATGCCTCGGTGAGGATCCGGCCGGCGTTGCATACCACTTCGGCGTGCAGGCGCCCAGGCTGGCGGGTCAGCCGCTCGATGGGTCCGGAAATGGAGACGGCGGCAATCACCCTGCCGGACGGACCGCGGACGGGGGCCGAGACGGAGGCGACCCCGGGCTCGCGTTCGCCAAGGCTCTGTCCCCAGCCCCGCCGTCGTACGCCTGCCAGGACGGTGGGCGTGAAGCGCGCGGACTGCAGGCCCTCCAGAAGCCTGTCATGGTCCTCCCAGGCGAGCAGGACCTGGGCGGCGGAGCCTGCTTTCATGGACAATTGGGTGCCGACGGGGATGGTGTCGCGCAGCCCAATGGGGCGTTCGGCGGAGGCGACGCAGACGCGCCAGTCGCCCTGCCGCCGGAAGATCTGGGCGCTCTCACCCGTGGCATCGCGCAACTGCATCAGCACGGGGCCCGCGGAGGCGATCAGGCGGTCCTCGCCCGCGGCCGAGGCGAGCTCCACGAGCCGGCTGCCAAGGACGAACCGGCCTTGGATGTCGCGGCTGACCAGCCGGTGGTGCACCAGTGCCAAAGCGAGGCGGTGGACGGTGGGGCGGGCCAGTCCGGTAGCGGCCACCAGCTGCGCCAGCGTGGTGGGTCCTGCCTCGAGTGCGTCGAGCACCTGGGCCGCTTTATCAATGACACCGACTCCACTAGAATTGTCCATGTAATGATATTGCCGTCTCAATATCTGAGATGCAAATCTTTCGGCTGGCGCAGCGCGGAGCCGTCCTGATTCAGTTGGACTAATCAGCCAAACAGCAGTGAAGGGAGATGGCCATGGCAAAGACATTGGCCGAGAAAGTCTGGGACGCACACGTGGTGCGCAAAGGTGACGGCGAAGGTGCCAACGCCCAGCCCGACCTTCTGTTCATCGACCTCCACCTTGTCCATGAAGTCACGTCCCCGCAGGCGTTTGAAGGCCTGCGCCTGGCCGGCCGCAAGCTGCGCCGCCCGGACCTGACCATTGCCACCGAGGACCACAACACCCCCACGCTGGACATCGACAAGCCCATCGCCGATCTCACCAGCCGCACCCAGATCGAGACCCTGCGCCATAACTGCGCGGAGTTCGGTGTCCGGCTGCACAGCCTGGGCGACGCCGAACAGGGCATCGTCCACGTGGTGGGCCCGCAGCTGGGCCTCACCCAGCCGGGCATGACCGTCGTCTGCGGGGACTCGCACACCTCCACCCATGGCGCCTTCGGTGCGCTGGCCATGGGCATCGGCACCTCCGAGGTGGAGCATGTCATGGCCACCCAGACCCTGTCGCTGAAGCCTTTCAAGACCATGGCCATCAACGTCGAGGGAACGCTGCGTCCCGGCGTCACGGCCAAGGACATTATCCTGGCCGTCATTGCCAAGATCGGCACGGGCGGCGGGCAGGGCTACGTCCTGGAATACCGCGGCTCCGCCATCCGCGCCCTGTCCATGGAAGCGCGGATGACCATCTGCAACATGTCCATCGAAGCCGGCGCCCGGGCCGGCATGGTGGCCCCGGATGAAACCACGTATGCGTACATGTTGGGCCGCCCGCACGCGCCTGCAGGCGCTGAGTGGGACGCCGCCGTCGAATATTGGAACACGCTGAAGACCGACGACGACGCCACCTTCGACGTCGAAGTGGACCTGGATGCCGACACCCTGGAGCCGTTCGTCACCTGGGGCACCAACCCCGGGCAGGGCGTGTCCCTGTCCCAGGCCGTACCGAACCCGGCAGACTTCGGTGACGAAAACGCCAAGGCGGCCGCCGAACGCGCCCTGCAGTACATGGGCCTGGAAGCCGGCACGCCCATGAAGGACATCCGCGTGGACACCGTCTTCCTGGGCTCCTGCACCAACTCGCGCATCGAGGACCTGCGCGCCGCGGCGGACATCATCCGCGGCCGCGAAAAGGACCCGAACGTCCGGATGCTGGTGGTTCCGGGTTCGGCCCGTGTCCGCCTCGAAGCCGAGGCCGAGGGCCTGGACCGCGTTTTCAAGGACTTCGGCGCCGAATGGCGGTTCGCCGGTTGCTCCATGTGCCTGGGTATGAACCCGGACCAATTGGAGCCGGGGGAGCGGTGCGCCTCCACGTCCAACCGCAACTTTGAAGGACGCCAGGGCAAGGGCGGCCGCACGCACCTGGTCTCCCCGGTGGTGGCTGCAGCCACGGCGGTGCGCGGCACGCTCAGCTCGCCGTCGGACCTTGCACCGGCACCCGAACCCGCCGCCATCCGCATCGACGCAGCCTAGGACAGACACCATGGAAAAGTTCACCAAGCACACCGGCATCGGCGTCCCGTTGCGCCAGAGCAATGTTGACACCGACCAGATCATTCCCGCGGTGTACCTCAAGCGCATCACCCGGACCGGTTTCGAGGACGCGCTGTTCTCCGCCTGGCGCAAGGACCCCTCCTTCATCCTCAACCAGGAGCCCTACAATGCCGGCTCCGTGCTGGTGGCCGGCCCGGACTTTGGCACCGGTTCCTCCCGCGAGCATGCGGTGTGGGCGCTCAAGGACTACGGCTTCAAGGCCGTGCTGTCCTCCCGCTTCGCGGACATCTTCCGCGGCAACTCGGGCAAGCAGGGGCTGCTGGCCGCGCAGGTGGCCCAGGACGACATCGAGCTGATCTGGAAGGAACTCGAGAACGCACCGGGCACCCAGGTGACGGTGGACCTCGAGTCCAAGACCGTGGTGTGCGGCAACATCGTGGCGCCGTTCGAGATCGACGACTACACCCGCTGGCGCCTCCTGGAAGGCCTCGACGACATCGGGTTGACCCTCCAGCATGAGGCCGACATCACCGCCTACGAGGCGACGCGACCGGCGTTCAAGCCCAAGACCCTGCCGGCAAAGCTGTCCTAGCCTCCCGGCACCATTCCCGCGGCGGGGCGCGTCCGCCACGCCCCGCCGCCGGTGCCCCCTTATTTCGGTTCGGTAACGCGACCTCCTATGCTTGGTTGGAGCCTTTGCAAGGTTTTGGGGGCTAGTGATCGTGAGGAAACCGGTATATGAGTAGTGTTCTGACAATCCGCGGCGGTGTCCCGCTTACAGGCCGCGTCAGCGTCCGTGGGGCAAAGAATCTTGTCCCCAAGGCAATGGTTGCGGCGTTGCTGGGCAACGAACCTTCGGTGTTGCGGAACGTGCCGGAAATCAAGGACGTGGAGGTGGTCACCTCCCTACTCCAGCTGCACGGCGTGACTGTGGAGAAAGACCCGATCAACGGTGATCTCACCCTCGACCCCAAGGCGGCCAAGACGGCGCCCAGCACGGCCATCGACGCGCACGCCGGAGACTCGCGCATCCCCATCCTGCTGTGCGGGCCGCTGATCCACGCGATCGGCGAAGCCTTCATCCCCGACCTGGGCGGCTGCAAGATCGGCGACCGCCCCATCGACTACCACCTGGACGTCCTGCGCCAGTTCGGCGCCGTGGTGGAGAAACGCCCGGGCGGCATCCACATCTCCGCGCCCAAGGGACTGCACGGAGCCAAGATCTCGCTGCCGTACCCGTCCGTGGGCGCCACCGAGCAGGTCCTGCTGAGCGCCACCCGCGCCGAGGGCATCACCGAACTGTCCGGCGCAGCCACCGAGCCGGAAATCGTCGACCTCATTGCGGTACTGCAGAAGATGGGTGCCATCATCAGCGTCCAGACGGACCGCACCATCCGCATTGAGGGCGTCCGCGACCTTGGCGGCTACAACCACCGTGCCCTCTCGGACCGCAACGAGTCGGCTTCCTGGGCATCAGCTGCGCTGGTGACCCGCGGCGACATCTTCGTCGAGGGTGCATCCCAGCGCGACATGATGACGTTCCTGAACACCTACCGCAAGGTGGGCGGCGGCATGGACATCGGCGAGGACGGCATCCGGTTCTACCACAAGGGCGGAAAGCTCAACCCGCTGGTCCTTGAAACGGACGTCCACCCCGGCTTCATGACGGACTGGCAGCAGCCGCTCGTGGTGGCACTCACCCAGGCCGAGGGCGTCTCGATCGTCCACGAAACGGTGTACGAGAACCGGTTCGGCTTCACCGACGCCCTGATCCGCATGGGCGCCAGCATCCAGGTCCACCGGGAGTGCCTGGGCAGTGTTCCGTGCCGGTTCGGCCAGCGGAACTTCCTGCACTCAGCCGTGATTTCGGGCCCTACCCAGCTCAAGGGAACCGACATCGACGTTCCGGACCTGCGCGGCGGCTTCAGCCACCTGATCGCCGCCCTGGCCGCCACCGGAACCTCACGGGTCACCGGCATCGACATCATCAACCGCGGTTACGAGCGTTTCACCGAGAAGCTCGCTGGACTCGGTGCCGATTTCGACATCACCACCACGAAGTAGAGCGGGACTGTGAAGGAATCTGCCAAGAGCAGGGCCACGTTTGTGTTCATCGCCGGCATCGCCCGGCCCTTGTTGAACCTGATGATGTCCAAGACGTGGGAGGGCACCGACAAACTTCCCGCCAGCGGCTTCATCGCCGCGCCCAACCACTGCACCGAAATCGACCCGCTGGTGGTGGGCCACATGCTCTACAACCAGAGGCGTGCGCCGCATTTCCTCGCCAAGGCATCGCTGTTCAAGGTGCCCGGCCTTGGCCCGCTCCTGAAAGCCACCAAGCAGGTGCCGGTGGAGCGTTCGACAGCGGGAGCGAACCGGTCGCTGCAGGTGGCACAGGAGATCGTGGCTGAGGGTGGTGCCATCATCATCTACCCCGAGGGCACGCTGACCCGCGATCCTGACCTGTGGCCGATGAAAGGACACACGGGCGCTGCCCGGCTCGCCCTCGAAGGTGGAATTCCGGTGGTGCCCATCGCCCACTGGGGTGCGCACGAGGTGTTCCCCCGGTACGGCAAGCGTTTCCACCTGTTCCCGCGGAAGCGTTCTCGGGTCGTGGTGGGGGATCCGGTGGACCTGAGCGCGTTCAGCGGCCGTCCCCTGGACAAGGCAACGCTGACGGAGGCCACGGACGTGATCATGGACGCAATCACGGCGCTTCTTGCCGGCCTGCGCGGTGAGCAGCCGCCGGCGGAACGCTGGGACCCGGCCAAGCAACATCAGGCCAAGCATGGGCGTTTCGTGGAACGCGGACAGCAGCCCGGTGCGGGAACGGAAGCTCCGTGACCACTGACGCAAAGCCGGGAGCGGCCCGCACGGTGGCCGTACTTGGTGCCGGATCATGGGGGACCACCTTCGCGAAGATCCTCGCGGACGCAGCCATCGCCACCGGGACGCAGCGTGCCATCAAGCTGTGGGGCAGGCGCGCCGAGGTGGTGGAGGAGATCAACACCAGCCACCGCAACAGCGACTACCTCAAGGACATCGTCCTGCCGGAGAGCATCACGGCGTCCACCGACGTCCGCCAGGTGCTGGCAGGGGCCGAACTTGTGGTGGTTGCCGTTCCGGCCCAGTCACTGCGCCCCCAGTTGCGGGAGTGGAAGGACATGATCGCCCCCGGCGCCGTCGTCGTCTCCCTTATGAAAGGCCTGGAGCTGGGAACGGACGCCCGGATGAGCGAGGTGATCAGCCAGGAACTGGGACTGCCGCTGGAACGCATCGCCGTCGTCTCCGGACCCAACCTCGCCATGGAAATTGCCCGCGAGGAGCCCACGGCATCCGTGGTGGCCTGCACGGACTCCGCCACGGCCGGCTGGCTTGCCAGGACCTGCACCGCCCCCTATTTCCGGCCGTACACCACCACGGACGTCGTTGGCGTCGAAATCGGCGGCATCGTCAAGAACGTGATCGCGCTGGCCGTGGGAATCTGCGAGGGCAAGGAGATGGGGGACAACACCAAGGCCTCGGTGATTACCCGGGGGCTCGCGGAAACGTCCCGCCTCGCGCTGGCGCTGGGCGGCGAGGCCAAAACCATGGCCGGACTCGCCGGCCTGGGCGATCTCGTGGCAACCTGTTCGTCCGCGCTGTCCCGGAACCATACCGCCGGCAGGCTGCTGGGCCAGGGCCTGACGCTGGAGGAGGTGGGCCGCAAAATGACCCAGACCGCCGAAGGCATCAAGTCAGGCCAGGCCGTCCATGAACTCGCCGGCAAGCTCGGCGTCGAGATGCCCATTACTGCCGCCGTTGTGGCGGTGCTGGCAGGCAAGCTGTCCGTTGACCAACTGGGGCCGGTTCTGCTGTCCCGGGAATTGAAACCTGAAGGCGATTACTGACCATGTCCCAAGACACAAACACCCACGGGGAAACGGCCTCCAGCAGGAAACCGCGCGTTGCCGTGCTCTTCGGCGGACGCTCCAGCGAGCATGCCGTGAGCTGCGTGACCGCCGCCGGTGTCCTGGGCGCGATCAACAAGGACAAGTACGAGGTGATCCCCATTGGGATCGCCAAGACCGGCCAGTGGGTCCTTGCCCCGGCGGAAACGGCCGAGTGGTCCCTCGCGGCATCAGCCCTCCCCGAGGTGGTGCCGTCCTCGGAGACCGTCACCCTGGCAGAGATCGGCGGGGAACACCAGCTGATTGTGGCGTCGCCCAACCAGG
Source organism: Arthrobacter sp. SLBN-83 (assembly GCF_006715285.1). NCBI lineage: Bacteria > Bacillati > Actinomycetota > Actinomycetes > Micrococcales > Micrococcaceae > Arthrobacter > Arthrobacter sp. SLBN-83. The sequence goes on from NZ_VFMX01000001.1 coordinate 3,132,420, forward strand.
TTCCGCAGGAACTGGGCGCCGTGGACGTTGTCTTCCCGCTGCTGCACGGCCCGTTCGGCGAGGACGGCACCATCCAGGGGCTCCTGGAATTGTCGGACACCCGGTACGTTGGCGCGGGAGTCCTGGCCTCCGCTGTCGGTATGGACAAGCACTACATGAAGGTTGTTTTCGAAGCTGCCGGGCTCCGCGTCGGTCCCTATGTGGTCGTGACGGACCGGCAGTGGCGCAAGGACCCCGAGTCCGTGCGGAAGCAGGTGGACCGGCTGGGGTTCCCCGTGTTCGTCAAGCCGGCCCGCGCAGGCTCCTCGATGGGCATCTCAAAGGTGGACTCCCTGGAGGAGTTGGACGCCGCCATCGAAGAAGCCCGCCGGCACGACCTCAAACTGGTGATCGAAGCCGGGATTGTGGGACGCGAGATCGAATGCGCAGTACTGGAAGGCAGGGGCACCGACGCGCCCCGGACTTCCATGCCGGGCGAAATCGCGGTATCCGGCGGAAACCATGAGTTTTACGACTTCAACGCCAAGTACGTCGAGGATGATGCCGCGTCCCTGAGCTGCCCGGCGGACATCCCGGCCGAGGCCATCTCCCGGGTCCGGGAACTGGCGGCCACCGCGTTCGACGCCGTGGGAGCCGAGGGTCTGAGCCGCGTGGACTTCTTCTATACGCCCGAGGGTGAGCTGATCATCAACGAGATCAACACCATGCCCGGCTTCACGCCCAAGAGCATGTACCCGCAGATGTGGGCAGCCTCCGGGCTGGAATACGCGGAGCTGATCGACGAGCTCATCTACTTGGCGTTGAACCGCAAAACCGGCCTCCGCTAATCCCCACGGGCACCCTAACCTCGCTTCGCTTCGGCCAGGGGACCCTGCCCGCGTGGGCCCACCCAGCCGGCGGTTGAGCCTGTCGGAACCTACTGGCTCTTCGGCAGGTTCTGCAGGTCCTCCTGGCCCACGCAGTTCCGGACGGATGGAACCTTCGCCGCCGCTGCGGCCAGGTCCGCCAGCACTGTTGCTGAACTGATCTTGTCCGGGTCCATCAGGATTTCCGTGGCGGGTTCCCGGCCGTAGGTGGTCAGCGTCCAGACCGGATCGCCTTCCTTGATGACCCAGTCGACCCCGTTGACGGTGACGCAGCGGTCGGTGGTGGGCCCTGGCACGTTGACGCCGCAGCGCAGGATGACCAGCGAGGGATCGCCCCAGGCCGCGGTGCCCTGGCTGTTGGTCTTCCGCAGCTTTGAATCGCCGATGGAATCGGGCAGTGCCAGCATCATCGGCGCACAGGCCGGGTTGGCGGCGTCCTTGGCGGCTGTGACGTCCACTGCGGGTGAGCAGGCGGTCAGGGAAAGGGCCGCGACTGCCCCCACCACCGCCATCCTGGCGGCGCGGGCGGACAGGGGCAGGTGGGGCTGGTGCATGCTTCCAGCCTATCGCCGCCTCCGTCCCCGCCCGGACACAATGTCAGTCCGGCGCGGTAGCGTAGTGGCGTGCCTGAAGACCTCCGTAACCGCGTTGACCGCCAGCCCACCGTCGCCGGCCTTTCCGAAGCCGACCTGCTGGCCCGGATCTTTCCGCGCCTCCAGATGGAGGCCGGGCACGCCGCCAGCACGCTGCTGGGACCCGGGGATGACGCCGCCGTCGTCGCCGCCCCGGACGGAAGAACGGTCATCAGCATCGACACCCAGGTCCAGGACCAGGATTTCCGGCTCCAGTGGCCCAACGGCTACCGCACCACCGGATTCGACGTCGGCTGGAAAGCGGCCGCGCAGAACCTTAGCGACATCAATGCCATGGGGGCACAGGCAACGTCCATGGTGGTCAGCCTCACGCTTCCCGTTGACACGCCCGTGAGCTGGGTGGAGGACCTGGCGGACGGGCTCACGGCCGGAATCCGGGAGCTGGGGGCTGTCCGCTGTTCGGTGGCCGGCGGGGACCTGGGCCGCGGGCGGGAGATTTCGGTGACGGTGGCGGTGCTGGGAACGCTCGACGGCGGCCGGCCGGTCCTCCGCTCCGGCGCCCAGGCCGGGGACATCCTGGCGCTGGCCGGCACGGTGGGCCATGCTGCGGCGGGGCTGGCCCTGCTCGAAGCGGATGTCCCCGCGGACACGCTGGGCCCGGCCGAGCGTGTCTTCCTGGACCTGCAGTGCCGTCCCCGTCCGCCGCTGGCGGCGGGTCCGGCAGCGCGGGCCGCAGGGGCCACGGCAATGCTCGACATCTCGGATGGGCTCCTGCGTGACGGCAGGAGGCTGGCTGCCGCCAGCAATGTCACCGTCGCCCTCGACCCGGCGCGCCTCGCCGAACTGGCGGAGGTCCTGGCCCCTGCGGCCGCCCTGCTGGGTGCCGATCCGGAACAGTGGGTGCTGGGCGGCGGTGAGGACCACGGGCTGTTGGCCACATTCCCCGCCGATGTTCAGCTGCCACCCGGATTCACTGCGCTAGGCTCGATACATGCACTCGGTACCGACGATGGCCCGGGCGTCCTGACAGCGGGCCGGGCCGCGGACAGCGGGGGATGGGATCACTTTGCACACTAAGGTTGCCGCCAACGCGCTGGCGATGAAGAGGTGGCTGGGCAAGGCTGAAACTGCCCTGGGAAACCACAGCGACCGGCTGAACGCCATCAACATCTTCCCGGTAGCCGACGGCGATACGGGTACCAACCTGTACCTCACCGTCCGCGCTGCGGCCCGTTCCCTGGTGCTTGGCGAAGACCAGCCCGCCCCGGTCGACGTCGGGGAAGTCCTGGCCACCGCCGGGCAGGCAGCCATGGAGGAGGCCCGCGGAAACTCCGGAACGCTTTTCTCGGTGTTCCTCTGCGCTGCGGCCGAGCCATTGGCCGGACACACCCGGATGACGTCCACGCTCCTCGCCGCAGCCCTCAACCGTGCCCAGATCCGCGCTTGGTCCGCCCTGAGCGATCCCGTTCCCGGAACCATGCTGTCCGTCATGGAAGCGGCAGCCCGTGCGGCAGCCGCCGTGGACGCCGGCCAGGACGGCGATGACAGCAACCATGCCCTGGGGCTCACCCTCGATGCCGCCGTGGAGGGAGCGCTGGCCGCGGTGGTCCACACCGAGGAGCAGCTCGATGCGCTGCAGACGGCCCGGGTGGTGGACGCGGGCGGCGTGGGCATGCTGCTGATCCTCGACTGCCTCCGGTCCGCCGTGATGGGCCAGGAACTCCAGGACGAGCTCCTCGACGGGCTGCATGGCTACGACGTTTCAGATCCGCACATCCACGCTTCCATGCCGGACGACGACGGCGTGGAGGTCATGTGCACCATCACCCTCTCACCCCTGAATGCGGCCACCCTGCGGCAGCGGCTCGACGAGATCGGCGAGTCCGTGATCATGAGCCAGGTGGGCAGTGGCCCGGACCCTGACGGCAACTACCGGTGGCGGGTCCACGTGCACGTCCGGGACCCGGACCCGGCGGTGGGCATCATCCGGTCCCTCGGCGAGCCGTCCCAGATCAGCATCAGTGAGCTGGCGCTTCCCCGGGACCCGGCCGTGGATGCGGTGAATACCGGCGGGCATGAACGCTGAGCTGGACCTGGCCCTTGAACGGCGGATCGGAAAAAGGTCCGCCGCGGTCATCGAGAAACACCTCGGCATCACCACCGTCGAAGGCCTGCTTAATTACTTTCCCCGCCGTTACCTGACCCGCGGTGAACTGACCCCCATCAGCGAGCTTCCGCTCGACGAGGAAGTCACCCTGATTGCCCGGGTGCTGTCCAGCACCACCCGGCATATGCAGGCACGCCGCGGAACCATCACGGACGTCATTGTTTCCGACGACGACGGGCAGCAGGGGCTGCGGCTGGTGGGAGGCCAGGACTACCGCGGCAAGGTCCCCGGGACGCTGAAGATCAGTTTCTTCAACGGCTATAAGGCAAAGACAGAACTCCTGCAGGGCCGGCGCGCGCTGTTTTCCGGAAAGGTCACGCGTTTCAAAGGTCAGCTGGGCCTCACCAACCCGGATTTCCTCATCCTGGACGAGGATCCTTTCGCGCCGGGCAGTGGCGATGCGGAGAAACTGGCAGCCATGCCCATTCCGGTGTATCCGGCCACGGCCAAGCTACCCAGCTGGAAGATCCAGAAGGTGATCGCCACACTGCTGGAAACCGCGGATCTTGGCTCGTTGGCGGACCCGCTTCCGCAGGCAGTGGCAGCCCGGGAGGGCTTCCTTCCCATAGCGGACGCCTACCGGCTCATCCATGCGCCTGAAACGGCGGCTGACTGGCAACGCGCCAGGGACCGGCTCCGCTACCAGGAAGCCTTGGTGCTGCAGTCCGCGCTTGCCCGCCGCCGTGCGCAACTCGCCGCGGAGGAGGCCACCGCGCGGCGCCCAGCCAGCGAAGGCATCCTGTCCGCGTTCGACCAAAACCTGCCCTTCACCCTCACAGCCGGCCAGGCCGCCGTCGGGAAGACCCTTGCAACGGAACTTGCGCAGGACACTCCCATGAACCGGCTGCTGCAGGGCGAGGTCGGTTCGGGCAAGACGCTCGTGGCGCTGCGGGCCATGCTCCAGGTTGTGGACGCCGGGGGACAGGCCGCGCTGCTGGCCCCCACCGAGGTGCTGGCCGCCCAGCACTACGACTCCATCCGGCGCACCCTTGGGCCGCTGTCCAGCGACGGACTCCTGGGCGGACTGGCCGGTAGCGGGTCCTCGGTCCAGGTCACGCTGCTGACGGGGTCCATGCCCACTGCCGCCCGGAAGCAGGCCCTGCTGGATGCAGCCTCCGGCACGGCGGGAATCATCATCGGCACCCACGCCCTGCTCAGCGACAACGTGTCCTTTTACGACCTCGGCCTGATCGTGGTGGACGAACAGCACCGTTTCGGTGTGGAACAGCGCGACGCCCTGCGTGCGAAGGCCCGGAAGCCGCCGCACCTCCTGGTGATGACTGCCACTCCCATTCCCCGCACCGTTGCCATGACCGTGTTTGGCGACCTCGAAACTTCCACCCTCGACGAGCTGCCTAAAGGCAGGGGCCCGATCACCACGCACCTTGTCGGCCTTGCCGAGAACCCCGCCTGGGCCGGGCGGATCTGGGCCCGTGCGCGGGAGGAAATTAACGCCGGACACCAGGTGTATGTGGTCTGCCCCAAGATTGGAACGGACGACGACGGCGACTTCAGTCCGGGGGAAGCGGCGCCACCGGGGGCGGAGGCGGAGGAGGGCCGGGAGCTCGCGTCTGTCACCGCCGTCGTGGATTACCTGCTGGCCGAGCCCTCGTTGGCAGGGGTTCGCCTGGCCCCGCTCCATGGGCGCCAGGATCCGGAGCTGAAAACGGACACCATGGCCGGGTTTACCGCCAACCGGATCAAGCTGCTGGTTTCCACTACCGTGATCGAGGTGGGCGTGGACGTGCACAACGCCACCTTGATGGTCATCCTGGATGCCGACAGGTTCGGGATCTCCCAGCTGCACCAGCTCCGCGGCCGCGTGGGCCGCGGCGGCCTGCCCGGAACCTGCCTGCTGGTCACTGCCTTGGAACCGGGCCACCCCAGCCGGCGGCGGCTGGAAGCCGTGGCTGCGACCACGGATGGTTTTGTCCTGTCGCAGGAGGACCTCAAGCTACGGCGTGAAGGCGACATCCTGGGCGCATCGCAGTCCGGCGGACGGTCGGCCCTGAAGCTGCTGAGGGTCCTTGAGCATGAAGACGTTATTGCCCGGGCCAGGGAAGATGCCCAGGCAATAGTCGGCACCGATCCGTTGCTGTCCGGGCATCCCGAACTTGCCGATGCCATCGAAAAGTACCTGAACCCCGAGAAGGAGGCGTTCCTTGAACGCGGTTAGCAATGAAAGCCCGGCGGGCGCGGGATTGCGGTGGGCGCGGTGACCCGGATCATTGCCGGCGCCGCTGGCGGTACTCCACTGACAGCCGTCCCGGGCTCCTTGACCAGGCCCACCACGGACCGGGTGAAGGAAGCGCTGTTCTCCCGACTTGATGCCTTTGACGTGATTGCGGGGGCCCGCGTGCTGGACCTGTACGCCGGCTCGGGTGCCCTGGGCGTGGAAAGTGGCAGCAGGGGAGCGCGGACCGTGGAGCTGGTGGAATCCGACGCCAAGGCCAGCGCCGTGTGCCAGCGCAACGCGGACCTGATTAACGGCGTGCTGGGCCGGAAAGCCGTCACCGTGCACCGCACCAAAGCGGATCCCTTCCTGGACCGGGCCGCGGAAGACGCGGCTTGGGACCTGGTGTTCCTTGATCCGCCGTACCCCCTGGAGGAGGCTGGGCTGTCCGCGGTGCTGGAGAAACTTGCCGCGCACCTGGCCCCCGGTGCGGTGGTGGTGGTGGAACGGTCCTCCCGCTCGCCGGAACCGGGATGGCCTGGCGGGCTGACGCGGTTCGCGGAGAAGAAGTACGGGGAAACCCGGCTGTGGTTCGCCGAGCCGTTCGTTCCCGACGCCATCTCCGCCGATGACGTGCCTGACGGTGCAGGGGCTGGGGATGCCGTGCCGGATGCGGAAGGGCCGGGGTCCTTGCGGGGCTAGCCCGAGAAGGGGTCCAGGTCCACCCCGGCCAGGACCCGCGCCGGGTGCGGGCCCCGCGCGGTCAGTTCGGCTGTCCAGGCTTCCGGCCAAGGGCCCTGGGTTCCGGCCAGGATGATGTTGCCCGGGTACCGGCCCTCGAACATCCCCGCTTCCGCGAAGGCGCCAACATCGCCCATGGCTTCGCGCATCGCGGCCACCTGGCTCCTGACCAGCGTGAGGGCCGCTTCGTCGCCGACGTTGACGATCAGCAGCCCTTCCGGGCGCAAGCGTTCCCGGGCCTCTTGGTAGAAGCCGCTGGTGGCGATGTGCCCGGGTGCTTCAGGTCCGGAAAAGATGTCCAGAATGACGACGTCGAACGCGAGGTCAGGAGCAAGCGCGCCGAGTGCCTCGCGGGCGTCGCCGATGATCGTGGTCAGGTCCGTTCCCCCAGGCATGGGAAGGTGCCGGAGGACAAAGTCGAGCAGTTCCCGTTCCAGCTCCACGGCATACTGGATGGAGCCGGGGCGGGTGGCCTGGATGTACCGCGCCAGGGTCAGCGCCCCTGCTCCGAGGTGCAGGGCCCTAATGGGTTCTCCGGGCGGTGCGGCGAGATCCACCAGATGCCCGATCCTGCGCAGGTACTCGTAGAAGATCTCCGCCGGGTGGTCCAGGTTCACATGGGACTGTTCGGCTCCGCCGATAGTGAGTACAAAACTGCCATCGGTGAACGCATCGGGCTCGATTGTGGCGTGCTGGCCTGTTGTCCGGAGGAAGCGGCTGGCGGCCCCGCTGCTGCCGCCGGACATCAGAGCCTGCCGCGCAGGTTTGCCAGCCGCGCGGCAGCCTCCTCCAGGACTTCTCGCTTCTTGCAGAAGGCAAACCGGAGCAGGCTGCGGGTGCGTTCGGCTCCCTCTGGATGGCAGAACACCGGAACGGGGATGGCTGCCACCCCTACCAGCGCGGGCAGCCGCCGGGCGAGGTCCAGCGCGTCGGTGATGCCCAGCGGTGCGGTGTCCACATTGACGAAGTAGGTTCCTCTTGGGGTGAAGACGTCAAAGCCCGCGGCCCGGAGCCCGGCGCTGAGGATGTCGCGCTTCTGTTCCAGGGCGGCTGCGATGCCGGTATAGAAGTCGTCCGGCAGGGCCAGCCCTGTGGCGATCGCAGCCTGGAACGGAGTTCCCGAACTGTAGGTGAGGAACTGCTTCACGGTGCGGACGGCCGCCACCAGGTCCTCGGGGCCGCTCAACCAGCCGATCTTCCAACCGGTCAGGGAAAAGGTCTTGCCGGCGGAGGAAATGGTGATGGTCCGGCCGGCGGCTCCCGGCAGTGTCGCCACCGGGGTATGGCGGACGCCGAAGGTGAGGTGCTCGTACACCTCGTCGGTGATGATGATGCTGTCGTGCTTTTCCGCAAGGTCCACCACGCGCTGCAGGATCTCCGGAGGAAACACGGCGCCCGTGGGATTGTGCGGATTGTTCAGGAGGACCACCCGCGTCCGCTCGTTGAAGGCAGCCTCCAGTGCCGCGGGGTCGGGCAGGAAGTCCGGGGCGGCCAGGGGCACGGTGGCGTGCGTGGCGCCCGAGAGGCCGATGACGGCGCCGTAGGAGTCGTAGAAGGGTTCGAAGGTCAGGACCTCATCGCCCGGTCCGGCAAACGCCAGGAGGGAGGCAGCGATCCCTTCGGTGGCCCCGGTGGTGATGATGACTTCGGTTGCAGGGTCCGGTGCCAGCCCATAGAAACGTTCCTGGTGCGCGGCCACCGCCTCCCGGAGCTGGGGCAGTCCCTTGCCGGGCGCGTACTGGTTGGCCCCTGCAGCGATGGCCGCACGGGCGGCCTCCCTGATTTCCGCCGGCCCGTCCTCATCGGGGAAACCCTGTCCCAGGTTGATGGCTCCGGTCTGGACTGCCAGGGTGGTCATCTCCTCGAAGATGGTGACACCCAGGCCGCCGTCCGGAGCGAGGAGGTTGGCTCCGAGTGCGGTCCGCTGCCAGGGAGCAGGTGCCAGGGGGGTGGAAAGTTCCCGTGGTGGATGCATCCAGCCATGTTATCCCGGCCTTTCCATGGGGTAGGTTCAAACCATGAGACGCGCTGTGTGCCCCGGATCCTTCGACCCCATCCACAACGGCCATCTCGAAGTCATTGCGCGGGCCGCCGGTCTTTTCGACGAGGTCATCGTGGCCATCTCCACCAACTACGCCAAGAAGTACATGTTCAGCCTTGAGGAACGGCTGGAAATGGCACGGGAAACCCTCGCATCGCTCAAGGGCATCGTGGTGGAACCGGTGGGCGAGGGCCTCCTGGCGGAATATTGCCGCCAGCGGGGTGTGTCCGCCATCGTCAAGGGACTCAGGTCATCGTCGGACTTCGACTACGAGCTTCCGATGGCCACCATGAACCGCCAGCTAAGCGGCGTGGAGACTGTCTTCCTCCCGGCCGAGGCAAGCTACGTCCACCTATCGTCCACCCTGATCAAAGAGGTGGCGGTCCTGGGCGGCAGCGTCTCGGACTACGTGCCCCGGTCCGTGCACCGCCGCATGGTTGCCGGCGAGCCTTCGCCCGATCAGCAGCCAAGGCGGTAGGCTGGATCGGTACTTCGGCGCTGCCTGCTGCCGGTTTGAGTCACCATGGCTCTTCAGGCTAAGATGGTACGTCGGTCATATGTTCAACAGGAGTTCTCATTAACAGAGATGCTGGTTCGCCCCTGGCGTTCGACGTCAAGGACCTCGGGCGCAGCCCGGGAAGCATGCGGACGCTGAAGGAACATGTACCCGCACCGGGTGATCTTGGTGTGGCGCTCATTGGTGTTCAGGAAGGCTCGGATGTCGAGCTCGACCTGAGGCTTGAGGCCGTACACGAAGGAATTCTGGTATCAGGAACCGTTGTCGCCGAAGTAACCGGCGAGTGCGGCCGATGCCTGGATCCCCTTGCGTATGACCTTGAGGTCAATGTGCAAGAACTTTTCTTCTACGAGGGCGCTGAGCTCTCGGACGGAGAAGAAGATGAAGAGCAACGTCGAGTCGAGCACGATGTAATCGATCTTGAACCGGTGTTGCGGGACGCGGTTGTCACCAATCTGCCGTTCCAGCCGGTGTGCCGGGAAGACTGCCAGGGCCTTTGCTCCGAATGCGGAGTTCGCCTGGAAGACGAGCCGGGGCACCACCACGAGGTCCTGGATCCTCGCTGGGCTGCCCTAGCTGATATGGCTAAGCCTGACCGGCAAAATTGATTTGTACGTGTTTGTCTAGAGAGAAATGAGTTAGCCGTGGCTGTTCCCAAGCGGAAAATGTCTCGCTCGAATACCCGCGCCCGCCGCTCGCAGTGGAAGGCGACCGCCCCCCACCTGGTGAAGACCGTTGAGAACGGCCAGGTCACCTACAGCCTGCCGCACCAGGCAAAGGTCGTTACCGACTCTGCTGGCACCGCGCTGTTCCTTGAGTACAAGGGCCGCAAGGTCGCGGACGTCTAATCGGCCCAACAGGCTGACTGATGTCTTCAACTGAAGAGCTTCTGAAGCGTCTCGGTGTCTCTATTGACGCCGGGACGCTTCGTCTTGCGCTCACCCACCGTTCGTACGCCTACGAGAATGGCGGCATCCCCACCAACGAGCGGCTCGAGTTCCTGGGCGACTCCATCCTGGGGTTCTCCGTTACCGACGCCCTCTATCGGGACAACCCGGACCTGCCCGAAGGCGAACTTGCCAAGCGCCGGTCCGCCGTCGTCAGTACCCGCGCACTTGCCGGCATCGGCCGCAGCCTGGGCATCGGGGAATACATCTACCTTGGCCAGGGCGAGAAGCTCACGCATGGCAAGAACAAGGCCTCCATCCTGGCGGACACCATGGAAGCCCTGATCGGGGCCACCTATGTCTCCAACGACATCGAGACGGCGCGCCAACTGGTCATGCGGCTGATCGGTCCGCTGCTGAAGGATGCCGCCGTCCTGGGCGCCGGCACCGACTGGAAGACCAGCATCCAGGAACTCGCAGCCAGCCGGCAGCTGGGCAGCATCCACTACGCCGTGGAGGGGTCCGGGCCGGACCACGCCCGCACCTTTACAGCTGTCCTGAATATCGGCGGAACCGCCTACGGCAAGGGTTCGGGGCATTCCAAGAAGGAAGCGGAACAGGAAGCCGCGGCAGACGCGTGGCGGGTGCTTTCCGGCACCGGGGCGTCCAGTACCGGCGCAAGCTCCGTGGCCGCCCAGTAGCGTCCATGCCGGAACTGCCCGAGGTGGAGGTTGTCCGCCGTGGCCTGGTGAACTGGGTCCGCGGCAGGACGATCCGTGCCGTCGAAGTCCTTGATCCGCGTTCCATCCGCCGCCACGCCCTTGGCGTTGAGGACTTCATCGGCAACCTCGAAGGTGCCACTGTGTCCGACGTCGTGCGCCGGGGAAAGTTCCTCTGGATGCCCCTGGTGGACAGCACTGCTGCCGGATCGGAGAACCGGGAAAGCGGTGGCCTGCCCGGAATTGCCTTGATGGCGCACCTGGGCATGAGCGGGCAGCTGCTGATGCAGGACTCAGCCGTCGCCGATGAGAAGCACCTCAAGGTCCGGTTCCGGCTCAGCCCGCGGGAAGGGATGCCGGAGCAACTGCGGTTCGTGGACCAGCGGATCTTCGGCGGCCTCTTCGTCACCACGCTCGTCCCCACGGACGACGGCGCTCCGGGCGGCCTGGCGGAATCGCCCCTTCCCCTGATAGCGGAGGAAGCAGCACACATCGCCCGGGACCCCCTCGATCCTGCCTTCTCCTTCGACCTCTTCTACCAGCGCCTCCGGAAGCGCAAAACGGGACTGAAGCGGGCGCTGCTGGACCAGGGACTGGTGTCCGGGATCGGCAACATCTACGCCGACGAAGCACTGTGGCGCGCCCGCCTGCACTTCGCCCGGGCCACCGACACCCTGCGCCGCAGTGAAGCCCAGCGCGTCCTCGACAGCGCCCGCGAGGTGATGCTCGATGCCCTGGCAGCAGGCGGGACCAGCTTCGATTCGCTGTACGTCAACGTCAACGGTGCCTCAGGCTACTTTGACCGGTCCCTCAATGCCTATGGCCGGCAGGGGGAGCCGTGCAAGCGGTGCGCCGCAGCGGGTATCAATGCGACCATCCGCCGTGACCAGTTCATGAACCGTTCATCCCATACCTGCCCCGTGTGCCAACCGCGGCCCCGCAACGGCCGCTGGTAGCGGCCTACCCAGCCGCCTGGCAGCGGGCCCGCCTAACGGGAACCGTAGTACTCCGCCAGCCGCGCCAAGCCTTCATCGATGGATACAGCGGGGGTCCAGGCGAGGAGCTTGTGGGTTTCCCGCTGGTCGAACCAGTGCGCCGTGGACAACTGTTCGGCGAGGAACCTGGTCATGGGCGGTTCGTCCTGCTTGCCAAGCCGAAGCCACGCCCGCTCCACTACCGATCCTGCCAGCCGGGCTACAGGGCCCGGAACGGACCACGCCGGCGCGGGCACGCCGCCGGCAGCACAGATGCCTGCGATGAGTTCGCCCACAGGCCGGGGCTCGCCGTTGGTGACCACCAACGCCCGGCCGTGGATGTGCCCCATGCGCTCCAGCGCGGCAACGATGGCGGCCGCCGCGTTGTCCACATACGTGGTGTCGATCAGGGCAGCGCCGGCGTCCAGCAGCGGCAACCGCTTCCGAGCCGCCCGTGCCAGCACGCGTTCCACGAGTTGGGTGTCGCCGGGGCCCCACACCACGTGCGGGCGCACCGCGGCGACACGGAAGTCCGGTGCGTCCCCGGCAAGGGCCAGCAGTTCCGCCTCCGCCTTGGTGCGTGAGTAGTCGCCGTGGGCATGCGCCGGGTCAGCCCTTTCTGCGCCCAGCCCTGCAATGGCGGCGCCCGAGTTGGCCACGGAGGGCGAGGACACGAAGACGAAGTCCCCCACCCCCGCTTCGCGTGCTGCCCGGAGCAGCCGCCGGGTGCCCTGGACGTTCACTTCGTTGAACTCCTGCGCACGGCCGGTGAAGGAAACCTTGGCGCCCAGGTGGATGACACCTTCAACGCCCTGGACCGCTGCCGCAACCGCTGCAGCATCGGTAAGGGAGCCACTGTGGTCTGTCACGCCGTCGACCCCTGATGGGCGCCGCTGGAAAGTGGTGACCGCATGTCCTTTCCGCACCAACAGGCCTGCCACCTCCCGGCCCAGCAGCCCGCTGGCGCCGGTGACCAGCACCCTCATGGCGTCCACGGACGGCCGCCGGCCAGCACGGACGAGGCCCAGCTGGACAGCCGCGTCCTGTCGATTTTCGCGTTGTGGCGGATGTCGGTGGGCTGCGCGGGGACAACCAGGACGGCAGCGACGGACACGCCTGCACTGCGGGCAGCGGCCCGTACCTTGCCCGCCAAATCAGCCCCGGCAAGGCCGGCTTTGGAGGCCGGCGGGACAGTTTCGACGACGGCGGCAACGGCTTGCGTGCCTGCCGGTCCCACACCCACCACCGCTGCCATGCGGACGCCGTCCACGCCTTCGATGGCCTGTTCCGGGCCCACCGGGGTCACTACTCCGCCAGGTGCCGTGACCGCGTGTGCAAGGCGGCCTTCCACCCACAGCCGTCCCTGGACGTCGAAGTGGCCTACGTCCCCGGTGCGGTGCCATCCGGCGGGGCCGCTGCTCAGCTCCTGCGTCAGCCAGAGGCGGTCATAGGCGTCTTTGACGTGTGGCGCACTGACCAGGATTTCTCCCGTGATGCCCGCATCGGTGACGGGCACGGAGCCGGGTGCTGTGCCATCGGGTGCCAGGGGGATGACGGCTACGCGGGTGCCGTGGACGGGCCAGCCTACGCAGACGCCGTTGCCCGCGCCCGTCATCGTTCCGGCGTCGGCATCAGCGGCGGCGGCCTGGATTTGTTCGAGGCTGATGTCGGTGACGGGCAGCGCCTCCGTCATCCCATAGGGGGTGTGCAGCGAGGCGCGGGGCACCAGTTGCTGTACTTCCGCGAGAAGCGCTTCCGGAACAGGTGCGCCGGCGGAGAGGAGCAGGTCAACGCGTCCGAGTGCTGCGGTGCCCTCCGGAGTCAGTCCGCCACGGGTGGCGACGACGTTGCGCAGGGCTGCGGGCGACGCGAAGACCACCGTGGCATCGATGGCCGCCGCGGCATCGGCGAGGGCGCGTGCAGTCAGGGTGCGGGGTGCGGTGACATCCATGGCCGGCGTCACCGAGACGGCCCCCAGCGCGGGCCCCAGCAGGGCAAAGGGCGCGAAACCTGCCACCAGGCGCTGCCCGGGACGGATCCCAAAGGTTTGGGCCAGGGTGTCCCGCATGGCGGCAAGCTGCCCGTGGGTATAGAGCACACCCTTGGCGGGACCAGTGGAACCGGAGGTGAAGAGGACGGCGGCGGGGGAGTCCGGGCCCGGCAGGGGCGTCGCGGCACTGCCCGCCGCCCCGGCCCGTTCTGAACCTGCCCTGGCCAGGGCAACAAGGGAGGTTTCCACCCCAAGGAGCCGGCGGCGCCCTGCCGGAAGCTCGTGCACGCTGATGCGCCGGGCCGCCCATCCGAGGACCCGGGCGGCGGCGAGGGCTTTGTCGATCCCGATGAGGACGTCAGGAGTTGCGCCCTTGACTGCCCGGCTCAGGCCCCTGGTGCCCAGCCCGGCATCGGCGACGACCACCACCGCGCCGAGCCGCAGGCAGGCGTACAGGGCCACGGTGAGGTCCACCCCGGGCGGAACCATCAGGCTCACCCGGCTGCCGGGCCCAATGCCTGCCTCCTGCAGACCCGCGGCGAGGTGGTCAACACCCGCCTCCAGCTGCTTCCACGTCAGGAAGCGGGCCACGGTGCCGTCAGGTGCCATTTCGACGACGGCCCTCCCGTCGCCTGCTGGTCCCGCCGCCAGTTCGGCAAGGGGTGCCCACAGGGGTTCAAATCCTTCGCTGCCCCGTACGGTGCCGGGGGTGTGGGCAGAACGGATGCCACCGCCGGTGACGCGCCCCGCAAGCCAGTCGAAGACCGGCGCGGCAATGTCCCGGTCCTCCGCCACCAGGTGCCCCGCGCCCTCGTAGCGGTGGACGTCCGCATGCGGAAGCCTGCCGATGAGGTCCTTCAGGTAGCGGTCGGAGAAGATGGGGTCGCGCGGCCCCCACAGCATCAGGGCTGGAACGTCCAGGCCGCGCACGCCTTCCGCCACCCCGGTGAGGGCAGCAAAACTGGGATGCGACGCGTCAACAGGAATGTCCGCCACAAAGTTGCCCACCCCGGCACGCCGGGATGCTCCGCGGTAAGGGGCCATGTAAGCATTGCGGACCTCTGCAGGCAGCGGCGGGTGCGCCAGCGAATGTGTCACCCGCAGGAAGGTGTCAGAGGTGGTGGTTCCCCACTTGTGGACGGCAGGATGCAGGGCAAGCCGCAACGCCGTCGGGATGGGGCTGCCTTCAGGCTGGTGCACGGCGGTGTTGGTCAGGACCACGCCGGCCAACTGGTCTTCGTGCGCCAGTGCCCATCCAAGGCTGATGGCGCCGCCCCAGTCATGGCCCACCGACACAACAGGCCCCTCCAGGCCCAGCACGTCCGTAAGATCGCCCAGGTCGTTGATCCTGTCGGCCAGCCGCCGGAACGTCCCGGTCCGCTCGGAGAACCCCATGTCCAGCTGGTCCACGGCCAGCACACGCCACGGATGCGCGGCGTCGGAGCCCGCAGCCAGCAGGCTCCGCCACAGGTAGGACCAGGTGGGGTTGCCGTGCACGCACAGCAGCGTCCCCAACGGAGTCAGGCCGCGGCGGGCCAGTTCTGCGCCGTTATCCAGCAGGTGCCAGCGGTGCACGGAGCCCGGCGTATCAACGCCGGAGGTGGAGGGGACATCGAGTTCGCGTGACCATTCGGCGTTGACGCCGGGCCAGTCCGCCATCACCAAACGATTTCCAGCATGGCGGTGTTCAGGCCGGACCCCACGCCCATGCACAGGACGCGGTCACCGCTTGCCAGCGACTGCGACTCGGCTGCAAGCGTCATGGGGAGGGAGGCGGGCCCCACATTGCCCCAGTGCGGGAACGTGATGGGCACCTTGTCGGCGTCCAGGTCGATCGCTTCGATGATGGCCTGCGTGTACGCGTTGCTGACCTGGTGGGTGACGTAGCGGTCCATGGTTGCCCAGTCCCACTCCGGCTGGGCCTCATGCCAGGCGTCGACGACGAGCTGCAGGCCGCCGTCGAGCAGTCCCTTTGTGTCGGTGTGCATGCCGTCGATGCCGCCCACGCACAGTTCGTGGTGCTCGGTGCCGGCGCGCATGACCCCGCCCACCACCCGGTGGGCGCCCGGGTGCTCGTCCGCGGGTCCCAGCACTGCGGCGGCCGCTCCGGAGCCGAGCGTCAGCGTGGCGAACTCGCGGTTGAAATCGGCCCGTGTGGTTTCGGGCCGCTGGAGGCGCTCCAGGGTGGCCTCCTGGGTCAGCTGGGCATCCTCGCCATTGACAATGACGGCGTACCTGATCTGGCCCGAGTCGATCATGTTGGCTGCCAGGGTCAGGGCGTTGACGAACCCCAGACAGGCGTTGGCAAGGTCGAAGTTCATGGCCGACGACGGCAGGCTGAGTCCGTGATGGATCTTCACCGCTACGGACGGTTCCAGGTTGCGCCTGGTCACCGAGGTGTTGATCAGCAGGCCGATCTCGGATGCTTCGATGCCTGCCTCGGCCAGGGCCTTGGCACCGGCTTCCACCGCAGCGTCATCGAACGACGTGCCGGCGGCCCACCAGCGGCGGTGCGTGATGCCTGCGACGCGTTCCAGCAGTCGCGGCGGGAACTTCAGCCGCTGCAGGGTTGACGCCAGGCGCCTGTCAAAGTCGGTGGAGCTCACAATCCTCGGAGCTTCAACGCTGCTGACCGAGAGCAGCGCGGTATTGCTGTGGCGGAAGGTTGCATTACCTGCCAATTTCAAGCCCCTCTTCGTTTCCGTCCCGCATTCCTGCGGTGACTGTACCCACAAAAACGCAGGCTCAAGAGCTTAACTATGCCTTTGCCTGCCCAAATCATGCATATTCACCCATGGCCCAGGCGTTGGCTTCCGGGCGCTGCTGCGGGGAAATGTCGGTCCTGCGCAGTAGATTGTAGTGAGCCGGTTCCCGCAATCATGCCCTACCCGCTCCAGGAGACCAGAAAAGCCTTGCACCTCAAAAGCCTGACCGTCCGGGGGTTCAAGTCCTTTGCGTCTGCCACCACCTTCGACTTCGAACCCGGCGTCACCGCCGTGGTGGGTCCCAATGGATCCGGGAAGTCCAACGTGGTGGACGCCCTGGCCTGGGTCATGGGCGAACAAGGCGCCAAAACCCTCCGCGGCGGCAAGATGGAGGACGTCATCTTCGCCGGGACGTCCGGACGGCCACCCCTGGGCCGGGCCCACGTTTCGCTCACCATCGACAACACCGACGGCGCCCTTCCCATCGAATACAGCGAAGTCACCATTTCCCGGACGCTGTTCCGTACGGGCGGCTCCGAGTACGCCATCAACGGTGCCGGCTGCCGGCTGCTGGATATCCAGGAACTGCTCTCCGACTCCGGGCTGGGCCGGGAGATGCACGTCATCGTGGGCCAGGGCCAACTGGACCGCGTGCTGCACGCCACCCCCGAGGACCGCCGCGGCTTCATCGAGGAGGCAGCAGGGATCCTAAAGCACCGCCGGCGCAAGGAACGCACGGTGCGGAAACTGGAAGCCATGCAGGCCAACCTCCAGCGCCTCACCGACCTCACCGGGGAAATCAGGCGCCAGCTCACGCCCCTGGGCAAGCAGGCGGAGGTGGCACGCCGTGCCCAGCGCGTCCAGTTCGACGTCAGGGACGCCCGCGCCCGGCTGCTCGCCGACGACCTCGTCCAGCTGCAGCTGGCACTGGAGCAGGACGTGGCGGACGAAGCCGCGCTCAAAGCCCGGCGGACCGCCGTCGAACAGGAACTCGAAGCGGGCCGCAGGCAGCAGGCAGCGCTGGAGCAACTTGCGGCAGAGGCCACGCCGCGCCTGAACGCCGCCCGTGACACCTGGTACCGGCTTTCCACGGCACGGGAGCGGCTGAGGTCGCTCGGCTCGCTGGCCACTGAACGCAGCCGCCTGCTGGGTTCCGAAGATGCCGCCCCCGCCCCAGGCCGGGACCCCGAACAGCTCGAACGCCAGGCCGCCCGGGTGCGGCAGGAGCTGGCCGAGCTTGAACAGGACATCGACACAAGGCGCAGTGCCCTGGAGACGGCCAGCGCCGCAAAGGCCGAAGCGGAGCAGGCGGCCCTGGCCGAGGACCAGCGGCTCACCGCCCAGCTCCGCGCTGCCGCCGACCGCCGCGAAGGACTGGCGCGGCTGGCCGGCCAGGTGGCGGCCGCCAGGTCCCGGGTGGAGTCCGCGCAGGCGGAACTGGGACGGCTGCGCGAATCCCTTACCGCCGGAACGGAACGCCGCGCCCGTGCCCAGGCCGAGTTCACGGCGCTGGAGAACCAGGTGGCGGGCGTGGAGGAGGGGGAAGAATCCCTTGACGCCGACTATGAGGCTGCCAGCGAGGCCCTGGACGCTGTGCTCCAGGAGATCGCGGACCTCAAGGCCGCCGTCAACGAAGGGGTCCGCAAACGGGATGCCCTGGCCGCGCGGCTCGACGCCCTCAAGCTGGGCCTTGACCGCAAGGACGGCGCCCGGCACGTGCTGGAGTCCGGTCTTCCGGGGGTGCAGGGAAGCGTCGCCGCCACGATCACCGTGCAGGCCGGCTATGAAGCGGCCATTGCCGCCGCGCTGGGGCAGGCATCGGAAGCAGTGCTGGTCCAGGACAAGGACACGGCCGTTGAGGTGCTGCGGCGGCTCAAGGACGACGACGCCGGGCGGGCGTCGTTGCTCCTCGCCTCGGCCGCAGCGGTCCACCAGGATGAGGACCGCACCAGCCCGCTGCCCGAAGGTGCGCAGTGGGCTGCAGGCCTCGTGGACGGACCCGCGGAGCACCTCGCCTTGGTCCGGCACCTGCTGGCCCGAACCGCCGTCGTACCCGGGATCGACGCCGCGGCCACGCTTGTGGACTCGGTGCCCGGACTCACGGTGGTCACCCCTGAGGGGGACGTCTTTACGGCATTAACGGCGGCCGGCGGTTCGGCAAAGGCACCGTCGCTGCTCGAAGTGCAGGCGGCGGTGGACGACGCCGGCCGCAGCCTTTCTGCGGTCACCGCGGACCTGGAGCGAAACAGGTTCGCCCTGGCCGGCGCCGAGGCACGGCGCGCAAGTGCCCAGGAGGAAGCGGATGCTGCGCTGGACAAGCTGCATGAGTCCGACGCCCGCCTCGCCGCGGTCGCTGAGCGCCTGGGCCACCTGAACTCAGTCCTGCGCAGTGCCGTGGGGGAGAGCGAACGGATGGCCGCGTCCCTGGCGCGGGCGGAAGAAAATGTCGCCGCCGAGCAGGAAGCCCTCACGGCCGTCACCGCCCGCCTGGCGGCAGCCCAGGAAGCACCCGTTGAAGAGGAACCCTCCACGGAACAGCGGGATGCCCTGGCGCGTACCGCATCCGCCGCGCGTGCGGCAGAAGTTGAGGCACGGCTGTCCCTGCGCAGTGCCGAAGAGCAGCTCACGGCCACCCGCAACAGGGTGGCATCGCTGGAACGCGCCGCCGCCACCGAGCGGCGTGCCCGCGAGGAAGCCGCGGAGCGCGCCCGTCGCCGCCGGCTCCAGGCCAAGCGGGCAGCCGCTGTCTCCACGGGTGTGGAACTGGCACTCGGCTTTGTTGATGTTTCCGTGGACCTTGCCCGGCACGAACGGGACCTGGCCGAGGAGAACCGCGAGCTGCGTGACCGCGGACTGCGTGACATCCGGGAAGCGAACGATGCCCTGGCCCGGGAACTGGCCCAGCTCACCGACAACGTGCACCGTGATGAGCTGGCCCGGGCCCAGCAACGGGCAAGGATCGAGGCGGTGGAGACCCGCTCCGTGGACGAGCTGGGCATCACCCCCGAGGCGCTGGTGGAGGAGTTTGGCCCGCACGTCCCCGTTCCCGTTCCGGCGGAGGAGTCCGGCGACAAGTGGGCAGCCCTCCGCGCCCCCGTTGATGCGGGAGGCCAGGAGATCGTGGAGGGAAAGCCCTACGTCCGGCAGGAACAGGAGAAGCGCCTGCGGAAGGCGGAGCGGGACCTGGCCAGCCTGGGCAAGGTCAACCCCCTGGCCCTCGAGGAGTTCGCGGCGCTGGAGGAGCGGCACCAGTTCCTCAGCACCCAGCTGGAGGACCTCAAGGCCAGCCGCCGGGACCTGCTGGACATCATCAAGGAAGTGGACGACCGCGTCCAGCGCGTCTTCGCCGAAGCCTTCGAGGACACCCAGGCGCAATTCACCAGGGTGTTCGACCGCCTTTTTCCCGGCGGCGAAGGCCGGCTGGTCCTGACCGAGCCCGCAGACATGCTGACTACCGGCATCGAGGTGGAGGCCCGTCCCGCGGGCAAGAAGATCAAACGGCTGTCGCTGCTCTCCGGCGGCGAGCGGTCCCTGACCGCGGTGGCGCTGCTGGTGGCCATCTTCAAGGCGCGGCCCTCACCGTTCTATGTCATGGACGAGGTGGAAGCGGCGCTGGACGACACCAATCTTGGCCGGCTGATCACCATCTTTGAGGAACTCCGGGAATCCAGCCAGCTCATCGTCATCACCCACCAGAAGCGCACCATGGAAGTGGCGGACGCGTTGTACGGCGTAACCATGAGGGGCGACGGCGTCTCCACCGTGATCAGCCAGCGCCTCGGCGCGGAGGTATAGCAGCGCGGAGAACGGTGCGAAGGGGCAGGTCAGCTGCGTGGCAGGCGCCGGATTGGGGCATGCCGTTTGTGAGAAGCTAGGGGAGTGAATGACATCCTTCCCATTGTCCTGTCCATTCTTGCTGCGCTGGTGGTCATCGGCGCGCTGATTCCGGTCCTGCTCAAGACGCGAAGGAACATCACCCGGTACCCCGGTACACGGGACGCGAACGATCCCGAGATCCGTTCCGGCGGCAGCACGGCGGTGGCGGACCGCGATGGCACCATTGAACGCAAGGCCCCCGAGGGCGTCGACCTCGAGGGCCTGGACACCACGACCGTTCCGGACACTGCGGCCGGGCTGGAAACCATTCCCGTCGAAACACCGCTCCCTGTCGCAGGGCGCCTCACCCGCCTGCGCGAACGGCTGGTCCGCTCCAACAACATCATGGGCAAGGGCCTGCTGGCGCTGCTGTCCAGCGACCGGATCGACGAGAGTGTCTGGGATGAGGTGGAGGAAACCCTCCTGCTGGCTGACCTGGGAACCGAGCCCACCATGCAGCTCGTGGACTCCCTGCGGGAGCGGGTCAAGGTTCTTGGTACGCGTACCCCGGAACACGTCAAGACCATGCTGCGGGAAGAACTCATCAAGCTCGTGGATCCCACCATGGACCGCAGCCTCAACGTCCAGCGCCACGCCGAGAAGCCGGCCGTAATGATGGTGGTGGGCGTGAACGGCGTAGGCAAGACCACCACCGTGGGCAAGCTCGCCCGCGTGCTGGTCGCCGAGGACAAGGACGTCCTGCTCGGTGCCGCGGACACCTTCCGCGCCGCCGCCGCCGAGCAGCTGGCCACGTGGGGCCAGCGCGTCGGCGTCCCCACCGTGAAGTCGGACATCGACGGCGCCGACCCCGCCTCGGTTGCCTACGAGGCCGTGAAGGCAGGCATCGAGCAGGAAGTCGACGTTGTCATGATCGACACGGCCGGACGCCTGCAGAACAAGGTGGGCCTCATGGACGAACTGGGCAAGGTCAAGCGCGTGGTGGAGAAACTTGCAGAGGTGGACGAGGTCCTGTTGGTCCTTGACGCCACCACCGGCCAGAACGGCCTGAACCAGGCCCGCGTCTTCTCCGAGGTGGTCAACATCACCGGCATCGTCCTGACCAAGCTGGACGGGACCGCCAAGGGCGGCATCGTCGTCGCCATCCAGAAGACACTGGGCGTGCCCGTCAAGCTCATCGGGCTGGGCGAAGGCGCCGACGACCTGGCTCCGTTCGACACCGAAGGCTTCGTCGACGCCCTGCTGAACTAGCTGACCGCCGAACTGGCCTGGTTCCCTGCCTGCACCGCTTGCTACGACCCGGCCGCACGGAGCGTCTCGCGGGTGGGGAGCCAGGCGGCGGCGGCCAGGAGCATGATGCCGCCGGTCACCCCGAAGGCCCAGCCGAAGCCCAGCCGGTCCGCCAGCAGCCCTGCCACGACCGGCCCGACGATCGCGCCGACGTCGGACATCATCTGGTAGACGGCCAGCACCTTGCCGCCGGAGCGGCCGTTGCCAATGACGTCTGCCACTGCAGCCTGCTGGGCGGGGCCGAAGAGGCCGGATCCCACGCCGGCGAGCGTCGACGCTGCAAGAAACCAGGGCAGGTCGGTGGTG